>NZ_JAZHYP010000027.1:0-645 GCF_039650365.1 Mariniflexile soesokkakense | reverse complement strand
TTTTTATTTTAAATCAGCTAATAGTTAATATAATTGGAATTATTAGTCTTTAAACAATCTGAAAAATCATTTCCAAAATATTTGTTCAAGTGTTTCATGTCAGAATCATAATCTAAAAATATCCATTCTTTACTTTTTTTGTCAAATAACAAGATGCTTTCTTTTTTCTGTCGGACTTGTAGAATTTTTGAATTTGGATTAAAATTGACATGTTCAATACCGTACTCTTTTTGATTACGTTTTAATGCAATAGAATCTAAATATGGAGTATGTTCAACTTTATCAACAGTATATTTTGTTTTATAATAGTAAGTTGAGTTACATTTATGTCTTTCCATTACAGCTAATTGACCAATTTCATCATAAAAAGCTTCGTTTTTATTCTCTACATACATTTTATGCAGTTTTTTTCTTAAACCTTCTTCTCCGTATTCTTTGATATATTTAGTCGGAATGTTTTTATAGAAGTATTCTACATTGTTCTCATTAGTAGCAGTATAATGAGTATTTATTCTATTTTGTAATTCGGATATATTTAGCTTAGGTGAGCAGCCAAAAAAAACAAAAAAGAGCAAACAGAATATAGGCAGTCTTATTCCTTTTTTTATTAAAATCTTAGTGTCTATCATTGGCAATTAAAGGTAA
>NZ_JAZHYP010000026.1:0-685 GCF_039650365.1 Mariniflexile soesokkakense | reverse complement strand
TGCTAGCTTCTGATTTTCCTTCGGAAAATCCTCGCACACAAACACGCAACTTTCCTTATACATAAACGTTGTACGCAATTTGAGAAAAACCGAAATCTGAATGAATAACACGAAAAAATTAATACTTCGGATTTTAATTTCCACTAGTGTAATTCTGATTTTACTCGTCGGACTTTTCATTTTTGTGATTAAAAAAAATGGGATTACGGAATTTGACAAAAAGAATTACTCAACCGAAAAACCTGTAATCAAATTAAAAGGGACTGACAGAATTCCTAAAACTGCTTTCTGGATTGAAAAAAATGGTAAAGGAAACTGGTTTAACGTGGATTGGATGCATAATCATAAAAATAATGCGACAATTTCCATTTATGATAAATCTGGAGAACTTGAGATTAAAAGTAATTTTATGAAAATATGCCCAATTGACGAACTTAAATTCATAGAGAATTTGAAAACTGAAATTGACTATTACGATGGAAAGAATATTCAATTAAAAGATAATTGTTATCTATTAAAAAATTAAAAACTGCGTACAACAAAGTATATAAAAAATTGCTGGTGTTGTACTAAAACAAAGGTCGTTGCAGGTTTGCTACGTCTGAATTTCCTTCGGAAATTCCTCGCACGCAAACACGCAACTTTCCAAGAACTGTGTTAAAAACCAATAAAAAAGCAGTTTATT
>NZ_JAZHYP010000025.1:0-729 GCF_039650365.1 Mariniflexile soesokkakense | reverse complement strand
ATTTTGTTTCAAAAATGGCTTAAAAAGATTTGTTTTTTAGCTCAGTTCTTTGTTAGCCACAGTATTTATTCTGTATTTATTTCAATTATTGTATCCGTTTCTATATTTCGTTCTGTTCCGTAATCGTATTTATTATACTTTATTTTCAATTCCGACTTTCCGTTTGTTGATTTAATCGAAGCATTTTTATAATCAATTACTTCGTGAAGATTTATTTCCGTTTTTTTCTTTTCCAACAACCAGTATTTTTTTTCAGTCACTTCGTAAGGACAACAAGCTCCCATAAATCCTTGATATTTTGTATAAACTACAATTTTCTCGTTTTCCGCTTTAATTTTATTCGGATATATTGGGTAGAGAACTGTTGATGTCAAAAGAGCAAAAAATATTCCGCCAAACAACCAAAAAATTAAAGTCAAAAGTGGCGTGATAAAATAAAAACTATAATAAATTACTGTTTTTTTAAATGGCTTGAAATTCCAGAAAAAGAGAATAATTCCGCTCGCATAAATCAACAATGTTATAAAATACGTTAATCTATAATTCAGACTTATTTCAATCGTGTTTTTCAGAGTGAAATTCAATAAAGCAAAACCTAAAAGGTAGAAATGAATCTTTGTAATTATATCTCTGATTTGGGTTTTCGTCATATTGTGGCTAACGTTTATGTATATCTTAAGTTAGCTTTATTAATAAAGTTTTAAATTTAATTATATAAACAGAAAGAAC
>NZ_JAZHYP010000024.1:0-801 GCF_039650365.1 Mariniflexile soesokkakense | reverse complement strand
AAATGTCAAACCAAAGCCGTTAAAAATGCAGACAAACAGTACCTTTTCAATTATTTTCTTCACAAGAAAATCAAGAAGCAATGCGAACGAGTTATCCATTTACGTTCGCATTACAGTCACTGGACAACGTTCAGAAATCAGTCTTAAAAGAACCGTTTTCATTAAAGAATGGGACAGTTCGAAAAACAGGGGGCGTGGAAGCACTTATAAAATAAGGGTGCTGAACGCTTATTTAGACCAGGTTTACAGCCAATTATTAGATTGCCATAAACAGTTGTTGGAAGAATCCAAGATCATTACAGCCAATGCCATTAAGTCAAGATACTTGGGAGAGGATGATAACCATAAAAGCTTAAATGAATTAATAGTCTATCACAATACCAATATGGTCAGTGTTTTGAAACACGGTACCATGAAAAACTATGCTACCACGGAAAAGTACTTGGATAAATTCCTAAGCCAAAAACTAAAAACAAACGATATCTATTTAAAACAATTGAACTACCGTTTTATCTGTGATTTTGAACAGTATCTGAGAAACTATAAAAACTCCAAAAAGAAACTCATGCTAAGCAATAATGGTGTCATGAAGCACTTGGAGCGTTTCAAGAAAATGATAAACCTAGCAGTAAAATTGGAATGGATGCCAAAGAACCCATTTAACCAGTTCCAGTTGAAGTTCGATAAATATGATAGGGCTTACTTAACCGAAAGGGAACTGGAACTATTGGAAGGCACACATTATAAAAATGAACGCTTGGAAAGGGTCAAGGACTGTTTTGTTTTTTCATGTTACACAGG
>NZ_JAZHYP010000023.1:0-996 GCF_039650365.1 Mariniflexile soesokkakense | reverse complement strand
CGCTCCAAACAGAATTGGACGCGACCCAGACCGGAGCGGGATTGAATGCCGATGGTACCTACACAGCGAATACAAGTGCCAATTACATTTCAGGATCCACGTCATTACAGGATGCGGATAATGCTTTGGATGCCCAAGCAAAAGCTAATGCCGATGCTATTAACTCAATAAACACACTTGGTGACGGAAATATATACTTAGGAAATTCAAGTAATTTAGCAGCCGAAGTAACCCTTACAGGTGATGTAACCATAAACAATGCAGGTGTTACTACTATTGGAGCAGATAAAGTAACTACAGCCAAAATATTAAATTCAAATGTAACTTACGGAAAGATTCAAGATGTTGCTAGTGGAAAAGTTTTAGGGAGAGTGACAGCAGGTACTGGGACAGTGGAAGAAATTTCTACCACAGGTACTGGAGATGTTGTAAGAGCTAATGCACCCACCTTTTCAGGAACAGTAACAGCAAGTACTATATCAGCTACAACAGTTTCTGCAACTAATTTACTGGGTAATATTTTAACTGCTTCACAACCATCAATTACTACTGTAGGTACATTGACATCTTTAAGTGTGAATGGCACTTCAACTTTAACTGGGGTAGCAACTTTAGCTTCTCAACCAATACTATCAACATTAACAGCTTCCCTACCTGTGTTTACTGATTCAAGTAAAGGATTGGTTTCAAACCCAATAACAGGGACAGGCAATGTGGTAATGTCTAATAACCCAACATTAACGGGGACACCATTGGCACCAACTGCAACAGCGGGAACTAATACCACACAAATAGCAACAACTGCTTTTGTGGCAGCGGCAAATTCAACGAATGCTAATTTAACAGGTCCAATAACAAGTGTTGGAAATGCAACTTCGGTAGCATCTCAAACAGGAACAGGTTCTACGTTTGTTATGAACACTTCGCCAACATTAGCGGGGACACCATTGGCGCCAACGGCAACAGCGGGAACTAATACCACACAAATAGCAACAA
>NZ_JAZHYP010000022.1:0-1207 GCF_039650365.1 Mariniflexile soesokkakense | reverse complement strand
CTTAAGTTTGTCTTTTAGTTAAATTTGAATTAAATCAGAAAGAACAAAAGAGAGGATTAAGGTTAGTATACACGGTGAAGCTTCAGACTTCGGCAACATTGATAATCCCCTCTCTTTTCTACTTTAATTTCGTTCAGTTCTGTGAGACCTAGATCTCGATTTCAAGTTGTTGAAAGCAAAGTAGAATGTCCTTTCATAAATACAGTTCTTATGAATAAAAATACAGAATTTTTTGGAATAGACATCAGCAAAGATGTATTTGATGTTTTTAGTTTAGAGAATGGCCACCATCAGTTTACAAACAATGAAAAGGGATTTAAGCAATTCATTAAAAAACTATCAAAGGAAAGTTTGGTGGTTATGGAAGCTACAGGCTACTACCATTATTGTCTGGCCCAATATTTATATGATAAAGGCTATGCTGTTTCGGTAGTAAACCCTTTATCAGTAAAGCGCTTTATCCAAATGAAATTGTCGAAGGTAAAAACCGATAAAAGTGATGCCAAATCTATCTGTGAATATGCACGTAACAATGAAGTACCGCTTTATACGGCAAAAGACAAAAGTCAAGCGGAATGTTTGCAGTTACTTCGCTTGATGGATACTTATATAAAGCACCGTACCGCCATGAAGAATAAATTAGATGGGGAACAGGTTTTAGGGATACCTTCAAAAGCAGTGTATCGTTCATTAAGCAGAACAGTAAAGCATTTAAACAAAGAGCTGGCACTTCTGGAAGCCAGATTGATAGCCTTGGTAAAAGAAGAACAACAGGAACAATTAAGGCTTTTAAAAACCATTCCAGGCATAGGAGAAAAAGCGGCTATATTATTGGTTGTATTCACTGATGGCTTTTCAAAGTTTGAAAACTCGAAACAACTATGCTGCTATGCAGGTATTACACCCACTATAAGGCAATCGGGCAGCAGTGTAAGAGGACGAAGTAGAATAAGCAAAATAGGGAACAAGAAATTAAGGAATCAATTGTTTTTGAGCAGTTTTACAGCTTGTCAATACAACAAAGCCTGTAGAGAGTTGTTTGAGCGTATTGTGGCACAAGGGAAAAGTAAAAAGCTGGCTTTGTTGGCGGTGTGCAATAAACTGTTAAAACAGGCTTTTGCAATTGCTAAATCAGGAATGCCATATAATGAGAATTTTGTTTCAAAAATGGCTTAAAAAGATTTGTTTTTTAGCTCAGTTCTTTGTT
>NZ_JAZHYP010000021.1:0-1320 GCF_039650365.1 Mariniflexile soesokkakense | reverse complement strand
CTTAAGTTAGCTTTATTAATAAAGTTTTAAATTTAATTATATAAACAGAAAGAACAAAAAGAGAGGATTAAGGTTATTATGTGTATTGAGATTCCATCTCGTTTTTCTTGAAAATCCCCTCTCTTTTCTACTATTATTTCGTACAGTTCTAAGAGACTAAGGATCTCGTTTTTAAGTTGTAGAAAACACGGTAGATACGTTCCTTCATAACATATTAAATATGAATGAAAATACGAATTATTTTGGAATTGACATTAGTAAAGATGTTTTTGATGTAATGGGTAGTGACGGTTTGTTTCATCAGTTTGGTAATGAGCTTACAGGCTTTAAGAAATTCATCAAACTCATGGATTGTAATTCCCATTGTGTAATGGAATCTACAGGTGTCTATCATTTACGATTGGCTTATTACCTAATAGAACATAACATTAAAGTTAGTGTTGAAAATCCTTTGTCTGTAAAACGGTTCATCCAAATGAAGCTATCAAAAATAAAGACAGACAAGAGTGATTCTAAAATGATTTATGAATATGCAATTATGAATAGTCCTAGCTTATGGACAGGTCAGACTAAGAGTCAAATAGAATGTTCTCATCTCTTAAGTTTAAGTAATTTATATACCAAAGAGATCATAGTTCTTAAAAACAAATTGCACTCTGAAGAAGCCCAAGGCAGTCCTGTTCCTAGAGTAATACGGTCCATAAATAGGAGCTTAAACTTTTATCAAAAAGAAATAGAAACTCTAGAGATAACCGTTTTAAAATTGGTAAAACAAGAGTATCGGGACTTGCATAGTCGCATTAAAAGTATCCCTGGTTTAGGAGCTAAAGCCAGCGCTCTTTTAATTGTCTTGACTGATGGGTTTGAACGTTTTAATACGGCATCAGAACTCTGCTCTTTTGCTGGTCTAACACCTATTATAAGAGAGTCTGGAAGTAGTATAAGATCAAGACCTAGAATAAGTAAAATGGGAAATAGGCGGTTAAGAAAAATTTTGTTTATCTGTAGTTTTTCGGCAAGCAAACATAATAAAGCGTGTCGAGAACTCTACAATAGAATCGTAGCAAAAGGAAAGAGTAAGAAATTAGCTTTGGTGGCTGTTTGCAATAAGCTATTAAAACAAGCCTTTGCGATTGCTAAATCTCATTTATGGTATGATGAGAATTATAGAAGTGTATTGGTAAAGTAAAGAGTGCTAGATGTTATTTTAATCAGAATATATTTCTAACTAATAGTGGAAATGTAAAAGAAGAATATTGTTTAAAAATAAACTGCTTTTTTATTGGTTTTTAACACAGTTCTTGGAAAGTTGCGTGTTTG
>NZ_JAZHYP010000020.1:0-2199 GCF_039650365.1 Mariniflexile soesokkakense | reverse complement strand
AATAAACTGCTTTTTTATTGGTTTTTAACACAGTTCTTGGAAAGTTGCGTGTTTGTGTGCGAGGATTTTCCGAAGGAAAATCAGAAGCAAGCAAACAAAGCAACTCACATTGGTTAAGCACAAAACAGCAATTTTTTATATACTGTGTTGTGTGTAGTTTTTATTTTTCAATCCACTCTATTTCTGGCATATTTATAATTCCCATTCCATTTACAAGCCATTTGTCTTTTTCTTTAATTAGTTTTATTTTCATTCGGAATCCGTTATCTAAAATTTTATCTTTAACATTAACGATTCCTGAAATAGTGTCAAAATCCACTAATTTGAATCCTTTGTCAGGGTAGTCTTGGGCATTGAAGATAGGGTTAAAGCCTAGTCCTAATTCTGGGTCTGCTTTATCTGCTTCTTCCGTTATTCTTTTTAACTCACTTTTGAATTTTTGACTTGCATTGTGGTTAGAATTTACCCATTCTACAATTTCAATTCGGTCATTCATTTGGTTACAGTTTTCTGTGTATCCATTAATAAAACTCAATGCAACATTTGCAATTGAAGTAGAATCCGAAACTATTAATTGATTTTTTTTAATGTCAGTTTCAAGTTCAATTTGTTCTTGGGTTTCCGAGAAATTAATTTTCTCCTTTTTATTATTACAACTTAACGCAATTAAAAGTAAAAGAATTAAATCTAAATTTTTCATCAATTTCAAATTTCAGTTCGGTTTTCTCAAATTACACACAACGGTTACGTATAAGAATAGTGCGTAGTTTGAGTGCGAGGATTTTCCGAAGGAAAATCAGATGCAAGCAAACAAGCACTAACTTTTGATTTAGGAATAAACTTACGCATTATTTTTATACAATGTTAGCATACGTTATTTGTTTTTTGCGCATTACAAAAGTCAGTTTATCCGTCCGTTTTATTTGTCCGTCGCACGTACTGATTGCGTTTTGCTTTGGTCAGTTAGCGCTTTTTAAAGTGTGATAATTACAATAGGTTTTAATTCAAATATTTTTTTAATTCTGGAACAGTTGAAATTATTTTTTCAGCAATCCTTAAAAACTCAGATTTGTATTTTGAATTCATTGCTTCTTCTCGGTTCATGAAATGTCCTAAAATAGAATTTCCAAACCATGGAGATTCAGTTGAATTTGTAATCATCATTCCAAATCCTTCATCTTTTCCTCTTATTCTCAGGTTTATTGAATCACGTTTTTTTGCACTAGAACTATCTCCCCATTCTCCTATACAAATGGTTAATTTAATTTCAGTAGGAGTATGTCCTAATGTCCAGCCAGCAAAATAGACGCCATGGGCTATTTTACCATCATAAACGAAACCAGTAACTGTGTGAGAAATATTATTGCAACATTTGCAAACAGTAGGTTCTATTGGCTCTCCAAATTCTAAGGTTAAGTTGCTCATTTTAATGTATGCTAACGTTGATGTATATGGAAAGTTGCGTGTTTGTGTGCGAGGATTTTCCGAAGGAAAATCGGATGCAAGCAAACAAAGCAACTCACATTGGTTAAGCACTAAACTAGCAATTTTTTATATACGGTGTTGCCATTTCGTTGTTTTTTTTCTTACAGTTTTTGGTCAGTCGTCAAATTTTTTTGCGTTTCGCTAATCAGTCCGCCGTAACAGTTGCGTACTGCTTTGGTCAGTCAGATGTTTTCAATTCCAGTTTATACTTTTGTCGATGCGAAAATCATTATCAAAATTCCGATTAGAGTGATTATCCAACTGTAATTTTTAAAAATATTTTTAAAACTAAAAAAGGCAATTAAAGTTATAATTCCGAACAAAATAGCATTGAAAAACGGAAAAATTGCTCCGTGATTTGAACTTGCAGGCATATTTGAAGAAGTATTAGAAGCAACAAATAATGCAATTATGATTCCGATAAATATCGCAAAAATATTCAATCCAATTCCGCTTAGCAAAGTTGTTATTTCCGATTTCTTATCAGTTTTCAATATTTATTTTTTTGAGTTTGAGTGCGTTCCGCAATGAATGGCAACGGTTTTGTGTATGGTTAGTTGCGTGGTTTAGCAACTAAGTTAGCAAACTTTTACGAACCCGTGAATATTCCGCAGGAATATTCGCAAGTAGAGAAGAACCTAGCAATTAATTATACACGGCTTAAGTTTGTCTTTTAGTTAAATTTGAATTAAATCAGAAAGAACAAAAGAGAGG
>NZ_JAZHYP010000001.1:0-851850 GCF_039650365.1 Mariniflexile soesokkakense | reverse complement strand
AATTTTGTTTCAAAAATGGCTTAAAAAGATTTGTTTTTTAGCTCAGTTCTTTGTTACCTACAGTTTTTTTTTATTTATTTTTGAAATCAGTTGTGATTCCGTTTAATATATTTGGTTTGGATTTTAATAATTCAGAACATTTTTCTACGTACATTTTAATATAATTTCGTCCTTTTTCCGCAATGTTTTTCAGTTCGTTGCTTTCGTCCAATCTGTCAATCCGATAATAATTCGTAGGAGTAATATCAGCAGTAAATTCAATCGGTTCAGAGTGATTAGTTATTGCAATAAAAGGAGAGTTGAATGAATATTGAAAAATCAGACAATTAAATTCAATGTCGTTTTTTCTAGTCATGATATAATATTCGTCTTTAATCAATTTTTCCTCAAACTTTGGAAAGTCAAATTCAGATTGAAGAAATGCAAAATTTTCTAAAATCAGTTTTTTTGATAATTTCCAAGTTGGCTCAAGATTGTTCATTTTTTAAATTGTAGGTAACGTTTATGTATATGGAAAGTTGCGTGTTTGTGTGCGAGGATTTTCCGAAGGAAAATCAGACGTACCAAACGTGCAACGACCTTTTGATTTAGCTAAAAATAGCAATTTTTTATATACGGTGTTACCTACAGTATTTTTAATTCAGATTCGTGTATATTAAATCCAAGAATATTTTCCGATACATTATCAATTCAAATTTATCTTCTGGAATTTTATTCAGCGCGTCAATTAAATATTCACTTTCAGTTTCTAAACTTCCGTAAGCCTCAAATTTGTTGTATGCTAATCCAAATTCAAATTGCCAGCTTGATTTATCTAAAATTTTTAATTGTTCAAATAAATAACCATAACAGGATAAATGAGAATTAATCGGAAATAACAAATAAGGGTCAAACCCTAAATCCGATTTAAATTTCTCAAAAAATTCAGGTTTTATTTCTTTCCGATTTGCTTTTTTTAATAATTCCGAATATCCGCTTTTGCTTATTTCATTCAGATATTTTTCTTGAAGTAGTGAATTTTCTAATAAACTATGAATATTCTGTTTGTAAATCAGTTTTCCCTCAATCGGTCCAACTTCCGTTACGAGTCGATTATATATGATTTCAGAGCATAATTCAAACTTTTCGTCCGCAATTAGGTCAGTCGTATTTTTAGTAGTACCACAGGCTGTGATTAAAGTCAGAATTAATATTTGAAGTAGTTTTTTCAATATTGTAGGTAACTTATTTATATACCCATATTTGTTCTGCATTTTGTTCTATTTTAGATGGCTATGCGGAAGTTTCATTCGTTTTAATTCAGTTTATTTGCTTGGTAAATGTGGATATTTTCATACACCATTGAAATGTAGTATTTATTTATAAATTATCAAAAGGATTTTTTATATTTCTAATGCTAGTTTCGCTTACATGCGTGTAAATCATTGTGGTTTTAGGGCTACTGTGCCCTAATAAGGTTTGTATGTATCTAATATCTGTGCCGTTTTCAAGCAAATGCGTAGCAAAACTATGGCGTAAAGTATGTAAGGTAATTGGTTTGTTTATGTTCGCCTTTTTTGCAGCTTTTTTTAATATAATCTGTGCGCTCGATGTGCTGTATAAAGCGCCATCTTGCCCCTCAAATAAATAATCTTTTGGCTTATAGGTTTTGTAATATGCACGCAATAATTCTAGAAAATTTACCGATAGTAGCGTGTATCTGTCTTTTTTGCCTTTTGCAGCTTTTATATGTATTACCATACGCTTACTGTCAATGTCTGCTATACGTATTTGTAATGCTTCACCAATACGTAAACCTGCCGAGTAAATAAGCGAAAGCAGTGTTTTGTGCTTTAAATTTATAATGTTTTCTAAAATATTTTTTACATCGTCACTGCTTAAAACTTCGGGTAGTTTTTTTGGCTTTTTTGGGCGTTCAATGTTAAAATTTGAAAGCGGGGTGTTTATGTAGTCCAGATATTTTTTAATGCCGTTAATGCATTGGTTTTGGTAAGAAATAGATTTATTGGGTTTTACTATAAAATCATAATTAAACTGTTCAACCAATCTTGCGGTTATAGGCTGTTGTTTAAGTTGTGCGTACCTCAAAAAAAATGACGTTACTTCAAAATAGGTGTTTACCGTATTGCTGCTTAATCGCTTTTGCTGCATCCATTTTTTAAACTTTTCTAAATTGTTCTGTTCCAATTCTTGTAACGAAGGAAGTTTAATGGCTGGAAATTTTGCTTCAACTTTTGGTGTTTTTGCTTTTACAGATGATAGCGCACTATAATCTATATACCAATTTTTAAGCCTTAATGCTTGGAAAAGTTTATGCTTGCTTATAGCACTGTTCTCTATATAAAATGTTTTATGTGTTTTGCTCCACTTTACACCTTCAATAGTCTTGATGTAGTCTTTAATGGCTAGATCAAATTTAAAATATATGGCTATGAATTGGTTGTTTTTATGAAACAACGGGGTAAGAGTTATGGTAACCATAAATAGAATATTTAATTGCTAATCTAATAAAAAAATTATTGGCTTTGTAAAAAAAGTATTAATTATAATATATGAAAAAAGCCTGTTTCTAATTTTGAAACAGGCTTTAATAAAATTATGGACTCTTAAAAAAATTAATTTTCTTTTCTGTCTTCTCTTGGTTTTCTGTCGTCACGACGATTATCACGTCCACGATTATCCCTACCTCTGTTGTCACGTCCACCACGATCGTTATTGTCTCTTGGTGGTCTAGCAACATAACCTTCTGGTTTATCTAATAACGCTTTACGAGATACTTTTTCTTTACGTGTTTTTGGGTCTAAGCCAAAATACTTCACGTTAAAAACATCGCCCATATTAACCACATCGGTTACGTTTTCAGTACGTTCCCAAGCCAGTTCGCTTACATGTAATAAAACTTCGTTTCCAGGAGCTTCAGTATATTCTACAACCGCACCAAAATCTAACATTTTAATTACTTTCACTTCGTAGGTACCGCCAACTTCTGGCTTAAACATTAACGAGTCAATTTTAGCCAATACAGCATCAATACCGTCTTGGTTTGTTCCTAAAATTTCAACAATACCTTCTTCGGTAATTGGGTCTTCGTTAATAACAATAGTTGTTTTAGTCGCTTTTTGTAATTCTTGAATCACTTTACCGCCAGGACCAATCAACGCACCAATGAAAGCATTAGGAATGACTCTTGTTATCATTTTAGGTGCATGTGCTTTCACATCAGCATTTGGTTGCGCAATAGTTTCAGTTAGTTTGCCTAAAATATGTAAACGTCCAGCTTGTGCTTGTTTTAATGCATTTACTAAAATTTCATAAGAAAGCCCTTTTACTTTTATGTCCATTTGGCAAGCGGTAATACCATCGGCAGTACCGGTTACTTTAAAGTCCATATCACCTAAGTGGTCTTCATCACCTAAAATATCAGATAACACAGCGTATTTTCCTGTTTCAGCATCCGATATTAATCCCATGGCAATACCGGAAACTGGTTTTTTAATTTGAACACCAGCATCCATCAATGCCATAGTGCCAGCACAAACCGTTGCCATAGAAGATGAACCGTTTGATTCTAATACTTCCGACACGACTCTTACCGTATACGGGCAATCTGCAGGTACCATACCTTTTAATGCACGTTGTGCTAAATTTCCGTGTCCTACCTCACGACGCGACGTGCCTCTTAATGGGCGCGCTTCACCAGTTGAAAAAGGAGGGAAGTTATAATGTAAATAGAAACGCTCTTCACCTTCAAAAGATGGCATGTCTATTTGGTTTGCTTCTCTAGAAGTTCCTAAAGTAACGGTAGCTAATGCTTGAGTTTCCCCACGCGTAAAGATGGAAGAACCGTGTGTAGATGGTAAATAATCTACCTCACACCAAATAGGTCTAATCTCATCGGTTTTACGTCCATCTAAACGCAAACCTTCATTTAAGGTTAAATCTCTAACCGCTTTTTTCTCAGCTTTATAGAAATATTTAGAAACTAAGTCTCCAAAATCTTCTAACTCTTCTTCAGAAAATGTTGCTTTTACTTCTTCTTTAATCGCATCAAAAGCAGCACTGCGTTCGTGTTTTGCCGATGCAGCTCTTGCTACGGCATACACTTTATCGTAAACTAAATCACTAACTTTTTTAGCTAATGCTTCGTCTTCACGTTCTGCTTCATACTCACGAGTTTCTTTTTTGCCAAAAGCCTCCGCTAATTTAATTTGAGCAGCACACTGTACTTTAATAGCATCGTGCGCAAACTTAATAGCTTCTACCATTTCCTCTTCAGAAATCTCATTCATTTCACCTTCCACCATCATCACAGAATCGGCAGAAGCTCCAATCATCATGTCGATGTCAGATTCTAATAGTTGTGCTCTTGTAGGATTGATGATGAATTCACCATTAATACGGCCTACTCTAGCTTCAGAAATAGGCGTTTCAAAAGGAACATCACTTAATTGAATCGCTGCCGAAGCTGCTAATCCAGCCATAGCTTCTGGCATCACATCTTCATCATGAGACATTAACTGAATCATTACTTGTGTTTCAGCGTGGTAATCTTTTGGGAATAACGGACGTAACACGCGGTCTACCAAACGCATGGTTAATACTTCGCCGTCACTTGGTCTTGCTTCTCTTTTAAAGAAACCGCCTGGGTAACGTCCAGACGCTGCAAATTTTTCGCGGTAATCTACCGTTAACGGTAAAAAGTCTACATCACTTTGTTTGTAGTTGGAAACAATAGTACACAAAAGCATACATTTTCCAGATTGCACAACAACAGAACCGTGTGCCTGTTTTGCTAATTTTCCGGTTTCAATGGAGATTTCTCTACCATCACCAAGGTCTATGACCTCTCTAAAAACTTTTGGAATCATAAATTTTTTTTAATTCTAATTAAACAATGGTCGTTGTGTTGTTGTGTGTAGTTGTTGTGTGACCAATGAAAAACTATAATAAGCTTCTTCTATTTTACGTCATTGCGAAGCAAATTTTTTAATTTGCTGTGGCAATCTGTTTCTTTTGGAAAGATTACCACGTTGTTACTTTCCTCGTAATGACACTGTAACATTTATTTGGGCGTTACTTTTTGCTCATACCTACAAGGTTTTAAAACCTTGTAGGTATGAGCAAAAAGTCGGGCTTTGCGCTATATCTTTTTAAAACGTCATTGCCACGTCCTCTGTCCTCGCAATGGCGTTTTAAAAAGGATGCCGCTTCAATCCCTAACGCAAAAACAAAAAAGAGGCTAAAAAGCCTCTTTTTTTTTATTTTCTTAATCCTAATTCTTTTACTATAGCACGATATCTTAAGATATCTTTCTTAGTTAAGTAATCTAGCAAAGCACGACGCTTTCCTACTAATTTTACTAACGAACGCTCTGTGTTATAATCTTTACGATTATTTTTTAAGTGTTCAGTTAAATGGTTAATTCTGTAAGTGAATAAAGCAATTTGCCCTTCAGCAGAACCTGTGTCTTTCGCATCTTTACCATGTTTTGTAAAGATGGTTTCTTTTTCTTTTTGATCTAAATACATGCTAATATTGTTGTAAATAATTTTTATGTACACGAAAGCCTTTCTTTCGAGCGGCAAATATAGTGAATAAATTAATTTCAATAACAACAAGTGGTAATTCTTTTTTAAGGTAATATTTATCTTATAAATAAAGTGGTTTTTTGAAAAATAAATACTACATTTAAAACGAGAACATAGAATACTTTTAATATATGCCAGAAAATCTAAACTTACATAAAGACAAACTGTTTGAAAATATTTTTAATTATACTTGTGGAGGTATTGCCATTGTAGGAATTAAAGGAGAATGGATAAAAGTTAATGATAGTGTTGTTAAGCATTTAGGCTATTCCGAAGAGGAACTTTATAAAATTTCATTTCAAGATATTACACATAAAGATGACTTGGATATTGATTTGGATAATATGAGGTTGCTAATTTTAGGTAAAATAGACAATTATCAGATTGAAAAGCGGTATTTTCATAAAAATGGCAGTATTGTTTGGGCATTATTATCTGTATCATTGGTAAGAGACTCGCAAGGTGGTCCTCTTTATTTTATATCACAAATTCTTGATATTTCAAAACAAAAGGGCGATAGGGTACAATTGGAAATTTTGCTTAATGTTACTAAAGAACAAAATAATAGGCTGTCAAGTTTTGCCGATATAATAACCCATAATTTACGAACCCACGCTTCAAATTTATTGACATTGTTTGAGTTCTTGGAAGAGGAGTCCCATTCCTTGGTGAAAGATGAAAATTTTGAGCTTTTAAAAGAATCAATAACTAATTTAAATGAAACCGTTTCTCATCTTACAGAAGTAGCTAAGATAAAATCGGTTGAAGAGGGCAAAGTTGTGTCTCTTAATTTGTGTGAGTATGTTACCAGTGCTATTTACAATGTAAGTGCTTTAGCGAAAAACACAAATTGTACAATAGAAAATCAGGTGGATGTTTTCCATCAAGTTAGTGCAATTCCGGCTTTTTTAGATAGTATTATTTTAAATTTTTTAACCAATGCCATGAAATACAGATCTAATGACAGAGATGCCGTTATTAAGCTAAGCAGTGAAATTAAAAACGATTATGTTGTATTCCATATAGAAGATAATGGGTTGGGAATTGATTTGGAGAAATATGGCGATAGACTTTTTCAAATGTATAAGACATTTCACAGAAATAAAGATGCTATAGGTATAGGTCTTTTTTTAACAAAAAACCATATTGAATCTTTAGGAGGTCGTGTAGAGGTTAAAAGCAAAGTTAATGAGGGAACAATATTCTCAGTTTATTTAAAATCGGCTTAAAACAGATTTTTTTGCCTTATCATAAATATATTCATCAAACTAAATTATCTAATTTATTGGATTGTGTGTTTTTTTCTGTAAATTGGATGAGTGAAAAAGTAAAAAATTTCATAAAAAATAGGTATATTTAAAGGTGTTTATCTTTATTCCCTTGTACGATGCCTAAAAACCTAAGTCTTTTAAAGGATAAATTATTTGAGAATATTTTCAATAATGCTATGGGTGGCATAGCAATATTGAATATCAATGGTCAATGGATAAAGGTTAATAAAAGTGTTACTGCTTTTTTAGGGTATTCTGAAGACGAACTGTACAGCATGTCGTTTAAAGATATTACCCACAAAGATGATTTAGATGTTAACTTAAGTTGTATGAAATCACTACTTAAAGGTGATGCAGATAACTATCAAATGGAAAAGCGTTATTTTCATAAGAATGGAAGTATAGTTTGGGCTAAATTATCTGCTTCCATAGTTAGAAACCCTGAAGGTGAACCGTTGTACATTATTTCTCAAATTGATGATATTTCAAAACATAAAAAAGATAAAAATCATTTAGAGTTTATGTTGGGCGTAGCCAAAGAGCAAAATAGCAGATTGTCTAGTTTTGCAGAAATTATCACCCACAATTTACGAACCCATGCTTCAAATTTAATGACTTTAGTTGCATTTCTAGAAGAGGAATCGCATGAACTAACTGAGGATGAGAATTTTGATCTTTTAAAAGGTTCTGTAATTAATTTGAGCCAAACAGTTTCACATTTAACAGAAGTAGCTAAAATAAAGGCAATTGATGAAAGTAATATTGAGGTACTTAATTTGTATGATTATGTGAATCAATGTATATATAATGTAAGTGCATTGGCGAAAAACATTCATTGTACTATTGAGAATGAGGTTAGTGAAAATCATAATGTTAAAGCTATTCCAGCGTATTTGGATAGTATTATTTTAAATTTTTTAACAAATGCCGTTAAATACCGTTCTGATAAAAGAGATCCCGTTATTAAGCTGTCCAGTGAAATTCAAGATGAATATGCGGTGTTCCACATAGAGGATAATGGCCTAGGGATAGATTTAGATAAATTTGGTGATAAGTTGTTTCAAATGTATAAAACCTTCCACCGAAATAAAGATGCTTTAGGTGTTGGTCTCTTTATTACTAAAAATCATGTTGAGTCATTGGGAGGGCATATAAAAGTAAAAAGCGAAGTTAATGTTGGAACGACATTTTCAATTTTTTTAAAAGCAGGTTAGTAGAAAATTAAAAATTAGCTGTTTCAATTTCTTAAATAAAAAGACCTCATAGATTTTAAAATCTATGAGGTCTTTTTATAATATACTAAAAATCTAAGCTCTTAAAGGCTGATTTAAAATTAAATCTAAATACTGATTTACTTTTGTTTTCAAATCTTTTCTTAGTGTAATAAAATCTAAAAAGCCGTGTTCCAATAAAAACTCCGAGGTTTGAAAACCATCGGGTAAATCTTTACCAGTTGTGTCTTTTACTACACGTGGTCCTGCAAACCCAATTAAAGCGCCTGGTTCTGCAATATTAATATCGCCTAACATAGCAAACGATGCTGTGGTACCACCAGTTGTTGGGTCGGTACATAATGATATATATGGTATGCCAGCATCTGCAAGTTGTGCTAATTTTACCGAGGTTTTTGCGAGTTGCATAAGCGATAGTGCAGCTTCCATCATGCGGGCACCACCAGACTTAGAAATTACCATAAGTGGTACATTGTGTTTTAATGAATAATCTGCTGCTCGTGCAATTTTTTCACCAACAACACTTCCCATAGAGCCACCAATAAATGCGAAATCCATACAAGCTACAACTAAGTCTTTTCCTTTAGATTTACCAACACCAACGCGAATAGCATCTTTTAATTTGGTTTTTTCTTGTGCAGACTTTAAACGGTCTGGATATTTTTTGGTATCTATAAACTTTAACGGGTCTTTAGATTCTAAATTAGGATCTAACTCTTTAAATTTATTATCATCAAAAAGAATTTCGAAATATTCTTTACTTCCTATTCTAACGTGGTAACCATCTTCAGGACTTACATAAAAGTTTTTTTCAAGCTCTTCTGTATCGACAATTTTTCCTGTTGGAGATTTGTACCAAAGGCCTCTAGGGGTGTCTTTTTTTTCCTCTGTAGTAGTAGTTATTCCTTTTGTTTTTCTTTTAAACCAAGACATAGTGATTTACGATTTTAGATTTACGATTTTAGATTTAAAAACCTTGTACATCGGTGTTTTCGTTAAGGATTGCTGCAATATCTTTTTTTAATAAACACGATTAGGTGTAAAATTAAAATGGTTAAAGCAAAAAGCCTGACTACAAAATTAAGGCTTTATTTTAATTTAGGAGTATAGCCATTCTTTTTTTTATTAATTGAATTTTTTTTATACATGTTTTAAGTGTTTTTATGGACTAAAGCATGTATGTAAATGAAAAAATCCTGCGTGAAGCAGGATTTTTTATATCTAATAAACCTATTTTATAGAGTGTTCACATTGTTAAGGTCTTCAAAGGCCTTTTTTAAACGCTCTACAAAAGTAACTTCACCCGCACGTAACCAAACACGTGGGTCGTAGTGTTTTTTGTTTGGAGAATCGTCACCATCAGGGCTTCCTATTTGTCCTTTTAAGTAATCTTTTTTACTACCCATATAATCACGGATACCACTCATAAATGCATATTGTAAATCGGTATCGATATTCATTTTGATGACACCGTAGCTAATACCTTCGCGAATTTCTTCAACGGTTGAACCTGAACCACCATGGAATACAAAATCGATGTGGTTATGGCCTACTCCGTATTTTTTAGAGATATAGTCTTGAGAATTTTTTAAGATTTTTGGTGTTAATTTTACGTTTCCAGGTTTGTAAACACCGTGTACGTTTCCAAAAGCTGCAGCAATAGTAAATTGATCACTTACTTTACTTAATTCTTCGTATGCATAAGCAACTTCTTCTGGTTGTGTGTATAATTTAGAATCATCTACATCGCTATTATCTACACCATCTTCTTCACCGCCTGTAATACCAAGTTCAATTTCTAAAGTCATGCCCATTTTGCTCATACGCTCTAAATAGGTTTTACATATTTCTATGTTTTCTTCAATTGGTTCTTCCGAAAGATCAATCATATGTGAACTAAAAAGTGATTTTCCTGTTTCGGCAAAATGCTTTTCACTAGCATCTAATAAACCATCTATCCAAGGTAACAGTTTTTTTGCACAGTGGTCTGTATGCAAAATTACAGGAACACCATATGCTTCGGCAAGTGTATGTACGTGTTTTGCTCCAGCAATTGCTCCAGCGATTGCGGCTTTTTGACCGTCGTTATTTAAACCTTTTCCAGCATTAAATTGTGCGCCACCGTTTGAAAATTGAATAATTACAGGCGCATTTAGTGCTGCTGCAGTTTCTAATACACCGTTAATGGTGTCCGAACCAATTACATTAACGGCTGGTAAAGCAAATCCTTTTTCTTTAGCAAGTTTAAAAATGGCTTGTACTTCTTTTCCTGTAGCAACGCCTGGTTTTATGTTATGTCCCATAATTATTTGAAATTTTATTTTAGTTTGTAAGTTTCAAAAGTAATCAATTTTTAAAACATTTTTAGTGTTTTTATGATTTGAAACCAGTAAATAAGCACTAAAACGTTATAGTTTACGAGGGATGTTTTAATGTTAAAAGGGATAGTTAATACCAATGTTATACACGGCATTAGAAAAATTATAGTCGTTAAACCAACGGTTTTGTTCTTGGTATGAGGGGTCGTAGGTTTTGAAGCCTAAATCAAAACGGAATATGAAAAAGCTAAAATCATAACGTAACCCAAAACCTGAACCAACAGCGATATCTTTTAAAGAGCTGAGGTTTGAAAATGTGGCGTTTTCATCTTTAACATCGTCCAGTACGTTCCAAATGTTACCGGCATCCACAAAAACAGCACCATTTAAATTTCCAAAAATATTAAAGCGCTGTTCAACGCTTAAGGCTAACTTAAGGTTGGCCTCGTTAAACTCGTTGCTGGATTCTGAACTTCCAGGACCCAAGCGGTAGGCGGTCCAAGCACGATTATCGTTGGCGCCTCCAGCAAAAAAACTTTTAGAAAAAGGAATGTTACTGGAGTTTCCGTAAGGTATGGCAATGCCAAAATAACTTCTTGCAGCTAGTATGTTTTTTTTGCCCAAACTCCAATGTTTAACATAATCGAATTCTGTTTTTACAAACTGTGAATACGCCACATTAAAAAATTCATAACGGTTATTGTTGTTTTTTTTGAGACCTACAAGGTTAGATACACTAGAAAGCAGGTTTCCTGCCAGCTCTACTTTAAAACGGAAAATGGAGAAATCGTCGTCAAATAAATTGGTGCGTTCATCGTTTGTTAAACTGAAACTTGAAGATATTATTAAGTTGTTTTCTGTTAAACGTTGTTTGCGCTCATTAATACCAGAAACGGACTTAAATCCAGAATCATTGGGGTTTAAAGAGGTGTTATTAGTTAATACATCATTTATAAAAATATCTGCTTGGTTTACAGGGTTTCCAGAATTTGGAATGTTTAAACTAGCATCATCATCAATATAATTAATGTCTCTAGCAATTTGATTGAGCACGCTAAATGAATTGTCGTAAATTCTAAAATAATTTTCAATATTTAAATTTCTAACATATTGAATATTAAAAACGTCGAGCCTATCGGTTACTTTGGCTGAAGGTTGCCAATTATAATTAAAAATACCGGAAAAGGTTTGCTTATCTAGCCCAATGTTGGTTTGACTGGTTGTTGCCAAACTTATTCTAGTACTTGGCGACATATATTTTGGAATAATTTTTTCAGTATTAAATGGAAAAAAGAATCGTGGAATGGTTAGTTTTAAATCGGCACCAATTTCATTAATGTCAAAAAACGGGTCGTTAATATTGTTTTTGTCTTTTGAAGCACCAATAGCGCCAATGGCCGATAATTCTAAAGTTTCGGCGCCTCTAAAAACATTTCTAATCATTAAACTTGGGTTTAATGAAAAACCTACTGTTTGTATGTTGCTTTGCGATACATCGGCACTAAAACCTAAACTGAATTTTTTTAACGGGGTTAGCCTAATGGTATCCGTTAAGGTGTGGTTTGCGTTTTCTATATACTCAATATTCGGGTATTTAAAAGTGCGTAATTCGTTAATGTGCCTGTAGGTCAATGTTCGGTCGCTGTCTTTGAAAATAGTATTTGGAGTAATAAAAACGGCATCGGTTAAAGCCTTGGCGCGATATTTTATCTTGTTGTAACCATAAATTTTGTAGTCTTTATAGATTATGGAATCTTGAAAAGCTTTATCTTTATTTTCAAAAGTATAATCGGTTATAATATTGACATCCTTAATTTTGTAAATGTTAAATGGCACACGTTTAACCGAATCTTGTGTTCTTATGGCCCTGTTTTGAATTTGAAGCTCAATATTCACTTTTTTGTTTGTGCCAATGGTGTCCATTTCAAAAGTAATATAATCTTGGTTGAAATAATAGACGCCAGAGTTGCGTAATTCGTTAGAAATACGTTCACGTTCCATTGAAAAGTTTGAAGATCTGTATTGCTGGTTGCGATTAATTACTGTATTCTTTTTTGTTTTTTGATAGATAGAATCAATAATGCTTGACTTTATTTTTTCTGAAATTGTATCTAAAACAAAGGGCGTGCCTGTTTCAACATGATATTCTACATCGGCACGTTTATTTTCTTTTTTGTTAATTCTGTAAGTTGTTTCAACATCAAACCATCCATTATTTATGTAGTAAGCTTCCAGCCTTTTTGTAGATTTTGTGACCTTTTCTTCGCTAACAATTGCCGGAGCTTCCCCTGTTTTACGTAGCCAATTATTAAACCCTATTGAAGATTCTTTTAATTTATCTAACTGTTTTTTAGATAAGCGCTTTGTTAAACGTTCTCTACGGTTTGGACTTTTATCTAACCAAGCTTCAAATAAAGAATCTCTGTTATTGCGTGCTAAATTATATATATGTAAACGCAAGGGGGTGCCAATAACGGGTATTTTGCTATTGGGTTCTTGGTACAACAAATTATTTATTAATTCGGTTTTGTCTTTTTTACCGTTTATAAAAACGGTGTTACTGGTAAGTAAATGTTCATTTTCGGCAACTCGTTTTACCGCATCACAAGATATTATGAGTGCTGTAAATACTATTAAAAGTGTTATTTTTGAAAATGGTTGTTTCATCTGCTATTTTCTATTTTTTTAAATGGTCAGATGCAATTCGTAATATTGCAATTCGTATTTTTTTGTGAAGTATTTTATAACTCATTTCAAATGAAATAAAAATTAATTCAGGTTAAGGGTGTTTATATACTATTTGTTTAGAAAAATAAAGACCTTTGCGGACTCAAAAATACATTATTTTCAGTGAAAATAATATTTAAATAATTTGTGTTTGAAACAATGGTGTTTTCATTTCTTTATAAAAAATCATATTAATTAATATAACGTCATGCTCTCTAAAAACCAGATAAAACTAATAACGAGTTTAAAACAAAAAAAACACAGACAGCAACACGGTTTTTTTGTTGTTGAAGGTGTTAAAACAATAAAGGAACTGTTACAATCTCAATTAGAACTTCATGCGTTATATACGACAGAAACATTCAATAGTGATGCCAATCCCAATAACTATCGGGATGAAGTTTTAATTTCTGAAACCGATTTAAAGCGTATTAGCTTTTTAACAACACCTAATACGGCACTGGCAATTTTTAAAATACCAACATCAAAACCTATAGATGCAAACGGACTGATGGTTGCGCTTGATGCTGTTAGAGACCCAGGAAATTTAGGAACGATTATTAGACTTTGTGACTGGTTTGGGGTGAAAAATTTGGTTTGTAGTAACGAAACGGTAGATTGTTTTAACCCTAAAGTTGTTCAAGCCACTATGGGCTCTATTGCAAGAGTAACTATTAATTATGTTGATTTGGTTATATTTCTAAAAACTACCAATTTACCGGTTTACGGTGCTTTTATGGAAGGTGAAAATGTTTACACAAAACAATTACCAGAAAAGGGTGTTTTGGTTATGGGGAATGAAGCCAATGGGGTGTCAAAAGAAGTAGAAGCTATTATTACAGATAAAATATCCATCCCAAGATTTGGCGATTTACAAGCTACCGAAAGTTTAAATGTAGCTACCGCCACAGCTATTTTGTTAAGTGAGTTTAAAAGGAGAATTAACAATTAACAATTAACAATTAACAATTAATATTTCTAACAACTAACAACCTAAAACCTATTGAAACGTAAAATTAACAAAAACACCTCTGGTTTTCATGCTGTTTATGTTGCTTGTCCAAGGGCTATTTGGGTCTTCATCATGAACAAGTTCGTCGTTAATTCCAAAAATCCCTCGAATAGAAGGTGTGAATTTAAAATTGTATAAGTAAAAATCGATACCAAAACCAAGTTCGTAAAATAGATTGTTTGAGGTAGTCCTAAACTGCCCGTTACTGTTATCGTTAGGGTTTGTTTCATTGCTTGATAAGTTTAAAGCTGTAGAAAAACCACCTACAATAAAGGGTTTGAAGTTGTTAATACGTTTGGTGGAAACTTTCAATAATAACGGTATATGTATGTATGTAGATTTAACTTCTCGTATTAAATCGGAATCTGTAAATGTTGTACCCTGAAAATAACTTTGGCTGTAATAAAGTTCGCGAGTGGTAATTAATAAACCGGGTTCTAAACGTAAATCCAGAAACTCGTTAATGCGTAAATTCCCTATTAAACCAACACTAAAACCAGGACTTCGTTTTACATAAATGTCACGTAAATCTTCATTGTAATCAAAGTTAAAATCGTAATTGTTAATACCTAAAAAGTAACCCCAACGCAATAAGTTGTTATCGGTAGAGCCTCTTCCTTGGTTAGCATCATAGGTTACTTTTTCTTTTCTAAATAATTGCGCATTAGATGTTTCAAAAATAAATACAATCGATATTAATGCAAAAAAGTACTTCATAGTTTTATTTTGACGATTTATAAATGGTCGCAACACCAAAAGTTTGCGGAAAATCTTCAACATTAATAAACCCAATTTTACGTAAAATATTGTTTAGAGCTTCACCATAAGGAAAAACAGATGCCGATTCGCATAAGTATTTGTAAGCACTTCTATCTTTAGAAAATAATTTTCCAATTAATGGTAAAATGTTTTTGGTGTAAAATTTATAACCTTGTAAGTAAGGAAACTTAGTAGGCATGGAGGTTTCTAAAATAACAAATGTACCATTGGGTTTTAGCACTCTGTAAATTTCTTTTAGCCCATTTTCCAAAGTTTCAAAGTTACGTACACCAAAGGCTACGGTAATAGCATCAAAACTATTGTCGTCAAAAGGCATGTTTTCACTATCACCTAAAACCATCTCGATTTTAGATTCCAATGCCTTCTTCTTTATTTTTGCTTTACCAATTTCAAGCATGCCGCTACTTATGTCCAGACCAATAATTTTAGTAGCATTGGTTTCGGCTAAATTTATTGCTAAATCGCCTGTTCCAGTGGCAATATCTAAAATGGTGTTTGGGTTACTTTCCTTAACCAGTTTAACTACTTTTTTTCGCCATTTAATATCTATTCCAAACGAAATAACGCGGTTTAACCCATCGTAATCTCCAGAAATGGTATCAAACATTTTAGTTACCTGTTCTTTTTTTCCTAAATCGCTGTTCTTGTATGGCTTAATTTTCGACAATGCTCTGTTTTTTTTTGGCAAACCTACATAATTTATTTCTACTTTAAAATATCAATTAAAACCTAAATGCAGTATTGCAAGAATAATTTTAGCTTTTTTAAATCATTTAATTTTTACAACTGGCACGATTTATTGGTTACATAAAGCTATTTTAATGTACAAATTGTAAATTATAGTATATTGCAGTACTTTTCAATGGTGTTTTAAAAAATAAATATAGATGAAGCATCCATAACTAAATTTTGATACACATTGAAATTATTATATGGCTGTACCATGTGACCATTGAAAAAACAATAGAAGTAAACACATGAAAATAATTATTGCTGGAGCTGGTGAAGTAGGATTTCATTTGGCTAAATTATTATCTTACGAATCTCAAGAAATTACTTTAATAGACCCAAACAAAGTAAGTTTAGCTTACGCAGATACCCATTTAGATATTAGAGTTATTAGGGGCGATGCCACGTCTATTTCTATTTTAAAGGAAGCGCGTGTTAATACTTGCGATTTATTTATAGCCGTAACATCTAGCGAAACTACTAACATTACAGTATGTGTGTTAGCAAAGCAATTGGGTGCTAAAAAAACCATTGCCAGAATTTCTAATACCGAGTTTATACACCACAAAGAAGAGGTGGGATTTACGAAGTTTGGTATTGATGAGTTGATTTCTCCTGAAGCCTTAGCGGCATCTGAGATTGAACTATCTTTAAAACAATCTTCATTTAACGAAAATTACGAGTTTGAAAATGGAGCACTTACCATGGCAGGCTTAACACTGTCTAGGTCGGCGTCGTTTGTTGGCAAAACCGTAAAAGAAGCTGCTCAAATTTTTCCTGAATTACATTTTGTACCTATTGCTATTCAACGTTTTGGTACGCAATATACTATCATTCCTCGTGGGGATACTAAGTTTAAACGGGGTGATAATGTGGTGTTTATAACCTCGGAGGGTGGTGCTGATGAGCTTTGCAGACTTACCGGGAAAACAAATAGAGCCTTAAAAAACGTGATGATTTTAGGCGGAAGTCAAATTGGTTTTAAAACCGCTAGAGATTTAAGCGAAAAGGGCTTTAATGTAAAACTTTTAGAAGGGAATAGAGATAGAGCATTCGAAATTGCAGAAGTACTAACAAAGGTATTGGTTATTAATAGTGACGGGCGCAATGTAGACTTGTTGGAAGAAGAAAATATTGCTGAAATGGATGCTTTTATTGCTGTTGGTGCAAATTCTGAGACTAACATCATGTCTTGTTTAGTGGCTAAATCTAAAGGCATTAAAAAAACCATTGCATTGGTTGAAAATATGGATTATTTTGAACTGTCGCACTCCATAGGTATCGATACATTGGTAAATAAAAAGTTATTAGCAGCTAATAATATTTTTAGATATATACGCCGAGGTGAAGTTGTTGCCATGACGAAGCTTAATAATTTAAATGCAGAGTTATTGGAGTTTGAGGTAAAAGGCACATCGGCAGTTTGTAATAAAACTATTAAAGCTATCGATTTTCCTAGATCTGCAATTATTGGGGGCGTTATTAGAAACGATGTTGGTATGATTGCTCTTGGTAATTTCAAAATTCAAGAAGGTGATAAGGTTGTAGTATGCTGTTTACTTCAATCTATAAAAAGGGTAGAGAAATTATTTCTTTAAAATGGATGAATATTCACAAATACACGAATATTTTTTATGATTTTCAAACTAAAAAAAACGTTTTATTATTTTAAGGTAATTTAATAAGGTTTTATTCTAAATAGCAATAGTGGCAAATAAAAAACATATCATTGAAACTCAACTATAAAATCATTTTTCACTTTTTAGGCTTACTGCTATTGTTTAATGGGGGTTTTATGCTGTTATCAGCGCTTGTAAGTTATTTTTATAATGATGGTGTAGCTCTACAAATATTTTTTGCTGGTATTTTTACCATTATAATTGGTATAGTGGCTATGCTTCTTACTACTAACCATAAAAAAGAAATGAATAAGCGCGAAGGCTACATTGTAGTAACCTTTGGTTGGATTATCATGTCTTTGTCTGGTACATTACCGTATGTGTTAACAGGTAGTGTCCCAAATTTCACCAATGCTTTTTTTGAAACCATGTCTGGTTATACCACTACAGGAGCTTCAATTTTAAACGATATTGAAATTATACCAAAAGGCGTATTATTTTGGCGCAGTACCACACACTGGATAGGGGGTATGGGTATTATTGTACTTGCTATTGCTATTTTACCATTACTGGGAATAGGTGGGATGCAGCTTTTTGCAGCCGAAGCACCAGGTCCTAGCGGCGATAAATTGCACCCTAGAATTACAGATACAGCCAAACGATTATGGCTTATTTATTTCGGCTACACTGCAGCCGAAACACTGTTGCTTAAATTGGCAGGTATGTCTTTTTTCGATGCGATAAACCACTCTATGGCAACCTTGTCCACAGGCGGGTTTTCAACAAAAAATGCTAGTGTTGCCTATTGGAATGATCAGCCTATTATTCAATACATCATTATATTGTTTATGTTTTTGGCA
Source organism: Mariniflexile soesokkakense (assembly GCF_039650365.1). Taxonomy (NCBI): domain Bacteria; kingdom Pseudomonadati; phylum Bacteroidota; class Flavobacteriia; order Flavobacteriales; family Flavobacteriaceae; genus Mariniflexile; species Mariniflexile soesokkakense. The sequence goes on along the minus strand of NZ_JAZHYP010000001.1, from coordinate 833,714 downwards.
GGTTCAAACTTTGTGTTAAGTTATTTTGCATTTAAAGGCAAAGTTCAAAAAATAATAAAGGACGAAGAGTTTAAACTCTACTTTAAGTTTGTGGTTGTTTTTACCATTATAGCGGCACTTGTTATTTATTTTCAGGCAGATGTATCAAAATCGTCCATAAATCACTCCATGGTTTGGGGCAAAAGTGAAAGTGTTTTTAGACACGCCTTATTTCAAGTATTAACCGTTATTACTACAACCGGTTTTATAAGCGCCGATTATACCTTATGGACACCCTTTTTGGTGGTTTTCTTTTTCGGACTCATGTTTCTTGGTGGTTCTGCAGGTAGTACCTCGGGTGGCGTCAAAGTAGTACGCCATTTAATACTTATAAAAAACGGCTTTTTAGAGTTTAAACGCACACTTCACCCTAATGCAATTGTACCTGTAAGGTATAACAATAAAGCCATAAATAGGTTTATTGTGTTTAACGTGTTGGCGTTTTTTATCTTGTATATGCTATCGTTTATTATAGGCGCTTTGGTGTTTTCTATGTTTCATATAGATTTTGAATCTGCCATAGGGTTATCTGCTTCCAGTTTGGGCAATATTGGTCCTGCATTGGGTAGTTTCGGACCTGTAAACAACTATGCCGCATTGCCACCGTTGGCGCAATGGTGGTCGTCGTTTTTAATGCTTATTGGTCGTTTGGAACTTTTTACTGTGCTTATTTTATTTACGCCATTCTTTTGGCGGAATAGATAGTTTTTGTTATTTCTGTGCAGGCAGGAATCTCATTATTTTTTTGAGTTTTGTATTAATTGGGCGTTCCCTTTATTCTGAAACAAGTTTAGAAACTGTGTCGCTCTGGAGCACAGTTGAAATGTTGCTGGTTTTGGTTCACTGAGCTCCAACGGACAGTGAACAGTGTTTTTTTTGATAGGCTTTTATACACCAAACCCCTCACCTTATTAAAATTCTATAATAATCTATAAAAATTGTGTAACAGCCAACCCTTACTGCTATTCTACCTTTGTGTCAAAGAGTAAAGTGCTCTTATAACCATTTAATTAAAGAGCTATGAACAAGGGTGTAAAATCAATTTTAGTAATAGTAGGTATTGTGTTGCTAGGTTATGGTATTTATACCATGATAATTCCAGAAACACAAATTAGTATTGGAGATTTAGACCTTGTTGAAGCACAAGACAACACCAATGCGTATATAACTATAGGTTTGGGACTTGTGGCGCTTCTTATTGGTTTTGTAGGCGGTAAAAAGGTTTAACAATAGAATTTGAATTATGAACGTAACTGAAATAAAAGGAAACTGGAACGAGTTAAAAGGAAAATTAAAACAAAAATACGCTTCATTAACAGATGATGATTTGCTTTTAGTAGAAGGGAAACAAGACGAGTTAATAGGTAGATTGCAAGAAAAACTAGGAAAAACTAAGGATGAAATATATGATATTATTTCTGATTTGTAGAAAATATACTGTCTAGAATAGTTACAAACTATGGTTGTTTGGTTGGTTAGTGAAATCGTACTTTGTAATCTCTAGACAGTTTTTTAATATTTATAATACATATATGAGCACAAAAGAACACATCAATCACAGTGCATTAAGTTTATTGTCTCTTATTGCTGTGGTTTTTATTTTATATGTGTTAAAGCCTTTTATAGTGCCTATCCTTTTCGCTATTATACTTAGCGTTATGATATTTCCTATTCAAAGGTTTATTGAAAAAAAATGGAGATGCCATAGGTTATTTGCAACTCTCGTTTCTATGCTAACTTTGTTTTTTTTAACGGCATTACTCTTTTTTTTAATTAGCTCGCGGTTAATCTATTTTATGGATAATAGCGAGTTGTATTCGCAAAAATTAGGAGAATTGTTCCACAAATCTGTTAACAGATTAGAGCACACATTTAATATTGGAAACAATAGGTTTTTTTCACAAAGTGAATTTAAAGCCGAAAACATTATTAAAGATAATCTAGATAAAATAGGTGTTATTTTAACGGAGTCTAGCAGTTTTCTAGGCGATTTGGTTTTAATACCCATTTACATATTTTTCTTCCTGTATTACCGTTCTTTTTTTAGGACATTTTTATATAAAGTATTCAGGTCAAAATCAAAATCGTTCATAAATAGCATTTTGAAAAAGATTTATGCCATTCAACAAAATTATTTACTGGGCTTAATTAAGGTCATTATAATTGTTGGTTGTTTAAATAGTTTGGGCTTGTTGCTTTTGGGCATAGGTAATCCGTTTTTCTTTGGGTTTTTAGCGGCGCTTTTACTGTTAATTCCTTATATAGGAGTTATTATTGGCTCGTTATTACCGGCAATACTTGCTTTGGCAACTAAAGATTCTGCGTGGTATGCTGTTGGCGTTATTGCTGTTTTTGGGTTTATTCAATTTTTGGAAGGTAATTTTATAACGCCTAAAATTACTGGTTCTAAAGTAAGTGTTAATGCCTTTGTTGTTATTACATCATTGGTATTGTTTTCCATGCTTTGGGGCATAACAGGTATGGTTTTAGCACTACCCATTACGGCCACCTTAAAAATATTATTCGATAATACGCCCGGATATGAGGCTTATGGATTTCTTATAGGAGAACCTATAGATAAGCATCTTCAAAGTAAAGCAAGGATTCGTTTAAAAAAATGGAAACGCATAAGGAAAGCTAAATAAGTATAGTCTAAAATTAATTAAGGTTAAAACAAAATGCTTTCTTAACTTTACAATAATTAAAAATCCTTATGAAATTATTTATAAAGTTCGACTTTAATACCATTTGCAAAAAAGTTTTAGAAACAAAACTTGGTGAACTCAATATAAAGTACAGAATTCTTGCTTTTGGAGAAGTTGAGTTGTTGGAAAAAGTACCTTCGGAAACCTATGAAACTTTAAATACTGCCCTGAACGATTATGGCATTGAAATAGTAGAAAACCAAAAAAGTATTTTAGTTCAGAAAATTAAAGACGCTATTGTAGATATGGTTTTTAATGAAGAGGATCCCATAAACGTAAAAAGCTCGGTGTATTTATCGGAGAAATTAGGGCATAGTTACGGGTATCTTTCCAATTTGTTTTCAGAGGTTACTTATACTTCCATTGAAAATTTTATCATCATTCAAAAAATAGAATATACCAAACAATTGTTATTGACTACCGATTTAAGTTTAACCGAAATAGCCTTCAAACTTAATTATTCCAGTGTGGCACATTTAAGCACGCAATTTAAAAATAACACGGGTATAACACCTTCTGCTTTTCAGCGTATTATTTCAAAAAGAAGAACTATTGCCCAACAAAAAAACTAACTTGTATTTATAAAAATCCCTATGCCAAACGACTATATACATATTATCCTTGCTGACGATGATGAAGATGACAGACTGTTTTTTAGTGATGCTTTTGATGAACTAAATATGAACACCAAAGTAAATATCTTTAACGATGGTGTAGAACTTATGGACTACTTAAACAGTGAAGCATCTATTTTACCAAATGTGCTTTTTTTAGATTTAAATATGCCAAAAAAATCCGGAATAGAGTGTTTAAACGAAATTAAGGCAAACAGTAACATGGCAGATATTGCTATTGCCATTTACTCAACATCAGCATCCGAAGAAGATATTGAAGAAACCTTTGTATTAGGTGCCAATATTTATATTAAAAAACCAAGCAGTTTCAAGCAACTTAAAAAAGTACTATCAGAAGTCGTTTCTATGAATTGGCAATACCATACCAATGGTTTAAACAAAGATAATTTTTTAATGAGGCTGTAATGATTAAACAAGTGTTTTCAAGATCGGCTTTATTTTTAAGAATCGTGTTTTTGGTTAGCGTGTTTCTTATTCTTGTAATAGGCGGTTTTACATATCGGCATATTTCTAATTTAACAAACTCTACCAAACAGGTTGTTAGCACTTATAAGGTTAATGTTGAGTTAGAACAGGTTATTTCATACTTAAAAGATGCCGAAAATGGACACAGAAATTATATTTTAACTAAAGATACGTCTCACTTAGAGCCCTATTTATCAGCTAGAGAAAAGGTTAATGAGTCTTTTGCCGAATTAAAAGAAATAGCAAGCCATAGTGAGGCTCAAGAAGGAAATTTAAAAACATTAAGTAAATATATTGATGCTCTGTTTAAAAATTTCACACAAACCAACGCTTTTGTTGAAAACGGGCTCACATTAACAGAGGAATTTAAATCTAACTTTTTTGAAGAAAAGATTATCATGGATTCTATCAGGCAGAAAATCAATGAGATGATTGCCCTTGAAAACAAGTTACTTAAAGAGCGCCAAAAACAGTATCAAAGCAATTTGCAATTTACGCCATTATTCTTGTATTTATTATTGTTGTTCACCTTGGTACTAATCATAATTTCATATAATAGGATAAGCAACGATTTTAAAAACATCAAGTTGTTTAATAATCAATTGTCCATATTTAAAGAAGCCACTATTCAATTAGAGACCATTGGGAAGCACGGTAATTGGGTATGGCATTTAGATACAAATACTTTTGTTTTTTCAGATAATTTATATCAGGTTTTAGGTGAAAAACCGGGAGGGTTTAATCCAACTTTAGAAAATCTTATAGCTTTTGTTCATCCAGACGATAAACAAAAGTTTGCTACCGAAATGGATAAAATGATGAAGGTAGAAGATTTACCTTTTATTTATTTCAGAATTATTAAAAGGGATGGTACGGTAAGGTATATAAAAGGCTATGGTAAACTGCTAGTGAATGGTGATGGAGATAAACGAATTATTGGCAATATTACTGATATTTCAGATGAAATTGAAAACTATTTACAACTTGAAGAACGTAATTTAGAACTCGAGAAAAACAATGCAGAACTTTCAGAGTTCAATTACGTAGCCAGTCATGACCTTCAAGAGCCTTTGCGGAAAATACAAACCTTTATATCTAGACTAGAAGAAAAAGAAGCAAAAAACTTTTCAAGTTCTGGACTTCAATACCTAGAACGCATCAATGTGTCTGCCACCAGAATGCGCTTGTTAATAGATGATTTATTACAGTTTTCTAGAACCAATAAACCGGATAAAGAATTTGTTTTAACCAATTTGAACGAACTGCTAGAAAATGCAAAACAAGATGTAGCAGAAACCATTACAGACAAGGAAGCTTTAATTAGAAATGATGAGCTGCCAATTCTGTCTGTAATACCGTTTCAAATACACCAATTGTTTTTAAACTTATTAAGCAATTCGTTAAAGTATAGTAAAAAGGATGTTGCTCCCATTATTAAAATAGCATATTCAAAAATTAACTCTAAAGACGATGAAAATTTGATGAAAGTACCCAAAAGAAATTATCATAAAATTCTCTTTTCAGATAATGGTATTGGTTTCGAACAGCAATATGCAGATCAAATATTCGAATTATTCAATAGGCTTCACAACAAACAAGAGTATTCAGGAACGGGTGTAGGGCTTTCAATTTGTAAGAAGATTGTAGATAACCACGATGGGTTTATTATGGCGCATGGCGAACCTCAATTAGGTGCTACTTTCACCATTTATCTTCCTGAATAAGTAATTTAATAATTCAAAATAGTTTCACCAAAAAAAAAGCTCTAAAGTTAAACACTTTGGGGCTTTTTTATGCTAAAAACATGGCTTTGTTGGGCATGTGTTGAAATTCTATAACAAACACTAAAAATGCTGTAACGAAAAACCCCTGTCTGGGTTGCATCTTTGTAATGTAGAAAAGAACAGCAAGTGATAATTAAAAAAACCATAAAAAAGTATTTAGTGCTCTCACTAATTATAACAGTATGTGTCAGCTTTACTTTTTGCGATTTTAAAAAAGAAGAAAGCCAAAATAAACTATACAATAATGAAGCTGTATACGTTAGAGTAAAAACCAATATAGAGGAAGCAAAAGTACTCTCAGACATATCAATGTTAAACGAAACTATAATTGCTTTAAGTAGTTTATCACTAGAAAAAAGCAGTGTGTATGGTATAAAAACTATTTCAAATAAGTTGAAAAAAGATAACATGGAAATTAGAAGGAGCTTAAATGAATTAGCTGAAAAAAAATTAATACTGCTACCAATAAGGTTGGATGAAAAAGAAATTAATGAGTTGTCTAAAATTGATGATACTAGTTTTTCTAAAGTGTATTTAAATAAGGTTAAAGAGTTATTGGAAAGTGAAATAACAGAATTAGAATATCTATCTACCATAACAAACGATTTGGATTTTAGGGTGTTAACAGTTAAAGCATTAGTGAAGTTGAATTATAATTTATATCAAACACATAAAACACTTAAATAGAATTACTAACAATTTAAAAATTAAATATTATGAGAAGTTTATTATATCTAGTAGCGGTAGTACTTGTAATAGGTTGGGCTTTAGGGTTCTTTGTTTACAGTGCTGGAGGATTAATCCATATTTTATTAGTAATTGCTATAATAGCCATATTACTAAGATTAATTGGAGGTAAAGGCGTGTAGTTTATATACAAACTTAAAATAACAAAATACCATCATATGGTTGATGGCAAATTATAAATCAAAAAAAAAATTAAAAATTATGAAAAAAACTGTATTAAGCGTATTAGCAGGAATTGCTACAGGAGCCGTATTAGGAATATTGTTTGCACCAGATAAAGGATCAAAAACAAGAAAAAAAATTAAAGACAAATCTGTAAAAGCTAAAGAAAGTTTAAAAGAAGAGTTTGATAATTTTTTAGATACCGTTTCAAAAAAATATGAATCGGCAGTGGATAAAGGGGAAGAAATTCTAGAAAAAGGAAAAAAGGAAGTAAAGGATACAGTAAATTCTAAGCTGTAAATTTTAAAACTTATAATAAAATGAATAGCACCACAAACATGGCAAAAAGTATAGATATGCTTTATGAAAAGGCTAAAAAGTACACAGAAACAAGTGCAGAATTATTTGCCTTAAATACGGTTGATAAAACAGCCGATGTGCTTTCGTCTTTAACTTCTATAGTGCTTATTGTTATAGTTGTTACCATGTTTACATTGTTTGTTAATGTAGGTCTAAGCTTATTTATAGGCAACCTGTTAGACGAATACTATTTAGGGTTTTTTATAGTGTCTGGGTTTTATCTGGTATTGGCTTTAGTGCTTTATAAGTTTAAAGACAAAATCATTAAAATGCCTGTAGCCAACTTAATAATCGCAAAATTATTGAAATCTAAAAATTCAGATTTTAACATTCCAAACATCCTTAAAGAAGCCGATGATGAAGAAGCCTAAAAATCAAATAGAATTGTTAAATGATGCTATAGTGCTTCTTGAAAAAAGAAGAAAGAAGGAATATGAAGAATTAAAACTTCAATTTTATGAAACTTCTGAAAATTTTAGACCTATAAATATATTCAACCAAGCTGTAAAAGATTTTAGAGAGGTGCCAGAAGTAAAAACAAATCTTTTTGAAACCATACTAAGTATTACAGGAGGTTATTTTTCAAAAAAGATAATAGTTGGTAAATCAAATTCTTTAGTAAAGAAAATTTTAGGGTATGTTTTACAGTATGCTGTAACCAATTTTATTTCGAAAAAAGTAAGTACAGATACAAATAAAGAAGAATAAGTTAAAAAAATAAAAAAAATGAAAACATTAAAAATAACATTAGGAATAGTTGCTGCATCGGTCATGCTAGTAGCATGCACCGATAGCCAAAAAGAAATGGCTCAAGAAAAAATAGATAGTTATGAAGCTTATATAGATTCTGTAAGTCAGGTAGCTGCTGATAAAGCTGCTGAAAACTGGGAAGCTATTGAAGCTAACTATCAAGAAATGAAGGCTGAAACTAATAATGCAATCGCATCTGTTAAAGAAAGTGCCGATTTGCAAATGGAAATAGACGAATCTACTTTAAAATACGAAACCTTTAAAGCAGAAGTGATTGCCGAACATGAAAGAAAGGAAGCAGAAAATTCTAAAAAGATGATGCGCCAGTCGTTGTTAGGAAGCCATTATACAGGTGATGACATGAAATTCGAATGGATTAATAAAGATAACATTCTAGATGTTTACCAAAATTTTGTTGATACCGTTGATAAAAATAAAGATTCGTATTCTCGTGAAGACTGGGATGAAATCAAATTGATTTATGAAGCTATCGATACCAGAAAAAATACGGTTGAAAACGAAGGCTTATCAAGTGCCGATAATAGAAAAATTGCTGCTTTAAAATTAAAGTTTTCAGCTATGTATACCTTTAATAGAATGGGCGCCAAATCGGATGAAAACGCCGAAGCAAAAAAATAATCATTAGTGTATAAATAACTTAAAAAATTAAAAAAATGAAAACATATTTAATAACAGGTATTCTAGTATTAGTAGCAAGTGTATCAATGAATGCACAAGATATTTCGAAAAACGCATTAGGGTTACGATTAGGTGATAGTGATGGTTTCGGGACCGAAATATCCTATCAAGCACGTTTAGCTCCAGACCGTAGGTTAGAATTAGACTTAGGTTGGAGAGATGGTAAAAATTATGATGGTTTTAAGCTGGCAGCGTTGCACCAATGGGTTTGGAATATAGATGGCGGTTTTAATTGGTACGCTGGTGTTGGTGGCGGTATAGGCTCATATAGTTTTAACAATAATAACGGTAATGATTATAACGATACGTTTGCATTTGCAGCAGGTGATATTGGGATAGAATACAATTTTGATATTCCTTTATTGATTTCGTTAGACTTTAGACCAGAAATAGGTTTTGGTGACGAAGTTTATGATAACAACGACTTAGATTTTGATATTGCCTTGGGTATTAGGTATCAGTTTTAAATCTAAATTATAAAAATAAAAATTATGGAAATTACAAAAGCAAATAAAGAAATAGTAAATATATTACAAGAATTGCTTCAGAAAAATTATGATGCTGAAGCAGGTTACAAACAAATAATGCAAATAGCCGATGATGAAATTTTAAAGGATTGGCTGAAAGTTAAAGCAAAACAAAGAAGTCAGTTTGCAAATGAATTAGATGGCTTAATAAGAAACTTAAATGGAACACCTGTAACAGATGGTTCGCTTTTAGGATCGGCGCACAGAGCATGGATTGATGTAAAAACCACGTTAAGCTCTAATACAGATGAAGCTATTTTAGAAGAATGTATTAGAGGTGAAGAAGCCAGTGTAAACGAGTATGAAAAGCAACTTGAGAAAGTCAGTAATTATTCTGATGTTAATAATATAATATACAATCAATTAGTCAGTGTCAAAACAGCTTTGGGTACTGTAAAAAGACTTGAAGATATTGCTAAGTAATATCAGTTAAAAAAGCATTGTTAACTTTAAAAAGAAAAAGATGAAAAAGTTAGCATATACATTCTTATTATTAGTCGCAGCAGGAACTATTTTTGCCAGCTGTAGAGAGAGAAAAAAACAGCAGGGGAAAAAATTGAAGATGGTGTTGAAGAAGTAGGGGATGGCATTGAAGATTCAGTAGATGATGTTGCCGATGAAGTTGAAGACGCTGTAAACTAATAATATATTAAGTACAGCAAAAAAAAAAAGACTGCTTTTTCGGCAGTCTTTTTTTTATATGTTATGAAGCTAAGTTTTTTTAACTCACAGCTTCTTTAATACGTTTAATAGCCTCAATAATTTGTTCTTGTGAAGCAGCGTATGAAATTCTAATGCAATCAGGGTTTCCAAAACTTTCACCATCAACAGTGGCAACTAAAGCTTCTGCTAATAAAAACATAGAAAAATCGGAAGCATTGTTTATTGTTGTTCCGCGTAGCGTTTTTCCAAAGAAATAAGAAATGTTCGGGAACACATAAAAAGCACCTTCAGGAACGTTTGTTTTAAAACCTTCAATTTCGTTTAATAAGCTTAAAATTAAATCACGACGCACTTTAAACTCGTCAATCATATATTGAACACGACTAGGCGATTCGTTAAGCGCTGTAATAGTAGCACGTTGTGCAATACAGTTAGCGCCACTTGTAATTTGCCCTTGCATTTTGTTGCATGCACGAGCAATTTTTTCAGGAGCACCAATGTATCCAATACGCCATCCCGTCATTGCAAACGCTTTCGATACGCCATTTACAGTAATCGTGCGGTCGTACATATCTTCAAACTGAGCCATACTAGCATGACCACCAACATAGTTGATGTGTTCGTAAATTTCATCAGAAACGACATAAACATTTGGGTATTTTACCAATACATCTGCCAACCCTCTTAGCTCTTCTTTACTATAAATTGAACCACTTGGGTTACAAGGCGAACTAAACCAAATCATTTTTGTTTTTGGTGTAATAGCAGCTTCTAACTGTGCGGGTGTCATTTTAAAATCGGTAGCTATAGTTGTAGGGATCTCAACAGGAATACCATCGTTTAATTTTACTAAATCGGCATAACTAACCCAGTAAGGGCAAGGCATAATAACTTCATCACCTTTGTTGGTCATAACCGCAGCAATGTTGGCCAACGATTGTTTTGCACCTGTAGAAACTACAATTTGGTTTGGTGTATAAGTTAAGCCGTTGTCACGTTTAAATTTAGTGATGATGGCTTGTTTTAAATCGCCATATCCATCAACTGGTGAGTACGAATTGTAATTGTCGTTAATTGCTTGAATTGCGGCATCTTTAATAAAGTCGGGTGTGTTAAAATCTGGTTCGCCCAAACTTAACCCAATAATGTCTTTGCCTTCTTCTTTTAACTCTCTTGCTTTTGCAGCCATAGCTAAGGTAGCAGACTGAGCCATGTTTAAAATTCTATCGGATAGTAATTGCATTTAAAAAAATAATAATTGTTAGACGTGTAAAGCTGGTTTCATTCCCATTTCTTTTAAATGTTTGAAATGGGCAATAATAGCTTTACGGGTAGTTTTATATTCGTTGTAAGGTAAGTTGAATTCTTTAGCGGTTTCCTTAACTATTTTTGAAATTTTAGTATAATGAACATGGCTAATGTGTGGGAAAATATGGTGTTCCACTTGGTGGTTTAATCCACCGGTAAACCAATTTACTATTCTGTTTTTTGTGCTGAAATTTATGGTTGTTTTAAGTTGATGAACTGCCCATGTGTTTTTCATAGTGCCATCTTTTTCAGGTAAAGGCATTTCAGCATCTTCCATAACGTGTGCTAATTGAAACACTACGCTTAAAATTAAACCTGCGGTGTAATGCATCAGAAAAAATCCTATTAAAATTTTCCACCAAGCGATATCTAAAATCAACATTGGTAGTACAATCCAAATGGCAATATAAATAACTTTAGAAATTACCAACTTGCTCCAATTCCATATAGGATTTGGGTATTTTCCATAAGATAATTTACGTTTCATGTAGCGGCTCATTTGCTGAAAATCGGTAGTAATTGCCCAATTAATAGTTAATAACCCGTAAAGTAAAACCGAATAATATTGTTGGAATTTATGGTACCATTTCCATTCAGAATGTTCAGTAAAACGTAAAATACGTCCTGCTTCTAAGTCTTCATCATGCCCATGAATATTAGTATAGGTATGATGCAATACATTATGTTGTACCTGCCAATTGTATACATTTCCTGCAAGAATATAGATGCTACTTCCCATTAATCGGTTAATCCATTCTTTGTTGGAAAACGACCCATGGTTGCCATCGTGCATCACGTTCATACCAACACCAGCCATACCTATGCCCATTACTACGGTTAATAAAAGTTGTGCCCAACCAGGAATAGAAGCCACCGATAAAATCAAGAAGTAAGGGGTTAAAAATAAGGAAAACATAACAATTGTTTTTGCCCATAATTTCCAGTTCCCTGTTCTTTTTATGTGGTTATCTTTAAAGTAATCATTAACGCGTTTGTTAAGCGTTCTAAAGAACTTTGCAGAGTCTGTTCTTGAAAATGAAAGGGTTTGTTTTGTCATGCTATTAATTTAATGTGCTGTAAATAATTAGTTGGCTATATTAAATACGGTGCAAAGATAGGTATAAACCAACTTAAGTAATAACGTTTTTTTGTAAAAATATGCACTTAAAAAGTATATTTTTGTTGAAAATTTAACATGAATGGATCTGATATTAAAATACTTTACAAATCTTACGGACGACCAAATAAGTAAATTCAAACAATTAGAAGCGCTTTATCAAGACTGGAATTTGAAAATAAACGTGGTATCTCGTAAGGATATTGACGAACTTTATTTGCGCCACGTTTTACATTCATTAGGTATTGCTAAAGTAATTGAATTTAAAGATGGTAGCAAGATTTTAGATGTTGGTACAGGTGGTGGGTTTCCTGGTATTCCTTTGGCTATTTTGTTTCCAAACTGTTCATTTCATTTGGTTGATAGCATTGCTAAAAAGTTAAAAGTGGTTGATGAGGTTGTTGATGGTTTAGGTTTAACCAATGTAAAAACAACCCATAGTCGCGTAGAAGACATAAACGATACTTACGACTTTATTGTAAGTCGAGCCGTAGCCATTATGCCAACTTTTACCCATTGGGTTAAAGGCAAAATAGCTAAAGAACAGAAACATGAACTTAAAAATGGAATTCTATATTTAAAAGGAGGTGATTTAACAGAGGAATTACAAGATTATAAAACAGCTACTATTTACAATTTAAGCGATTATTACACTGAAGATTTTTACGAAACTAAAAAAGTAGTGCATTTGCCTTTAAAGTACAGGGGGTGATAGTTAAAGTTTTGAGAGTTCGTTGAAATTTTCGTTAAAAAAGTAATATTGGTTTTGAAACCAATAGGTGTTTTTAAATGGCTCAATGGTTTCAGGATTTGTTTTAGGAGAAATAATGGCTTTTGCTTTTTGAAAATATAGTTTAGCATTGTTCAAATCGTTCATTTTATAGTAAATCAATGCCAAACCAAGAAGCGCATCAAAATCTAAAGAGTCAAATCGAAGTGCTGTGGTATAATCTAAAATAGCTTCATTGTATTTTCCTAAAAGTAAAAAAGAGGAGCCTCTGTAAAAATAGGCATAGCTATTATTTTCATTGAGTTTTAAAGCAATTGAAAGATCTAGGTTTGCTTTTTCATAATAATTGATGTCTAAATAAAAAACGCCTCGGTTGTAGTATGAGTCGGAGTTATTTGGATCAGCTAAAATAGCTAGCGAATAATCATTTAGAGCTAAAGGGTATTTTTCTAAAGCTACATAGGCGGCAGCTCTTAAAAAGTAGGTTTTTGGTTGGGTAGGTACCGCTTTTATTACTGATGTAAAATCTTTTATGGCGTCTTCATAATTGCCTAAATCATATTTTACACAGGCTAAACTGTAAAGGGCGTCAATAAAGTTGGGGTCAAGTTTAACGGCATTTTGGTAATCATCTAGTGCGCCAGTAAAATTTTTCAAGCTATAACGGGAATTTCCTCTATTATAGTAAGTGTCGGCATCGGGTTGCAAAACAATTATTTTAGAATAATCTACAATAGCCCCTGAATAGTCTCCTAGATCGTTTTTAGCAATGCCCCTGTAAAAATAGGCATCCAGATTTTTTGGCTCAAGCTCTATGACTTTAGTGTAAAGCTCTATTTTTTCATTCAAATCCGTAGCCTTAGTCGCTTTCCTGAAAAGTTTATTGGCTTGTCCATAAATTTGGTTCTGGCAAATTATAAGGATTATGATGATAACAGTTCTTTTCATTTTAATTGTGTAATAGATTTGAGTATTAAAGGTTAAATTTAGTAATATTTTTTACATTTTTAAATTAAAGTATCATCTAGAACTCCTTCCATGTGATATTGAATACTGCTTTTTCAAATGTATATTTAAAATGAAGGTGAAGTTATATGTTTTGTGTAAAAGTGTCCTTTTTGTGAATAAAAAGTTGTATTTCATCGAATTTATATTAAATTTGTGTTAAATGTTTTGTGAAAAATACAGTTTTTTAATAATAAATCACATCCCATTTGCATTGCTATTGTTAATTTACTTTCGTAAATATGAAATTTCACTCTCTCTCAAATTTACTAACGCTTTTGTTGGTGTTTTTATTTTTTCTTTTTAATAATCAAATTAGGGCACAAGATATTCAAGTTGAAATTTTAGGAGGTTCAACAGTTTCGGGTGGTTCTACCGTCTCAATTTCATCAGGTAACACCATTTCTTTTAGGATTACAAATACTAGAACAGATTGTGATAAAGTAAAGATTGAAGATATTTCTATTACAAATACCACAGATTTTTCACTTTCTACAGATAAGATTCCAACAAACGTAGATACCCAAAGTTGTAATGGTAAAACCAAGAAAGTTGATTTTACTATAACCAATATTAGTGGTAATTGTGGCGCCAATACAGATATAACAATAAGCGTTAAACAGGACCCTAATTTTACCTTTACATTTTCAATAGGTGGTTCCCCAGCAATCAATGTGTTAGGAGGAAGCCCTTCGGCCGATATTGTTAATGGATCGGTAAATACAACTGCGGCAAACGGAACTTATTTTGGAATAGTAGAAGAAGGAGCAAGTATTACACGTTATTATATTATAGCAAATACAGGAGGTTGTCCACTTAATATTTCTGCAGTTTCTAGCTCGTTAAGTGATTTTTCTGTACCACCATACGTGTTATTGCCCAATTATACACCTTCGGGTTTTACTACAAGTGTAGCCTCTGGTTCTTATGTTATTTTACCCGTTACTTTTACAGGGCCAGTAGCTGGTACCGGAACACAAACATCAACCATTAGTATTACAAATTCTGCCAATACAACCTATACTTTTAATGTAAGTGCCGAAATGTTTAACTATAGTATTCCTGGTCCTGGTGGAATTACAGCCGATTTTAGGTTATGGTTAAAATCTACTAGAGGCATAACAACATCTGGCACTAGTCTCATCAACTGGATTGATGTGGGTACGAATGGAAAAAATGCTACTACGGTTTCTGGTAAAGAACCATCCTATTTAGATACTGCAACAGATAATATAAATTTCAATCCGGTGGTTAAATTTGTAAATGATGGTGGTGCTACAGAACAATATATGTATAATAGTGATACCCCTTTAAGCGGATTCTACAGTGCAGATATTTTTATTGTCATGATTCCAGATGCAACCATGACAAATGCTTCTACTAGAAATACCATTTTTGCGGGGGTAGATTCCGAAACCGCTGGAGATGTTACTGGATTGGGTTTTGGAGATTACTCATCAGGTTTTACAAATGAAACCTTGTCTTATAATCAAGATGTTGCAGGAACTGGAACTTTTAATGGCGTTGCTGAAATAAGCTCAACCTATTCTAATGTTGGTATTATAAATATTAGGAATAATGCCGTAACATCACCAACAAGCCAGGAAATTTTATATAATTCTAACCTTTTAGCAACATCTCCTGTTATTAATTCATTTGCGAATATAGGTGGGAGCAAATATTGGATTGGTAGAAATTATGATCTTGTTGGTAGCCTAAATGGGCGAATTGCTGAAATTTTCACCTTTGGAACTAGGGTAAATGCTGCTGGAAGACAAAAAATAGAATCTTACTTAGCTATTAAATATGGTATTACACTAGGAACTTCAACGGAGGCTCAAAAGGATTATATTAATTCATTTAATACCTCAGTCTGGGATATAACTGCTAATGCAGGTTTTAATTACCACATTGCGGGAATTGGTAGAGATGATGATTCCGATTTAAATCAAAAACAATCAAAAACAGTAAATACTACTAATGAAGTTACTATTGGTCTAAATGGTGTTTTTAGCACAAACAGTGCTAATCCCAATGAATTTAATGAAAATGGTGATTTTTTAGTTTGGGGATGTAATAATGCAAATTATACTGGTTCTGGTACTAACTCAATTACTATTGCAACAGGAATAAATACTTCAGTAACACGTATTGATCGTAAGTGGAAAATTGTGGAATCTATTGAATCGGGTTCTGGAGGGGATGTTGAAAATGTATATGTCTCAATACCGAGTACAGCTTTTAGTAGTTTTACATTGGCTGCGGATGAGGAATATGTTTTAATAGTTGCCGATAATTCTGCTTTTTCTAATACAGACATTATAGATGTTATTCCTTTAAAGGCAGATGGTGCCGGAAATCTTAAAACTTGGTATGATTTTGATGGGACTAAGTATTTTACGTTTGGTAAAGCTCCTAGATTTTATGAAAAACATTCAATAAGTATAGCTTCGGGAGACTATTTGGTTGGTGAGTCTTTACTTAATTTAAATATTAACGACTTTACTATATCAGCTTGGGTAAAAAATAACACTGCAAGTGCAAATCCAAGAACAATCATGTCTAAAGGAAGTAAGTTGCAACTTAGGTTGAATACAAGTGACCAAATTGAAGTTATGGTTGATGATGATGTAACACCAAGATTCACATCTACAATGCTGTTGAATGATGGCAAATGGCATCAAATAACCTTTGTTTACATTAGCGGAACCATATATTTATATGTAGATGGTGTTTTAGATAAATCAGAACAAAATGTTGATGCACCTTCTCCAAATTTCAATCATTTTGCTCTTGGAGCGTTGTATATTGATAAAAATACTGTTTCAAACCCGTTTTTAGGAGAAATAGATGAGGTGTATATATGGGATCGAGGTTTAACCGATAATCAGATACACTACCTTATGAATCAAGAAATAGAACAAGTTACAGGAGGTCTTGTAAGCGGTAAAATTATTCCGTCGGGTAGTGCTAGTAATGCGGTGTCTACAATTTCTTGGAGTAAATTAAAGGCCTATTATGATTTTAATTCTTTTTATGGATCAACAGTTGAAGGTTTAACAGATGATAGAAATTTTTTAAGATTAAAATATTTAGATAAAGATAAATCTATAATTGATTCACAAACCTCGCCATTGCCGTATATTTCAGCTGCTGATGGTGATTGGGATACAGGCACTACTTGGAGTAATAATACCGATCAAGTAATTCCTAATTCAATAAGTTTAGATGGTACTACTATGGTAGATTGGAATATCGTTCAAACTTCACACGATATCACTTCGGGAGATAGGGATATTTCACTTTTAGGATTAATACAAACGGACGGTACGTTAACAATTGCAGATCCAATAGCTACTACGCCTGAAGAAAATAATACAGGTCAGGAACTAATAATAACCCATTATTTAGAACTAGACGGTATTATAGATTTAGTAGGTGAATCACAATTAATACAAACCGAAGGCAGTATTGTTGATGCCGATAGTGGAGGGTATATTGAAAGAGATCAGCAAGGTACAGCTAATGGGTTTAATTATAACTATTGGTCGTCTTCAGTAGGCCCCATTGGAGGTGATACGGCAACTAGGGGAACTGGGGTTTCAAGTACAAATTCAAATCATTCTATAGCAGGTGTTTTGAATGATGGTACAAATTCTGGAATATATCAAGATCTTTCATACAGCACATCGCCAAATGGTAGTGGTAGTATACCGCCTCCAGGGTTTGCAAGAACTATTAGTACAAACTGGTTATATAAGTTTTACGGACCTGCAAATAATTATGATGCTTGGACAAAAATAAATGAAGCCTCTTTTTTACTTGCAGGAGAGGGATTTACAATGAAAGGAACAGGGGGTGATGCAGCAGTTCCAATATCAACACTTCAAAATTATGTATTTAAAGGCTTGCCAAATAACGGAGATATTACACTAGATTTAATTAAATCTCCAGGTGATGTAGAGCGTTTAATAGGTAATCCATATCCATCAGCAATAGATGCACATGAGTTTATTCTAGATAACATTAGTGTTGCCGAAGGAGGCTACAATGCAAATACTGTTATTAATGGAGCTTTGTATTTTTGGGATCATTTTGGTGAAGAGAACTCTCATGATTTAAAAGAGTATGTTGGAGGCTATGCTACCTATAATTTAATTGGTGGTGCAGCAGCAATTTCAAACGATGCTAGGGTTAATAATACCTCAAATGCGGGAAGTGCTGCTATAGGAACTAAAGTACCGGGGCAATACATTCCTGTAAACCAAGGCTTTTTTGTATCTACAGTACTAGGAACAAACCCAAATGATAATAGCGGAACGATTTCTAGTGTAGATGGAGGTACAATTATATTTAAAAACAGCCAACGTGTTTACGCTACCGAAAATGGTTCTACCTCATTGTTTTTAAAACCTTCAAAAGGAAAAACTACTAGTAAAATTTCTAATAATGAAGCAAAAAAAGGCACACCAACCATCCGTTTGGTTTATGATTCTCCTTTAGGTTATCACAGACAATTAGTTTTGGGGACCAATAATAAAGCTTCAAATGGTTTCGATTTAGGTTATGATGCCTTAATGGTTGATGTGAATGTAGAAGATATGTACTGGTTTCATAATAACAATAAGTTTGTAATTCAAGGAGTTAAAGATTTTAATGAGTCACAAGAATTTCCTTTGGGAATAGTTGTTAAGAAGAGCGGTGTGGTAAAAGTTAGGCTTGATACTATTGAAAACATGGAGTCGAACCTTTCATTATTTATTAAAGATGAATTAACTGGTGAAACTAAAAATATTAATGCAGAGCCATTCAAAATTAATTTAGATTCAGGTGTTTATAATGATAGATTTAAACTTGTATTTATGAAGGCAGAAATTAAAGATTCTGCTATTGCTACCACCAATAATGAAGTGAATACAATATTTATTGGTTATGATTCAAAATCATCGGAATTGAACTTTGTAAATGCAGATAATATAAAAATAAAAAGTTTGGTATTATATGATGCTCTTGGTAACGAAATTAAAACATTGAAATTAAATACTAAATCAGATGTATCTGTACCAGTATCAGCTATCACCGGGCTTTATGTAGTTAAGTTAAATACAGAAAAGGGAATTGTAACAAAAAAGGTTATTATAAACTAAAGATTCTCTTTTGATAATATTAAAACATACTATAAAAAATGCTGTCAAATTTGACAGCATTTTTTATAGTATGAAATAAAAGAATCTATTATTCTCCCAAAAATGGGTAACGATAATCTGTTGGTGTTACAAAGGTTTCTTTTATTAACCTTGGCGATACCCAACGTAATAAGTTTTGAGGGCTTCCTGCTTTATCGTTCGTTCCAGAGGCACGTGCGCCACCAAAAGGCTGTTGGCCAACAACGGCACCAGTACATTTGTCGTTAATGTAGAAGTTTCCAGCGCAATTTTGCAATGCTGTTGTTGCTTGAGTAATAGCATATCTGTCTTTTGATAAAATAGCTCCTGTTAACGCATATTCACTCGTACTATCTACTAGTTTTAAAGTTTCTGCATAGGCATCATCTTCGTAGATGTAAATAGTAATTACAGGACCAAATAATTCTGTATGCATGGTGGTGTAATTTGGATTTGTTGTTACAATAACTGTAGGTTCTATAAAATAGCCTTTACTCTTATCGTAGTTGCCACCGGCAATAATTTCTACATCGCTATCCGCTTTTGCAGCATCAATATACTTAGCCAATTTATCAAAAGAGCCCTCATGAATAACAGCAGTAATAAAATTACCCATATCTTCTGGCGATCCCATTTTAAAAGATTTTATATCCTCTATAATAAGCGTCTTAACTTTACTCCATAAACTTTTTGGGATGTAAGCTCTAGAAGCTGCACTACATTTTTGACCTTGAAACTCAAAAGCACCTCTTATAATAGCAGTAGCTACTTGTTTTGCATCGGCACTTTTATGAGCCATTATAAAATCTTTTCCACCAGTTTCCCCAACAATTCTTGGGTAGGTTTTGTAATTGTGTATGTTGTTGCCTATTTGTTTCCAAAGTTCCTTAAAAATGAAGGTAGAACCTGTAAAGTGTAAACCAGAGAAATCTGGACTTGACAATACAGTTTTAGAAATCATAACGGGGTCTCCAAAAACAACATTAATAACACCTGGCGGTACACCCGCTTCTTCAAAAATATCCATAATTACTTTAGCAGAATACACTTGGCTGTCACTTGGTTTCCAAACCACAACATTACCCATTAGGGCCATACATGCAGGTAAATTTCCAGCAATGGCAGTAAAATTAAAAGGCGTTACAGCATAAGTGAAACCTTCTAAAGGTCTGTATTCAACTCTGTTCCAAGCGTCATTGGTGCTTTTTGGTTGCTCACTGTAGATTTCTGTCATGTACTGTACATTAAAACGCAAAAAGTCTACTAATTCACATGCGGCATCAATTTCTGCTTGAAAAATGTTTTTTGATTGCGCTATCATGGTAGCAGCATTAATTTTGTAACGGTAAGGACCGGCAACTAGTTCAGCAGCTTTTAAAAATATGGCTGCACGTTGTTCCCAAGGCATTAACGACCATGCTTTTCTCGCTTCTAAAGCGGTTGCAATAGCTTTGTCTATATGTGTTTTTTCTGCTAAATGATAGGTTCCTACCACATGTTTGTGGTCGTGTGGAGGTGACATGGTTTTAGTGTTTCCGGTTGTTATATTCTCTCCATTAATATATAAAGGCACGTCAATGGTGCTATTATACATTTCCTTGTAAGCCTTCAGTACAGCGTCGCGTTCAGGGGTTCCTGGTGCGTAACTTTTTACAGGTTCGTTAACCGCAATTGGCACATTAAAAAAACCTTTTCCCATGATTTGTTTGTTTTTGTTGTTGAATTATCAGTAAATAGGCTACAAATCTACGAATTTTCAAACGATTTATGGGGTGGATTGGGTATTAAAAGCACGTTAAAGTTTATTTATTTTTTGTAAGTTGCTAACGTGTTTTCAGACTACAGTTTTTATGTGTACAGTAACTATTATTCCAAAAGGAGACCATGATTTTGTGTTAACCTCGAATAGAGACGAGGCTCCTAATAGAAAATCGCTTCCTCCAGATTTTTATATAAACAAGGAAACTAAACTGTTATTTCCAATGGACGAACTTTCAGGTGGGACATGGATTGGTTTAAGTGAAAAAAATAGAGTGGTTTGTGTGCTGAATGGTGCATTTACTATTCATGAACGCAAGGAGGATTACAAGAAAAGTAGAGGAGTGATTGCTTTAGATTTTTTAACTTCTGAAAACATTTTAGCAACTATTGAAACCTATGATTTTGATAAAATTGAACCATTTACCATGGTACTTGTAGATTGGAATACTGTTTTGAAGTTTTACGAATTGGTTTGGGATGGCATCGAAAAACACCTAAAAGAACTGCCCTTAGAGCCAAAAATGTGGTCATCTTCTACATTATATACTTCTGAAATGAAGCAAGAACGCCAACAATGGTTTGACGATTTTAAGGCTGAAAATGATTTGAACGCACAAACAATCCTGAAGTTTCATAAAACAGCAGGTGCTAATAATAAGGATTATGGTGTTATAATGAATCGTGGGTTTGTAAAAACAACCAGTATTACGCAAATTGAAAAATTTAGTGAATCGCTTGAAATGTATCATCAAAATCTTCAAAATAAAACCATTACAAGTAAAACTTTCCATTTTCCCGAAATTATAAATGAATAATACGGGTATAATTTTAACCTTAGCTTATCCAGAAACTATTGTAATGGTGTCTAAAGAATGGTTTTCGCCATTTTTAAGGTTTTTAGGTGTCGGGAAAAAGAATTATTTACGTGCAGGTCATGCGGCTCTGGTGCTTGTAAACAAAGAAACTGGTATTTTAGAATACCACGATTTTGGTCGTTACATCACACCCGAACCCACAGGGCGTGTTCGAGGAAGTGATACCGATAATGAGCTGTACTTCCCCTTAGTAGCAGAAATAAAAAACAATAAAATAATCAATTTAAACACTATTTTAGAGTTTTTAGCAACTCACCCAAAACTAACACATGGTGAGGGTAAAATGCTAGCATCGGTTTGTAATGAGGTCGACTATAAAAAGGCACGTACTCATATTACCAACATGCAAGAAAAGCATTTTATTCGTTATGCAGCTTTTATAAAAGAGGCGTGTAATTGTGCACGTTTTGTAACAGATACTCTTATTGCATCGGTTACAGATGTTACTATTAAAAAGAATCTCGAAAACTCCAAATGGTTTACACCTAGTACGGTAGGTAATGTGTTGTTGGCAAATACAGAAACGCATGCTTTTGAAGTGAGCGAAACAGGTGTGATTTCAAAATTTGAAGGGTCTCAAAAAAGTGAAAATGTGCGTTGTTTTTTAGATAAACTTAAAAGTCATACACCAAATTTTATGGGTACTTTAGAGCCGAAACCAGTTAATGGTTTGCATGAAAAGGCACAGTGGTTACCGGGTATTGCGGCAGGAGCGTGGTTTGAGTTGCACATAACAGAAAACAAATTAGAGTATCTTTTTAGAAGAATTTCACCTGTTGGGAATGTTGATGTTGAAGCTATTTTTATGGTTGAAAGTGAAAACTTTAATTACCACGAAACTTTTGAGTTTGTACATTATTCAAACTGCAAATTTTTTCATGTAAAACAGAATGATATGGTTTTTAGGTTTGTGAAGCGGGTTTAATATTTCTGTCTGGATTTTTTGTTAAAGGAAAAACCATGGAATAATTTTTGATTAACTTTATAATAAAAATTTAAGTTATGAAATTTCTTAAAACCATCATCTTACTTCTTTTAATAATATCGTGTGCACCTATTCGTGTTAATTACGATTTTGAAAAAGGAACTAATTTTTCAAAATACAAAACCTATAATTATTATAGTGATATGCAAACTGGTTTAAGTGAATTAGATACCAAGCGATTGTTGGATGCTTTAGATACTGAAATGACAGCTAAAGGTTTTGTCTTATCAGATACGCCAGATTTTTTTATAGATATTAAAAGTAGCGAATACCAAGAAGTACAACGTAATACCGTAGGCGTTGGCTTAGGTGGTGGCGGACGTAATATGGGTGGTGGTATTTCTATAGGGTTGCCTATTGGTCAAGCTAATGTAAACCGACAAATAGCTATAGATTTTGTTGATGAAAACAAAAAACAACTCTTCTGGCAAGCTGTGACTGAATCAAGTTTTAACCCAAACGCAACCCCAGAAAAACGCGAACAACTGTTTAATGCTCTAACTGAAAAAGTATTAGCTGCATATCCACCAAAGAAATAAGTTAATTTTTAACTAATTTTTTGCTTGCAATAAGCGTGTTTCCAGAATAAAAATGGGTCAAGTACATACCAGTGCTTAAATTACTAATATCTACTTGGTTGGTGTGATGATTTTCGATAGACAGTATTTTTATTTTTTTTCCATCTAAACTGGAAATAACAACTTTTAGCTGTGCATTGTTATCACTTTCAAATTTAAAATTTACAATAGTGTTGGTTGGATTTGGATACATGGCAATATTATAATTGGCAATGTAGCTGGTAATGCCTTTAATGCCAAGTGCAGAATTATCAATAGTCCAAGTAACTGTATAAACATGAAAGGAGTCGTGATTGTCGACTTTTAAAAATGAAGAAGGATCATTTACGGCAACTGTTAATGTATTTATACCTGTATTTAAATCGCTTTCTAAAACGTTTATATCATCAACATCATTTGTGAAATTTGAAGCGTTAAGAGTCCAAATACTTTTTAAGGTATTAGGAATTGGTTTTATTAAATTCAAATGAAAATGGATAGGAAACGTTGGGCTGGTTATTGAATTTGAAATTGGTGAGTAAGAATCAATTGGTGAAACCAAAGTATGTATTTTTTCAATCACACCTTCTTTACAAACTGCGCAAAATGGATAACTTAAATAGCGCATTTTGCAACCTTGGTGAGGTCTGTACCAATTGGCAGCAAAACCAGAATTGTTATATTGGTAAGTACTGATGCCATTTGTGTTCATCCAATTTTTCCACTTTACCAAACTGGGGCTGTTTTGTTGGGTCATATTAATGGCTTCACCAAAATAACCTTCTTCAAGCGGAAAGTACTCATCTTTTAAGTTGAACATAGAATGTCCCAATTCATGAATAGCGATTTCAGTAGAGCTAACGCCATTGCTAACGCCTTTTGAAGCCATGGGGAATTCGCCGCCGCTTCCACCGTAAATAGTAGAGTTTACCAAAATAAGAGCTTGGTCGTAGGTAGGGAAATTATCAGCTAAAACACTATTGATTTTTATTTCTGTATTATTCGCATAATTACCATCAATTTCGTAAAAAAGTAATCGATGAAAACCAAATGAATCAAAAGTAGCGTTAAAATAGGTGTCAACAAACCTAACTGGAGATGCAGGTTCTGTAACATCAGTGGCCGTTCCAGGGTGGTCTGCACCACTTTGGGTGGAAGGCACTTTTATAATATGTACATTAAAATAACTTGTGTATTCTTTAAAAGGTGACTGGCCAAACATAGCATTTACAAAGTTTGTAGCATCGGTTTTAAACTGTGCTAATTCGCCTGTTTGATAGCCTTCACTTAAAATAACTAAATTAATTCTTTTATCATTGTCACCAGAATTTTTAATGGTTTCTTTCTCAAAAACTTGAGCCGAAACACATTGGAAACTAACAAATAAAAAGAAGTAAAAAAGTTGTTTCATTGTTAATCTAACTTTGTAATAATTAAAGTCTTTGTATTTTGAAGCGAATCGGTTACCTCGTTAATAGCTATAAACTTGGTTTGGCTATGCAATTGCAATCTTATAGTAAATGGAGCGTTCTGTAAGTCTGTTTTTTTCTTTTCAAATATAAGAGAATCGTTAACAAATTCAATAATTTTCGATAAAGGGTTTTTTATGGTAACTGATGTTATTTCGGTGGAATCTTTATCTAATTGAAGGCATTTTAAATCTTCAATTTCACCTATTTTAATGTAATTATTGTTTTTCAGCTTTCCGTCCGTAATTTTTTTATTTATGAATTGAATGTTTTTTTCACCACTATCATTTCTTGAAATAGTGTAATTTAAAAAAACAAGTTTTGGGAGGCTGTCTTTATTTATATTTTCAATAACTATATTTTTTTTTGAAGCACACGAAATGTGTAAAGCTAGTAATAATAGCAAAAAGGTATAGGTGTAATTATTTAATGATTTGGTTTTCAATTTTGTGTGATTTTCTCTAGAGGTAAAGTTAATTATAAAAAAAGCGGCTATCTGAAAAGTGTATTATATTTACTTTGTCAGGTTGATCTTGTTAAAATTGATATTGATTATCAGTTAGTTAAAATATTCCGACAGGCTCAATATGACACAGAATTACATTTTTCAGATAGCCGCTTTAAAAGTTTATTCAGCAAGTAAGTCTTTGTACTTGTCTCTATATGCATACAGCATCACTATATTTAAAATTAATAATATTAAAGCTCCCATAATGTCTGCTGGTCCTAAAAAAATATGAAATAGTACAGCGTTAATTGAAACACTCATTAAAATTATAGCCATTAATGCGCCATATTTATTAAATATAAATGATAACCCTGCGATGACTTCAACAGCACCTACAAGATATAAAGTTTTTGTAGTCATAAGTGCCATCATATAATTCATAACATCTTCGGGCAATTCTTCTGGTGCAGGCATGAAATTAAAAAATTTGTTGGCTCCAAAAATTGTGATTAAAACTCCGAAAATAATGCGAGTAACAGTGAATGCTTTATTCATAATTTAAAATATGTTTTTGTTAATGCCACGAAAGATAATCAATTTTTCATGGTATAAGTCGTAATTGTATTACTTAACTAACAAACGAACTCCTTCGCTGTGGCTGCCAAATTCTGGAGCATACATACTTTGAATGGTGGTAATGCCATTGCTCATATTACCGGCATTATTTATGCGTAAATCATATTCAAACACATAAACGCCTTTTGGTAAATAATCGAAAAAGAAATTGGTTGACGCATCTTTGGTACTTTCATAGTATCCCAAACCGTCTTGCCATTTGTATTGCGAAAGCACATTTACAGGTTCTAATCCTGAAGCGCGCATATCTTTCATGTGGATAAACTCCATGGCGCGGTCACTTTGTAATTCAATGCGAACACGAACCAAATCTCCCACTTTTAAATGCGACTCATTCGTGATTTCTGAAATTTCTTCACCAGTATCCGTGTTTTTTTTAAGGAATAACTTTTTCTTCAATTTAAGTGGTGTTTCTCCCGAAGATATTTTATCTAAATCTTCAAAATATTGCCAGTATAAACTTCCCCAAGCAATTCCATTTCCTTTTTTAGTTAAAGTAACTTCTGCCATTTTTGGTATAATTTCAGATGAAGTCCAAGACGTTTTGTAATAACCTGTTCCAGCTTCAACTTTAACATTGTCTAATTTTGAAGGCTCCATTTTTTGTCTACCTAAAACTACTTCAACAGCATCGGTTACACTTAACCAATCACTACCTTGTAGCAAAAGCGCATATACTGCTTTGGTAGTTGCTTTTGTGGTTTTCCATTGATTGGTTTGCTTGTTTTTAAGCAACCAGATTTTTAAATTATCGATGGTTTTGGTGTCGTTTTCAATTTCAGAAAAAGTTTCAATTAATAAGGCTTGTGTTTCAATAGGAGCTTGATACCAGTGCCATGAATTGGTGTTTTCTTTCCAATACATACCTAATTCATCATTAATAATGCTAGTTTCTTTTAGTGATTTTAAAATTTTGGATGACGTGGTTTTATCACCCAATCTTTCAACAACTAAAGCCATTAAACCTTTTGAATATAGGGAATGACTCAACCAATACTTTTGAATTTGTGTTTGATAATATTTCGTGATGTCTTCAACTTCTTTCGATTTTTTAATCTCAGAATAAAAGCTTCGCATGTATAAATAATGTAGTTGCGTGTAGCTTAAATGGTCTTTGGTTAAATCAATTTTCGCATTGTATTTTCTTATGTCTTTGTATTCTTTAACAAATTCAGCATCTAGATAGTTCATAGCTTTTTCTATCATTTTTGACCCTTCTACTGCGCTCAGGGTGATATTTAGTTGTTTTAAATGGCCAAAACCAGTAATGATGTGTTGTGTGATGTATCTGTTTTCGCGTCCGCCATTAAACCAAGCCCAAGCGCCGTTGCTCAATTGGTTGTTTTCAAGTTTACGTTTAGCTGATTGTAATTCGTTATTCATTTTATTTAAATCGAATAACAAAGCAATGCGTTTTTTCTGTTCGGTTTCACTTTGTGCATCACGCAACCAAGGTGTTTCTTGAATGAGAATAGATTTTAATTCTTCATTTTTTTCCAAGTTAGAAACAAGTGCGTCTGAGTTTTTCCATTGATTAAACACTTCTTGAATTCTGGGGTTTGAATTAGCAATATCACTTGCTAACACATTCGCATAAAAACGACTAAACGTTTGTTCATTACATTCATATGGATATTCCATTAAATAGGGTAGTGCCTGTACCGCATACCACGCTGGGTTGGAAGTTATTTCCAAAATTAATTTATGGTTTTTAAGGGTTGTAGAGGTGTTCGTTTTTAACTTATCTAAAGTGAACGTTTTGGTTTCGTTACTGCGAATCCACATCGGCAAGGTTTCAGTAACTAATATGCGGTTACTTAAAACAGGAAGCGCGTTTTGCTCGCCATCGCTATACGTGCCAGATTTTGCTATTATTTTATATTGAACCATATCCACATCATCAGGAATTGATAAATTCCAAGATACTTGTGTATTGCCTTTTGCATTAACTGTAAACGATTTGTTATTTGCTGAATTTCCAAGTTTAGAATCAATAGCATTTCCAGAAACAGCATCTGTTAACACTAAAATTACGTGTCCAGAAAGCTGTTTGTCTGTTAGGTTTGCGATTTTAGTACTGATGGTTATGTCATCACCTTGGCGTAAAAACCGTGGCACGTTTGGAATAACCATCAATTCTTTTTGAGTAACGGTTGTTAAGGTTTTAGTGGCTCTTTCTAAAATTTTGGTATGGGCTAATAATTGCAATTTCCATTGTGTTAATGCTTCTGGTGTGGTGAAACTAAAACTCACATTGCCTTCTTTGTCGGTTTGTAATTGTGGGAAGAAAAAGGCGGTTTCTTGCAAGTTTTTTCTAATTTGTACACTATCGAAGGTTGTTTTTTCTTCAATAAATTCAGGGCTATTTGGAGCCGGAGGTGCATTTAAAGTTTCTTTTTTCATTTCGGCATAACCAACCATTACCACTTCATCTAAGCTTGCATTGTCACTAACTTTTGAAAAAGCAATTGTTTCCATGTCTTCTTCGATTGCAATTCCAGCTTTTCCAATTCCAGCTTTTGAAACACTTGCAGTTCCTCTAATTCTTATATTATTGTTATTTCCAAAGTAAAATCCAAACCAATTCAGTTCATCATAATATTTTCTTGTATAGTTTAAACTTAGACTTTTGTTATAAACCCTAAAATTTTGTGTGCCAAAACTTCGATGGGCATAACTGCTATTATAAGTGTAATACATTTGATTATTAATAGGGTTGAAATTCCAAGTATGTGGTTTAAACTGGTCTAAAGAAGCATCGTACATACTGGCTAATAATTCGGCAGCTACTTTATCACCTTGTGGGCCTTTAATTTTAAAACTCCAAGTTTCGTCGGTTCCAGGTTTTAATTTATCTCGAAAAGTACTAGTCTCAATATCTAAATCTGTTTTAGGATAAGGCACTGAAATTATTTCGGTTCCTGATTGATAACTATTAAACGCAGAGAAACTAAAATTGACTGCAAACCCACCAACATCTTCATTTTCAATAGGAATTGAAATGCTTTTTTTGTTGTTATTTAGTTGAACTGTTTCTGCTTTAACAATCTTATGATCCTTTTCAATAGTTATGGTAACACTCACATTTTCGGCAGCCGAAGCTAAAGTTACAATAGCAGTTTCACCTACTTTATAAATGGGTTTGTCTGTTGTGATGCTGAACAATTGATTATCGGCTAATGTTTTATCAGCATCGCTATAAAGTGTCGTTTTTATTTCATCTTTAACCAATTGGTGAAATTTATCTTTGCTTTCTAAAGTGATGATGTATTGACCAGATTCCCATTTTTTAATATTTCCTAAAGGAAGTTTTTTTGATTTTTCGGTGTCGAAGTTTTTCTCAAAAATCAAATCGCCTTTATCCCAATTACTAGATTGGTGTTCATTGGTATAAGCATCATGTGGAAACAGGGTTTTAAATGCTTCTTCAGAAAAATCTTGATAATCGGGTGCAGCCCAAGGTCTGGTTCTTACAACCGCGTTTGGTGCTTGTAATTTGTAAATTTTAACTACGCCTTTGGCTGGAACAAATTCGCCATTTAGGTTTTTAGTATCAAGGGTGATTTTATGGTCTTTGTTGGTTTTGTCGAGTTTGTCGTCCAAAGTCATATTAGCAATCAAAACATGATACCCCACATTCGCAATAGTTGTGGCACTTCGGGTTTCGCCATTTAAATCCGTAATATCTGCAGTAATTTCGTAGTTAAAAATGGGTAAACTTGATTTATCAACACTTGTATCGGGAATAGCTTTAAAAGTAATTTCGAATTCACCTTTATCATTGGTTGTACTTTCTCCATATGTAATTTCTTGAGGTTCGCTGTTAAACCATGGTCTGTACCAAAAATACCATCTTGGATATTCCACTTTTCTGTGAACTCGATACACAACTTTAGCATTGGTAATGTTGCTACCTGCGTAAGCTAGAGCAGTTCCTTTAACGGTTACAGAGTCATTAACTTTATAAGTTTCTGTAACAGGATTAAATTTTGTTTCGAATTTTGGACGTTTGTATTCTTCAACCGAAAAGTAATGCTCTAAATAAAAATCTTCTTCTTCGCCATCAAATTCAATGTGATATTCCCCATTTAGTCCACTACTAGGTAGTATAAATTCACCCGAAACAGAACCGAATGCATTGGTTTTGAATTCAAGCTCTTTTATTTCATCGTCATTTACGTCATATAAAGTAACATAAACAGATTCGTTTGCCATTACTTCCGATTTTCCGTTTTTAGTTTTCATAGTAATGGCTTTAAAATAAACGGTTTGCCCAGGGCGGTAAATGCTTCTGTCGGTGAACATAAAAGCTTTGTATTCGATGTCTTCTTTTTCGGTGTTATATTTAGCGTTAATATAATAATCGCCAAAATAAGCGGTATCGTTAGCATACTTGACTTTTACAGAGAGGTTTCTGTAGCGGTCTTTCGTTTTCTCAATTTTAATTTGTCCCAAACTATTTGTAGTGAAATTTTCAGATTGAATGTTTCTATTATTGTTTTCAGAAAAACTTAATTCAACTGATGCATTACTTAAAGGTTTTCCGTTGTTTCTGTCAATAATTTGAAATGTTTTGTAGTGTTCGCTTTCAGTTTCAATCAAAGCCAAATTAGTAACTTGAATCGTGCTGAAAGCAAATGTTTCATCATCATTTTTAATGGATGCATAAACCAAATAGCTGCCATTATTTAGTTTTGGAATCAGAATTTCGGTACTGTGATTTTGGAAATCGCTTTCGTTTCGTAGCTTGCTATCCCATGTTTTTAAAGCATCTAACATTTTTATAAATGCTAATTGTTCTTCTTTTCTATAGATTTTATTGAATTTTTCCAATTGCTTTCTAGTCAATTTATAGATGTTAAATTGAAGTGCTTCAATGTTTTTATAACTAACCAATAAACGACTGTGTTGTTGAATGGATAAATAACTTTCGGCAGTAATTTGTAGCGATTGTTGTTCTATTTGATCTTTTAGAAGTTTGCTTTTTTCTGCACTATCACTTTTAGGGAATTGTTGTATAATGTTGTTGCAAATATCAATAGCATCTTTCGCTTTCCAGCGGTTGCTTTCATTGGTTTTTGGAGTGTATTGGTTGCTTTGTTGATAGTAAATGGAGGCAATTTCAAAACGGTATAATCCAGAAACTTCATGCTCTTTTAATTTATCAGATTCTGTTTTTAAGGCCTCTAATAATAAAGTTTCTTTATCACTAAAGGTAGCATGTTGATTCACAAATTTTAAACGTTCAATATTTACGTCTGTCAAAGCAAAAGGTTCTTTGTCCTTTATATGAAATTGAATTAAATCTTGATAAATTTTTAAAGCATTCAGCTGTAAAGAAGTGGAATCATTTGACTTTAATTTAATATTCGAAAAGGTAAAAGCATCACTTGAAAATGTTGGATTATCAATCTCAAATTTATAAGCAGGTTTGGTAATATGGGTTTCGTTGGTTTTATAAAAATCTAAAGCTTCATGAGTTAAAAAATCGAACAATGTAGGTCTGTAAATTTTAGAGTTTTTTTGAATGATTAATATAGCATCGTAGTTACTTAAAGGTTCTAATTTCAACATCAACCCGTTTTGCAATGAGTTTTTGTAATGCAAATGAATTTCATCAAACAGTGTTTGTAAATCCCAAGTTCTAAAATCCGTTGTATCAACTTTTTCAGCAGTTTTGGTACGGTTATAAAAGAGCCAACGGTTTTGGTTGAAGTATTGCCAATATAAATTAGCTAAAATGCTTTCTAGAATGTTTTTTGTTGGAAACGAACTTTTTTCAATTATGATTTTAAAATCGTTAATTATTTTTAACTGGGCATCTTCTTCTAAAACCAAGGCAAACTTGCTTTTAAAAAGCATGGTTTTTATAAGTTGTGGTTGGTTTTCATCTTTAGTTGCAAGGGTTGAAATTTGTTCCAAGACCTTTAAAGCCGACTTTGGTAATCCTTCAACTTCATGCTTTTCTACCGTTTGCCAAAGTGTTTTGTAATTAGGTTTTTGACTATAGACAAAGTTTGAAAGTAAAAGAATTGTTAAAAAAATTACTGATTGTTTCATTTTATTAAATTTGTCACTAAATTACTTTCAAAAGCTATTCCAAAAAATAACAAATGAGTGAATAGGTTGCTTGATTGAGTGAAATTACTTAATTTTAGTTAAAAAGACGTCTTGATATTTGTTAACAAATCATGTAATGATACATTCATGACTAATTTTTGTTACGCAGTGATAATAGTTATATGAATATTGTATCTGACTGATAAAAACAATAAGAATAAACCGATGAAAAAAATTATTTACCTATTACTTTTTCCGTTAGTATCATTTGGTCAGGCTCAGTTAGATAGCATCGATTATTTTTTTAAGAAGAAACAGTTTGAAAAAGCTGAGATGGAATTAACAGCTTATTTAAAAAAACAACCTAAAAACTTAAAAGCTATTGAGTTATTAGGTGATGCCTTTGGTCATCAAGAAAAATGGGATGAAGCCATAGAAAACTATAAACAATTAGTTGAAGCCAACCCCAAAAGTGCCGATTATCATTATAAATATGGTGGTGCTATGGGTATGAAAGCCTTAACGGTTAGTAAATTAACGGCACTGGGAATGATTGGTGATATTGAATCGGAATTTCTTAAAGCAGCCGAATTAGACACTAAGCACATTAACGTACGTTGGGCATTGGTTGAATATTACATGAAATTACCGGGTATTTTAGGTGGAAGTAAAAACATGGCGCTAAAGTATGCTTATCAATTAGAGCAACTATCAAGAGTGGATGGCTATTTAGCAAAAGGTTATATTTATGAATGCGATGAAGAACCAGAACTTGCCGAAAAATATTATAAATTGGCAATAAACCATGGAGGTTCTTTATGGTGTTATGATAAGCTGACTACCTTTTATGAAAAGCAAAAACAACCTGAAAAAGCTTTGGCAAATTTAGAAGTAGCCAAGGAAAAACATAAGCGCAATGCACTCCATTACGAAATGGGTAAAATTGCTGCCGAATATAATATCGAACTACAAAAAGGCGTACAATGTTTGCAAACGTATCTAAAAAACTATTCGCCCGAAGATGGTGTCCCAAAAGCTTGGGCTCACTATAGGTTGTCTCAAATTTACGCCCATAAAAGAAATAAAGAAGCCGCTTTAAAGTACATCGATTTAGCACTTGCCGAATCGCCAAAAACCAAATCGTTTAAACAGGAAAAGATAAAAATATTAAAGTTATAATATTCGGTCGTTCCCCTGCGAGTCGAGTTTGGAGTTTACCTTGAGCGGAATTGAAAGGTTACAATCTTTTTGCTCGTACCTCACAAAAAGGATTTTCACTGTAAGCCCTAACACAAATCAATAAGCCGTTTTCAGTCTTAGTCCCGGTTTACAGTTAACAACAACTTTGCAAATTAGAGTCTTTTTTAACTTTGAAACTTTGTAACTTAGCAACTTTAACACTTAATAAATGAACGTACATTTTATAGCTATTGGTGGCTCTGCCATGCATAATTTAGCCCTAGCACTTCACAACAAAGGATATCAAGTAACAGGTAGCGACGACGAAATTTTCGAACCTTCAAAATCCAGATTGAAAGCAAAAGGGATATTGCCAGAAGCTTATGGTTGGTTTCCAGAAAAAATAAATATTTCTATCAATGCAGTTGTTCTTGGCATGCACGCCAAAGCCGATAATCCTGAGCTGTTAAAAGCACAAGGATTAGGCTTAAAAATATACAGTTACCCAGAGTTTTTGTACGAACAATCGAAGCACAAAACCCGTGTGGTTATTGGTGGTAGTCATGGAAAAACCACCATAACGTCTATGATTTTGCATGTGATGCATTATCACAATCGAGATGTTGATTATATGGTTGGTGCACAATTAGAAGGTTTTGATGTGATGGTAAAACTCACCGAAACCAACGATTTTATAGTACTTGAAGGCGACGAGTATTTAAGTTCGCCTATTGATAGACGCCCGAAGTTCCATTTATACAAACCCAATATAGCCCTGTTAAGCGGTATCGCATGGGATCATATCAACGTGTTTCCAACCTATAATAATTATGTAGAGCAGTTTCGCATTTTTGTAGATAGTATTGTTAACGGTGGTAGTATTACTTATAATGAAGAAGACCCCGAAGTAAAACGTGTGGTAGAAACTTCGGTTAATGCCATTCGTAAACTGCCTTACCAAACGCCCGAATACACCGTTGATAACGGACAAACACTTCTTGAGACTCCTGAAGGTCCGCTACCTATCGAAGTTTTTGGGAAGCACAACCTAAATAATTTAGCAGGGGCTAAATGGATTTGTCAACACATGGGAATAGATGAAGATGATTTTTACGAAGCCATCGCCACCTTTAAAGGTGCCAGTAAACGCCTAGAAAAGATAGCAGAAAGCAAAACCAGTGTAGCCTATAAAGATTTTGCACACTCGCCAAGTAAAGTAGAAGCGACTACCAATGC
Source organism: Mariniflexile soesokkakense (assembly GCF_039650365.1). Taxonomy (NCBI): domain Bacteria; kingdom Pseudomonadati; phylum Bacteroidota; class Flavobacteriia; order Flavobacteriales; family Flavobacteriaceae; genus Mariniflexile; species Mariniflexile soesokkakense. The sequence goes on along the minus strand of NZ_JAZHYP010000001.1, from coordinate 799,647 downwards.
TGTTAAAGAACAGTTCAAAAACAGAACCGTAGTGGCTTGTTTAGAGTTACATACCTATAGCAGTTTAAATGCTGAATTTTTAAAAGAATACAAAGGCACTTTAGATGCTGCCGATGTTGCTGTTGTGTTTTACTCGCCACATGCCGTAGAAATTAAAAAACTAAAAGAGGTTACACACGAGCAAATAGCCACGGCTTTTGAGCGAGACGACCTTATTATTTACACCAACCCAGATGATTTTAAAAACTATTTATTCTCACAAAACTTTAATAACAAAGCTTTGTTGTTAATGAGTTCTGGTAATTATGGTGGACTTGATTTTAATGAGGTTAAGGGGTTGATAGAGTGAAAACACTTATATTATATAATGAAGTTTCCATTATAACATAATTTACTTGTTCAAAATTAGGTACAACATTTCCATTTTAGTAAAACTTAAACTTTTTAATCAAAAATGGTTAAGATTAGAAAATGTCTTGCCCTGAAATAGCGATACAGATTTATTAGACAAAAATAATTAAATTAAACAGCGTCAAAAACGTTTTTGATGCTGTTTTTTGTTTTATATTGTTTACTCTTGTTTTTTACGTAATTTTTTAACGCCAAAAGCTGCAGCTCCAACTAATAAAATAGCAAGACCGCCATCTAATGGAATTGAGTCGCCTTTGTTTTTTTGAGGATTTCCTTGCCCTGCGCCATTACCAGGGCCATAACTATCACCAGGGCCTCCTGCACCTTGTCCTGTGCCAGGTACTTGGTTAGCTGAACCTCCTGTGTTGGCTCCTTGCCCTTGTATGGCATTAGTATTAGTAGTGAATGTAAATGCCAAAAGCACTAATGCTATTGAAAATATTTTACTTAATGTTTTCATATTTGTTATTTTAACTGATTCCTATTGCAAAAATAACATATGATTAGTTGTTGCAAAATTTTTTCGGTGAAACAGATTGATTGACAGCCTAACTGTAATGTTTTATTAGGTTTGTGTTAATGGTCACTGTTTTTATTAAGTTTTATTTAATTAAGCTAAAAAAACACAATTTTTTTTGATAAAACAGAACAATTATTAACACAAAAACAACATGGTTTTTTATAGCTTAACGCTGAGGTTTTCAGTATATTTGTGCCTTTAAAAAAGAAAATAAAATATGAGTGAGAAAACCCCATTAACTTTTGATGTGTTAATTGAAATACCGAAAGGAAGTAGAAATAAATATGAATACGACTTCACATTACATAAAATTCGTTTTGACCGTACCTTGTTTTCATCTATGATGTATCCAGGTGATTATGGTTTTATTCCTGAAACTTTAGCTCTTGATAAAGATCCTCTAGATGTGCTAGTTTTAGGTATTGAACCAACTTTTCCAATGGTTGTTATGGAAGTAAAACCAATTGGTGTTTTTTATATGACGGATGAAAAAGGTCCTGATGAAAAAATTATTTGTGTTCCCGTTTCAGACCCAGTATGGAGTAATCGAGAAGATATTTCAGAATTAAACCCACACCGTCTTAAAGAAATTGAACATTTTTTTCAAGTATATAAAGATTTAGAAGAAAAGAAAGTTGATGTTGGTGGATGGGGAGATGCTAAAGATGCTATTAGAATTTACCACGAATGTGTGAAGCGTTATGATGAAAGTGACCACAAGAAAAAAAGAACATTTACTATCTAATTATGATATTCTCAATATTTAAAAAAATAAATGAACCATCTTTAATTTAAGGTGGTTTTTTTTATCACTTATATTTTCCTATTTTTAGCTCCGTTAAAAAATATTTAATCAATAACTAACTAAACTTATATGGAAATAATAGTGAAATTTTTACCACTTTTTGGGGTTTTGGCATTGGCATTTGTGCTTATTAAAAGTGCATGGGTAACTAAGCAAGATCAGGGAAATGAAAAAATGATTAGAATTGCGAAAAACATTGCCGATGGTGCCATGTCTTTTTTAAAAGCAGAGTATAAAATTTTATCAGTATTTGTTGTAGCGGTTGCTATATTATTATATTTTAAAGGTGCGAATGAAGCTGGTTCTAACGGAATGGTTGCTGTATCGTTTATTGTTGGAGCTATTTGTTCTGCTTTAGCAGGATTTATAGGTATGAAAGTAGCAACCAAAGCCAACGTAAGAACTACTAGTGCTGCTAGAACCTCTTTAGGAAAAGCTTTAGAGGTAGCTTTTGCAGGGGGTGCTGTTATGGGATTAGGAGTTGTTGGCTTAGGCGTTTTAGGTTTAAGTGGATTGTTCATGATTTATAGCGGTCAAGGTTGGAATATTAATGAGGTACTAAATGTGCTTTCAGGATTTTCACTAGGCGCGTCTTCCATAGCATTATTTGCACGTGTTGGTGGAGGTATTTATACCAAAGCGGCCGATGTTGGAGCAGATTTAGTAGGGAAAGTTGAAGCTGGTATCCCTGAAGATCATCCATTAAACCCTGCAACTATTGCAGACAATGTAGGTGATAATGTAGGTGATGTTGCAGGTATGGGGGCTGATTTATTTGAATCCTACGTGGGTTCTATTATTGGTACCATGGTTTTAGGAGCCATTTTTACGGTATTACCAGAATTTCAAGGGTCTTTTGATGGTTTAGGAGCAGTGTATTTACCTTTGGTATTGGCTGCGGTTGGAATTATCATGTCTATTATCGGAACATTTTTTGTTAAAGTAAAAGATGGGGGAAATCCTCAAACAGCTTTAAATATTGGTGAGTTTGGTTCAGCTGGTTTAATGGTTGTGGCGTCTTATTTCATCATCAATCAAATGCTTCCGGCTTCTTGGAGTTTTGAAGGTATTGAATACTCTTCTATTGGTGTGTTTTGGGCAACCATAGCTGGTTTAGTAGCTGGTTTAGCTGTTGGAAAAGTGACTGAGTACTATACAGGAACAGGAACAGGACCAGTGAATTCTATTGTAAAACAATCTGAAACAGGTGCAGCTACAAATATCATCGCTGGTTTAGGTATTGGTATGATGTCTACCATGATTCCTATTTTATTAATTGCCGCTGCTATATTGGTATCTCATCATTTTGCAGGTTTATACGGTATTGCTATTGCAGCAGTAGGTATGTTGGCAAACACAGGAATTCAGTTAGCTGTTGATGCTTACGGTCCAATTTCTGATAACGCAGGTGGTATTGCTGAAATGGCAGAATTACCTAAAGAAGTTCGTGAACGTACTGACAAATTAGATGCTGTTGGAAACACCACTGCAGCTATTGGTAAGGGTTTTGCTATTGCTTCTGCGGCATTAACTGCTTTGGCTTTATTTGCAGCGTTTATGCATACAGCAAACATAAAAGCTATTGATGTATCTAAGCCTAATATCATGGCAGGATTGTTAGTAGGAGGTATGTTGCCTTTTGTGTTCTCAGCTTTATCAATGAATGCGGTAGGTCGAGCAGCTATGGCGATGATTGAAGAAGTACGTCGTCAGTTTAGAGATATTCCACAATTAAAAGCAGCTCTGGAAGTGATGCGTAAGTATGATTCTGATATGAGTAAAGCTTCAAAAGAAGATAGAGCTATTTTTGATGCTGCCGATGGGTATGCAGAATATGATAAATGCGTAGATATTTCAACAAAAGCTTCTATTAAAGAAATGGTTTTACCAGGTTTGTTGGCCATTGCAGTACCAGTTGCTGTAGGTTTTATAGGTGGTGCTGAAATGTTAGGTGGGTTACTTGCGGGTGTTACTACTTGTGGTGTGCTTATGGCAATCTTCCAATCGAACGCTGGTGGTGCTTGGGATAATGCAAAAAAAACTATTGAAGAACAAGGCAGGAAAGGAACAGATGCCCATAAAGCTGCTGTAGTTGGAGATACTGTTGGAGATCCGTTTAAAGATACATCAGGACCTTCATTAAATATATTATTAAAATTAATGTCTGTTGTGGCATTGGTAATTGCACCAAGTATAGCTTTGAATTCTGAGGTTGTTACCGCTTATGTTTCTGATAATATACCTGAAAAGGTTGAAATAACCAAGGAAGTAAAAGTTGATATGCATAATAACGAAGATGGTACGGTTAAAGCTATTGTTACTACTGTAATTACCAATAATGGAGAAAAGACAACAAGTTATGAAACGTTTAAAGGTGAAGAATCTGAAGTAAAAGCGAGTATTGCAGCTTTAGAAGAAGAACAAAAAGAAGATACTGTTGTAAATTAATTCAAAGAATTTAATTATATAAAAAAGGAACCACGCTTTTAGCGTGGTTCCTTTTTTATATAATTCATGTTTTTTTCTTTTTAGTTAATAAAAGTTACTATATTTGGATTGGTTAACCAAATTGGTAATCCAATTTAATTTAATGATATATGAATAATCGAATTTTAATACTATTACTTTTACTTTTGTTAGTTTGTAATGTTCATGCGCAATATGTTACAACAAATACAGAACTAACAAATGCTATAAACGCTGCTACTGCGGGTTCCACTATTACGTTAAAAAATCAAACTTGGACTAATGTTCAAATAAGCATAAACAAAAACGGGAATTTAGCTAACCCAATTACTATTAAGGCAGAAACTCCTGGAAACGTATTTTTTGAAGGTGTTACCAACGTGAAAATGGGTGGGGGCTATATTTATTTTGAAGGTGTTGTCTTTCAAAATCCTCCTGCTTCGGTAAGTACAGGTACTCCTTTAATTGATTTTAGAGCATCAAGCACCGATTGTAATAATTGTAAGGTTACAAATATAAAGATAGACGCTTTTAATCAAGGTGCCTCTCAACAAACCAGTGTTTTTAAATGGGTTTTGTTGCGTGGAGCGAATAATGAAGTTAGTTATTCTTCTTTTGTTGGAAAACACGGTGTGGGCAGTATTATTAATGATAACAGAGACTCATCAAACCCTAATTATCATAAAATACACCATAATTTTTTTGCAAATAGAACACCTCAAGGTACTTCTGCTGTTAATGCTGATAACGACCAAGATGCCATTAGAATTGGTAGTAGCTCAACATCGTTGTCTAATTCATTTACAGAAGTTTATGATAATTATTTTTATAATTTTAGTGGTGAAATTGAGGTTATATCCAATAAAAGTGGAAGTAATAAATATTACAACAATACATTTGAAAATTATCAAGGCGCATTAACTTTAAGACATGGAAATAATTGTGAAGTATATAACAACTTCTTTTTAGCAAACAGCAACCCTTTTTCAGGTGGTGTTCGCGTGATGGGAGAAAACCATAAGATTTATAACAATTATATTGAAGGCGTTAGGTCTAGATATGAGAATGGTAGTCTGTCTAATGGTGTTGGAGGCATCAATATTGCAAACGGTAGAACAGATGGCGTTTTAAATGGCTATTTACCAGTTAAAAATTTGACCATAGTAAATAATACGTTTGTAAATTGTGATTATGGAATAAGAATAGGTACTGCATTTAACAGCACACAGAGCGTAGCGCCTGATAATGTGATTATTGGCAACAACATCATATTTTTAGATGCCGTGATACCAAATGCTAGTAGTAATAGAGCCATACAGGTTGTTACGCAGCTTACAGGTACTTCATCTAAGTATGAAAATAATATGAAGCAAACGGGTAATTGGGATTCTTTTGGAGCAGTTACAGCTACTGGAAATATAGACGTTATCTCAGGATTATTGGCTTCAGGATCTGATTTTTATAGAATACCAGCTAGTAGTGATGCAATAGATTATGGTGTTGGGTCTTATTCTTTTCTAACCCAAGATATTCTTGGAGGTAATAGAGAAACTGCTTTTGATGCTGGTGCTGAAGAATATGGTGCTGCTGGTACTAAAGGGCCATACAAATTGGTAGATGTAGGCGTGAAAGTAGGATTTGGTGCATCGGGTACTTTATCAATTAGTGAAAAAGTGAAGGCGCCATCAAACATCAAGGTTTATCCTGTACCAACTAAAGATGAATTAACAGTTTCATCATTAAATAAAACTATCGGGACTATTGAGATATTTGATATTACAGGTAAATTACTGTTGAAAACGACCAATAATTCAAACATGTTAAAAGTTAATGTAAGCTCTTTTTTAAAAGGGATTTATATACTTAAAGCTGATGATTTTAAAAGCCGCTTTGTTATTGAGTAATTAGAATAGCCCGTTTATTTCGGCATCAATCGTATTGATTACAAAGCCTAAATCCTCAGGATTGTCTACAAAGTTTAATTTGTCAACATCCATAATTAAAAGTTTACCTTTATTGTAACCATGTATCCAAGCTTCGTAACGTTCGTTTAATCTGCTTAAATAATCAATACTTATAGAGTTTTCGTAATCGCGCCCTCGTTTATGAATTTGAGAAACTAAATTAGGTATACTGCTTCTTAAGTAAATCAACACATCAGGACCTTTAACTAGCGATTCCATTAAGTCGAAAAGAGCTTTGTAGTTTTCGTAATCACGATTGGTCATTAAACCCATTGCATGTAAATTGGGTGCAAAAATATGGGCATCTTCGTAAATGGTTCGATCTTGAATTATGTCTTTACCACTTTCACGTATTTGCAAAACCTGACGAAACCTACTGTTTAAAAAATACACTTGTAAATTAAAACTCCAACGTTCCATTTGATTGTAAAAATCGTCTAAATACGGGTTGTCTACAACATCTTCAAGCTGTGCTTCCCATTTATAATGTTTGGCCAGTAATTTTGTAAGGGTTGTTTTTCCAGCGCCAATATTTCCGGCAATAGCAATATGCATGTTAGTTGATTTTTAATTGGTATTTATGTAGGGTTTCGTTGTTGTAAATATACAAGGTTTCGTTGGTTACAAAAAACTGATTTATCAACAAATTTGGAAGTACAATAGGAACAATGGTTCCTGTATTTTTTTTCAAATAAAATAAATTGTTGTCTTTTTTAAATATAATATTTTCGTTATCTAAAGCAATTGATTGATGCCCGTTGTTTTTCATTTTTTTTAAAAGATTTCCAAAATAATCATACACAAATAAATGGGTTTTAGTAAGCACCCAACAGTAATTATAATTGCTTTTTATATCTAAAACAGTGCTTTTAATTGGTAAAGTTTGTGCGCGGGTGGTATTGGTTTTATAGTCAAAAAGTTCTAATTGCTGTGTGTTTTCATTAAAAACCCAAAGAGTATTGTCTGAACCCGTAGCAATATGTGATACGTTTTTATAATCTGAAAGGGTATTGAAATCTATTTTAAATATTTCTGCTAACCGATTATCTAAAATCAAAACAGTATTAAAGTCTTTATAAAAAATATTGATTTTTAACGGGTTGAATGTGTTCACAGAAGTAATGGTGCCCAATTGAAAGTTGCTATAACCAATATCTATACCTTTGGTTTCGCTACTATGCTTGAAAAGTACATTGTCTAAAATATAAAACGTGGTATCAAAATTATTCGTGCTTACAAAAGCATCGGCATCTAGTTTGGTTTTTTCAATCAATGAAGCTTCAATATATTCTTGAGAACTAACAGAAAACGAAAGAAAAAAAAGTAAGTAAAAAAAGTGTTTCATAGTGGTGCGAAAAATACAAAATTTAATAAAATAATTCAGGCATTCACTATATATTAGTTAATTTAAGGAACACTTTAATGGTTTTTATATTAAACCAATTATGTTTTTTGAAGTCTAAATAATTTAAATTATAATTTTTAACTCTAAAAAGTCAGCCTTTTATGAAACGTCATTATATTAAAATAAGTATTATTTGTTTTGTGTTTTTTGCCTCTCCTTTGTCATTCGCTCAAAAAGAATTTCAAGGAAAAGCCTATTATGAATCTAAGACTACTGTTGATATGAACAATTTTGGAGGTGGAGATATGAGCGATGAACGCAGAAAACAAATAGCAGACCGTATGAGAAGTAGGCTTGAAAAAACATTTGTATTAACGTTTAATCAATCAGAATCTTTTTATAAAGAAGAAGAAAACCCCAATGCTTCAGGTGGAGGAGGTCGATGGGGAGCTATGTTGGGTAGTTTTACAGGAGGACCACAATATAAAGACATTAAAAATAAATTGCTTTTACAAGAGCAAGAGTTTTTTGGAAAACAATTTTTAATTAAAGATTCGTTGCCCAAGTTTAATTGGAAAATGGAAGGAGAAACAAAACAAATAGGTCAATATACTTGTTTTAAAGCCACAGTAAAAAAAACGGTTGATGCGACAGATTTTACAAGTTTTAGAAGACCACAAAACAACGAAGAAGAAACTGCTCCAACAACCAAAGAAATAGAAATTGTAGCATGGTATACCATGCAGATTCCTGTAAACTTAGGTCCTGATGATTATTGGGGGCTTCCTGGCTTGATTTTAGAAGTTAATGCAGATAGAACCATTATTTATTGTTCTAAAATTATATTAAACCCAGAAATAAAAGACGCTATTATAGCACCTTCAAAAGGAAAAGAAGTTTCTAGAACGGAATATGATGCTATTGTAAAAAAGAAAACTGCTGAAATGCGAGAAAGTTACAGAATGAGGGAAGGACAGAGAGGAAATTAATCGAATTTTTTAATTGTATTCAATAAATAGATTTGAGTCTTTCATTTAAATTTAAACATGAAATATTTGAAGGTTTGCCACATGGATAGGTTAGTTCTATTTTAGTTTTTAAATCTGCTTTCAAATGGTCATTTCCCAGATAAATTCAACTTCAAATAAATTATTCAATTATAAAAGGGTAATTATTTATTATATAAAATGTATTGTAAAATAGGTCATTTTTATTTTGCATAGTTGCTAAACTATAATATATTTGCGCTCGGTTTTGGGGAGATACTCAAGCGGCCAACGAGGGCAGACTGTAAATCTGCTGACTACGTCTTCGCAGGTTCGAATCCTGCTCTCCCCACAAAAACAAAAGAGTCTGCATTTATGCAGACTCTTTTGTTTTTTTAAGTAATCAACACTTTTTTATTAAAAACATCCTTGAAAATAAATAAAATTTTTATGGTTGCAAAAGCATTTTTTTTTGTATCTATATGGTTTAATTTTAATCACTTAATAGTATTTTACCACTCGTTCTTTTTAAAAATATAACCAATTAAACCATACAAATGCTAAAACTAATTATTCTTAGAAAAACCTTCCTGTTAATTTGCTTGTTTTATGCTGTGTTCAGTAATAGTCAGAATAGTCAGGTTTCAGAAAATAAGGTCTTAATTGAAATTGAATCTCCAATGAGTCCTCCAACATGGGCTTTACTTGAGCAGGAGTTGCTAAAAGCAAATACTGCTGCATGTAAAGAGTTCTTTAATAAATATTTTGATGAGCGTGGGTATTTAATGGCAGTAGAACGGTGGGGAGGAAATGATGGACCTGATGATGCCATAGAAAATGTGGCCGATTGGCCTACTCTTCATATGTTAGGAGCCTCAGATGATATTTTAATCTTATATAAAAAAGCATGGGAAGGTCATCTTCGCCAGTATACAGAAGCTAAAACAGTAGATGTGCCATTCGCTCGCGAAGGGATGTATTATAAAGAGTTTCCAGTAATGATGGATTGGATGCATAATGGAGAAGGATTAAGAGTTTTTAACTTACAAGGACTTTCTGATCCTTATGATATTGATTACCAGAAAAGGGTGAGGCGTTTTGCAGGGTTTTATATGAACGAAGATGTAGAAGCGAATAACTATGATCCTGAATATAAGATTATAAAAAGTATGTTTAATGGAAGTAAAGGGCCCTTAATGCGTAAAGCTACTAGTCTAGATTGGGCAGGTGACCCAATTCAAATAAAAAACCGTTTCAAAGCAGGGCATGGTGAGAGTACTTACGAAGAGATGTTAGAGCACTTTAAGGATTATACGGATATCATTGGGGATCACCCCCAAAATATGAGTGCCACAACATTAGCAGTAAATGCATTTATGCTTACTGGTGAATCAAAATATAGAGAATGGTTATTGGAATATGTTGATGCATGGTTGGACAGAACAAAGGCAAACAATGGTATAATACCAAGTAATATTGGATTAGATGGAACCATTGGAGGCTCAGCAAATGGAAAATGGTATGGTAGTACTTACGGTTGGGGATTTTCACCTATAGTGCCGCAAACAGGGAAAGTACAACACCGTACGCGTGTGTATAGAGGCATTATAGGTTTTTGTAATGCCGTACTTCTAACAGGTGATTTGCGTTATATTAATGCTTGGGGAGATATGCTAGATAAAGTAAATTCTAATAATAAAAAAATAGATGGTAAGATACAGTACCCTCATATGTATGGAGATAATGGATGGTATGCTTTTAGCCCAGAACCTGTAAATTGGGGAGCATTAGATTGCTATTTTTTTACATGTTCGTCTAAAGACAGGGCTCGCTTAGGCAAAAATAATTGGATTTCTTTTTTAGAAGGAGACAATCCTAATTATCCAGAAGAGATATTACGTAGGGATTTAGATAGAATTCGTAATAAGTATTCGAATATGTTAAAGGATGATTCTACACCTGATACACGTTTAGCAGATGATCCAATGAAATATAATCCCGCAACCGTTGATGCGCTCCGCGAACTTATGCTGGCAGGGTTAGACCCAGGTAGAGGTGGAGCTCCGCTTCATTCGCGTTTACGTTATTTTGACTCTGTAAATCGTCGGGCAGGAATTCCATCAGATACAGCAGCCTTAATTGATGAAATGACAGCAGACCACGTTGCCGTTACTCTAATAAATCTAAATCAAATTGAATCAAGAGAATTAGTGGTTCAAACAGGAGCATATGCAGAGCATCAATGTCTCTATGTTGAAATTAATGATAAACAGATTCCTATCAATCAATCGAGTTTCACAATACACTTATTACCTGGAACAGGCACTCGTTTGGTTATTAAAACGAAGCGTTATGTAAATAAACCTACTCTAAAGTTTCCTTGGGATATTGATACAGTTGTTTTAAAATAATTATTATGAATACAGAAGGAATAAGAATGAAAAAAATATTTTACAGTGGTTTGTTTTGCATATTATTATATAGTTTCCCATCTTTTAAAATAAGTGCACAACAAACCGATAATGAACTGCAAGATCGTGATATCAAAAATGACGATGGTTTTGTGTACATCTTTGATGGTAAAACTTTAGAACATTGGGAAGGAGATCCCGTTTATTGGCGAGTTGAAAACGGTAATTTGGTGGGGGAAATCACTCCCGAAACTATTTTAAAGACTAATAGTTTTATTATTTGGCAAGGTGGTCAACCTCATGATTTTGAATTGATGTTGGAATATCGGATTTCTGCTGTAGGTAATAGTGGCATCAATTACAGAAGTGAACGTTTAACTGATGTTCCTTTTGCTTTACGGGGATATCAGGCAGATATTGATGGGAGGAATAGATATACGGGACAAAATTATGAAGAGAGAAAAAGGACTACTTTGGCGTATCGTGGTGAAAAAGTTAGAATTGAAAATATAGAAAAAGTAGTTGATTTAAAATCAAATATTGAAAATAATTGTTGGCAAATTAGAGACGTGATTGATTCTTTAGGCCAAATAAACTCTCTTAAATTAAAGATTAAGGATAATGATTGGAATCAAGTTCATCTTGTGGTTAAAGGAAACAGATTACTGCACTATGTTAATAATGTTTTGATGAGTGATGTGACCGATAACGATTCCATTAACCAAACTTTTTCTGGTTATTTAGGGGTGCAGGTTCATACGGGACCACCTATGAAAGTGGAATATCGAAATATTAAGCTGAAAAATCTGTAATTATAAGATTGATTTTATTTTAATTATTTTGTCCAACGCTGTTTACTTCAATCCAGTAACCATTTGGGTCTTGGAAAAAAACCTGTTTTATACCATCAGCTCTAATATTTACTGTATTTGGGGTTCCAGGCCAGTCAGAATAAGTTATATTCATTGATTTAAGTTTCTTTAAAAATGAATCAAAATTGGATGTTGTTACCGCCATATGGACCGCTTTGGTTACTGTAATTTCTCCTTCATAATCTGAAATCAAATGTAATTCTTTTCCTTCGCTTAGTGAGAGCCATCGCCTGCTTGCTTTCTTAGTTTTATTTGTAATTTCTTTAAGATTTAATGTATTCATGTAAAATTCAGCAGATTGATTAAGGTCTTTTACAGACAGCGCTACATGATTAAAAACGACTGAGAAATCAGATTTGTTTTGACTAATTGATACCATATAAATATGGGTTAAAAAAAGGAATAAGATTATTTTTTTCATTGGTGTATGTGTTTCATTTAAGCTTTTCTTTAAAAAAGGCGATCGTTCTGTCCCAAGCTAAAGTAGCTGCTTTTTCATCATAGCGCGGTGTGGTATTGTTATGAAATCCGTGGTTTACATCGGGGTAAAAATGTGCGGTGTACTCTATATTGTTTGCTTTTAAAACCTCTTGGTAAGCTGGCCAACCTTCATTAACCCGGATATCTAAACCGGCATATTGCAAGAGTAAAGGCGTCTTTATTTGTGCAGCTTCTTCAGCAGTTGGTTGCCCACCATAAAAAGGAACAGCAGCCAATAATTTTGGTAGTTTAACCGCCATCATATTGGAAATCCAGCCACCAAAGCAAAACCCAACTACACCAATTTTTCCGTTACAGTTTTCATGGTTACTTAAATAATGAAAGGCAGCAATAAAATCTTCAAGCATGTCGTTTCGGTCACGTTTACGTTGCATTTCACGGCCATCATCATCGTTTCCAGGATATCCACCTAAAGGCGACAAGGCATCGGGAGCTAAGGAAATAAAACCATCAATAGCTGTACGTCTGCCCACATCTTCAATATAAGGGTTTAAACCTCTATTTTCATGTACTACTATAACACCGGGTAATTTTCCAGTGGTGTTATCGGGCATGGACAATAAGCCTATTATAGTGCCGCCACCTTTGGGCGATTCGTAGTTAATATACTTTGATTCTAAACGTTCATCATCTGGTTTTACCAATAGTGTATTGATATAATCTGGAGTTATAAAACTTAATAAAGACGACACGGTTAAGCCACCAACGGCATAAACGGATAATTTTTCAACAAATTGGCGCCTGTCAATTTTATTATGGGCATAATAGTCGTACAAATCAAATATTTCTTGACTGATATCTTCTTTGGTGAGTTTTTTCATGGCCTATGTTTTTAAATTTCAGTATTATAGCCCTAAGTTATTTAAAAAATCCCAAACTCGTTTACTAAGCAGCTCATTTTGTTCTTCATTAAACTTACCGTGCACACCTTCTGGAATGGTTAGAAATTCGGTTTTAACACCGTTGGCTTTTAATTTTTCATGTAGCGCTACAGATTGGGGATAAGGAACAATTGGGTCTGCATCACCATGAACGATAAAAGTGGGTGGACTTTGTTTGCTTATATTATAAAGTGGTGACACCGATTCTACAAAATTTTGATTGTTATAGTTAGTACCCAGCCAGTTTTTTGCCGACTTCCATTTTGTTAGTGGAAGTAAATCTGTAACACCGTATTTATCAATAATGGCAGCTATTTTAATGTTGCCTTCGTAACTACAATTGGTATCAAAGCGTTTGTTGTTTCCTAATAAACCAGCCATAAGTGCCAAATGTCCACCAGATGAACCGCCCATAATAACAATTTTATTCGTGTCGATGTTTAACGCTTCTGCATTTTTAATGATATATATTAAAGCACATCGTACATCTTCGATAGCGGCAGGGGCAGGAGTAACATCTACCAAACGGTATTCAACATTTGCCACGGCATAACCATTTTTAAACCATGAGCCAAAACCAGTTTGCGATTCTTTTTCACCATGATTCCAACCACCACCGTGAATATTAATAATAATAGGCGTAGGTGTTTTTGCTGTTGGGTTTGTGTAAAAATCCATACGACCATTCCAACCATTTACTTGTGTGTAAATAACATCTATTTGACTTTTATAGCCCTTAGGGAAATTTACAGGTTTAAAGGTGTTTTCTTGTGAAAATGTATTGCTTATAATGATAAGACTAAAAATTATAAAAAGAAGCAGCTGTCTCATCTGTTGAAATGAGTGTTTATTAAGAGTATTATAGCCCTAAGTTATTTAAAAATTTCCAAATACTTTTGCTTAAAAGAATGTTTTGCTTTTTAGTAAAGTTTCCGTGTCTACCTTTTTTAATAGTTAAAAGTCTAGTTTTAACCTTATAGGCTTTCAGCCTTTTATAGAGTATTATAGATTGTTTGTAAGGCACGATAGGATCTGCATCGCCATGGGCTATAAAAATAGGTGGACTGTTTTGCGACACATAGTTTATGGGAGATACAGTTTTTACAAATTCGGCATCTATGTTATTTAACCCCAACCAATCTCTTGGAGAGTTTCTATAAGCAAGAGGTGTTAAATCGGTTACGCCATATTTATTAATAATGGCAGCTACTTTTATGCGTTCGGAGTTTGGGCAATTACTATCAAAACTCCTATTGTTGCCCAATAAACCAGCCATAAGCGCCAAATGGCCGCCAGCAGACCCTCCCATAATAACAATTTTGGAGGGATCTATATTTAAGGCTTTGGCGTGTTTATAAATGTATAGGAGGGCACAACGCACATCTTCAATAGCAGCAGGTGCTGGAGCTACATCTACTAATCGGTAAGCTACATTGGCAACGGCATACCCACGACTAAAAAATGTGTCAAGTCCTGTTTGAGATTCTTTTTGTCCACTTTTCCATCCACCTCCGTGTATATTAATCACTACGGGTGTTGGGTTGGTGGCGTTAGGGTTTGTAAATATATCCATGTAGCCTTTCCAATTACCTTCTTGGGTATAAATAACATCAATTTCTGCCGTATACTCTTCAGGATAATCAACAGATGTATATTCTTTTTCTTGAGAAAACAGTAAGTGTGTATAGCTAAAAAAAGCCATGATAAGCATATAATACTTCATAATTCAGTAGCTATATATTAAATACTTTATTTAAAAAAAATTCAATACTTTCTTGATTGGCGCGTATTAATTCGGCGCAGGCATTTTTAATGTCTCGTGGTTTTTTGTCTTGCGAAAGTTTGAATTTTCCTTCCCAAGCGTCAATAGTTATTTCAAACATCTCAATATAATCTAAAGAACCTAGCATGCGTTGGTTGTTGGGTTCTAAAACGTATTTATGCTCTGGAGCTTCTAAAAACGCGGTCATTGTAATAATCGAATCTTTTAAAGCTTCTTTACTTTCTATAGCATTAACCGTGCCTTTTAGGTGTACTTTAATGTAATTCCATGTGGGTAATTGCGTAGTGGTATAAATACTTGGTGATATATAACATTGCGGACCCGAAAATATAACAGTAACCAAATTACTGTTTTTTAATAAAGCTGCTTGGGGATTCTGCTTATCTATATGCCCAATTAATTTGCCAACTTCGTTATAAATTAAAGGTAAATGTGAAATGAAAGGGGTGTTGTTTTTCACTGAAATTACAGTAGCTAAAGGGTAAGTTTTTATCACACTTACCATGTGGTTTATGTCATTGTCTTGATGTATTTTTGGTGGATAATTCAATTGAATTTACAATTTTAGATTTACGAATTACGGTTTTTAAAATTACAATATTTATCTTTACTTTATGCAAGAAAAACAAGCCTCGTTTTCAATAAAAAATTGGAGTCAAGACGACCAACCGCGAGAAAAATTACTCTATAAAGGAAAGGCAACTTTAAGTGATGCCGAATTAGTGGCCATTTTAATTGGTTCGGGAAACAGGGGCGAAAGTGCTGTAGGTTTATGCAAGCGCATTTTAGCAAGTGTAGAAAATAACCTAAGTGAATTGGGTAAGCTATCTATCAAACAACTTATGGAATTTAAAGGTATTGGTGAAGCTAAAGCCATTACCATTGCTGCCGCTTTAGAGTTAGGGCGTAGAAGGCGTGGAGAAGAAGCTTTAGAAAAGAAGAAAATAACCTCAAGTAAATCGGTTTTTGAGTTGATGCAACCCGTTATTGGCGAACTGCAACACGAAGAATTCTGGATAGTTTATTTAAACAATTCGAATAAAGTCATTCAAAAAAATCAATTAAGTAAAGGTGGTATTACGGGTACTTTGGTGGATGTGCGTTTGGTACTTAAAAATGCTTTGGAAGTTGGGGCAACTGGACTTGTTTTGGCGCATAACCACCCATCAGGGACACTAAAACCTAGTGAAGCCGACAAGCAAATTACCACTAAGCTAAAAATGGCAGCAGAAAGTTTAGATATAAAAGTATTAGACCATTTAATTATAACCGAAAATGCATACTTTAGTTTTGCCGATGAAGGTATTTTATAATCATTAAATTTTAAACCTGCTTGCTGTTACTGAAAACTGACAACTCATTTTATGCTTTTAGTTTATACACATAATATTACCCCACGCTTAAAGTATGTTTTTAAGCATATCTGTACACGAATTTTGGGTGTTGAAGTGTCTTTTACTACAAAGATTGAAGAGTTTATTGCGCACGATAGTTTAAAAATTTCATACACTAAACAGCAACTTAGTAATGAGTTCTTTATTAAGAGCCATGATATTTTGTTTGAACAAGGTTTAAATGATATTGAAATTCATGTTCAAAATTGGGGGCACACAAAATGTTTCTTTTTTAATGGTGAAAAAAGTGCCATTTCTTTCGATATTTTTGCAGCATCTTTCTACTTGCTTTCTAGGTACGAAGAATATTTACCCCATGTAAAGGATGATTTTGGCCGCTTTTTAGCAACAGAAAGTATTGCTTTTAAACATGGGTTTTTGCACCAACCCGTTATAGATATTTGGGCTTATAAATTTAAAGAATCCTTACAGGAGCAATTTCCAGAATTTGAATTCCCTGAAAAGGAATATGGTATTAAACCTATAATAGATGTGCCAAGTCCCTATCATTTTAAATTGAAAGGAGTTATGCGAAGTTTTGGAGGCATCGTTAAAGATATCTTTAAATTCGAGTTTAAAAGCTTGTACAATAGGTTTATGGTAATTTTTAATTTAAAGCATGACCCTTACGATACTTTTAAATATATTATCAATAAGCAAAAGCAAAGCAAATTTAAATTTTTGTTTTTCTTTTTAATTGGCGATTTTTCAACCTACGATAAAGGCATTAACCCCAATAAAAAGAAATTTGTGTCGCTTATTAAACATGTTGCCGATTATTGCGAAGTAGGTTTGAAAACATCATTTTTTGCTATCGACGATTTTTCAATTTTGAAAAAGGAAAAACTTAAAATGGAAGATATTTTAAATACAGCACTAAAAGCATCTCGACAATCGTTTTCAAAATTAAACCTGCCAGAATCCTACAGAAATCTTATAGAGCTTGAAATATTAGAAGATTACACTATGGGTTATGTTAATCAAATTGGCTTTAGGGCAGGCTCCTGTACGCCTTTTTTCTTTTATGATTTAGATTATGAAATTCAAACGCCTTTAAAGGTTCATTCCTATCATGTTATGGATTACGTCTTGTTAAAAAATCAATCGTTATTAGACAAAAAGAAAACTTTAAATAACGTTATAAATGAAGTAAAGCAGGTAAATGGGGAGTTTATTCCGGTGTTTCATAATTATACCTTTAGCGATATAGAACGCTGGAAAGGTTTTAAGGAATTGTTTAATATTATTTTAGAGTCTGGAAATGAAACGAGTATGTAAAATAGCTGATGATTTAATTGAGTTATTAATAGAGAACGGCATGCGACCTTTAAAAAACAATAAAATACACATATGAAAATCAGTGGTATTACCGATGTGTTTTTCGATTTAGACCATACACTGTGGGATTTTGATAAGAATTCTGAACTAGCATTCGATAAAATTTTTAAAATGAATGCTATAGCTATTGATTTGAAGGAATTTTTATCGCATTACCACGAGATCAATTTTCAGTATTGGAAACTTTATAGAGACGCAAAAATTGATAAGGAAGTATTGCGTTTTGGGCGTTTAAAAGATACTTTTGTGGCAGCCAATTTGCATATTGAAGATGCTATGATTCGGATATTATCAACAGATTATATTACCTATCTTACAGATAATAATTACTTGTTTGATAACACTATTGAAATTCTAGATTATCTAAGTTTAAAATATAACCTACACATACTATCTAACGGGTTTGAAGAAGTGCAATCTAAAAAACTAATAAAATCGAACATTCACCATTATTTTAAAACCATTACCAATGGGGAAGATATTGGTGTTAAAAAGCCGCATCCTGAAATTTTTCATTATGCAGTTAAAAGAGCCGAAACGCAAATAAGTAGAAGTATTATGATTGGTGATGGCTATGAAGCCGATATTGAAGGCGCTATAAATGTTGGAATGGATGTTATTTATTTCGATACCAATAATATGAACATTGAAACAAACGTTAAACAAATTAGTGGGTTAATAGAAATAAAAAAATATTTATAAAGTGTATCTTTACAAACACTGTTAAACTATATATTAAATAAAAATGAAGCTTAAATATATCGCAATACTTATTACATGTTTAATTTCCATAAGCATGTTTTCCCAAACTAATTTAAACAATTATAAGTACGTTATTGTACCTAATAAATATGATTTTTTAAAGGAAAGCGACCAATATCAGTTAAACTCATTAACAGAATTTTTGTTTAATAAATATGGGTTTGTAGCATTGATGGAGGGGTCAAATTACCCTGAAGATGTTATTAGAAACAGATGTTTGGCATTAAAATCTAATTTGCTGAAAGATGCAGGCATGTTCAAAACCAAGTTAGCTGTAGAACTTAAAAACTGTAACGACCAAGTGGTTTATACATCAGAGATGGGAGAAAGTAGAGAGAAAGAATACCAACGCGCTTACAGCGAAGCGTTGAGAGACGCTTTTAAATCTATTGAAGCACTTGGTTATAAGTACGAGCCTAGTGCTAATAGCAGCGTAGCAGTTTTACAAGAAATTGAAACCACAAGTGAAGTTTCTAAAGAAATACAACAATTAAGAGAAGAAATTCAAAATCTAAAAAAGGAAAAGGAAATAGCTTTAGTTGAAAAAGTAGAACCAAAGATTGGAACTGTTACTCAAGTTCCTGTAAAAGAAGCGGTAGTAGAAGAAGTTGTTAATACCAATACACCTGTTGTAAAAGAATTGGCATCGGGTGTTTTATATGCCCAAGCTATAGAAAATGGGTTTCAGTTAGTAGATAGTACACCTAAGGTGGTTTATAAAATTAAAAAAACAAGTATTCCAGATGTGTATTTGGTAGAAGGTAAAAATGCTACTTTATATAAAAAAGATACTGATTGGATATTAGAGTACTATGAGAATAATGTTTTAAAACAAGATATTCTAAATATTAAATTCTAAGGTTTATTTGAAAGGTGAAGCCTGCGTTAGGGATTACTCATGCATTTTATTTTGATAAATTTGAAATCGTGAATGCTCCGCATTTGTAGTGTAAATCCTTTTTGTGAGGCCACAAGCAAAAAGACTGTAACGAAAAGCCCGACCCTTGCGGTAACGCCCTAATACCCATATTTGTCTTTCCAACGCTGTTTTAAGAAATCTCGATGTGCGTTTTCACGTGCGTTATTTCCTGGGTCGTAAAGTTTAGTGTTTTTTACGGTATTGGGCATAAACTCCTGGTTCGCAAAATTATTTTCGTAATTGTGTGCGTATTGATAATTTTCGCCATACCCCAATTCTTTCATGAGTTTTGTGGGTGCATTTCTAATATCTAAAGGCACTGATAAATCGCCTGTTTCCCGTACCAATTGTTGGGCTTTCCCAATAGCCGTATAAGCGGCGTTGCTTTTGGGCGAACAGGCTAAATATGTTGCACATTGGCTCAATAAAATCCTAGATTCGGGGTAGCCAATAGCAGAAACCGCTTGAAAGGTATTGTTGGCAATAACCAGCGCTGTAGGGTTTGCATTTCCAATATCCTCACTTGCTGAAATAAGTAACCGGCGGGCTATAAATTTCACGTCTTCACCACCTTCTATCATGCGGGCTAGCCAATACACAGCGGCATTTGGATCGCTACCACGAATCGATTTTATAAATGCCGAAATAATATCGTAATGTTGCTCGCCTGTTTTGTCGTATCTAACTGTGTTGTTTTGAATTTTTTTAAGAACGCTTTCATCTGTAATTTCAATTGCATTACCGCTTTCTGAATTCACAATCAATTCAAAAATATTAAGCAGCTTTCTAGCATCACCACCCGAAAGTCTTAAAAGAGCGGTCGTTTCCTTTAGCGTTATATCTTTTTTAGATAAAGAATCATCATTTTCAATAGCACGCTTTAAAAGCGTCTCTAAATCGCTTTTATCAAAAGCATTTAAAATATAAACTTGGCAGCGCGATAAGAGTGCAGGAATTACCTCAAAACTGGGGTTTTCGGTAGTAGCGCCAATTAAAGTTACCCATCCCTTTTCAACCGCTTGCAATAATGAATCTTGTTGCGATTTACTAAACCTATGTATTTCGTCAATAAATAAAATGGGGTTTTTAGTAGTAAATAAGCCACCGCTTTGTTTCGCCTTATCTATAATGTCCCTAATATCTTTAACACCAGAATTTATAGCGCTCAACGCATAAAATGGTCTGCCAGATTGGGAAGCAATAATGTTTGCCAACGTAGTTTTACCAGTACCTGGTGGCCCCCATAAAATCATCGACGGAATCAGTCCTTGCTTTATATGCCGTGTTAACGCACCATTTTTTCCCACCAAATGCGTTTGGCTCACATAATCATCCAAGGTTTTTGGGCGTAATCGTTCTGCTAAAGGTTCGTTCATAATGTAAAATTAATTAATTCCTGTGAAAACAGGAATCTCATTCCTATTTAGTTTTGATTATGGGCGTGTCCCCGAAAAAGGGGGCGGGTTTTACGCTATATCTTTTTTTCGTGCCTCAAAAAAGGATGCCGCTTCAACCCCTTACGCGGTGCTTACCTGTCATTTTAGCACAAAATCAAAAGTTGGAGAACTATTTGCTATCTTTAATTCTATGAAAAATCAAGACCATTTTAAGTTTTCAACAGGAGTTATAGCTTATCCTATTTTTTTTGCGCTTGTTATTTGGTTGGTGTTTTGGTTCGAAGTCCGTTTTGCATTTAACTTTAGTACATATGGCATTTATCCACAATCGTTAAAAGGGTTGCGAGGTGTGGTTTTGAGTCCGTTTATTCATGGTACTATTCAACATCTGTATCATAATACTGTTCCATTATTTGTGTTGTCTATGGCTTTATTCTATTTCTATAGGCATATTGCTTGGAAAGTATTGGTCTTCGGTATTATAGTTTCTGGGTTTTTAACATGGTGTATTGGCAGACCATCCTACCATATTGGTGCCAGCGGACTCATTTACGTTTTGGTAAGTTTTATGTTTTTCAAAGGTGTATTTGCCAAACATTATAGACTTATTGCTTTGTCTTTATTAGTGGTTTTTCTCTACGGAAGTATGATTTGGTATGCGTTGCCATTAGAAGAAGGTGTTTCGTGGGAAGGGCATTTAGCAGGATTAATCACAGGGTTCTTGTTCGGATTAGTCTTTAAAAAATCCATCGCAAAGCCTGAAAAATATGTTTGGGAACAAAGTGATTTCAAAGAAGATGACGACCCATTTCTAAAACACTTTGATGAAAACGGAAATTTTATCGAAATTAAAGAACCTCAAATAGAGGAGGAGCCACCTACTGTAAATTATACGTTTAAAGAAAATAAAGAATAATTCTTAAATCGTAATTCGTTAATCAAAAATCTACCGTCTTTGTCTCACCGCTTCATATAAAAAGGCACCACAAGCCACCGATACATTTAAAGATTCAATCTCGCCAAGTAAAGGTAATTTAGCTTTAGTATCCACCACTTTTAAAATAGAAGGGTTAATACCTCTATCTTCCGACCCCATAATAATGGCACAAGGTTCTGCAAAAGAAACATCGTATACAGTATCATCAGTTTTCTCAGTTGCAGCAATAACTTTAATACCTGAAGATTGCATGTAAAAAACAGCATCTTTAATATGGTCTACCTTACAAATTGGTATTTTAAAAACAGCACCCGCGCTTGTTTTAATGGTGTCGCCATTTACTGGAGCACCTCCTTTTTTCTGAATAATGATGCCATTAACACCAGTACACTCGGCGGTACGGATAATTGCACCAAAATTACGAACATCACTCAATTGATCTAGAAGTAAGAATAAAGGTGTTTTTCCAGACTCTATAACGTTCATGACAAGTGTTTCCAAATCATGAAATTCTATAGGAGAAATTTGTGCAACAGCCCCTTGGTGGTTTTTATTGGTTAGTCTGTTTAATTTCTCAACGGGTACATATGATACGTTTATAGAATTTCTGTTAAGTAAAGATTCTAATTCACTAAAAAGCTCACCTTTTAGCCCTTTTTGCAGAAATACTTTATCAATAGTTTCACCAGCATTTATGGCTTCAATAACGGCACGTATGCCAAAAATTTGTGTTTGGTTTTCCATGTGGTAAATGTATAAAAAAACCGAAGAAAATAATTTCTTCGGTTTATAATTTATTGGGTTACATTTATTTTTAATGGTCGTCTTCTAAGAAACCAGTTCTTTTGTAACCGGCTACTTGATAAATTGTTCCAGGGTCATCTGAAAATTCCACATTAAATGAAATGCTATCAACCACAGTACCACTAGGTGCAACAGTGCCTTTTTTAATTATTATGCCATTAGTTATGTCTAATGTAGAAGAATCGTACTCATTCTCTAATTGACTTCCATTAAAAGTCAATGAGCTTAAATTTATATTAGCTTTAACTTTTGAAGGCCATAATTCATGATCGTCAAACCACATTTGGGTTCCGTTATTAGCAGCAGTGTTATAGGTGGAAAATTGATAATAACCTATACCATATATATCACTACCATCTACCAATAATTTAACATACCAATCTCCAGCCATTTCTACAGTAGCAGTTGCTCCTGGATCTGGATCTCCACCTTCATCACAAGAGGTAATGAATAAGCTTACAGTAAACAGTAGTAAAGCTGTCTTTATTATATTTATGTTTTTCATAATTCTATTTTTTTAATTTACGTTCTTGAAAAAGTTCTTACAAAGTTACCATAAAATCCACTTGCAGATAAACTCCAACTAAAATTATTACAGGATGTAATTTCTCCTGGTTGAAAACTCACTACTGATAATCCACTTGGAGAAGCATTTGCTTTAAAAGGAATATAAAGTAATACATCATTTACATTAATCACATCAACCGTGAGTTGGTTGTCACCAGTAACACCTCCAGCATTATCATAAGTATAACGGCGCATACCTGTTCTTGTCATAGTACCTGGGCTATTGTTTGATCGTTTCCAAGTACCAGATAAGTCGCAAGTCTCAGTTGCAGTAGAAACAACCACTACTGTTCTTGTTGCAGTAGCAGCATAGCCTTCATCATTCACTGCAGAGTAGGTTATATAATAAACACCAGGTACATTAGGGTCAACAACTCTACTAGTTTCAAACGGATAAGGTTCTCCTGCTAGTGTAACTGTTGCACTAGGATCTGTCCAAGCAGCACCTTGATTTATTATAACTTCAGAATCACCATTTATTTCAATTACAGCATAATTAGTGACCCTTGATACATCACCGGTAGTTTCTGTGTCACATGAACTTAAAAAAAGTACCGTGATGCATAATAAAACTTTATATATATTTTTCATAATATTCTTTTTTTTAAATTATTGATTCCACCAGATTGGAGTTGTTATTGGAACTACCGAAGGAGCATTTTGATTTCTAGATGTTTCATTGTTTGGATACAGTAAACGTTGTGGGAAACCAGTACCTAAAACGCCATTTACAGAAACTGTAAAGAAATCTGGATAGCCTGTTCTTTGCCATTCAAAAAAGGCATCTGTGCCGTTACCAGGGTAACTTGCTACCCATTTTTGAACAATGATTGCTTCTAATTGATTATCAAAGCCACTTGCTGGATACTCATAAACACCCCCTGAAGCAATATATGGAGCTGCGTTAAAGTAAACCGCTTTAGTCCAAGTTTGAGCTTCTTCTGTTGCTAATGCATCATCAAAAAAGTCTGGTTGTTGCGCAAAAGCTGCAGTAACACCAGCATCATATAAGGCTTTTGCACCAGTACCACTATTATAACGTAGCATAGCTTCAGCTTGCATAAAATAACTTTCTGAAAGACTAATAAAGTATACTGGAGCTAGAGGACTAATATCAGCAATTGAAAAAGTAGCTGGTCCAGCAGAATTGTTATAATCACCTTGAACTACTGGGTTACCAACCCCATAAAATGCTACAAGTCTTTGATCTGAATTGCTAGACAAAAAGTTATGCATTGTAGCACTTGCTCTTAAATTGTTTTTAGTATTTAATTGTCGCCTATCTGATTCATATAAGGGATTACTAATATTTGGTGCATCTGTAAAACCTTTTAAAGCTGCGCTTACATTTAAAAATTGTGTATTAGCATTTAACATGGATGTTATTCCTGCTTGAGCAACTGAAGGTCTTGCTTCAGTTTGACGCAAATATATTTTTAATTTTAAAGTATTTGCGAACTTTACCCAATTAGTCATATTTCCACCAAAAATTAAATCATCGTTTGTAGGTGCCTTTCCTATAGAAGCTGCTAGATTTCTACCTAAAGCGTCATCTAATGCAGTAATTAATCCATCATAAACATCTTGACCATCATCAAAAACTGGATTAAAAATAGAAGCGTCAGTAGCTTCTGTATAAGGTACATCGCCATACCAATCAACTAACATTTGATAGGTATAAGATTCTAGTACCGTTGCAATTAAATAATAATTCCAGTTTTCAGCTGCTAAAGCCTTTGTTTTTATGTTTTTCACATCTAATAATGCATCATATGCATTTCTCCATCCAGTTGTTGAAATACCATCGGTAGTACCCAATGTATAATTGTCGACTACTCGATATTGACTAGAACCAGGACTTTGTGCCCAAAATTGAGACCATATACCACCTATTAATGCCCACGGAGCCCCTTGAACTCCTGCAATTCCTGTGATACTTGCAGGCAGTTGAACAGGAAAGTCTAAATCGTCTGGCGTCAAAGTATCAGGATCTCTGTTAATATCCAATTGTGAATCACAAGACAGTAACATTCCAAATCCTATTAATATTAATATTATTTTTTTCATCATTATTTTTTTTTAATTAAAACGACATTTTTAAGGCTACACCGTAAGTTCTTTGAGCAGGATTTCCTCCAAATTCTCCAAATTCAGTAACTAAATCATTCCCACCAAAAGAGGTAACCTCAGGATCAATGTATGGATTTTCATCAGGAGTCCATAACATTAAATTTCTACCATAAAGACTAATTGAAAAACTATTGAAACCAGCCTTTTGAGAAATACTTTGTGGTACATTGTAAGATAATGATAGATCTCTTAAGCGTATAAATGTTTTATCTACCACGTGACTACCTGCTTCTATACTTGGATTATTACTAGAACTATAATATCCGGTAACGGCATCATAGCTTATTGGGGTAGTATTTTCAGAATATGTTCCGTTTCCATTATCATTCACGGAATTTGGAACAATAAAAGGGTTTCTGTCATTATAAGTTGTTTCAATTGAACCTCCCACAAATCCTAATAATCGTGATGTATAAGAGTACATTAAGCCACCTTCTTTCCAATCAAACGCACATGATAATCTGAAGTTTTTGTATTTGAATGTGTTTTGTAGTCCCATTACGAAATCTCTTTGTGAATTTCCAAGTTCAACTTCCTCTGTTGTTTGTAAAGGAATACCCGTATTGGCATCTACAACTGTTTGACCTGCGTCATTCACTAAAGGTGTACGAGCATAAAAAACACCGAGAGGTTGTCCTTCTATAGCGTAAAAGTTAACATTGTATGCACTATTAATTAAAAGTTGATCCAAACCTTCAGGTAAAGATGTTACCTCATTTTTATTCTTAGTAAAGGTCCAGTCAATATTCCAACTAAAGTCATTTGTTCTAATTGGCACAAGACCAAGTGCTACTTCGATACCTGAATTTTTAAGGTCTACGTAGTTACCAACAATTGATCCATAACCAGTAGATTCAGGTAATAGACGAGAGATTATAGAACCATCTGTTGTTTTATGATAAAATGCAACATCAGCTTTAATTCTATTGTTAAAGAAATTGCCCTCAAAACCCACTTCATATTCATCAGTAAATTCTGGTTCGATATTTATATTACCTAAGGCTCTAGCTATTTCAAAAGAGTTAAGCCCAGCAAAAGGAAAGTTTATTGATCCAAAGTATGCTGTTGCTACACCTTGACTTGCTTCACTTTCAGTGCTATAGATAGGGGCCGAATTTGCTAGAGAAGCATATCCACCACGTACTTTTAAGAAATGAGTTCCATTATCAATAGCAATGGCACTTAAATTTGCAGAGGGGTAGAAAAATGAATTTTTCCCTATTGCTAGAGTAGATACCCATTCATTTCTTCCTGTAACATTTAAATATATTCTATCTTTAAATGATAGTGTAGCAGCTCCAAAAGCTGAATATCGTTTACTTTGACTATCTTGCTGTGAAGTAATTGGTAATACTGCAGAATTTGATATTTCATAATAATTAGGAATATCTAAATCAGTAACACTAACCAAAAGACTGCTTGCTATAGAATTACTCATAGAACCACCTAATTGTGCATCAAATGCAAAATCTTCGGAAAATGCAGTATTATAGTCAAAAGTTAAGAATGATTCGTAGCGTCTGTTTTGATTCGTTCTTTCTGTAACACCCCCAACATTAGTAGCTGCTCCAAGCAAAGAGTTTGGAGAACCAGGAGTGTAACTAACAACTGCACCATGGCTATGGCGACTGCCATTTAAAACATCTGCCCCAATCTGTAGTGTTCCAACAAGATTTGATAAAATATCATATGAAAAGTTAACATTCCCATAAAAACGCTCACGACTTAAATTGGTAGCATTTTCGTTAATTACCCAATATGGGTTTCGAGAATATGGTGAATAAAAATTATCATTATTGTTAAAAGGGTTGTTTTTATAATCAGCCAAATCTAAAACACTAATGCCCCTTGGTATTTGAATTAACTCCTGCATAAAGGTTTCACCTTCACCAGCATTATCTCCTTGCCCGGTATTAACAGCATTTTGTCTAGTTTGAGCATAATTTCCATTAACTCTTAATCTAAACTTTTTTCCTGAGATACCAGTATTCAAACTTAAAGTATTCCTAGTTAAAGCATCGGCATTGGTTGGAATAATACCATCAGTATCTATTCTTGTGAATACCATAGAGAAATCTGAATTATTACCACCACCACTTAAACGAACAGAGTTAGTATAAGTGTTTCCGATATCATAAAAATCTTTAATATTATCTTCCAGATTTACGTACGGTTTAAGTTGTTGGGAATTATTAACTATTTGTCCCCAAAGACGATCCAACCCATTAAACTTAGGTCCCCAAGAACCATTTTCGTTCGTTGCACCTGTTCCACCTCCTGGTAAACCAGAATAGTCAACTCCATTCCAGCCTTGACCAAATGTTTGCTGTAAATGAGGAATTCTAGCTACCTCTAAAAAGTCCAGTGAACTATTAACTTCAACTTTCACTTTTTCTCCAGCTTTTCCTTTTTTAGTGGTTATAATAATGGCTCCACTAGCCGCACGAGAACCATATAAAGCTGTTGCAGCACCACCTTTAAGTACGTTAATACTTTCAATATTATTGGCATCTAAATCATTAACGTTTGTTCCTCCGTCAAAAGATCTATTAACATCGGTTGATGATCCACTAAGGCTACTGCTATTGGAAGCGGAAGATATGGGTGTTCCATCAACAATGTACAATGGACCACTACCGTTTAATCCACTATAGCCTCTTAAAATAATTTTAGTTGAAGCTCCAGGTTGATTAGGGGCTGTAATGTCTAAACCAGCAATTTTACCTGATAGACTCTCAAAAGGGTTGAGGGTAGCAACTTCAGTAAGTTGTTCACCAGTAACTGCAGTTGCTGCATAACCAAGTGATCTTTTTTGCTTGGTTTTACCAAAGGCCGTTACAACAACTTCTTCTAATGACTGAGCATCTTCACTTAATGTGACATTAATTGAATTTGAGGTTGCTACTTTAATCTCTTTGGTTGTATACCCAACAAAACTAAATACAAGGGTAGCTCCTTGATTTGCTTTAATTGAATATTTACCATCAAAATCTGTTGAAGTACCTGTTGTAGTACCTTTTACTAAGACAGTAGCTCCGGGAAGCGGTAAACCAGAAGCATCTGATACCGTACCTGAAATAGTCTTTTCTTGTGCGAACGTTAGTTGCACGACAAACGCTAGTAATAGCGTTAGAATTCCACTAAACTTTGTTTTCATTTTATAATTATTTGAATTAGTCAATGTCAAAAATCTTAATAAAATCTTAATAAAACAATAAATAATGGTTAAAATTTATCATTTAGGGTAAAAAATTAAGAAAACGACAATTTAAGGCTAGAAATTGGCTAACAAACTAAGGTGTATTTTAGAATTTGAAAGTTTAAATGGGGTATTCTCAGTTTTGCCATTGGCGTAATTAAACTTAAGCAAGCCTGTTTTTGTTAAAATCCCAAAGCCAAAACCTACTCCAAATAGTTTTTCTTCTGTACTTGAAATATTATTTTCAAAATAGGCCAAATCTGTAATGCTGTGAATGTAAATAGAATTGTTAAGTTGAAAACGGTATTCTGTGTTTAATACACCTAATAGTGTAGCATAAATACTGTTTTCTTCAAACCCTCTTATGGAATTGATGCCGCCAAAGCGTATAAGTTCATTCTCAAAATAAGTATTAGAATTGAGTGCAGCGCCATTTACTCTTAAATAAATACTGTTTTTAATATCCAGTTTAAAAATTTTAAACGCATCAAGACTTAATAATGATTGCTTTTCTTGTTGGTTTGATTGATTTCTTTTTCCAAAATTACTTTCAAAGTATAGCTGTGAATTGATTGGGAAAAGCAGATTGAAACTTTGGTTTTTTAAAAATTGGTAAGCAAAGGTGTAGTAAGTTGTTTTATAATCTAATATAGTTGATGTTGTAATTTCATTTAATAAATTGCTGGATTGTGTAGATGAAATTCCTGAATAAATTTTATGCTTAGCGTTTATTTGATAGTGTATTTTAGCATTCTGATTTACCGTAGTAAATGATGAATCTCTTTTAAAAATGCGTAATGCAAAATCCAATCCTATGGGCGATTGGAACAAATAAGGAAGCGATAAATTAGTTTCAAATGTTTTTTGGTCGTTTTCATCACTTTTGTAAAGTAGCTTAAACGATTCTCCGTAATTTAAATTATTAGTAAGGTTTAAATTTAAATAGCCATCAAACTGTAATTTATTGGTGTCTTCATTTGTGCCAAAACCTAAAAAGCCGTCAAACGAATTGCTCTTTGTTTTTTGAAGGTATAAATATAAAGTTGTAGAATCATTAGAAAATAACACTTCTGGCGATTTTATTTCGCTTGCAAATTTTAAATTATTTAATTGCTCGGTTTTGATTTTTATAACATTTAGATTAAATGTTTGATTGGTTTTGATTTTTAGGTAGTGTTTTAAATACGAACGGGGGAATTTATCATATCCTTTTATTATAATGTCGCTTATTACTCGTTTTTGATTTGTTGAATCTACAATCAAATTGGCTTTTAAATTAGATTTACCATCTACTTCAATATTTAACAAATACAATTTTGAAAATGGATATCCTTTTTCAGATATCTTAGCGTTTATAAAATTTAACGTGTTTTCAAGTTCGCTAAAAGGTATGGTGAAATAATGGTCAAACACTTTTTTTGAAACAGAGTTTAGCAGTTTTGGGCTAATAAGTGATTTGTCATAATATATAGATATGCTGCTATACTTTTTCCTCAGATGGATTTCAGCAGAATAAACAGAATCATTAAGTTTATTAATGTATTTCAGTTCATTTTCAATATAACCTACTTTATATAAGTTTTTTTGAAGAGAATCAACTTCACTTTTAATGGATAAATAGTTGTTATGATTTTTAATATAATTCAAAGAATCAATAGTTGTAGTTTCAACCGCAGTATGTCCTTTAATTTTAAGCTGCAGGTTTTGGCAAAATAATCCTGCCGTAAAGGTGCTATATATAATAAGGTATAAAAAGGATGTTTTTCCCACTGTTTAATTAGCTGATTAATAATGTAAATCTAACGGAAAAAGAAGACTTATAATATAGGGGATAAAATAAATTTGAAATTCTATTGAAAATTAATGATTTAGGATTTGAATTATTGATTTTAATTTCTACCTTTGCAGCCCTCTTAAAAGAGGATTTTAAAATTTATATAGAATATATATGCCAACAATTTCACAATTAGTACGAATAGGAAGAACCAAAATAATCAAGAAGAGTAAATCGGTTGCTTTAGATTCGTGTCCACAACGTCGTGGGGTTTGTACGCGTGTTTACACAACAACACCTAAAAAACCTAACTCAGCAATGCGTAAAGTTGCTCGTGTTAGATTAACAAATGGTAATGAGGTAAATGCATACATCCCAGGTGAAGGTCACAATCTACAAGAGCACTCGATAGTATTGGTTAGAGGTGGAAGAGTAAAAGATTTACCAGGAGTTAGGTATCATATCGTTCGTGGGGCTTTAGACACCGCAGGTGTTGCAGGTAGAACACAACGTAGATCTAAGTATGGTGCTAAACGTCCAAAACCAGGACAGGTAGCAGCTGCACCAGCAAAAGGTAAGAAAAAGTAATTAAAACTTTTAAGAAGAAGACATGAGAAAAAGAGCAGCAAAAAAGAGACCGCTTTTACCAGATCCACGTTTTAACGACCAGTTAGTGACTCGTTTCGTTAATATGATGATGTGGGATGGAAAGAAGTCTGTGGCTTTTAAAGTATTTTACGATGCCATTGACATTGTAGAGTCGAAAAAAACAACAGAAGAAAAAACAGCTTTAGAAACTTGGAAAGATGCTTTATCGAACGTTATGCCTCACGTAGAAGTACGTAGTCGTCGTGTTGGTGGTGCAACATTTCAAATTCCAATGCAAATCCGTCCAGACCGTAAAGTTTCAACAGCAATGAAATGGCTTATTAGCTATTCTCGCAAAAGAAACGAAAAATCTATGGCACAACGTTTAGCTTCAGAAATTTTAGCAGCGGCTAAAGAAGAAGGAGCGGCGGTTAAGAAAAGAGTAGATACTCACAAAATGGCAGAAGCTAATAAGGCATTCTCTCACTTTAGATTTTAATACGACATGGCAAGAGATTTAAAATATACAAGAAATATAGGTATTGCGGCTCATATTGATGCTGGTAAAACAACAACAACAGAGCGTATACTTTATTATACAGGAGTTTCTCATAAAATAGGTGAAGTGCACGATGGTGCTGCAACTATGGATTGGATGGAGCAGGAGCAAGAGCGTGGTATTACTATCACATCTGCTGCAACAACATGTGAATGGGTGTTCCCAAGAGAAAACGGAGAACCAACGGATGATTCAATGAGTTATCATTTCAATATCATTGATACTCCTGGTCACGTTGATTTTACTGTTGAAGTAAATCGTTCATTACGTGTGTTAGATGGTTTAGTGTTTTTGTTTAGTGCAGTTGATGGTGTTGAGCCACAATCTGAAACTAACTGGAGACTTGCAGATAACTATAAAGTGCCACGTATTGGTTTCGTAAATAAAATGGACCGTCAAGGTGCTAACTTTATGGAAGTATGTCAACAAGTAAAAGATATGTTAAGATCTAATGCGGTGCCAATTGTTTTAAACATTGGAGACGAAATAGATTTTAAAGGTATTGTTGACTTAGTAAAAAATAGAGCAATTGTTTGGCATGATGAAACTCAAGGGGCAACTTTTGATGTGATTGAAATTCCAGAAGAATTAAAGGCTGAAGCAAAAATGCTTCGTGCGAAGCTTATTGAGGAAGTAGCAACTTACGATGAGAACTTATTAGAAAAATTCATGGAAGATGAAGATTCTATTACAGAAGAAGAAGTGCACGCTGCACTTAGAGCTGCTGTAATGGATATGGCTATCATTCCAATGATTTGTGGTTCTTCATTTAAAAATAAAGGGGTTCAGTTTTTATTAGATGCTGTATGTCGTTATTTGCCTTCTCCAATGGATAGAGAAAGTGTTATTGGATTTAATCCAGACACTGATAAAGAAGAAAAACGTAAGCCAGATGTAAAGGAGCCGTTTGCTGCTTTAGCATTTAAAATTGCTACCGATCCTTATGTTGGTCGTTTAGCATTCTTCCGTGCCTATTCTGGTCGTTTAGATGCAGGTTCTTATGTTTTGAACAACCGTTCAGGAAACAAAGAGCGTATTTCTAGAATCTATCAAATGCATGCGAATAAGCAAAATGCTATCGATTTTATTGAGGCAGGAGATATTGGTGCAGCGGTAGGATTCAAAGATATTAAAACAGGAGATACATTATCTGCTGAAAAACATCCAATAGTTTTAGAAAGTATGAACTTCCCAGATCCCGTAATTGGTATCGCGGTTGAGCCTAAAACGAAAGCAGATGTTGATAAATTAGGTATGTCTTTAGCTAAATTAGCTGAAGAAGATCCAACATTTACAGTTAGAACAGATGAAGCTTCAGGACAGACTATTATTTCTGGAATGGGTGAGCTTCACTTAGATATTATTGTAGACCGTTTACGTCGTGAGTTTAAAGTTGAAGTAAATCAAGGTGCGCCTCAAGTGGAATATAAAGAAGCTATTACTCGTAAAGCTGAACATAGAGAAGTTTACAAAAAACAATCTGGTGGTCGTGGTAAATTTGCTGATATTGTATTTACTCTTGAGCCTGCTGAAGAAGGTAAAACTGGATTAGAGTTTATTTCTGCAATTAAAGGTGGTAATGTTCCTAAAGAATTTATCCCTTCTATTGAAAAAGGATTTAAGCAAGCTATGGTTAATGGGCCATTAGCAGGATACGAAGTTGATGCTATGAAAGTTACATTGACAGATGGATCTTACCATGATGTGGATTCTGATGCATTATCATTCGAATTAGCTGCAAAATTAGGGTTTAAAGCATCTGCTAAAGCTGCTAAGGCTGTAATTATGGAGCCTATAATGAAGCTAGAGGTAATTACTCCTGAAGAGAATATGGGTGATATCGTAGGTGATTTAAATAGACGTCGTGGACAAGTAAATGACATGGGTGATCGTGCAGGAGCAAAAACTGTAAAAGCAACGGTGCCATTATCTGAAATGTTTGGTTATGTAACTACATTAAGAACATTATCATCTGGTCGTGCAACATCAACTATGGAATTTTCACATTATGCTGAAACACCTTCAAATATATCTGAAGCAGTTATTAAAGCAGCAAAAGGCGTTGAAGCTTAAAATTTAAGAAAATGAGTCAAAAAATCAGAATAAAATTAAAGTCTTACGATCACAATTTGGTAGACAAGTCTGCTGATAAGATTGTTAAAACAGTAAAAAGTACAGGTGCGGTGGTAACAGGACCAATTCCATTACCAACAAACAAGAAAATTTTCACTGTATTACGTTCTCCACACGTAAATAAAAAGGCTAGAGAACAATTTCAATTAAGCTCTTATAAGAGATTATTGGATATTTACTCTTCGTCTTCAAAAACAATTGATGCTTTAATGAAACTTGAGTTACCAAGTGGTGTTGAAGTAGAGATTAAAGTGTAAGTAAAAACAAAACATGTCCTTAACGATGGTTAAGGAAAAACGGTAAAATACAATTCAAGGCTGAATGTATTTTCAGCCTTGAATTTTTAATAACAAATAGTAATAATTAATAAATAATAAATATGTCTGGGTTAATTGGAAAAAAAATCGGTATGACCAGCATTTTCGATGAAAATGGAAAAAACATTCCATGTACAGTAATCGAAGCTGGACCATGTATCGTTACCCAAGTCAGAACTGAAGAAGTTGATGGCTACAAAGCTGTTCAATTAGGTTTCGATGACGCGACAGAAAAAAGTGCTACTAAAGCTGACTTAGGTCACGCTAAAAAAGCAGGGACTTCTGTAAAACGCAAAATCGTTGAATTCAAAGGTTTTGATAAGGAGTACAAATTAGGTGATGCAATCACTGTTGAGCACTTTATAGAAGGTGAATTCGTTGATATTGCTGGAATATCCAAAGGAAAAGGTTTCCAAGGTGTTGTAAAACGTCACGGTTTTGGTGGTGTAGGTCAAGCAACACACGGTCAACACAACCGTTTAAGAGCACCAGGTTCTATTGGAGCAGCTTCATATCCTGCAAGAGTGTTTAAAGGAATGAAGATGGCCGGAAGAATGGGTGGCGATAGAGTGAATGTTGAAAATTTAAGAGTTTTAAAAATAGTAGCAGATAAAAATCTACTAGTTGTTAAAGGTTGTGTACCTGGACATAAAAACTCTTATGTAATTATTCAGAAATAATGAAAGTAGCAGTTTTAGATATAAACGGAAAAGATACAGGTAGAAAGGCAGACCTTTCTAGCGATGTGTTTGCTATTGAGCCTAATAATCATGCGGTATATTTGGATGTTAAACAATATTTAGCAAACCAAAGACAAGGAACTCATAAAGCGAAAGAGCGTGCTGAGATTTCTGGAAGTACTCGCAAGATTAAAAAGCAAAAAGGAACTGGTACTGCAAGAGCAGGTAGTATTAAGTCTGGAGTTTTCAAAGGTGGTGGTCGTATGTTCGGTCCAAGACCAAGAAGCTATAGCTTCAAACTTAATAAAAATTTAAAGCGTTTAGCGCGTAAATCAGCCTTAAGTATAAAAGCAGGTGAGCAGTCAATTGTTGTTTTAGAAGACTTTAATTTCGATACAGCAAAAACTAAAAATTTCACGGCTATTTTAAAAGCTTTAAACTTAGAAAACAAAAAATCTCTGTTTGTGTTGGGTGGGTCAAATAATAATGTATATTTGTCATCGCGCAATTTAAAAGGCTCTGAAGTTATAACTTCTTCAGAATTAAACACTTACAAGATTTTAAATGCTGGTCAAGTGGTGCTTTTAGAAGGGGCTTTAGAAGGAATTGAAACAAATTTAAGTAAATAGAAACCATGAGTATCTTAATTAAACCTATAATCACAGAAAAAGCGACAGCAAATAGCGAGTTAAGAAACTGCTATACTTTCGCGGTGAACACAAAGGCGAACAAGGTAGAAATCAAAAAAGCGGTGGAAGCTGCTTATGGTGTTTCTGTTGAAAAAGTTCGTACTATAAATGTCCGTCCAGACAGGAGTACCAAGTATACAAAAACTGGTATCCAACATGGTAAAACAAATGCTGTTAAAAAAGCAATTGTACAACTGGCGGAAGGTGAAATGATTGATTTATACAGTAACATGTAATTAGAGACTAATGTCAGTAAGAAAATTAAAACCAATCACACCAGGACAGCGATTTAGAGTAGTAAATGGATTTGACGCCATTACTACTGATAAGCCGGAAAAGAGTTTACTCGTTCCGAACAAAAGGTCTGGTGGTAGAAACAGTCAAGGAAAAATGACCATGCGCTATATAGGTGGAGGTCATAAAAGAAAGTATCGTATTATCGATTTTAAACGTAACAAAGCAGGAATTCCTGCCGAAGTTAAATCTATCGAATACGATCCAAACAGAACCGCTTTTATCGCATTATTGAACTATCAAGATGGCGAAAAAAGATACATCATTGCACAAAACGGCTTACAAGTTGGTCAAACTGTAGTGTCAGGTCAAGAAGGTGTTGCTCCAGAAATAGGAAATGCC
This sequence comes from Mariniflexile soesokkakense, assembly GCF_039650365.1. Classification (NCBI taxonomy): domain Bacteria; kingdom Pseudomonadati; phylum Bacteroidota; class Flavobacteriia; order Flavobacteriales; family Flavobacteriaceae; genus Mariniflexile; species Mariniflexile soesokkakense. Next base: position 763,879 of record NZ_JAZHYP010000001.1, on the reverse strand, counting down.
ATGCCGCTTAGCCAAATTCCTTTAGGAACTATTATTTCTTGTGTAGAGTTACGTCCAGGTCAAGGAGCTATTATGGCTCGTAGTGCTGGTGCTTTTGCTCAATTAATGGCAAGAGATGGTAAATTTGCAACTATTAAATTGCCTTCTGGTGAAACAAGATTAATTCTTGTTAACTGTTTAGCAACTGTTGGAGTTGTTTCGAATTCAGATCATCAATTATTAGTGTCTGGTAAAGCAGGTAGAACAAGATGGTTAGGAAGACGTCCACGTACTAGACCAGTAGTAATGAATCCTGTTGATCACCCTATGGGAGGTGGTGAAGGTAAATCTTCTGGAGGACACCCACGTTCTAGAAACGGTATTCCAGCTAAAGGTTATAGAACACGTTCTAAAAAGAATGCAAGTAATAAATATATTGTAGAACGTAGAAAGAAATAAGACATGGCAAGATCATTAAAAAAAGGACCGTTCGTTCATTATAAATTAGAGAAAAAAGTGGCTGACAATGTGGAAGCTAACAAAAAAACCGTAATCAAAACGTGGTCTAGAGCCTCTATGATTACTCCGGATTTTGTTGGACAAACTATCGCAGTTCACAATGGCCGTCAATTTGTACCAGTATATGTTACTGAAAACATGGTAGGTCATAAATTAGGAGAATTTTCACCAACACGTTCATTCCGTGGACATGCAGGTGCTAAAAATAAAGGTAAAAAGTAGTAAGCTATGGGAAGTCGTAAAAAACAAATGGCAGACGCTATTAAGGAAGGAAATAAGCTAGTTGCTTTTGCTAAACTTAATAATTGTCCTACGTCACCGAGAAAAATGCGTTTAGTAGCCGATTTAGTAAGAGGCGAAAAAGTAGAGAAAGCTCTTAATATTTTAAAATTCAACCAAAAAGAAGCTTCTGGAAAGTTAGAAAAATTGCTTTTATCTGCAATTGCTAACTGGCAGTCTAAAAACGAAGAAGCTAGCATTGAAGATGCAGAGTTGATTGTAAAAGAAATTAGAGTAGATGGAGGAGCAATGTTGAAAAGATTGCGTCCGGCACCACAAGGTCGTGCACACAGAATTAGAAAACGTTCAAACCACGTAACAATCGTAGTTGGAGCTAACAATAACACACAAAGCTAAGATAGACAATGGGACAAAAAACAAATCCAATCGGAAATCGCTTAGGTATTATCAGAGGATGGGAATCTAACTGGTACGGAGGTAATGATTATGGAGATAAGCTTGCCGAAGACGATAAGATTAGAAAATACGTACATGTACGTTTATCTAAAGCTAGTGTAAGTAGAGTAATTATTGAGAGAACTTTAAAACTTGTAACCGTTACTATCACAACGGCCCGTCCAGGTATCATTATTGGTAAAGGCGGTCAAGAGGTAGACAAGTTAAAAGAAGAACTTAAGAAAATTACTGGAAAAGAAGTTCAGATTAATATTTTTGAGATTAAAAGACCTGAACTTGATGCATTTTTAGTAGGAACTAGTATTGCACGTCAAATTGAAAATAGAATTTCATACCGTCGTGCTATAAAAATGGCTATTGCTGCTACAATGCGTATGAACGCTGAAGGAATTAAAGTTCAAATTAGTGGTCGTTTAAATGGAGCTGAAATGGCTCGTTCTGAACACTACAAAGAAGGACGTATTCCTTTATCAACCTTTAGAGCCGATATTGATTACTCACTTGTTGAGGCACACACTACTTATGGTAGATTAGGTGTGAAAGTGTGGATTATGAAAGGTGAAGTATATGGTAAAAGAGAACTTTCTCCGCTAGTTGGATTGTCCAAAAAGCAAGGAAAGGCAGGTGCAGGAGCACCACGTGGAGGAAATAATTCTAAACCACGTCGTAGAAAGTAATTTTTTATAAAGTAAAGAAAAATGTTACAGCCTAAAAGAACAAAATTTCGTAAAATGCAAACTGGTCGTATGAAAGGGATCTCTCAAAGAGGGCATCAACTTTCTAACGGTACGTTTGGTATAAAATCGATGGATACAAGTTTTTTAACATCGCGTCAAATTGAAGCAGCACGTATTGCCGCTACACGTTACATGAAAAGAGAAGGACAACTTTGGATTAAAATATTTCCAGATAAGCCTATTACAAAGAAACCTCTTGAAGTACGTATGGGTAAAGGTAAAGGTGCCGTTGAATATTGGGTAGCTGTTGTGAAACCGGGAAGAATTTTATTTGAAGTTGGAGGAGTGTCTTTAGATATCGCAAAAGAAGCGTTACGTTTAGCCGCACAAAAACTTCCTGTTAAAACTAAGTTTTTAATCGCTAACGATTACGAAGCATAATTTATTTGATATTATGAAACAATCAGAAATTAAAGAATTATCTGTAGCTGAGTTACAAGAGAAACTTAGTGAAACAAAAAAGAGTTATTCAGACCTAAAATTAGCTCATGCAATATCTCCTTTAGAAAATCCAATTCAGTTACGTAACATAAGACGTTCAGTAGCTAGAATTGCGACCGAATTAACTAAAAGAGAATTACAATAATTCTGCTACAAGATGGAAACAAGAAATTTAAGAAAAGAACGTATAGGAGTTGTTACTAGTAACAAAATGCAAAAATCAATAGTTGTTGCAGAGGTTAAAAAAGTAAAACACCCTATGTATGGTAAGTTCGTGTTAAAAACAAAAAAATATGTTGCACACGACGAAACAAACGATTGTAACATTGGAGATACTGTAAGAATCATGGAAACAAGACCTTTAAGTAAATCTAAATGTTGGAGATTAGTTGAAATCATAGAAAGAGCTAAATAATTATGGTACAGCAAGAATCAAGATTAAAAGTAGCAGATAACACTGGAGCAAAGGAGGTTTTAACTATCCGTGTTTTAGGTGGTACTAAAAGAAGATACGCATCTGTAGGAGACAAAATTGTTGTTTCTATAAAAGACGCAACACCTAATGGAAACATTAAAAAGGGTGCTGTTTCTACTGCAGTGGTTGTACGTACTAAAAAAGAAGTAAGAAGACCAGACGGATCTTATATAAGATTTGACGATAACGCATGTGTGCTTTTAAATGCTCAAGGAGAGATGAGAGGAACACGTGTATTTGGTCCGGTTGCTAGAGAACTTCGTGATAAACAATTCATGAAAATTGTATCATTAGCACCTGAAGTGCTTTAATACATTAATTTAAGATGACAAAGCTTAAAATAAAAACTGGAGATACTGTAAAAGTAATTGCTGGAGACCACAAAGGTGCTGAAGGTAAAGTACAAAAAGTATTAATAGACAAGAACAAAGCGATTGTTGAGGGCATTAACATGGTTAAGAAACATACTAAACCAAGTGCTAAAAACCCTCAAGGAGGAATCGTAGAAAAAGAAGCAGCTATTCATATTTCTAACCTTTCATTGTTAACTTCAAAAGGAGAGACAACTAGAATTGGTTATAAAGTTGAAGGCGGTAAGAAAGTAAGATTTTCAACAAAATCTAATGAAGTAATATAGTTATGGGATATTCACCGAGACTTAAAGAAGAGTATAAAAGCAGAGTAATTGCAACTCTTACAGAAGAATTTGGATATAAAAATGTGATGCAAGTTCCTAAACTGAAAAAGATAGTAATATCTAAAGGTGTTGGAGCAGCAGTTGCAGACAAAAAGTTAATTGACTACGCTGTAGAAGAATTAACTACTATATCTGGACAAAAAGCTATAGCTACAATATCTAAGAAAGACGTTGCATCTTTCAAATTACGTAAAGGTATGCCAATTGGGTGTAAAGTTACTTTACGTGGCGAGAAAATGTATGAGTTTTTAGACCGTTTGGTTACTTCTGCACTTCCACGTGTAAGAGATTTTAACGGAATTAAAGCTACAGGGTTTGACGGACGTGGTAACTACAATTTGGGAGTTACCGAGCAAATTATATTCCCAGAGATTAATATTGATAAAGTTAATAAAATCTCAGGAATGGATATTACATTTGTAACGTCTGCTGAAACTGATAAAGAAGCAAAATCATTATTAACCGAATTAGGATTACCTTTTCAAAAGAACTAAGTTATGGCTAAAGAATCAATGAAAGCCCGCGAGGTAAAAAGAGCTAAAACAGTAGCTAAATATGCTGAAAAACGTAAAGCTTTAAAAGAAGCTGGAGATTATGATGCATTACAAAAGTTACCAAAAAACGCTTCTCCTGTTCGTCAACATAATAGATGTAAATTAACAGGAAGACCTAGAGGCTATATGAGAACATTTGGTATTTCTCGTGTAACTTTTAGAGAAATGGCCAACAATGGTCTTATTCCTGGTGTTAGAAAAGCAAGTTGGTAATATTATTTAAATAATCAGATTTAAGGTTCGGAATATTCCGAAAACCAAGATCACAAATCAATTCATTATGTACACAGATCCAATAGCGGATTATTTGACAAGAATTAGAAATGCAGTGCGTGCTAACCACAGAGTGGTGGAGATCCCAGCATCTAATCTTAAAAAAGACATCACTAAAATATTATTCGAACAAGGATATATTTTAAGTTACAAGTTTGATGATTCTTCAGTACAGGGTACTATTAAAATAGCACTTAAGTACAATAAGGAAACTAAAGAGCCTGTAATAAAACAGATTCAAAGAATAAGTAAACCAGGTTTACGTAAATACGCAAGTTCAAAAGAACTTCCTAGAATTCTTAATGGTTTAGGTATTGCCATTGTTTCTACTTCTCACGGAGTAATGACAGGCAAACAAGCTAAAAGAGATAATGTAGGTGGTGAAGTATTGTGTTACGTTTACTAAAAAGATAAGATATGTCAAGAATAGGTAATAACCCAGTAGTAATTCCACAAGGAGTTACAGTTGATATAAACGACGGAATAGTTACAGTAAAAGGAAAATTAGGAGAATTAACTCAAAATTACGATTCTGTAAATATTAAAGTTGAAGATGGAAATGTTTTAGTAACACGTTCTTCGGATTCTAAAGATCAAAAAGCAAAACATGGTTTATATAGATCGTTAATGCTAAACATGATTGAAGGAGTTTCAAACGGATGGACTAAACAATTAGAATTGGTTGGTGTAGGGTATAGAGCTAGTAACCAAGGTCAAAAATTGGAATTGGCATTAGGTTTTTCTCATGCAATTGTTATGAATTTAGCTCCAGAAATTAAATTGGAAACAATAAGTGAAAAAGGTAAAAACCCTATTATAAAACTAACTTCGCATGATAAACAACTTGTAGGTCAAGTAGCTGCAAAGATTCGTGGTTTTAGACCACCAGAGCCTTATAAAGGTAAAGGTGTTAAGTTTGTTGGTGAGGTATTAAGAAGAAAAGCAGGTAAATCAGCTTAATAAGTAAGTTATGGCATTGACAAAATACGAAAGAAGGATAAGAATTAAAAGCAGAATACGCAAGATAGTTTCTGGTACAGAAGCTAGACCTAGATTAACTGTTTTTAGAAGTAATAAAGAAATTTACGCTCAAGTTGTAGATGACGTATCTGGTGTAACCATCAGTGCAGCATCTTCAAGAGATAAAGATATTAGTTCTGCAAAAGCAACTAAAATTGAAGTAGCTAAATTAGTAGGTAAGGCACTTGCTGAAAGAGCTTTAAAAGCAGGTGTAGAAACTATCGCTTTTGATAGAGGTGGTTATTTATATCATGGTAGAGTGAAATCATTAGCTGAAGGAGCTAGAGAAGCAGGACTTAAATTCTAAGAAATTATGTTTAAAAAATATAAAAGTGCAGAATTAGTAAAACCAGGTGGATTAGATCTTAAAGATCGTTTAGTTGGTGTACAAAGAGTTACAAAAGTAACTAAAGGTGGTAGAGCATTTGGTTTTTCGGCTATAGTTGTAGTTGGTGATGAAGCTGGTGTTGTAGGGCAAGGTTTAGGAAAATCTAAAGACGTAGCTAGTGCTATTGCAAAAGCTATTGAAGACGCAAAGAAAAACCTAGTTCGCATTCCTTTAAAAGGGAAATCATTACCACATGAGCAAAAAGGTAAATATGGTGGAGCAAGAGTAAATATTATTCCTGCAGCTAAAGGTACAGGAGTTATTGCTGGTGGTGCTGTAAGAACAGTGCTTGAGGCAGTTGGTGTACACGATGTATTATCAAAATCTCAAGGATCTTCAAATCCTCACAATGTTGTAAAAGCAACTTTTGATGCTTTATTACAATTAAGAGATGCCAATACCATTGCTCGTGATAGAGGTATTTCACTTGAACAAGTATTTAAAGCTTAATACAGACAGAGATGGCAAAAATTAAAGTAACAAAAGTTAAAAGTGCAATCAATTGTCCGTTAAGACAAAAACGAGTATTAATATCTCTAGGTCTTAAAAAGATTGGTCAAGTTAAAGAGCACGAAGCTACATCAAGCATTCTTGGTATGGTAAGTAAAGTAAATCACTTAGTTTCTGTTGAAGAAATTAAATAATAATATACTGAAAAATGGATTTAAGTAATTTAAAACCTGCAGAAGGTTCAGTTAAAAATCAAGGAAAAAGAATAGGACGTGGACAAGGTTCTGGTAAAGGTGGTACCGCAACTCGTGGTCACAAAGGTGCTAAATCTCGTTCTGGTTATTCTAAGAAAGTAGGATTTGAAGGAGGGCAAATGCCACTTCAAAGACGTGTTCCTAAATTTGGTTTTACTAACATTAACCGTGTAGAGTATCAAGGTATTAATTTAGATACGTTGCAACAATTAGCTGACGATAAAAAAGTTGGTGATACTGTTGATTTTGAAACATTATTCACAAACCGTTTAATTGGAAAAAACGATCTAGTTAAAATTTTAGGTAGGGGTGAGTTAAAAGCAAAATTAAAAGTATCTGCACATAAGTTTACTGCTTCAGCAAAAGCTGCTATTGAAGCTGCTGGTGGAGAAGCTGTAACGTTATAAGACCTTATTATAAGTATGAAATTTATAGAATCGTTAAAGAATGTCTGGAAAATAGAAGAACTAAGAAACAGAATCATAGTTACACTAGGTCTGTTATTAGTTTACCGTTTCGGTGCTCAAGTAGTACTGCCGGGTATTGATGCTGCTCAATTAGAGGGTTTAGCTGATAGTACAGATGGTGGCTTATTGGGGTTACTTAATGCCTTTACAGGTGGTGCTTTTGCAAACGCTTCGGTTTTTGCATTAGGTATTATGCCTTACATTTCTGCTTCTATTGTTGTTCAGTTAATGGGAATAGCTATTCCTTATTTACAAAAACTACAAAAGGAAGGCGCTAGTGGTCAAAAGAAAATCAATCAAATTACACGTTGGTTAACAATTGCAATCTGTTTGCTGCAAGCTCCAGGTTATTTAGCTAGTTTACCAGCTTTAGGAATCCCTACAAGTGCATTTTTACTTGGTACAGGGCCATTATTTTATTTCTCTTCAGTTACTATTTTAGTAACGGGCTGTATCTTCGCGATGTGGTTAGGAGAAAAGATTACCGATAAAGGTATTGGTAATGGTATTTCCTTATTAATTATGGTTGGTATTATCGCAAGGCTACCTGCATCATTTCTTCAAAATGCTGCTACAAGATTAGAAGGTAACAACGTGATGCTTATTCTTTTTGAATTGGTATTATGGTTCGCTATCATTCTAGGTAGTATCATGTTAGTTATGGCCGTTAGAAAAATTGCAGTACAGTATGCAAGAAGAACAGCTACTGGCGATTACGAAAAAAGTGCTATGGCAGGTTCTAGACAGTACATCCCATTAAAGCTTAATGCTTCGGGAGTAATGCCTATTATTTTTGCACAAGCAATTATGTTTGTTCCTAGTTTAATTGGTGGTTCTTCACTTTTAAAAGAAACAGCTTTTGGTGCATGGATGCAGACAAACTATGCAGATATTTTCGGATTAGCGTATAACATAACATTTGCTTTATTGATTATAGTATTCACATATTTCTATACTGCAATTACGGTACCTACCAATAAAATGGCAGACGATTTAAAGCGTAGTGGTGGTTTTATACCTGGTATTCGTCCAGGAACTGAAACATCTGAATATTTAGATAAGATAATGTCTCAAATTACCTTACCGGGTTCTATATTTTTAGCATTTATTGCTGTGTTCCCAGCGTTAATAGTAAAAATTATGGGTGTTCAACAAGGATGGGCATTATTTTTTGGTGGCACTTCATTAATCATTTTGGTGGGTGTAGCTATAGATACTATGCAACAAGTAAATTCTTATTTGTTAAATAGACATTATGACGGCTTGATGAAAACAGGTAAAAATAGAAAAGCGGCAGTAGCTTAATATTATACGATGGCAAAACAAGCAGCAATAGAACAAGATGGAACCATTATAGAAGCATTATCAAATGCTATGTTTCGTGTTGAATTAGAAAACGGTCACATTGTGACAGCACATATTTCAGGTAAAATGCGTATGCATTATATTAAATTATTACCAGGAGATAAAGTGAAATTAGAAATGAGTCCTTATGATTTATCTAAGGCGAGAATAACTTATAGATACTAACAGATGAAAGTAAGAGCATCAGTAAAAAAGAGAAGTGCAGATTGTATAATCGTACGAAGAAAAGGTAGACTTTACGTGATAAACAAAAAGAATCCTAGATTTAAACAAAGACAAGGGTAATTATGGCAAGAATTGCAGGTGTAGACATACCAAAAAACAAAAGAGGAGTTATCGCTTTAACTTATATCTACGGGGTAGGTAGAAGTAGAGCTAAAGAAATATTAGCGGAAGCTAATGTTGATGAAAGTATTAAAGTTCAAGATTGGAACGATGACCAAATTAGTGGTATTCGTGAAGCTGTTGGTACTTTTACTATCGAAGGTGAATTACGTTCTGAAATTCAATTGAACATTAAACGTTTAATGGATATTGGATGTTATAGAGGAATTCGTCATAGATCGGGTCTTCCGTTAAGAGGACAACGTACAAAAAACAACTCTAGAACTAGAAAAGGTAGAAGAAAAACTGTTGCTAACAAGAAGAAAGCAACTAAATAACAATTAGTCTTTAGTATTTAGACGTTGGAAGGAATCTGTTTGAAATTATAAAAGGTTTAGGATTCTAGCGACTATCAACTAATAACTGAAAACTATAAAAAATGGCAAAATCAAACACAAAAACTACAAAAAAACGTAAAGTTATTGTAGACTCTGTAGGAGAAGCTCATGTTAATGCTTCTTTCAACAACATCATAATTGCACTTACAAATAAAAAGGGAGACGTAATTTCTTGGTCTTCTGCTGGTAAGATGGGATTTAGAGGTTCTAAGAAAAACACACCTTATGCTGCTCAATTAGCTGCTGAAGATGCTGCTGCTGTAGCATCAGAAGCTGGATTGAAAAAAGTAAAAGTATATGTAAAAGGTCCAGGTAATGGTAGAGAATCAGCTATCCGTTCAATTCATAATGCCGGTATTGAAGTAACAGAAATTATTGATGTTACTCCACTTCCTCATAATGGATGTCGTCCTCCAAAACGAAGAAGAGTTTAACGAAATACGATTAATGATTTAATAAAAATCAAAAATCGTGAATCAAAAATCTTTACTAAAAATTAATATCATCTGTTTCGCAGATGATATTAATTTTTTGCATACATTTGCAAACTGAAAAAAAATAAATATTAACAAGTATCAACAAGAGATCAACGGTTATCGAAGGATAAGATTAAGACCTTAATTCATAATCACTCTTAAAAAACAATTTAAAATGGCAAGATATACTGGTCCTAAAACTAAAATAGCTCGTAAATTTGGTGAAGCTATTTTCGGAGAAGATAAATCTTTTGAAAAAAGAAATTATCCTCCAGGTCAACACGGAAACGCTAGACGTCGTGGAAAAAAATCTGAATATGCAATCCAATTAATGGAAAAGCAAAAAGCAAAATATACTTATGGTATATTAGAGCGTCAATTCAGAAATATATTTAAAAGCGCTAGAGCTGCTCAAGGAATTACAGGTGAAGTTTTATTACAACTTTGCGAATCTAGATTAGATAACGTAGTATTCAGAATGGGTATTGCTCCTTCTAGAAGTGGTGCAAGACAATTAGTATCTCACAGACACATTACTGTAAATGGCGAGTTAGTAAACATTCCATCGTACCAATTAAAAGCTGGTGATGTTGTTGCTGTTAGAGAAAAATCAAAATCACTTGAAGCTATTGAAAGATCTCTTTCAAATTCAAGTCACGTTTATGAATGGATTACTTGGAACGACGACACAAAACAAGGAACCTATGTTTCTGTTCCTGCCAGAATCCAAATTCCAGAAAACATAAACGAACAATTCATAGTCGAATTATATTCAAAATAATAAATTAATCATATTGGTATTTGGCCAAAGGGTTTATAAGTATTTCTTCAAACTTTTAGACCGCGCAACCAAATAACAATTAAAACGAAGAAAAAAAATGGCAGTATTTAATTTTCAAAAACCAGACAAAGTAATCATGATTGATTCTACTGATTTCGAAGGTAAATTCGAATTCAGACCACTAGAACCTGGTTATGGTTTAACAGTAGGTAACGCACTAAGACGTGTTTTGCTTTCTTCATTAGAAGGATTCGCAATTACATCAGTTAGAATTGAAGGTGTAGACCACGAATTTTCAGCAATAGCTGGAGTAGTTGAAGATGTTACTGAAATCATTTTGAATTTAAAGCAAGCGCGTTTTAAAAGACAAATTGAAGATATTGATAATGAGTCAATATCGATTTCAATATCCGGTCAAGAACAAATTACAGCTGGAGATTTTCAAAAATTCATTTCAGGGTTTCAAGTATTAAATACAGAATTAGTTATCTGTAACTTAGATCCTAAAGTTAATTTCAATATGGAAATTACCATAGAAAAAGGTAGAGGTTATGTTCCTGCAGAAGAAAATAAAAAAGCGGCTGCACCAGTTGGAACTATCTTTACAGACTCTATATACACTCCAATAAAAAATGTTAAATATAGTATTGAAAATTATCGTGTAGAACAAAAAACGGATTATGAAAAATTGGTTTTTGAAATCGTAACTGATGGTTCTATAACGCCTCAAGATGCATTAACAGAAGGTGCAAAAACATTAATTCACCATTTCATGTTATTCTCTGATGAGCGTATCACGTTAGAAGCTGATGAAATAGCACAAACTGAAACTTATGATGAAGAATCTCTTCACATGAGACAGTTGCTTAAAACAAAGTTAATTGATATGGACTTATCTGTACGTGCACTTAACTGTTTAAAAGCTGCAGAAGTTGATACTTTAGGCGACTTAGTATCTTTCAATAAAAATGACTTAATGAAATTTAGAAACTTTGGTAAAAAGTCTTTAACAGAGCTTGAAGAGCTTGTTAATGTTAAAGGTTTAAACTTCGGAATGGATTTAAGCAAATATAAATTAGATAAAGACTAGAACGATTTTGGATTTCTGAAATTGTAAATCAAAAATCGTAAATTATTAACCCATCATAGTTTGCTCCCTAAAAAGGTATAGAAGCAAGATGATGATAACAAAAATGTCATGAGACACGGAAAAAAAATAAATCATTTAGGTAGAAAAACCGCGCATAGAAAATCTATGTTAGCTAATATGGCTTGTTCTTTAATTGAGCACAAGCGTATTAACACTACTGTTGCTAAAGCAAAAGCTTTAAAACAATTTGTAGAGCCAATGATTACTAAGTCTAAAGAAGATACTACGCATAACAGACGTATTGTTATGGCTAACTTAAGACAAAAAGATGCAGTAGCAGAATTATTTAGAGATGTTGCAGCAAAAGTTGCTAATCGTCCAGGTGGTTACACAAGAATTATTAAACTTGGTAATCGTTTAGGTGATAATGCTGATATGGCAATGATTGAGCTTGTAGATTATAACGAGCTTTACAATGCATCTAAACCAGAGAAGAAAACAACTAGACGAAGCAGAAGAAGTGGTTCTAAACCGGAAGCTGCTCCAGCTGTTGAGCCAAAAGCAACAAACGAAGAAGAATAAATGTTAATAAGCATTTAATATATAAAGGATAAACTATTTTAGTTTATCCTTTTTTTTTAGCATTTTTGCAAAACTTTTTTAATTAGATAAATGAAATATCAAAAAAGACAAAAAGCCATTATTCTTTTAGCAGATGGCACTATTTTTTACGGAAAGGCAGTAGGGAATAAACAAGGAACATCATTTGGTGAAGTATGTTTTAATACAGGAATGACTGGTTACCAAGAAATTTTTACAGACCCATCTTATTACGGTCAGTTAATGGTTACAACCAATGCGCATATTGGTAATTATGGGGTAAACGATGAAGAAGTTGAATCTGATTCCATTAAAATTGCAGGATTAATTTGTAAAAATTTCAGTTATGATTATTCTCGTGATGCAGCTAATGGTTCGTTAGAAGATTTTTTAAATGAGAATAATCTTTTAGCAATTTCCGATGTTGATACTAGAGCATTGGTAAGCTATATACGAGATAACGGTGCTATGAATGCTGTAATTTCTACCGATGTAGATAACGTTGAAGGATTAAAAAAACAATTGGCTGAAGTACCAGACATGAATGGCTTAGAATTGGCATCTCAAGTGTCTACTAAAGAGCCTTATTATTATGGTGATGAAAATGCAACTTACAAAGTAGCAGCTTTAGACATTGGTATTAAGAAGAACATTCTTAGAAACATAGCAAAAAGAGATGCTTACATAAAAGTATTCCCTTATAATGCTAAGTTTGAAGATTTGGAAGCTTTTAAACCTGATGGCTATTTCTTATCAAACGGGCCTGGAGATCCAGAACCTTTAATTGAAGCACAAACGTTAGCAAAAGAAATTATTAAGAGAGATTTACCATTATTCGGTATTTGTTTGGGTCACCAAGTTATTGCGTTGGCAAATGGTGTTTCAACTTACAAAATGCATAATGGCCACCGCGGAATTAATCATCCGGTAAAAAATATAAATACGGGTAAAGGTGAAATTACTTCTCAAAATCATGGATTTGCTGTGAATAGAGAAGAAGCAGAAGCCCACCCAGATTTGCAAGTAACACATGTGCACCTTAACGACCACACAGTTGCAGGATTAGCTATGAAAAGTAAAAACTGTTTTTCGGTACAGTATCACCCAGAAGCGAGCCCGGGACCACATGACTCATCGTATTTGTTCGATCAGTTTATTGAAAACATAAAGAAAAATTAGTGATTTAAACCTCACAGGTTTTATAACTTGTGAGGTTTTTGATTAAAACCCATTCTTTTTTAGTGAAAACGTAACTAAAACGTTATAGATGTTTTTTTGTGTAATTATTTAAGAACATATTAAAAGAAAGCAGATTTAAACGTAAATTTGAAATATTAAAAGTTTAAAATAACCAATTATGAGTGTAATAATTAATATCCACGCTAGACAAATTTTTGATTCTAGAGGAAATCCTACTGTTGAAGTAGATGTTGTAACAGAAAATGATATTTTAGGAAGAGCTGCAGTGCCATCGGGTGCATCAACAGGTGAGCATGAAGCAGTTGAGCTTCGTGATGGTGGTAAAGCATATATGGGTAAAGGTGTTTTAAAAGCTGTAGAAAATGTTAACGCACTTATCGCTCCAGAATTATTGGGCGTTTCAGTTTTTGAGCAAAATTTAATCGATCAAATTATGATTGATTTAGATGGTACAAAAAATAAATCAAAATTAGGAGCTAACGCTATTTTAGGTGTTTCTTTAGCAGTTGCAAAAGCAGCAGCAAATGAACTTAACTTACCTCTATATCGTTATGTAGGTGGTGTATCTGCAAATACACTTCCTTTACCAATGATGAATATTATTAATGGTGGTTCACATAGTGATGCCCCTATAGCATTCCAAGAGTTTATGATTATGCCTGTTAAGGCTAAAAACTTTACACATGCTATGCAAATGGGAACTGAGATTTTCCATAGTCTTAAAAAAGTTTTGCACGATAGACATTTAAGTACGGCTGTAGGTGATGAAGGTGGTTTTGCCCCGAATTTAGCAGGAGGAACAGAAGATGCATTAGATTCTATTAAAGTAGCTGTTGAAAACGCAGGATACACTTTTGGTGGTGATATTAAAATTGCTTTAGATTGCGCTGCGGCAGAATTTTATGTAAACGGAAAATACGATTATTCGAAGTTTGAGGGTGAAACTGGTAAAGTAAGATCTTCTGCTGAACAAGCTGAGTATTTAGCTGAATTAGCTGCTAAATACCCAATCATTTCTATTGAAGATGGTATGGATGAGAACGACTGGGAAGGTTGGAAATTATTAACCGATAAAATTGGTGATAAAGTACAACTAGTTGGTGATGATTTATTTGTAACTAATGTAGAGCGATTATCTCGAGGTATTGACAACGGTATAGCTAATTCAATCTTAATTAAAGTAAACCAAATAGGATCGTTAACTGAAACTATTGCAGCCGTAAATATGGCTAAAAATGCAGGTTACACGTCTGTGATGTCTCACCGTTCTGGTGAAACTGAAGATAACACCATTGCTGATTTAGCAGTGGCTTTAAACTGCGGGCAAATAAAAACAGGTTCTGCTTCTCGTAGCGACCGTATGGCTAAATACAACCAATTGCTTCGTATTGAAGAACAATTGGGAGAAATGGCTTATTTTCCTCAAGAGAAAGCATTCAAAATAAAATAAGAAAATTAATTTTTTTTAAAAAGCGGTTATTATTTTAATAATCGCTTTTTTTTTTGCATTAATTTCAAACAATTTGTTAATTGATTAAATCTTTGCTTTCAACACATATATTAATAAAGGGATATTTTGTAAATTAGCAATCCAATTTAAGAATTAAAAAAATCACTCACATTTATGGCGAATACTGCTACCATTGAAGTAAACGGAAAAAAAATAGAACTTCCCGTAATAGAAGGAACAGAAAAAGAATTAGCTATTGATATTTCTAGTTTTAGGAATGCATCAGGAGGTGTTATTACTATGGATCCTGGTTATAAAAACACAGGTTCTTGCGAAAGTGCTATTACGTTTTTAGATGGAGAAAAAGGTATTTTAAGATATAGAGGTTATTCTATTGAAGAATTAGCTGAAAAAGCAGATTTTTTAGAAGTAGCTTACCTTTTGATTTTTGGAGAACTTCCAACAAAAGAGCAAAACGAAAAATTTCATAATGATATAAAAGCGCAATCTGTAGTAGATGAAGATGTAAAAAAGATTCTAGATGCTTTCCCTAAGTCAGCTCACCCTATGGGGGTTATATCGTCATTAACCAGTGCATTAACAGCATTTAACCCATCTTCAGTAAATGTTGATTCTGAGGCTGATATGTATAAATCTGTAGTGCGTTTATTAGGTAAATTCCCAGTATTAGTTGCTTGGACACTTCGTAAAAAGGAAGGTTTACCACTAGATTACGGTGATAAAAATTTAGGCTATGTAGAAAATATTTTGAAAATGATGTTCAGACAGCCTAATAGTGAATATGTTCAAAATAAAATATTAGTAGACGCCTTAGATAAGCTCCTAATTTTACATGCAGATCACGAACAAAACTGTTCAACATCTACGGTTAGAATTGTAGGGTCATCGCATGCTGGTTTATTCGCGTCTATTTCTGCAGGTATTTCTGCTCTTTGGGGTCCACTCCATGGAGGTGCTAACCAAGCAGTGTTGGAAATGTTGGAAGCAATTAAAGAAGATGGGGGTGATACTAAAAAGTACATGGCTAAAGCTAAAGACAAAGAAGATCCGTTCCGTTTAATGGGCTTTGGTCACCGTGTATACAAAAACTTCGATCCGCGTGCTAAAATCATTAAAAGAGCTGCCGATGAAGTATTAGGGAATTTAGGTGTTGAAGACCCTATTTTAGATATAGCTAAAGGACTTGAAAAAGAAGCTTTAGAAGATAAATATTTTGTAGATAGAAAATTATATCCTAATGTAGATTTCTATTCAGGTATTATTTATAGAGGTATGGGCATACCAACAGATATGTTTACGGTAATGTTCGCTTTAGGACGTTTACCGGGTTGGATAGCACAATGGCGTGAAATGCGTTTACGCAAAGAGCCAATTGGAAGACCAAGACAAGTTTATACTGGTGCTACCGAAAGATCTTTTGTGCCAATAGAAAAAAGATAAACTTTCAAGTGTAAAAATAAATGAAGCTTCATAACTAAACATTATGAAGCTTTTTTATATTTACAACATGCTAAAACTGAATGTAAAAAACGAAACCTCTAGGTTAAGAGCTGTTATTTTAGGAACAGCCGAAAGTAATGGATCACCACCAAGTGTTGAGGATTGCTATGACCCAAAAAGTATCGAGCACGTATTAGCTGGAACGTATCCTAAAGAAGCCGATATGATTCTAGAAATGGATGCTGTGGCTGCTGTTTTTAAAAAGTACGATGTTCAGGTTTTTAGACCCCACGTTATAAAAGATTGTAATCAAATATTTTCACGTGATATTGCTTTTGTTATAGAAGATAAGATTATTAGAGCCAATATTTTACCAAACAGAGAAGCTGAAGTTGAAGCTATTAGGTATGTTTGGAATCAAGTGGATAGAAAAAATAGAATTGTATTGCCTCCAGAATGCCATGTAGAAGGCGGCGATGTTATGCCTTGGAACGATTATATTTTTATAGGAACCTATTCGGGAGAAGATTATCCAGAATTAATTACGGCACGTACTAATATGGATGCGGTTATTGCCATTCAGGAATTGTTCCCAAATAAAACGGTGAAGTCGTTTGAACTTAGAAAATCCAACACAAATGCCCGCGAAAACGCACTGCATTTAGATTGCTGTTTTCAGCCTATTGGAAAAGGGAAAGCTATTATTCATAAAAACGGATTTCTTATTGAGCGAGAGTATAATTGGTTAGTGAATTTCTTTGGAAAAGAGAATGTTTTTGAAATTAACAAAGAAGAAATGTACAATATGAACAGTAATATTTTTTCTATTTCTGAAGATGTTATTATTTCTGAAAAAACCTTTACGCGATTAAATACCTGGTTAAATAAACAAGGGTTTATTGTTGAAGAAGTGCCTTATTCTGAAATTTCAAAACAGGAAGGTTTATTGCGTTGTACTACAATGCCTTTAATTAGGGATTAATTTAAAATTAATTAGTGACAATCATTTTTTGCGCAAAGTTCTTGTTCATATAATTAATCACAACAAAATACATCCCGGTATTTATATTGTTACGAGTAATTTCTAATTCATGTGTGCCTGCACTTTTGAAACCTTCAAAAACATTCGCTATTTCTGCCCCATAGATATTAATCAATTTAATTGAAATGTTTGAAGATTCTGCTAATTTGTATTTCAGCAAACCATAAGATTCCATAGGATTAGGGACTATTTCAATTATAGGTTGATTGTCTTCTATATTTTCAACGCTTAAATTTTCTCCTATTTCCATAAAACCTTCAGGATTAAGTGCTTCATGAGTTACTTTTACGGTATGTATCACTCCTTTAAACCATGATACCTGATTCATTCTAACTCCTAATGAGGTCTGTCCAGAGTTTACAACTTGATAATTTACAGTTCCTTCCAGCTCTTTTTCTCCATTAATATAATGTGCCATTCTGCCGTCTTTAAACACTAAAGCTGCGTGAACCCATTCATTCAAGTTGTGAACAAAAGCGTAATCTAATAATGCTTGACTGGAACTTCCAGACTTTATAAAAGTGTCAAGACTCCAGTTTGCATTATTGTTATTTCGTAACTCTATAAGTATTCTATTATTATCATCTTGCTGTAAATGAAGAAAACGTTGCTCAATAGCTCCACCAGAGTAAGGTTTGAAAATAATTTCTATAGTAAATGCCGTTGCCCCAGATACAGGATGGTTGTTTACAATTAAGCCATCATTAATACCATTAAATTCAACAGCATCACCTATTTCTGTATTTATTATCTTAGGGTTGCCAATTACCTGTATATTATTTCCACCAATTAAAGAAAGGTTGTCAACCCGCCAAAATTCAGTATTAACTTGGGCATGTGTGGTTAATAAGGTAAGACACATTAAAATTAGTAAAATCGATTTTTTCATTTTAAGTTTTTAGATAAAAATGACTCTATATAATGCTTATATATAATGATATAACAGTATATTGGCTATTAACGAAGTTATCACTTTTTTTGCATAAGAGTAATAATTGTAATTTGTTTTTATCACACAAATAATCATATTTTTGTAATATAAATTATGTTATGCAACAAACCACAAATACTATTTTAATGATTCGTCCTATAAACTTTAGGATGAACGAGCAAACGGCAGTTAATAATTATTACCAAAAAGTAATGGATAATGTGCTATCACAAAACGTTAGTACCAAAGCACAACAGGAGTTTGATAGGTATGTTGAAAAGCTTAGGGGCATTGGTGTTAATGTTATAGTTGTTAACGATACCGATGAGTTTGATACACCCGATTCTATTTTTCCTAATAATTGGGTGTCATTTCACGAAAATGGCGATGTTGGTTTGTATCCAATGTTTGCAGAGAATAGGCGCTTAGAGCGTAGTGAGAATATTCTGGAAGCAGTTGAGCATGGTGGCTTTGTTATTAATAATATTATTGATTATACAGACGCTGAGGAAGAAGGTGTATTTCTTGAAGGTACGGGAAGTGTCGTTTTAGATAGGGTAAATCGCAAAGCGTACTGTGCCTTATCGCCCAGAGCCGATGAAGATTTGTTTATTGAGTTTTGCGAAGATTTTGAATACATGCCGGTAATTTTCAATGCCAGCCAAACCGTAAATGGGGGACGAAAAGCCATTTACCACACAAACGTGATGATGTGTATTGGCGAAACTTTTGCCGTTATTTGCTTAAGTAGTATTGACGACAAAAAGGAACTCAGAAATGTAATAGGCCATTTAAAAGAAGATGGTAAGGAGATAATAGATATTACCGAGGCACAGTTAAATAATTTTGCGGGTAATATGTTGCAAGTTAAAGGAGTTAATGATGAATTGTATTTAGTAATGAGTCAAGCAGCTTATGATTCTTTATCAGAAAGTCAAATAGAAAGACTTAAAAAGCATACTAATATACTTTCTAGCTCTTTAGATATTATTGAAGCTTGCGGTGGCGGTAGTGCCCGTTGTATGATGGCGGAAGTTTTTTTGCCAAAAGCTTAAAGTTGAATTGAAACTCGTTTTTTTTGCGTTAGGGATAGTAGAGAAAATCCTTTTTGTGAGGTACGAGCAAAAAGATTGTAACGAATAGCCCGACCCTTTAGGGTAACGCCAGAATAAATATTATGATGGTCTAGATTTTGGTAACTGAATATAGAATGTACTACCAACGTTTAGGGTGCTTTCTACCCAAATTTTACCGTTGTTTAGTTCTACCAATTCTTTACAGATTGATAGGCCTAAACCAGTGCCTTTTTCGTTATTAGTGCCTACGGTTGTAAATGAGCTGTTTTTGAATAGTTTTTCTATGTTCTGTTTAGAAATGCCTATTCCAGTATCGGCAATACTAACAATACAACTACCATTGCTTATATGGTTTGAAATAGTAATGGTATCGCCACTTTTACAGAATTTTAAAGCATTGGCAAGCAAGTTTTGTACAACAATTTCGAACATGCTTTTATCGGCATAGGCAAAATCTCGTAAGGAATGGTCAATTAATTCGATGCCTTTGTTTTCCATACGTTGTTCAATCAGCCTAACTTTATCTTCAAAAACTTCTTGTATATCAAACAGGGTTGGTTTAGGTTCTAAAGATTGCATTTGCGATTTAGACCAGTTAAGCAAGTTGAATAAAAGCAGGGATGCATTGTTGGCATTTTCACTCAATTCTGGAATTAAATTATCGAATTCTTCTCTAGATAACGAACCGTCTTTTAATAAATCAATAAAACCATTTATTGAAGAAAGCGAATCTTTTAAATCGTGAGATACAATTGAAAACAGTTTGTCTTTTACATTATTAACGTTTTCAAGATGTTTTGTTTGCTCTAAAAAGGCTTCGTTCTGTAATTCAATTTTTAGGTTTTTTTCTTCTAATTCTTGGGTGTACTTTATGTTAGTGCTTCTTTTTAAATAAATTAATATTAAAAAGGTTGAAACAATAGCAAGAGCAGCCAAAAGGCCGTAAAAAATTAACTGAAACTTATCAAACTCTGCTTTAGATTCATAAAAGGTACCATTAATAGCTTCTGTTGAAGTGTTGTTTGCTAAATCTTTTTCAAAATTTGGGTTGAAATCTAATTGAACAGAATCTGAATTCTTTATATCATCTTTATTAAGGCTTCTTTTTAAGTTATAATAGTGGCGTTGCCACATAAACGCTCTATCAAATTTGTTTTTTGTAGAGTCTAAAACCATCATTAACTTATAATATTTAAGTAACTCTGGTTTGTTATTAACGTTTTTGGCGATAACACCTGCCTCATAAAGATGCTGTTCGGCTAAAACCAATCGGTTGGTTTGTAAATTTAATTCTCCAAGACTGTTTAAAGCCAATAAAACACCATCTTGATTGTTAGACTTTCTGTTAATATTTAATCCCTGAATTAAGTATCGTGAAGCTTTTTCGTAATCGTTGAATTTTAAGTATTCGGCACCCAGTTTTGGATAAATAATACCTTGTAATGAGTCAGCACTTGTGTTTTTCCCGTTTAAAACTTTTAGGTAATATTCAATGGCTTTTCTGTTTTCATTCTTAGATGAATATAGCTCGGCTAATTGGTTGTAAGATTGTGTAAGTGCAATATTGTCACTTAATTGTTTTTGAACATCTACAGCTTTTAAGTTAAACTCAATAGCTCTATCAACAGCATTTATTTTTTGGTATGCTTTGGCCAAATTACTATAAGCCAAACTAAGGTCTTTTTTAAGGTTTTGTTTTTCTAATTCTTTAATGGCTGCCAACGAATATTGCAAACCTTTTGAGTAATTACCTCGTTTAATTTCAATTAAGCCGATACTGTTATTAACTTTAGCAATGCCAAGTGTATCCTTTAAATGTTTAAATAGAATTTTAGATTTTTCATACCCACTTACCGCATTAATATAGTCTCCTTTTTGTGCGTAAATAAGCGACTTAAAATAAGTTGTTTCGGCAATTCCTTTAGTGTAATTTAGGTTGGTTGAAAGTTTCTCGCTTTCAATAATATATTTTAAAGCTCTATCATAATCGTTAATTTCATAAAGCGATTTGATAAGCTTTAAAGAAGTCTTTATTTTTAAAGAATCTTGAGTTTCAAAAGCAAGTTGTATGGAAAGACTATCTAATTCTTTGGTTTGAGAGAAACCTAAGAATACAGATAAAAGAATAATTAGAGTAATTATTTTCCTCATACTATACATTATATTACAACAAGTAATAAAACTTATTATTAAGTATGTCTTATTTGAGGGAAATAAGTATTACCTATTAAGCTGTAATGTTTTTTGTTGGTTAAAAAAAATCCATTAAATGGATGTTAATAGCTTTACGTAGCAAAAGTTGGAAAAAGCATCTTTAAAATCTAATTTCTGCGTTTTTCTACCAATAAATTAGATAAAAGGATAATGCTCAAAATGACAAAAATCCGACGAATAGATTAACGGCAAAAATCATAGAAAAAGAGCGCTTTTGTCGACAAAATACACGCATATTTTATTGAATTTTTTTAAGCTTTATAAATAGGTATTTTGTTTGAAATTCAAAAAAAAGTAAACTTAAATAAGCATGGTAAACTATTTTGTTAGTTTTTATTAAATCAAATTTTGCAATAATCCTTTAATAAAAGTTTTATCTTTGGTCACTTAAAAACAGTAAGATTAATGAGCCTTCAAGAGACTTTATCAAACCAAGTTAAACAAGCCGTTTTAGCATCATTTAATATTCAATTAGAATCGGTAGAATTTCAAGCCACCAGAAAAGAATTTGCTGGTGATATTACCATAGTGATATTCCCCATGTTACGCTTTATTAAAGGCAACCCTGTTCAAATAGGTGAAACTATTGGTAATTATTTGGTAGAACACCTTGAAGAAGTAAAAGGGTTTAATGTTGTAAAGGGTTTTTTAAATGTTGAAATAAGTGATGCCTATTATATTAACTTTTTTAATAGCATAAAAAATGAAGAAACCTATGGTTTTGTGTATCCAAAGGAAGTTGCTAACGCTATTATGGTTGAATATTCGTCGCCAAACACTAATAAACCACTGCATTTAGGGCACGTTAGAAATAATCTTTTGGGCTATAGTGTTGCCGAAATTTTAAAAGCATCTGGTAAAAAAGTTTACAAAACACAAATTATTAACGACCGAGGAATCCATATTTGCAAAAGTATGTTGGCTTGGAAACGTTTTGGTAACGGTGAAACACCAGATAGCACCGGTTTAAAAGGCGATAAGTTGGTTGGTAATTATTATGTAAAGTTTGACCAAGAATATAAGAAAGAGATTGAAGCACTAGTAGCTTCTGGTAAAACCGAAGATGATTCTAAAAAAAATGCACCACTTTTATTGGAAGCCCAAAATATGCTTCAAAAATGGGAAGCTGGTGATGAAGAAGTTGTTTCACTTTGGAAAATGATGAACGGTTGGGTATATGAAGGTTTTAACGAATCTTATAAAAATTTAGGAGTTGATTTTGATACTTTATATTATGAAAGTGATACCTATTTATTAGGAAAGGAGTTTGTTGCTGAAGGTTTGAAATCGGGTGTTTTTGTAAAAGAAGCAGACGGATCTGTTTGGTGCGATTTAACAGAAGATGGATTAGATAAAAAAATAGTACAACGCTCCGATGGAACAGCAGTATATATGACGCAAGATATTGGTACAGCTATACAACGTATTAAAGATTTTCCTGATGTGGGCGGTATGGTTTACACCGTTGGTAACGAGCAAGACTATCATTTTCAAGTATTGTTTCTAATTTTGAAAAAACTGGGGTTTGAATGGGCTAAAAATCTATATCATTTAAGTTATGGTATGGTCGATTTACCTAGTGGAAAAATGAAAAGTAGAGAAGGTACTGTGGTAGATGCCGATGATTTAGTTGATGAAATGGCTTCAACTGCTGGTGAAATTTCAGAAGAATTAGGGAAACTTGATGGTTATACTACAGAAGAAAAACAATCACTTTATAAAACCATTGGTTTAGGTGCTTTAAAATATTACATTCTAAAAGTAGACCCTAAAAAGCGCATTTTGTTTGACCCAAAAGAATCTATTGATTTTCAAGGGAATACAGGGCCGTTTATACAGTACACATATGCGAGAATTCAAGCTATACTAAGAAAGGCAGATTTTGATTGGAATGTGACTTTGAGCGCAGTCGAAAGGTCTTTACATCCTAAAGAAAAAGAGCTTTTAAAGCAATTGGAATTATTTCCTGAGGTTATTCAAAACGCAGCATCACAACACAGTCCTGCATTGGTAGCTAACTATACCTATGATTTGGTGAAAGAATTTAATTCATTCTATCAAAATGTATCCATTTTAGGTGCAGATAATGAAAATGAAAAAGTGTTTAGAGTACAGTTATCAAATAAAGTGGCACAAACAATTAAAAATGCATTCAGTGTTTTAGGAATACAGGTTCCTGAACGTATGTAATAGTATTTAAGAAAGTGAACTTTTTATTTTCCGTACAAAAAGTACTTATTCACTAAGTCAATGTACAAGCGTTTTGCTTCGTTTGGAGAAATGTCTTTTACCTGAAATAAGGCATTGGTTTTAAAAGCATTTATAATGGCTTTTTTACTACCTGGACGACCATAATTATTTGTTGCTTTTTTGTAGTAAGCATACAGGTTCAAAAGTACATCGGCAGGGAAAGGTTCGGTGTATGCATTTACGCGTTCAACCGCATCTTGAAATTCTATTTCTAATTCTTCATTAGTCATTTGTTTCTGCAATAATACTTTCGCCTCCACGAACTTTTTGGTTAAGTTGTACTTTTATTTTTGTATCAAGTGGTAAAAATAAATCAACTCTAGAACCAAATTTTATAAATCCAGACTCTCCGCCTTGGGTTGCCTTGTCGTTTATTTTAGCATAGTTTACTATACGCTTTGCTAAGGCTCCAGCTATTTGCCTGTATAACACTTTGCCATAAGTTTCGTTTTCTACAACAACGGTTGTACGTTCGTTTTCTTCACTTGCCTTAGGATGCCATGCTACTAAAAATTTACCAGGATGGTATTTGCTAAATATCACATTACCACCAATAGGATAACGTGTAACATGAACATTTATTGGAGACATAAAAATACTTACCTGCAAGCGTTTGTCGTTAAAATATTCTTTTTCAAAAACTTCTTCAATAACAACTACTTTACCATCAACAGGAGATACAACTTGTTTGTTGTTTAAAGCAGTACGTCGTTTTGGGTTTCTAAAAAATTGAAGAATAATTATTAAAAACGCTAATAATACAATTAAAACAATGGTTCTTAACCAATCTAAGGGTATAAAGCTATCAGCTAATAAAGAGCAGCCAACAACAAATACAAATGTCAGAAATATAATTTTATGTCCTTCTTTATGAAACATAGTGTAAAATTCTTAAAAATAAATATATAAAGGGTGCTGCAAATATAATACTGTCCAATCGGTCTAACAGACCTCCATGACCAGGCATAATGGCACCACTGTCCTTTACGTTTGCATGTCTTTTAAACTTAGATTCGATTAAGTCGCCTAAAGTTCCAAATACAGATACTATAATACTTAAAACAAGCCAACTTGTAAAATCTAAAGTTTGTGTAAAGGTAGCAATAAAATAGCTTGCTATGCATGAAAAAAATAAACCACCTAGAAAACCCTCTACAGTTTTTTTTGGTGAAATCTTTTCAAATAGCTTTTGCTTGCCAAAATTTTTGCCAACCAAATAGGCAAAAGAATCGTTAACCCATACTAAAATAAAAGCTCCTAATAGAATGTTCGGATTGTAACTTTTATGATAATCGGCTATTAAAACCAAAAAAACAAAGGCACTTGAAATGTAAAAGGTAGTTAGTATAAAACGTTTAGAACTAAATAGTGGCGTTGTTTTTTCTGAAAATAAGTCTTTAATTAAAAACAATTCAATAAATATGGTTAGCACCATTAATATTTGAATCGCTTCGTCAATGCCCATGCTTGTGTTTAAAATGAATTGCCAATACACAAAAAAAGCATATAGGATACCAAAAATAAAATAGGGTATGATGCTTTTAAGCTGAATAAGCTTTTTAAATTCGGTTAAACAAATGATACCAAAAACAAAGAACAAAGCAATTAAAGATTGTTGGTGGCTTACACATAGTATTAAAAGCAGAACATAAAGTAAGCCAGAAAGTGATCGAATAAGAATTTCTTTCATGTGTATATTTATTGCCTTTTTATGGACACATGCTGTTCGCTATTAATCATTCTTTTTGGGGATAAACTTTTTAACATGCTCGTTTCATCTTATAAGTCTTCTAAAAGGAGTAGGTATAGGTTTTTGGCACTACTACCATAACTTAAAAAATCTTTTTCGTCGTTAGATTTAAAATGCTTTATAGTTGTAATGTTTGTTGGGATTTTTTGTTTGTTTTTAGATTTAATGCCTCTTAAACCCTCACCAATATTTTCAACAATTTGACTTGTTGTTGCAAAAACAATAAAGTTTGTAGGCAATTCGGGTAATTTTTTTTCAAAAATTTGTTTTGAGGAAATAAGTAACGAGCCATCATTTGCTATTAAATTCTCGCAAGTAGTTAAGAAAAGAGTGGAATCGCTAATTTTATTAGTAGGCTTTAAATTTGAATTTTTAAATTTATCTTTTATGTTTTCGTCTAATATCAGTGTTTCCTTGTCATCCCAATTGTTTTCCTCAATAATGTGCTGTAAATTCTGAAATATTTCATTTAAATTTTCACAATACAAAAACTTTCCACCATTGCCTTTAAAGTTTATAGTAAACTTTTCGTCTATTGGTAGTTTTATTTCAGGCATATATTTGCCTCTTTCAGTAGACTTTGTACCTTCATCTGATTGATCTGGTTTCAGTCCGAAAATTTTTCTAAAAAGGCTCATTTAGTAAGCTGCTATTAATATAATTCATTTTGAGGTTATCAAATATAAAAAATCTTAAATTAAACACGTGTCTAATTTAAGATTTTTACTATTTATCTAGTCAATATAGTTGACAATTCGTTTTTATTGATTTTCAACGTCTTCTTTTTCAAAGGTTCGTTCACCAAATATTTTTTCTAAGTTGTCTTTAAAAATCACTTCTTTTTCAAGAAGAACTTCTGCAAGTTCAGTAAGTTTATCTCTATTATCTTCAAGTAATTTTATAGCGCGGTTATATTGTGTTTCAATAATATCAGAAATCTCTTTATCAATTAATTCGGCCGTTTGTTCGCTATACGGTTTTGTAAAGCCATATTCGTTTTGTCCAGAAGAATCGTAATAAGTTAAGTTGCCAATTTTATCACTTAGCCCGTAAATAGTAACCATTGCTCTTGCTTGCTTTGTTACTTTTTCTAAATCGCTTAATGCACCTGTAGATATTTTATTGAAAATAACTTTTTCGGCAGCACGCCCACCTAAAGCAGCACACATTTCGTCTAGCATTTGCTCTGGATGAACAATTAAACGTTCCTCTGGCAAATACCATGCAGCACCTAAAGAACGCCCACGTGGCACAATAGTTACTTTAACCAATGGAGCAGCATGTTCCAACATCCAACTAACCACTGCATGTCCAGCTTCGTGGAATGCCACAGCTCTTTTTTCGCTTGGAGTAATAATTTTATTTTTCTTTTCTAAACCACCAATAATTCTATCTACGGCATCAAGAAAATCTTGCTTGTCAACAGATTTTTTACCTTTCCTTGCAGCTATTAAAGCGGCTTCGTTACAAACATTTGCAATATCTGCACCAGAGAATCCTGGAGTTTGTTTTGATAAAAAATCAAGGTCTAGATCTTTTGTTTTTTTAAGAGGTCTTAAATGCACTTCAAAAATCTCTTTTCGCTCTCGAACATCTGGTAAATCAACATAAATTTGTCTGTCAAAACGGCCTGCACGCATTAAAGCGGTATCCAAAATATCAGCTCTGTTGGTTGCAGCAAGCACAATAACATTCGTATTTGTGCCAAAACCATCCATTTCTGTTAGTAATTGATTTAAGGTGTTTTCACGTTCATCATTACTTCCAGACATAGCGTTTTTTCCTCTAGCACGCCCAATGGCATCAATCTCATCAATAAATATGATTGAAGGCGATTTTTCTTTTGCTTGTTTGAATAAATCTCGAACACGAGAAGCACCTACACCCACAAACATTTCAACAAAATCTGATCCAGATAGTGAAAAGAAAGGCACTTTAGCTTCACCAGCAACGGCTCTAGCTAATAAGGTTTTTCCTGTTCCTGGAGGGCCTACAAGCAAGGCTCCTTTTGGTATTTTTCCACCTAAAGATGTGTATTTTTCTGGAAACTTAAGGAAATCAACTATTTCTTGAACTTCTTCTTTGGCACCTTCTAAACCGGCAACATCTTTAAAAGTAGTTTTAACTTCTGTGTTTTGGTCAAAAAGTTTTGCTTTCGATTTTCCTATGTTGAAAATTTGACCGCCTCCACCGCCTCCAGCGCCACCAGACATGCGTCGCATAATAAAGATCCACACGCCTATAAGTAAAATAAATGGCAATATGCTCATTAAGAGGTTTCCCCAATTATCGGTTTCAGTATCAAATTTTATAACAGGTTTACTAGGTAAATCTTTAGCAACTTCATTTAACTGGTTTTCAAAATTTTGAAGATCGCCAAACTCAAATTTATAGTTTGGTAACTTTGTTGCCGATGGTAGAAATGATGTAGGCTTCGATTTTTTATGTACCTCTTTAGTTTCAGCATCTGAAGTTAAATAAACTTTGGCTACTCGTGTGTTTTTTATAATATCAACTTGAGCAACATCGCCATTTTCTAAAAACTTAAAAAATTCTGAAGGTGTTGTAGCACTTCCATCTTGATAAGAGTTGTTACTAAACAATTGAAACCCTAAAAATAAGGCTATTAGTATGCCATAAATCCAATACGGACTGAATTTTGGCTTGTTGTCATTTATATTTTTTTTATCGTTTGCCATCCTTAATTTTAGTAACTAGTTTGTATAACTGTTGTTTTTGCATCGCCCCAAAGACTTTCAATGTCGTAATACTGTCTTATTTGTTTTTGAAACACATGTACCACAACATTAACATAATCCATAAGTACCCATTCGGCATTATCCATGCCTTCTATGTGCCAAGGGTGATCTTTAAGTTCTTTGCTTACTTTTTTCTGAACAGAATTAACTATAGCGTTAACTTGCGTGTTTGAAGTTCCTTCGCAAATTATGAAATAATCGCAAACCGTATTTTCAATCTCTCTTAAATCAAGAATGTTTATTTCCTTCCCTTTAACGTCTTCAATGCCACTAATTATAACTGATATTAATTGGTCTGCACTTATATTTTCTTTCGCCATTAAAATTTTTTAAATTTTTGCAAAGTTATTATTTTTTTAGTTCTTTATGGTTTAAAATTATCATAAGATTTTATTGATTAATAATAACCTTTAATGCATATAATCAAACTTAATGCCACCGATTCTACAAATAGTTATCTAAAAACACTTTGTGCTAATGAGTGTGTTGCCGATTATACAGCGGTAGTGGCTAAGAAGCAAACAAATGGAAGAGGACAAATGGGGACAATTTGGAGTTCGCAGTCGTCTAAAAACCTTACATTCAGTGTTTATAAGGATATTTCGGAATATAATTTAAAACATCCTTTTTACATAAGTATAGTAATTTCATTGGCAATATTGAGGACCTTAAGATTTTTTTCTATTCCTAAATTAAGTGTGAAATGGCCTAATGACATTTTGTCAGAAAACAAGAAAGTATGTGGTATTTTAATAGAAAATGTGGTTAAACAAAATAATTTTAGCAGTTCTATTATTGGCATTGGGCTAAATGTAAACCAAGTTGAATTTGATAATTTGCCTAAAGCATCTTCATTAAGGCTGGTTTCAGGACATATTTTTAACTTAGATGAAGTAACAAACGTTATTATTAACAATTTAAAACATTATTTTAATATTTTGAAGAAAGGACAGGTAGATGTTTTAAAAGCAAAATATGAGTTGTCTCTTTTTAGAAAAAATAAACCTTCAACATTTCAAGATGCCGAAGGTTTGGTGTTTTCTGGTTTTATAAAGGGGGTTTCCGATTTTGGTAACCTTCAAATATTACTTGAAGATGAAGTTATAAAGGAATTCGATTTAAAAACAATTACGCTTTTATATTAAATGGCTTTAGGAATACTTGTAGCGAGTGTTTCTATAAATTTGCTGATAGGACCTTTTATCATCATAGCCATCATTGGGTTAAAGTCGCCCGAGAACTGTAATTGAACTTCACTTGAAGTTTCGTTTAGCTTGGTTATATTGCAAATAAGCGAAAAATCTATTTTTCCACCAGCGGCACCTAAAACTATTTTATTAGGGGGCACCACTTCTTTCTTTTTTAAAATTATTTCAGGCATACCTTTTAGAGCAAATACAAAGGAGTCTTCACTTAAAACTTCAAATTTGCTAATGTTTTCTGGCATCAACGATTCAAAATTTTTAACATCGGATAAAAAATCAAAAACATGTTCTGGAGATTTGCTAACGCTTATTTTTGGAGATTCTAAATTCATTTTGTTGTTTGTTGTAAGTCGTTAAGTTGTAGTAATGGTATTCAATTAATCAACCTCACGGTTATATATCAATTAGCGTTCCATTCACTAGGATTGGTGTTCCATTCCAATAAAGTTTTTAATTCTTTCTCTGAAATATAATTTGTTTTAAGTGCCTGCTCAAGTAAACTGTTGTAATCACTTAAGGTTTGTAGTTTAATGTTTTCTGTTTCAAAATTTTTAACTGAGACATCAAAACCATAAGTAAAAATAGCTATCATCCCTTTTACGTTAACACGAGCTTCTTTTAAAGCCTTTACAGCATTTAAACTACTGCCGCCAGTGCTTATTAAATCTTCGACCACCACTACATTTTGTCCGTGTTCTATAAACCCTTCAATTTGGTTTTTGCGGCCGTGTCCTTTAGCATCTGGTCTCACATAAATAAATGGTAGTCCCATATATTCGGCTACCAACATGCCAATTCCTATTGCGCCTGTGGCTACACCAGCAATTACATCGGGCTTCCCGTATTGTTTTTCAATTTGCTTCGCCATGGTTTCACGAATGTAATTTCGAATGGGAGGAAATGATAATACGATGCGATTATCGCAATAAATAGGTGATTTCCATCCAGAAGCCCAAGTAAAAGGCTCCTTAGGACTAAGTTTTATTGCATTAACTTGCAATAAAACTTCAGCAGTTTTTCTAGCGGTATCTTTATTAAAAATCATAGGAGCAAAAATAAACATAAATTTAGTTTTACATGTTGGATAGGCATTGAATAAAAAATATTTTTTTTAACAATGCATAGTTTGTAACTAAAAATGATATTTTTACAAAAATTGTAATTATTAACTAAGGAATGTATAAAGTTTTTGTTGGAGACAAACCTATTATTTTAACAACTATTGTTGAGCAAGAGACTAATTTTAAAAACTATCTACTTGATACAGTTAATATTGGAAAGGTTATAAAAGAACTAAATACTACTAAATTAGAAGAAGTTCGACTTATTCATAAAAATGCAGAAAAGCTTTTGAAAAAGTTTTTAAAGAAGCTGCCAAATGTGGTTGCAGGTGGTGGAAAAGTATATAATAATAACAACGATATATTATTTATATATCGAAATGATAAATGGGATTTGCCTAAAGGAAAAATAGAAGGTAACGAATCTATTGAAAAAACCGCTTTGCGAGAAGTTATGGAGGAAACTGGCGTTGCTGGATTAGAAATCACCAAACCTTTAGAAACGACTTATCATATTTTTAAACGAAACGGAAATCATAGAATAAAAGTTACCTACTGGTTTGAAATGAAAACCACTTTTGAAGGGGTATTGTACGCCCAAGAAGAAGAAGGCATTACTAAGGTTGAGTGGCTTAGTCAAGAAGCAGTTTTTGAAGCGCTTAACAATTCTTATGCAAATATCAAGTCGTTAATTTAGTTTTATTAAATTTAAAAAATGCGTAAATTGAAGAAACAATCATTCTTGTTTCTTAATTGCTATTAAAATCATCTAAAGAAGTGTTGTAATTTTTTAATCTCTCAAAAATAAAAAAATTACATGAAAACCTATAAGTTATCATTTGGTACAATCTCAATTATAGAAAGTAATATAGCAGAAGTTATTGTTAATGACGGTGTAGAAATGGATGAAGTTATGGTAGATGAGTATCATGATTTTTTGCTTAATTATTTAGAAGTTCCTTTTTCGTTATTAATTAACAAATTAAATTCATACAGTTATAATTTTAAGGCCCAAAAAATGATTGTGAATTTAAAGGAAATAAATGCTATGGCTGTAGTTGTAGGTACTAGCGGAGGTTTAATGTCCACTGAAACTTTAATTAAGATGAATGAAAACAACAACTGGAATATTCTATTATTTCATAAAAGAGAAGAGGCTTTAAGTTGGCTGTATTCTATCAAGTAATTAAAATTCAATCGGTTTCTCAAACGTTTTAGTTAGATTCTGAGGTTAAAATTAGGTTTGTGTTGGATATACTTATTTATTAGTATTAATTTTGCCTTTCAAAAAACAACCCATGACAGAATTTGTAAGGAAGATAATACCAAATGCGAAAGATGATGTATTGGCAGGTATTACAACATCGTTAGCTATGATTCCTGAAGTAGTAGCATTTGCTTTTGTGGCTCAAATAGATCCTTTAGTAGCCCTTTCAGGTGCTTTTATAATAGGTTTGATTACGGCAATTTTTGGAGGAAGACCTGGTTTAATTTCGGGAGCAGCAGGCGCTGTTGCAGTCATTTTTGTGCATTTAATTTCGGAAGGTCATGCCAAGGGCATGCTATTCGATACGCCTGTTGAAAACATGGGGTATTTCTATTTATTGGCAGCAGTTGTGTTAATGGGGGTATTTCAAATTAGTGCAGGTTTATTCAAATTAGGACGTTTTGTTAGATTAATTCCGCATTCTGTGATGATGGGTTTTGTGAATGGATTGGCAATCGTTATTTTTCTAGCGCAAGTGCGTATGTTTTCTCATAAAAAGTTAGAAGTTTCAGATGAAGGCGTTAAAGAATATATCAATATCCCCATGCAAGGTTCTGAGCTGTACGTTATGCTTGGGTTGGTTTTGTTTACCATGGGTATTATTTGGTTATTGCCTAAAATAACAACCAAAATTCCAGCGGCTTTAACGGCTATTCTTGTAACAACAGGTATTGTGGTGTTTGGTGGTTTAGATGTGAGTACCGTTGGGTCTTATATTGTTGAAGGTGGCGGAACTGGATTAAAAGGCGAGTTTCCAACACCTAATTTAGAATTGTGGCAATATTTACCGTTCAATTTAGATACTTTAAAATTTATATTGCCATATGCATTTTTAGCAGCTTCAGTTGGTTTAATTGAATCGTTAATGACTATGAATTTAGTGGATGAATTAACCGAAACTAGGGGAAATGGAAACCGAGAATGTGTTGCTCAAGGAGCAGGCAATATAGTAAGCGGCTTGTTTGGTGGAACTGGTGGTTGTGGTATGATTGGGCAAACGGTTATCAATATTAATGCTGGTGGCCGTGGTAGATTATCTGGAATTATGATGGCAGTAACTTTGTTAACCTTTATTTTGTTTACCGATAAATATATTGAACAAGTGCCTATTGCCGCTTTAATAGGTGTGATGTTTATGATGGTGATTGAAACTTTTGCATGGTCTAGTTTTAGAATTCTTAGAAAAATACCAATGGCGGATGCTTTTGTATTGATTACAGTATCGGCGGTAACCGTAATTTACGATTTAGCCATCGCTGTATTTGTAGGTGTTATTATTTCGGCATTGGTTTTTGCTTGGGAAAATGCCAAAAAAATTAGAGCAAGAAAACGTTTTTCTGAAGATGGAAAAACCAAAACCTACGAAATTTGGGGCCCTTTATTTTTTGGTTCTATTCTAGCTTTTAATGATAAGTTTGATGTAAAAAATGATCCTGAAAATGTAGAAATTGATTTTGTTGAATCTCGAATAAGCGATCATTCGGCGTTGGAAGCTATTTTTAATTTGGTGAATAAGTACGAAGCTGAAGGGAAAACAATAAAACTGAAACATTTAAGCGAAGATTGTAAAATATTGCTTTATAAAGCGAGTCCTAAATTTAGAGAAGTTATTGTAGAAGCTGTTGATGATCCACGTTATTATTTAGCCGAAAACCCAGAAAAATTCCCAAAACCATTAAAGGAGTATAAGTTTTAGTTGTGTTAGAAAGTATAAAGTTGAAAAGTTGAAAGTTCAAAAAAAACTTTTGCCTAATGCCTAATGCCTATTTAATCTTAACACTATCCGGCACAAACTTAGTGTAATCTCCATTATTTTTAATTACATCTCGAACTATTGAAGATGATATATAGGACGTTCTTGCAGCTGTTAATAGAAACACCGTTTCAATAGTAGCTAAGCGCCTATTGGCATGTGCAATGGCTTTTTCAAACTCAAAATCGGCAGGATTGCGTAACCCACGTAAAATAAATTTGGCATCAATTTCTTTGCAAAAATCTACGGTTAATCCTTTGTAAGTCACTACTTTTACTTTTGGTTCATCTGCAAAAGCTTTTTCTATAAATGCAGTTCGTTCATCAAGAGCGAACATGTATTTTTTGTCTGAGTTCACACCAATTGCCACAATCACTTCATCAAAAAGAGTCACACCACGTTTTATAATATCGTAATGTCCTAAAGTTAATGGGTCAAAAGATCCTGGGAATATGGCTCGTTTCATAATTTAAAAATACACTTTTTATTTTAAAGCTTCTTCAATAGCATTATCAAATAACTCAACCAAGGTTATTCCGGCAGCTTTCGCTTGTTGGGGTAAGATACTAGCTAATGTTAATCCGGGTACAGTATTAACTTCCAATAAATGCGGTTCGCCATTTTTAAAAATATATTCGCTTCTGCTAAAACCTTTCATTTTTAAAACTTCATACACTTTTTTGGCAATAGCTGTGACTTTGGTTTCTTCATCTTTTGTTAATCGGGCAGGTGTTATTTCTTGCGATTTGCCTAAATATTTAGCTTCATAATCAAAAAAATCGTTCTCGCTTACAATTTCGGTAATGGGCAATACTTTGGTTTCACCTTTAAAGTTTATAACACCTATAGATACTTCGGTGCCATCTAAAAACGATTCAACTATAATTTCATCATCTTCTTTAAAGGCCACTTCGATAGCGTTTTTTATATCTTCTTTTTTGTGCACTTTGGTAACTCCAAAACTACTGCCGGCTTTATTGGCTTTAACAAAGCAAGGTAAACCTACTTTGGAGACAATGCTATCTTCATTAATAGTGTCGCCTAAATTTATGTAAAACGATTCAGCAGTTTTAATACCATACGGTTTTAAAACACTTAAACAATCGCGCTTATTAAAGGTTAGTGCAGCTTGATACATGTCGCAACTTGTTTGCGGGATGTTGAGTAACTTAAAATATGCTTGCATAAACCCATCTTCACCGGGCGACCCATGAATGGCATTAAATACACAATCAAAAGTGATTTTTTTGTTATTTAAAGTAACCGAAAAATCATTTTTATCAATAGGAAATTCAGTATTATTGCTATCAACATACACCCATTTTTCTTTGAAAACATGAATTCTGTAAGCGTTATATTTTGAAGCATCTAAAGTTTCAAAAACCACTTGTCCGCTTTTTAATGAAATTTGGTATTCGCTTGAATAACCGCCCATGATGATCGCAATATTTTTTTTCATCTGTGTTGAAATAATTAAGGTGTCAGTCTAAAAACCACAATAAAACGTATCTATTATTAGTTAAGCTAAAATATCACTTAAATTGCAAAAGAAAAAACAGTTCTGTTTTTATATATTTGCCTAACCGAAAATTTTATACATGAGCGTTATTAAATTTCTAACCAGTAAAGTGTTTTTTAAACAATTATTATTAGCTGTTGGTGCTGTGGTTGTAGTGAGTTTTATCATTTTAAGGTGGTTAAGCTTTACAACAAACCATGGTGAATTTGAAACCGTTCCCGATTTAAAAGGGAAATCTTTAAGCGTTGCATCAATAGAGTTAGATGAAAATAATTTAGAAATGCAAGTTCAAGATTCGGCAAATTACAATCCTGATTATCCTAAATTTTCGGTTATAGATCAAGCGCCTGTAGCTGGGACTAAAGTAAAAGAAGACCGAAAAATATATATAACCGTAAATCCTTCGGGATATCGAAAAATTACTGTTCCAGATTTAAAAGAACGTACCTTTAGACAAGCAAAACCAACGTTGGAAGCGGTTGGTTTTAAAGTAGGTAAGCTTACCTATGTAAATAATATTGCTAAAGATTTGGTTTTGGATATGACCTATAAAGGAAAGCAAATAAAATCGGGAGATAAGCTGCCAAAAACAACTGCTATAGATTTGGTGCTTGGAAATGGTAATAGACCCGGATCTGAGTCAACTGAAGAAGGAGATAGTTTGCCTGACAACCAATCTGAAGATGCTGCTCCCGCTTCCGATTTAAATTTTTAAATAACAACAACAACTACTGTGGTTTACTGCGGTTAATAAATTCCAATGGAAGATTATACCCCCGATTATATTGATGATGAAAGTGACCTTTATGAACATCATGCTTTTGATGTAGAAAAAGGACAAAAGCCATTGCGAATTGATAAGTATTTAATGAATTTTGTAGAAAATGCTACACGTAACAAAATTCAAGCAGCTGCAAAAAACGGAAGCATTTTTGTAAACGGAATAGCGGTAAAATCGAATTACAAAGTAAAACCTTTTGATAAAATCAGGGTGTTATTTACACATCCTCCACATGAAAACTTATTGGTTGGTGAAGATATTCCGCTTGATATTGTATATGAAGATGATGAATTATTGGTTGTAAACAAACCAGCAGGTATGGTGGTACATCCCGGACACGGAAATTATTCGGGTACGTTAATAAATGCGTTGATTTATCGATTCGAAAATTTACCTAACAACTCTAGTGAACGCCCAGGTTTGGTTCATAGAATTGATAAAGATACGAGCGGACTTTTGGTTATTGCGAAAACCGAACAAGCTATGACGCATTTATCGCTTCAATTTGCTGAAAAAACAAGTGAGCGCGAGTATGTGGCTATTGTTTGGGGAAATATAGAAGAGGAGGAAGGCACGGTTGAAGGCAATATTGGTCGTCACCCGAAAAACCGTTTACAAAATACCGTATTTCTTGGTGACGATGCCGATAAAGGAAAACCAGCCGTAACCCACTATAAAGTTATGGAGCGTTTGGGGTATGTTACCTTGGTATCTTGTAAACTTGAAACAGGACGTACACACCAAATACGTGTTCATATGAAACACATTGGTCATACGTTATTTAACGATGAACGTTATGGTGGCGAAAAAGTATTAAAAGGAACCACCTTTACAAAATACAAACAGTTTGTAGATAATTGCTTTAAAGTACTACCCAGGCAAGCACTACACGCCAAAACATTGGGGTTTGTGCACCCTAAAACCGGAAAGTTTATGAGTTTTGATACACCGATTCCAGACGATATGGTTCAATGTATTGAGAAATGGAAAAGCTATTCAAAACACCAAGGCGCTGAGGAATAAGATTGTTTATTAACCCGTTGGGTGTATTAATGAAAATTTTATTGGAATATTTTTTTACTTTCAACTTTACAGCCAATTTGAATCTAAATGTCAGTCTGAGCTTGTCGAAGACTTTATAAAAGTTGCATTGCGACAAGCTTAATGTGACAATTAAGTATAAAATTGGCTTTGAAAATAAATACACCCAACAGGTTATTTATAATAAAAACCGAATCTTTTTTTACCATTAAACCACTCCAAGTGTATAAAGTTGTTCCATGGTTGGTGTTTTGCTACCACCTGCAGGCTCTAAAGTAATACCGAAGGCCTCACTGTCGTTAGCATTTTCAATTTCAAAAATCTTGTTGCTATCTGATGTGAAATTATCGATAGTTCCTAAACTTGTAGGTGTTAATGGGCTTAATTTTAACGACCATACTTGGTACACCTTTCCTTCTGGAGGGTCTGGTAACCCTTGAGCATCTAAGAAAATACGTTGCGTGTTTTTGTCCCAATACACTTTAGCATAAGTGCTTGCAAAATTGCCTTGTCCAGCTAAAGGTATTTTTGCAATATTATCATCACGTAAAACGCTAATTAAAGTATTAGCTTCCTCCAAACTGTTTTTGGAATTGGCTATTTGAGTTTCCAATAAAGATTGCTGGGTTTTGGATATTTGTATATCAGATTTTAATTGGTTGTTTTGGTTCGAAGTCCAAAATAAACCAACGGCTAAAATAATAGAGGCAGCCCAACCTGTGTAGGTTATCCAGTTGTATTTAGGTTTAGCAATAGAAATTACTTTTGGTTCATCATTATTATTAAAACCTAACTTGTTTTTTATAGTTTGTAACGAGTTTGTGTTTTTATTGGTGGCTGCTGCTGCTGTAAGTTTGATAATGGCAGCTTCAATGTTTAAAACTTCTTGTAATATTTCAGGATGTTGTTGCATAAGTTCATACACTTCCTGATTTTCTTTTTCAGAAAGAGAACCCGCTACGTATAGCTCTAAAACTCCAGATTCTATGTATGCTTTAATATCCATTTTAATTTAATACCATGTTTCTTAATTCTTGTATACAGTTTCTGTTTCTTGTTTTAATAGTGCCAATAGGCATATCAAGCGCTTCAGAAGCTTCTGTTTGTGTATAGCCTTTAAAATATAAGAGTTCAATAACTTCTATACATTTTTTTGCCAGCTTGCCCACAAATTTTGCAATACCAATGGAATCGGTTTTATTGTCTAAACTTTCATTGGTTTCAAGTATATCTACGAAAAAAGTAGCATCAAGGTTTTGTTTAGAGTTTTTAAAGGATTTTGAACGTGTTTTATCTATGGCGGCATTTCTGGCAATGTTTAAAATCCATGTAAAAAAACGTCCTTTTTCGGCGGAATACGTACTAGCATTATGCCAAGCTTTTATAAAAACATCTTGCATAATTTCTTCAGCTATATCAGAATCACGAACAATATTATATATAACACCTTGCATACTATCACTATACATGCTGTATAACGTTTCAAAAGCCTTTTCGTCTTTCTGTTTAAATTTTTCTATTAGAATTTCTAATTGCATACAGGATTTTAAGTTCTCGAATGTAATAAATTAAAAAGATAAAAGCTACTGTTTTAAAGTAGCTTTTATAAAGAAATATTTTTTTGTTTTATTGAATGATACCGCCACAACTTACACGACCACCAGCGTCACCAGTCGGTTGGGTTGTAAAGTCGTCTACACCAGCATGTACAATGATACCTTTACCTATAATGTTTTTGGTTTCATCATCACAACCAATGCACCATTCATTGGTTGAAATCGAAATGCTAGCATCGCCATTTTCATCGGCAGTAAAGTTTCCTATATCACCTTTGTGGTAACCAGTTTCAATACCCCATTTCCCATGTGGTTGGTTTGTTGGGTTCCAATGACCGCCGGTAGATTTTCCGTCAGGTGAAGAACAATCAGACGATTCGTGTATATGTATGGCATGCTCACCCGGTTCTAGTCCGTTTACAGTAGCTAACATGCTTACTTTGCCTTCTTTTTCCGTAAAAATTACGGTTCCACTAACGCTACTTTCGCTTTTAGCAGATAGTTCTACAGTAACACTTTTAGGTTCTGCTACTTGTTTTTCTATAGTTTCAACTTCAGTTGATTCGGTGGTTTTTTTTTCGTTTTTACAAGAAATAATACTTACAGCTAAGGTGATTAATAGAATGCTTAATTTTTTCATTTTTTATAATTTTAATTTACAGGAAATTTAAAGTACTAATATACAAATTGCATATTTCATATATGATATATATCATTTTTTTAACAGTAGTGTCTCACTACTTTTGAGTTATAAATGTTAGATATGTTAAGTTCGTTAGTAAATAAATATAATATAGCGGGACCACGCTATACAAGTTATCCAACCGTTCCGTATTGGAATCAAGATACGTTTTCATTAAAAAAATGGAAAGCATCATTAATTAAGTCTTTTAAGGAAAGTAATGCAGGAGAAGGTATTAGCTTATACATCCATTTACCTTATTGTGAAAGCTTGTGTACGTTTTGCGGATGCAATAAACGTATAACCAAGCAGCATAGCGTAGAAACACCTTATATAGATGCGGTTTTAAAAGAA
Organism: Mariniflexile soesokkakense; assembly: GCF_039650365.1. Classification (NCBI taxonomy): domain Bacteria; kingdom Pseudomonadati; phylum Bacteroidota; class Flavobacteriia; order Flavobacteriales; family Flavobacteriaceae; genus Mariniflexile; species Mariniflexile soesokkakense. The sequence goes on along the minus strand of NZ_JAZHYP010000001.1, from coordinate 724,543 downwards.
TGGCATTTGTATTTGGATTTGTTTGATGAAAAACCAATTATAAAAGAGTTGCACCTTGGTGGTGGTACACCTACTTTTTTTAGTCCTGAAAGTTTAACCCGACTTATAAAAGGCATTGTAAAACTAGCTTTAGTTTCCGATGATTCTGAGTTTAGTTTTGAAGGCCACCCAAATAATACCACAAAAGCACATTTAGAAACACTTTACAATATAGGTTTTAGACGGGTAAGTTATGGTGTGCAAGATTATAATGAAACGGTGCAAAAAACCATCCATAGAATTCAGCCTTTTGAAAACGTAAAACGTGCTACTGAAATGGCAAGAGAAGTAGGTTACACCTCTGTTGGTCATGATATTATTTTTGGATTGCCATTTCAAACTCTAGAGCATGTAAAAGAAACCATTTTAAAAACCAAAGCGTTGTTGCCCGATAGGTTGGCTTTTTATAGTTACGCCCATGTACCTTGGTTAAAAGGAAACGGACAACGTGGGTTTAATGATTCCGATTTACCTTCGGGAGCATTGAAAAGGCAACAATATGATTTAGGTAAACAATTGCTTGGTGAAGTGGGTTACCACGAAATTGGCATGGATCATTTCGCTTTACAGACCGATTCACTTTATAAATCGATGCAAAATGGTAAGTTGCATAGAAATTTTATGGGTTATACAGCATCAAAAACTCAAACTATGATAGGCTTAGGTGCATCCGCAATTAGTGATAGTTGGTATGGGTTTGCACAAAACGAAAAAAGTATTGAGGCTTATTACCATTTGTTAGCTGAAAATATTTTGCCTGTTTACCGAGGGCATATTCTAAATGAAGAAGATTTGATAATACGAAAACATATTCTTAACTTAATGTGCCAGTTTGAAACATGTTGGTCTAATAATTCGCTTTATTTTGACTCACTTACAGAAGTGCAATCGCGATTACAGGAAATGGAGAGAGATGGACTGCTTTTTATAGATCCAAATAGTATAGAAGTAACAGCAAAAGGACAGCCGTTTGTTAGAAATATATGTATGGCTTTCGATTTGTATTTACAAAGAAAACAGCCTGATACACAGTTGTTTTCTATGACTGTTTAATTTAAAAACGAAATCAGATGAAAAAAATTATTGTACCAGTAGATTTTTCTGAACACTCAGAATATGCGCTAAATACAGCGGCAAAACTTGCTAAGAGGTATGGCGCTGAGGTTTTGGTATTGCATATGCTAGAAATGTCCGATCTTATGTTAACGGCATCAGAAGGGCTACAATATGAAAAAGCAGCATATTTTTTCAAGTTATCCGAACAGAGATTTGAAACTTTTTTAAAGAAAGATTATTTAAAAGAGGTGAAAGTAACACCTGTAATTAAGCACTTTAAAGTTTTTAGTGAAGTTAATGATGTAGCCCAGAAAAACGATGCCGACCTTATTGTTATGGGGTCTCATGGTGTTAGTGGTGTTAAAGAATTTTTTGTTGGTTCTAATACAGAGCGTGTGGTAAGAAATGCTGAAATACCTGTGTTAGTCGTAAAAAATAAACTAAGGGATATTAATTTTGAAACGGTAGTTTTTGCTTCCGATTTCTCAGAAGAATCCATTGAGGCTTATAGGAAGGCGGTTAAAATGTTTGAGGCAATGAATATGAAAATGCTTATGGTTAATGTGAATTTACCCAATGAACGTTTTAAAAGTTCTATTGAAATAGAAAAACTTGTGGTTAATTTTTTTACTAAAGCCGATAGAAATTTAGATAGAATGGAAGCGGTTCATTATGTGTCCGATTATACTGTTGAGGATGGCGTTATTACCTTTGCCTTAAAAGTGGGTGCCGATATTATTGCCATGCCAACACATGGTAAAAAAGGATTGGCACATTTTTTTGAAGGTAGTATTGGAGAAGACGTCGCAAATCACGCCAACCTACCAGTAATGACTTTTAAAATTTAGGGGTATTTATAGGGTGTTTTTTTAGTGATTGTTTAGTGTAACAGTGATTCTCTTTTTATTCAATAGTAGGAGATAGCACATTGAACAAATTGGCCTTGGTATTCAGGTAGTTGTTTTCAAGCTCAATAGCTTTAAGTTTGGCATCTATGAGTTTTGATTCTCTAGAATTTACCAAAAACAAGGAGCTTTCCCCCAGAAATAATTTACGTTCTTCAGCATTGAGCATGGTTTTGTAGTCATTTACTATGGAGGCTGTAAATGTGCTTTGAATATTGAATGATTCTAACTCTCTGTTAATAGCATAAATTTTGTTTTTTAGTGTTACTTTGGTAGCTTTTATCTCAAATTCAGTGTCTTGTAATTTTAGTTTTGCAAGTTTTAAATCGGCACGTTCTTTTCTTAAAAATAAAGGAAAACTAATATTTAATCCACTTTTGTATGCTGAAGTGCTAAACGATTGTGTTACTTCAGGGGTTTGAGATAAAAAGTTGTATTGTAAATCAACTGTTGGGAGTAAATTGTTAAGTTGTAATCGTTTTTCTAGTGTTAAACTTTGGAATTTATAATCTAAGGATTGAAGTTTTGGATGGGTTTCCAAGTTTAAATTTTCAATATTCAGAGCTGATGTGTTAAGCGTTTCGTCAATGATTATAAAGGTGTTGGTGTCTGGTGTAATATGGTCTTTAATTTCAACAGGGGTATTGTTGTCTAGCCATAAATAGTTTGATAGCTCCAAAGTAGCCTTAATATATTTTATACGATATTTTTCAAGGTTCAATTTTCGGTCGCTTAGCGTAATTCGGGCTTCTAATGTATCTATGGCCGACATTTCGCCTACTTCATAATTCTTTTTTATACCGTTAAATCGTATTTGAGCATTTTCAAGAAAACTTTCATAAACCTTTTTTTCTTTATAGGTTCTAAGCCAATTAAAGTAGGTTATGGTTGCTTCATATAGAATATTGTTTGTAAGTAGTTGTTTGTCTGTTTTGGCTTGTTTTACATATAACTTACTTTGTTTTAGTATTGTCATCCGCTTATTGGTCAAAAAGCCTTGAGCTAACGACACGGAAACACCTGCGCTATATAATCCGTCTTCGGGAATTGTAGCTTCTGGGTTCAAATATAGACCATCATTTTCCTCAAAATTGGCTTTTAGTTCAATGCCATACCAAGTGGGTATTTTAAAGGAAGCATTAAGTTTATCATAGTACTCGGTATTTTTAAACTTTTTTCTATCATAATCTACTTCTATTTTGGGGTCAAAAGCACCACGGGCTTTCATTAACTTAGCTTCACTTTCGTTAATAATTAGGTTGGCCTGTTTTACAATAGGGTGAAAAGATTTTACATACCCCAAATATTCAGATAGGCTAATTACCGAAGTACTGTCTTGTGCAGAAGCAAACGAAAAAAGGCTAGTAAAAAGATATATGTTCAATAAAAAAACTCTCATTTTTTATCTTTTTTTGTTGAAGTTCCATATTTGTCTTGTGGTTGGTAATAGTTGGGAGGGAAGCTGTTAATTTGTCGCCACAATTCATACCAAATGGGAACATTTTCTAATAGTGCAATAGTATGTGCCCCTGAACCAACACGTATTGCTTTAGGCCATTCGTGGTCGTTAGCATCTGGTGCTAAAAGAACCCTATATTTACCATTGTCACTAATAAAGTTTTCTATGGCAACCACTTTAGCACCGTAAGTACCGTAACTTGCGTTGGGCCACCCGCTAAATACAATGGCTGGCCAACCATCAAACTGAATACGTACTTTTTCTCCAATATGTAAAAGTGGTAGGTCTAAAGGTTTTACAAAAGTTTCTACGGCCAAATCAAATTGTTCGGGCATAATGCCTACTAAAGCCTCACCTTCTTTAAAGGTAATACCTATACCACCTGTTAGTGCTTTGTTTATATAGCCATTTTGGGGTGCTGTTACATACAATAAACTATTTCTTATTTTATAATTTGTATAAGCATTTTCTAATTTTGTGACTTGTGCCTTCGCTTCAAAACCACTAGATTTTGCTGTAAACATATCGCTTTCTGATTTAGAAATTTTATCAGTATACTCAGCATTGATTCTAGATAGTTCTATTTGAGCATTTATAAATTCATTTTTACTTGTTAGGTATTTGTTTTCTTGAGAAATCAATTTAGCTTGGGTTTCTTGAAGTTTTAAGCGTTTTTCTTCAACATCTTTAATGGCTTTTAAACCTTCTTCTTCTAAGGTTTGAATTCGTTTAAACTGACGTTCTGCAATTTCGATGTTCGTTTTAGCAGCTTGTAAATCGATGCTGTCACTTTTTACTTTTAATCGAGCTTGGATCAACTTGTTCTGTGTTTGCTGGAGTTTTAAACTTTGCTCATTATGCAGTGCTGCTACTTGTCTATTTAGTGCTTCTACTTTGCCTTGATAGGCGTCTACAGACGACGATTTTGCTTCAATTTGCTCATTTGTTCTTTCTACTAATTTGTCATCAAAATACTCGCTTTTTATTTCTGAAATTCTTAAAATAGTATCGCCTTTTTTTACAAAATCGCCTTCTTGAACAAACCATTCCTCAATGCGTCCAGGTATTTGAGACTGGATGGTTTGAGGACGCTGGTTTGGTTTTAGAGTGGTAACTTGTCCTTGACCGCTAATGTTTTGTGTCCAAGGAAGAAACATTACAATAAATATAATGGCGGCAGCTATCAATAGAAATTTATTGAATAGTTTGTAGTATGTTTTGTTGAAGATTTTCTCTGTTGATTTGTAGTTCAAAAGGGATACTTTCCTGTTTAATTTATTGTGTGATATATTAAGCATGGTAGGTGTTTTTAATTTCTCCTTTTTCTAGTGTTAGTATTTGTGTGCTTTTTGGTTTCCATGCATCGTTGCCACTTACAACAATTAAAGCCCATGGCCTGTCTTTGTGTGTTAAGTAGTTTATGATGGCATTGGTTTCGGTTGGGTTAAATCGGTCTAGTGCATCTTCTAAAATAAGCACTTTTGGTTTTTTTAAAATGGCTCTGGCCAGAATAATTTTTTTAGAAACTGTATGCGACATTTGTTTTCCATCGGGATGTAATACCGTTTTTAGTCCTTTAGATTGTTCTTTTATAAACTCAGTCAAACCTACTTTGTTCAGAGTATCGAAAATTTCTTCATCTGATATGCTTTGGTTTCCAAAAGTTAAATTGTCTTTTATTGATCCTTCAAACGGCGTTTCTTCTGTTAGGGATAGGCCCAATTGGGAACGGTAGTGATTTAAGTTTAAGCTTCTTATTGATAGGTTATTAATATAAATGTGTCCTGCAGTGGGTTCTGTAATGCCAGAGATAAGGCGTAGCAGTGTAGATTTTCCAGAACCGCTTTCTCCAAGAATCAAAATTCTACTATCTGGCTTTACATTAAGTGAAATATTATATATAATTGGACTGTCTTTATCGGGTACCCGATAAGAGACTTCGTTTAATTCTAAATTGACAAAATCTTTAAATATTGGTTTTTCACCTGCTTGCTCTTCCAATTCTTTGTCTACTATTTGGCCTAGTTTTTCTATAGATGTGAGCACGTCGTAGAAAGGCTCTAGTCCAAGAATTAATTTTTCTACAGAAGCAATAACCAATAAAATGATAATTTCAGCGGCTACAAATTGTCCGATGTTCATTTCTTGATTGAGGACTAAGGCGCCTCCAATAAGTAATAAACTTGCGGTTACAATAACTTTAAAACTTATCATTTGAATAAATTGAGCAGCTAAAATATTAAAATGGCTTTCTCTGGATTCTAGGTATTTACAAACTAAATCATCATTTTTACTTAGCGCTAAATTTGTGTTTCCTGATAATTTAAAACTAACTACGCTTCTGGCTATTTCTTGTATCCAATGGGCAACTTTGTATTTGTTTTTTGATTCTTGGAGGCTGGTTTCCAATCCTTTTTTTGCAGTGAACTTAAATACGATAAATATTAACACTAAGAGTAAAACACCAAATATGATAAAGAATGGATGGTAAAATGATAGTAAAATGAGTGCAAATATAATTTGTAAAATAGCTGTTGGAATGTCTATAAGTATTTTTGATAGTCCTTTTTGGATGGTTAAAGTATCAAAAAAACGGTTCGCCAATTCTGGTGGATAATAATTGCGGAGTTCGGTCATCTTGATTTTTGGAAAACGGTAACTCAGCTCAAATGATGCACGCGTAAAAATACGTTGTTGAATAGTTTCAATAATACGCAATTGCATCAGCTGTAAAGCTCCTGAAAACGCAACACCAATCGTTACTAATGTAACCAATACAAACCATGATGTGGAAATTTGTGCACCTTGTATTAAATTGATAATAGCTTGAATACCTAAAGGTAGCGAAAGTGCTACGATACCAGAAAAAATGGCGTAGTAAAACACTTGAAGAATATCCCTTTTTTCAAGTTGTAGTAACCCCATAAAGCGTTGCCAAGGAGACATGTTTGGTTGTTCCATAGTTATATTTTTAAGGTGTTTAAGGTTAGGTTTGTGAAGAAATCCGAGGGTTTGGTATTGGATTTACAATCGGTTATTGAAGGGAAATGGTCTTTTAAAAAATATTGGTGTAAGCTACCTTCTATTACAGTGCTTGCTAGAGAAGAAGCGTATGCATAGTTTGGTTGAGCATTTTGTATCATATCGCGTAACCGTTGTACAATACGTTTGTAAATAACAAAATATCCCTCTCTGTTCTCTTTGTCAACTTCTTTTGTTAGAAAAGATTTTGAGTTTTCGTTAATAATAATGTTGTTTAGAACGATGGCATCAATATGGCTGAAATTTGAATCTCTTTCTCCTGTTCTTGAAACAATCTCTATGGCTTTTATTAGCTTTTCTTTGGGGTTAGGAATACTGTGTGTTTCAAAAACTAATTGATACTCGATGCGAGCCCAGTACCAAGAAGACAAGTACAATAATAATTTATGCTTACTTTCAAAATAGCGATAAATAGAGCTTTCGTTCGAACCTATTTTATCACCTAACTTTTTAAAAGTAAAAGTGTCAAATCCTATTTCATCAATTAAAAGAATGCTATGTTCAATAATCCTTTTTCCAAGAGTAGAAGATTCGGGATCTTTTACATAAATTTTTTCTGGAACAGCAATTTTTAAATTAGACAGTAAAGTATGCATAAATATTTAATTTAATTGCAAATATAATAGTATTACTATTAAAAACAAGAGTATAGCTTTTATTTTATTTATTTTTTTTTAGAAAATTGCTGATTATCAATGAAATTGGTTTTAAGCCAATATGAAAAAACACTTAAATTATTAAGGGTGAATTTTTTAAGTTTGTTTAGAATTGAAAAAATAATGGCAGTTTATTTGGCTTGAAATTGTGTCGTGTATTGGGGAAGGAGAAATAAAGGGAATGCCCAATCCTAAGCCACGTAAAATAAATAATATTCCAATTACTATTATAAAAATGGGAATAGCTTTCTGTATGTTTTGTCTAATATTCCCTTTTAAAAACTGACTAAAGTAAATAGCGGTAGTCATTAATGGAATTGTCCCTAATCCAAATGTGGCCATATAGATACTTCCATTCAAGGCATTTCCACTTGCAATGGCCGCAAATACAGCCACGTAAACCAAACCGCAAGGCAATAATCCATTAAGAAAACCAATTGTTAAAAAAGTATCTGAGGTCTTTTTCTTTAATGCCACTCCTAAAGCAGATTTAACTTTGCCTATAAGTTTGTAAATGGGTTTAGAAAGGTTGTATTTGTTTAATGTATATTGCGGGATTATTATAAAAACAATCATAAAAACTCCAGTAATAATCGATAGTTGCTGCTGAAAGCCGAATAGATAAAAGCTTTTGCCGATAAGTCCAAAAATTAAGCCTATTGAACTGTATGCTAGTAGTCTTCCTAAATGATAAATAGCAATTTCAGAAATTTTTTTAAAAGTATTTGTTCTATCTACTGGTAACATAAAAGCGATTGGTCCGCACATGCCAATGCAATGAAAACTACCTAATAGACCTAAAACAAATGCAGAAATAAGCATATCAATAATTTATGGTTTCTTTATATAAATATAATTGGTTGTTATATTTCCAATCTACTTTAATGTTCCAACGACCACCTACCAAACGTTTGTCAGGTATGAGCAAAAAAGGTTCGGACAATGAAATATTAGTTTCAAAGTCCAATTGTTTGTTAGATGGTCTGTATAGGAACACTTTACCCGTGATTTTTTTTAAGTCTACCTCACTTGGGAAATGAATAGCTAATCCCTCAGCTGTTTTTTTATATGTAATATCGTGGTTTAGGTTCTTGGAGTTATTTAATTTGTCAATATCATTTTGATAGGTCAATTCTTCTCCATAATAATCCTCGGTTACCAAATCGTAGTCATACTTGCTATCTACGTTCATGGTTATGATAAAAAACATGATAAAGCTTATAAAGCCTATAAATGCTATCACTATGCCTGTGCCCCAGTTTATTTTCATAATTTATAATTTTTATTCTTCCCTTAAGGGAAGCGTTTTTTTAAGTAGCCCTAATAATGTATTAAGTGCAATTTATTTATGGTTTCATTGATTTAATTTGAACCCACTGATAATGCCTAATATGTTAATTTATCGATTTTTTTGCTTCTGGCATGATACTTTATCCTTTTCATCGGTAGCTTCTTGGTCCCAGAAAATTAGCCGTAGTGGTTTCAATGAGTTTACCGTTTTGGTAAATACCAATTCTTATTTTGTTTCTATCACCTGTTAGTGCCAAATTATCTATTTCAATAAATAGTGTTCCTTTTGTGATACCGCCCTTTGGAACCGTAAAGCTATTGCTGGTAGCGACTAACTTTAAAGTGCCTTTGTGTGATAGTAATTTTAAACTTATATTGTCAATATCTTCGGTTGTCTTGTTAACTAAATTATAAGTAAAAACATTGCTGATAATGTTGTTTTCTTTGTGCTCGTATAATTGTCCGGGCAGTCTTAAAAGTGTTGCCTCAATATCATTTCTTAAAAAAAGCATTCCTACAAGTAATCCGGTTAAAATAGTAAGGACTGCAATATAGCCTTTCATCCTTGCGGTTAATTTAAAAGGTATTTTCTTTTCAATATTGTCTTCGCTTGCGTATCTAATTAAGCCTTTAGGTAATTTAATACTTTTCATAATATGGTCGCACTCATCAATGCAAGCAGTACAGTTAATGCACTCTAGTTGGGTGCCGTTTCTAATGTCTATACCCGTTGGGCAAACATGTACGCACTGTAAACAATCTATACAGTCGCCAAACCCTAAGGCTTGTCTGTCTTCATTTTTTTTATATTTCTTTCTGCCATTTTCAGATTCACCTCGTTTGTGGTCGTATGCAACAACAATCGATTGGTTGTCTAATAAAACACCTTGTAAGCGGCCGTAAGGACAGGCAATTATGCAAACCTGTTCTCTAAACCAAGCAAATACAAAATAAAAAACAGCTGTGAAAATCAATAAAGAAATTAAAGTGTTTTTATGTTTTAAAGGTCCATCTGTTATATATTTTATTAGTTTGTCGCTACCTATTAAATATGCCAAAAACACGTTGGCGATAAGGAAAGAAATGAATAAGAAAATTATAAATTTGAGTCCTTTTTTTTTGGTTTTTTCTGTATTCCAAGCTTGTTTTGCCAAACGGATTTGTTTGCCTCTGTCTCCTTCAATCCAATATTCAAGACGTCTAAAAATCATTTCCATAAAAATGGTTTGGGGACAAATCCATCCGCAAAAAATCCGACCAAATGCTACCGTAAATAGTGTGATGAATACTATCCCTATTAGCATTGATATAACAAACAGGTAGAAATCTTGTGGCCAAAAAGGAAATCCGAAAATATTAAAGCGGCGTTCAACCACATTAAACAATAAAAACTGGTTGCCGTTAATTTTTATAAATGGCGACAAGAATAAAAACGCCAATAGAAAATAGCTTACTAATTTTCGGTATTTATAAAAAGAGCCACTTGGTTTTTTAGGGAATACCCAAGCACGCTTACCTTCTTCTGTAATTGTACTGATAGAATCTCTAAAAACTTCGTTTTCTTGGGTTTCCATTTGTTTTACTTTAAAAATAGAACCAAGAAGAAAAGTAAAAGGGTTGCTTCAGTTCTGGGTTCATGCTGAAATTAGTTGATAGTTTTTAACGATCTGTTTGTGAAATGTTAGTTTCTTTTTCTTTTGTTTGTGTGCTATTTGTAGTATTGGTCCAGATATCGCCTTCTGGGTCTTTTGGGTTTGCAGGTGTAGTGCCTTGAAAACTTAATACATAGCTGGCTACTTGTGCAATTTGAGCTGGTTTTAATTGTGTTTTCCATGCAATCATGCCTTTGCCAGAACGTCCACCTTCAGAAACAGTTTGAAATACATTTTTTATACCTCCACCTAAAATCCAATGTTGATCAGTTAGGTTAGGGCCAATGCCTCCACCGCCATCTGCCATGTGACAGGCGACACAATTAGTTTCGAAAATGGTTTTTCCTGCGCTTAAATCGGATGTGTCAGTAAGTAATGTAACGGTGTTGGCATCTACCAAGTCTTTAGCGTTTTTTTTGTAGGCTTCGATAGCGCTTTGTGCATTAGCTAATTCGGTTTCTAATTCAGTGTATTGATTTGCACCATTGAACACATGGTATCTTAATAGATAAACTGCTCCAAATATTATAGAGATGTAAAACCCGTAAAGCCACCAAGGTGGTAAGTTGTTGTCTAATTCTTTTATGCCATCGTAGTTATGGTCTAGAATGATTTCACCTTCTTCTTCAATTGGTTTAGACCCTAAAAGCTTTTTGTAGGTCTTTTTAATCCAAATAAATTTATAGGTATTTTCTTTTTTTGCTAAAAAACGTGCTTTCGCTTCTTTGTCAAGTTTGTGAAGCATAACATTTTCTAAAGCACTTATTATTACTTCAATGGAAGTTAAGATAATTAATACTAGTAAAAGAAATAATAACACAACAGGGTATTCTATAAATGCTGGTTTTTCGCCGGAATCGATAATGAATTCTGTAAATCCGAAAATTAGAAAAAATACAACAGGAACACGTACCCAGGATGGAATTAAATGTCTCATAATATATCGTTGTTTTGGTTGTCTAATGGTAGGTTACTAACTGTTTTTATATATTCTTTTTTTGCTGTAAATACCCAACAAAAAAGCACTACAAAAAATGTGAAAAATATTAATAATGATATGATGGGGTATACCTCTATTCCTGAGATACTATCCATATAATTTTTTACAAACTTTAACATGATTGTTCTTTTGATGGTTAATTTTGAGCTGTTTCTACTTTAATATCGGTTCCTAAACGTTGCAAATAAGCTATAATGGCAACAATTTCCCTGTTTTTCATTTCAATAAAAGCTTCTCCATTTTCTTGGGCATATTTTTTGTCGGTTTCGTAGTTCTTTGCAAAGTCAGGGTCGGCATAAAGGTTTTCTTCAATTTTAGTTCCTTGTGCTAACATCGTTTTTTTGGCATTGGCAATTTCTTTTTCGGAATAAGGAACTCCAAGAGATACCATGGCTTTCATTTTTGCTTCAGTTTGAGATTTGTCCAATTCGTTCTTAATCAACCATTGGTAACGGGGCATAATTGAGCCTGACGAAGTACTTTGTGGGTCGTACATGTGATTAAAGTGCCAATTGTCAGAGTATTTTCCACCAATTCTATGTAAATCTGGACCAGTACGTTTGCTTCCCCATAAAAATGGGTGGTCGTAAACGTATTCACCTGCCTTGGAGTAGTCGCCATAGCGTTCAACCTCACTTCTAAACGGACGAATCATTTGTGAATGGCAGCCCACACATCCTTCTCTAATATAAATGTCTCGTCCTTCAAGTTCTAATGGTGTGTATGGTTTTACACTGGCAATGGTTGGGATATTAGATTTTACCATAATAGTTGGTACAATTTGAATAATACCACCAATTAAAATAGCAATAGTAGCACCAATAGTTAATTGAATTGGTTTGCGTTCTAGCCAAGTATGCCATCCTTCACCAGCTGTACGTTTTTTAGATACACGCTCTAAAGCAGGGGCTTCAGCCAATTCATTTTCAACAGTGCTGCCTTGTTTAATGGTTGCAATAATATTGTATACCATTACGAGCGTTCCTATAATGAATAATGTACCTCCAATAGCACGCATCCAATACATTGGTATAATTTCGGTAACGGTTTCTAAAAAGTTTCCGTAAGTTAATGTGCCATCTGGATTAAACTGTTTCCACATACTGGCTTGTATAAATCCCGCAACATACATTGGTAAGGCATACATTATGATGCCCAGTGTACCAATCCAGAAGTGCAAATTAGCTAATGCTGTTGAATATAATTTTGTTTTGAAAAGTTTAGGTACTAAATAGTAAATCATACCAAATGTTAAGAAGCCGTTCCATGCTAAAGCTCCAACGTGTACGTGTGCAATAATCCAATCGGTAAAATGTGCGATGGCATTTACATTTTTTAGCGATAATGTGGGGCCTTCAAAAGTAGCCATGCCGTACCCTGTTATGGCTACTACCATAAATTTTAATACAGGATCTATACGTACTTTGTCCCAGGCACCACGTAGGGTTAATAGACCGTTTATCATACCGCCCCAAGAAGGCATTAGCAGCATAACAGAAAATGCAACGCCTAGATTCTGTGCCCACTCAGGTAGAGCAGTGTATAATAAATGGTGTGGACCAGCCCAAATATATATAAAGATTAAAGACCAAAAGTGAACAATAGATAGTCTATAGGAGTAAACGGGTCTGTTAGCTGCTTTGGGTACAAAATAATACATTAAACCTAAAAAAGGTGTTGTTAAAAAGAAGGCAACAGCATTATGTCCGTACCACCATTGTACCAAAGCATCTTGAACGCCGGCGTATACCGAGTAGCTTTTTAAACCGCTAACAGGCAGTTCTAAACTATTAAAAATATGAAGTACAGCAACGGTTACAAACGTGGCAATGTAAAACCAAATTGCAACATATAGGTGGCGTTGTCTTCTTTTTAAAATAGTACCAATTAAGTTCCAACCAAAAACGACCCATACTACTGCAATAGCGATGTCAATTGGCCATTCGAGTTCAGCGTATTCTTTGGATGAGGTATAGCCTAAAGGAAGTGAAATAGCGGCAGCGATGATAATAAATTGCCATCCCCAGAAATTTATTTTACTTAGCGTATCGCTAAACATTCTGGCTTTAAGTAATCGTTGGGTAGAGTAGTAAACTCCTGCAAAAATAGCATTTCCAACAAATGCAAAAATTACAGCATTAGTATGTAAGGGGCGTAACCTGCCAAAACTAAGCCATGAAATACCATCTGTTAAATTTGGGAACAAAAACATGAATGCCAATAGTAATCCTACCGTCATGCCTACAACACCCCAAAGCGTGGTGGCATAAATAAAGTTTTTAACGATTTTATTATCGTAGTGAAATTGTTGCATTTCCATAGAATTGTGGTTAATCTTTTTTGGTTAGTATTGATTTTTTGGTGTTTTCTTTAATAAGTTCGTCTTCAAAAAGCATACGCACTGAAGGAGTGTAACTATCATCAAATTGTCCTTTTTTTAGAGCTATAATGAAGGCCGCAAAAAAGCAAATAGCAACAATAATGCTTATGGTTAATAAAACATAAATAACACTCATACCTACTTGAAGTTATGGTCCAAAATTACTTTCATGGTGTAACTTAAAATATGACATTTGTCATGTATCGAGTTTATTCTAATTTTCTTTTGGATAAATTGGTTGCAAGTGTTGTAAACGCTACAATACTAATGGAGCTTAATGGCATTAAAATGGCTGCAACTACAGGTGATAGTTGCCCAGAAACAGCAAAGTAAAGCCCAATACAGTTGTATATGAATGAAAGCCCAAAACTCCATTTGATGATTTTTATGGCAGTTTTTGAAACTTTTATATAATTATGTAATTGGTTGAGTTTTGAAGCGTCTAAAATGGCATCGCAAGCAGGAGAAAACACATTGACATTTTCTGAAATAGCAATACCAACGTTACTTTGCGCTAAGGCCCCTGCATCATTCAGCCCATCTCCAATCATTAAAACATTGGAGCCTTCATGTTGGAGGTGTTTTATGTATTCTAGTTTGTCTTTTGGTTTTTGGTTAAAAAGTAATTTTGTCTTTGTTGGAAGTAACTTAGTAAGGTTTTCTTTTTCGCCTTCATTATCTCCGGAAAGAATCACTAAGTCATATTCTATTTTTAATGAATTGAATAGGTTGGGAAGTCCTTTTCGGTAGTCATTATAAAATGTAAATCTTCCTTTATATTGATTATTTGTACTAACGTGGACTGTTGTATTTAGTAAAGCTGTTTCGGAAGTTAAACCTACAAAAGGAGCCGACCCAACTTTTATTTGGTAGTTATTGTAAGTGGCTTCAATACCTTTTCCTAAATGTTCTTCAAAAGCATCTAAGGTTAGAATGTTGTGTTCATTTAAAATCGAGTATAATGACCTGCTTAGCGGATGGTTAGAGCCCCGTAATGTGCTTTTTAAAAGCAATGTTTCCTCTTTTGAAAGTTCTAAGCCTTCATAAGTAATGGCGCTTTCTTTGTTGACGGTAATGGTTCCGGTTTTGTCGAAAATAATGGTGTTTATTTTAGCAAGCTGTTCAATAACACTTGCGTTTTTTAGATAGAATTTTTTCTTCCCAAGAATACGAAGCACGTTACCGAAAGTAAAAGGGGCAGCTAACGCTAAAGCACAAGGGCATGCAATGATTAATACTGAAGTAAAAACGTTTGTGGCTTTTGTAGGATCGGCGACTAGCCAAAAGGTGGTTGCCAATAAAGCAATTATTAAAATGCTTATGGTAAAGCGTTTGCTAATTTGGTTGGTAATATTTGTAAAAGCCATCGATTTGTCTTTTTTAAACACATCATTACTCCAAAGCTGGGTTAAATAACTTTGTTCAACAGATTTTAGAACATCAACCTCAATACTGCCGTGCAATTGTTTACCACCTGCAAATAGTTTGTCGCCCGATTGTTTTGAAACCGTTTTGGATTCGCCTGTAACAAAGCTATAATCAATACGTGCATTGCCTTTTGTCAAAATGCAATCAACAGGAATTAGTTCTTCGTTTCTAATTAAAAGACGGTCACCTTTTTCAATATCATAAATTTGAACTGATTCTTCTTTTCCGTTGGTGTTGATTTTGGTAATTCCAATAGGAAAATATGATTTGTAATCGCGTTCAAACGATAAAAAGGAATAGGTTTTTTGTTGAAAAAATTTTCCGAGTAATAAAAAGAAAATAAGTCCTGTTAAACTATCGAAAAAACCAGAACCGGCATCGAAAATAATTTCAAAAGTACTTCTAAAGAATAAAACAGAAACCCCTAGTGCTATTGGCACATCAATATTTAAAATTTTAGAACGAAGTCCTTTATATGCTGAAATAAAATAATCTTGAGCCGAATAAAAAACTACCGGAACAGAAAACGTAAACATAAGCCATCTAAACAAAGGTTTAAATTGCTCTAGCCAAAATTCGCCCACTTCAAAGTATTCTGGAAAGGATAAAAACATAACGTTGCCAAAAGCAAAACCGGCAATACCCAGTTTGTATATTAACGACCTATCAATATGTTTTTTTCCAATGCTGTAATCGTCTAAACTTATATAAGGTTCGTGGCCAATACTGCTTAATAAAGTTACTAGGTTTTTTAACGACAGTGTTTTGGCATTAAAATTAACCCGAACTGTTTTTTTTCCAAAATTTACAATAGAAGTGCTTATTGAAGGGCTTAATTTGTTGAGGTTTTCTAAAATCCAAATACAGGAGCTGCAATGAATATGGGGAATGTAAAGTGTAATTATTTGTGTGTTATTCTCATTAAACTCTAGAAGCTGCTCAATAATTTTAGAATTTTCTAAAAAGTTGTATTTGCCTTCTATGTCTTTAGGTGTGGCACCAGGTGCGGTTTCTAAATCGTAATAACAGGTTAGATCATTTACAGAGAAAATTTCGTATACCGTTTTGCAACCATTACAACAAAATAGTTTTTCATCAAACGTAATATTGGCCAATGTGGCATCTAAACCACAATGATAGCATGTACTTTTACCCATTTTTATTTGCTCGATTATACCTAATGCAAAGGTTTGAATTGAAGTGCTTTTTAAGTATGATATTTGTCATGTTTTCTTTATTTTTACCAAACTTCAATTTTAAGTATGTGTACATCCCATCTATTTAAGGTAATTCAATATAGCTTCTTTAAGCGTTTGCTAATCGCTGGTTTTTGTATACATTCAATCAATTCTAAAAAGCTTTTGTTTTAATGTTTCAGAACGATAAAGATGTGTTTAAGGTGCTTTTTGAAGCTGTATCAGAAGGTGTTATTGTAGTAGACAGTCATCAAAAAATTGTAGCTACCAATGCTTCGGCCGAATGCATGTTTGGTTATAGTAAAACGGAAATTGTAAACCAAGATCTTACTATTTTAATACCGCAAAAATACCGGGCTACCCATAGTACGCATGTAGACGGTTTTATGGAGCAAAAGAAAAGTAGACAAATGGGACGTGGTCGAGATTTGTATGGAGCTCATAAGAATGGTAGTGTGTTTCCGGTTGAAGCAGGTTTGAATCCCTTGGAAATTAATGGCGAGTCGTATGTGATGGCTTTGGTTATAGATATTTCTATACGTAAAGAACAGGAACTTCAATTACAAGAGCTTAATACCCAATTGGAAAAAAAAGTTGTGGAGCGTACCAAAGAGTTGAGTAATACGGTTGAAGCATTAAAAACTGTAAATTTAGAACGCGATACCGAAATTAAAAAACGTATTGAAGCTCAAAATGAAACCAAAGATGCCCTTAAAAAAGAAAAGGAACTTAATGAATTAAAAACAAAATTTTTATCGCTAGTGTCTCATGAATTTAAAACACCTTTAAGTGGTATTTTAACTTCGGCTATGTTGTTGGGAAAATATAAGTTGGCAGAACAACAGGAAAAACGTGATAAACACGTAAAAACAATTACTGATAAAGTACATTACCTGAATAATATTTTGAACGATTTTTTATCCATTGAGAAATTAGAAACCGGCAAAATTAGTTATAAGTTCAGCACATTTAAAATAAGCAAGGTGGTTAATGAAGTGGTTTACAATGCCAATATGCTTTTAAAAGAAGGACAAAAAATAAACTATCCTGAAAATATTGATGACTACTCCATGTTTCAAGATGAAAAAATTGTAGAGTTGGCGTTGTCTAATTTAGTGCATAATGCCATTAAATATTCATCTGAAAACACTTTGGTGGATATTCAAATAGAACAAGACATTAAGCATACTACTTTTACAATTAAGGATAACGGAATAGGGGTACCGGCAAAAGATCAAAAAATGATATTTAATCGCTATTTTAGAGCAGAAAATGCACTTCTTACTCAAGGAACAGGTATTGGGTTGAATATTGTAAAAAGCCATTTAGAGAATTTAGGAGGCTTTATAACTTTTGAAAGTGAAGAAAACAAAGGAAGCATGTTTACATTTGTAATACCTAATAAAGCAGAATAATGAAAAGAATATTATTGATAGAAGATGATGTTATTTTAAGAGAAAACACAGCTGAATTATTAGAACTATCAGAATACCAAGTTGTAACCGCGTCTAATGGTAAAGCGGGATTGGAAAAAGCCAAAGCTAGTTTGCCAGATATTATTGTTTGTGATATTATGATGCCTGAATTAGATGGCTACGGTGTATTAGAAGCTTTGGCTAAAAACGAAAAAACACAACACATTCCTTTTATATTTTTATCGGCAAAAACCGAACGTAAAGATGTTCGGAAAGGTATGGATCTAGGTGCAGATGATTATATCACTAAGCCCTTTGAAGAGGATGAGCTTATAAGCGCCATAGAAAGCCGTTTAGCCAAAGCAGCAATTTTAATAGAAAGAAGCACCGTTTTAGAGGTTGCTGATGAAAATGAAGAACTTCGAACACTTAACGACCTTAAGAATTTTTTTGATGATAATGGGGATGAAGTAAACTATGCTAAAGGTGATGTGGTTTATGAAGAAGGACAACATTCTAACCACATATATTTAATTTCTGGGGGCTTAATAAAGTGTCATAAGTTAGATGAACAGGGTAAAGATTTAACAACGGCACTTTATAAAGAAGACGACTTGTTTGGCTACACTTCCTTTACACAAAATACGCCATATCAAGAAACGGCTACTGCTGTACAAGATTCAAAACTGATAGCACTTTCTAAAAACGAACTTAAAAATGTACTGAACAGCAACCATAAAGTAACCTTGGAATTGATACAATTATTAACCGACGATCTTAGTACGGTAAAGGATCAATTACTGCAAATGGCATACAGTTCAGTTAAAAAAAGAACGGCAACCACGATATTAAAATTCGCCGAAAAGCTTAATCGCAAACCTGAGGATGCCATTAGAATTTCAAGAAGCGATTTAGCTAGTGTAGCAGGCATTGCTTTAGAAAGTTTAATTAGAACGCTTTCAAGCTTTAAAGATTTGGGGCTTATTGAAATTGAGGGTCGGAATATAAGAATTCTAGACATCGATAAACTTAAGCAAATAAGCTAATTTTGTTGAAATAAAGGCAAATTATGATTTTGGTCATATTTCATTAGTTGTCATGCTTTTACTTTTGTTTTTTGAAGACACAAAGCATGAAGAATATTTTAATACCAACAGATTTTTCTGAAAATGCGTGGAATGCCATCCAATATGCATCGCACTTTTTTAGTAAATCGTCATGTAATTTTTATTTATTACACGTTAATACAAGCAGTACATTAGGTACTGAAGAAAGCGCTTATGTAAATAAAAAAAGTAGTACTTCAGAAATTTTAACAAAACCCATCAAAAAATTATTACAAGAAACCGTAAAACGGATTCATGACCAATTACCAAAAAATCCAACACACAAGTTTTTTACTATTTCAGATAGTAATTATATTATCAATTCTATTAGAGAACAAGTTGTTCTAAATGGCATTGATTTTATTGTAATGGGAGCTAAAGGAACTTCGGGTTTTAACAAACGTTCCATTGGTAGTAACACAGGTAACGTTATTACAAAAGTAAAATGTGCAACGCTTGTAGTTCCAGAAAACTCTCAATATAGGGCACTAAAAAAGCTGGCGTTTCCAACCGATTTTTCAATCTTTTACCGCACAGAAACGCTACAGCCTGTATTAGATATTATTGAAGCAAATAAGGCAGAGGTTAACGTATTGTATGTTAATAAACATAGTTTGGAACTTAATGAAGATCAGCAAAGAAACAAAGAATATTTAACGGATTATTTTACGAACTACGAGCATAGTTTTCATTTTGTAATAGACAAATACATTGAAAATGCGGTTCAGCAATTTGTAGATGATAAAGGGATTCATTTAATAACGATGCTGGCTAAAAATCTAAATTATTTTCAGCAAATATTATTTCATCCTGCGGTTAATAACATTAGCTATTATAGGAATATACCTTTTTTGGTGTTGCATTAAATCTATATTTTTAAAGAGCTTCAATTATTTTTTTAACCTTTCAATCGAAAATAATGGGAAAGTGTGAACAATGTATTATTAAACAATTTAATGCGCTTAAATCTTTAAGTAAAGAAGAACTTGTTAGAATTTCAGGATGTAAAACTTCAAGGTTTTTTAAAAAAGGAGAAGTTATTTTTGATGAAGGGGAGACAATTAACGGTGTTTATTGTGTAAAAGAAGGTATTTGTAAACTATCTAAACTAAGTGAAAATGGAAAAGACCAAATAGTTAAAATGGTTGTTAAAGGGCAATTATTGGGGCAACGTTCTCTTATTGCCGATGAAGCCTCGAATTTACAGGCAATAGCTTTAAACGATATGGAAGTTTGTTTTATTCCTAAAAGCCAAATAATTAACGATTTACAAAATAACTCAAAATTTTCATTTGATGTTTTAAAGGAAATGGCTCATGATTTAAAAGAAGCAGATAATATTATTGTAAATATGGCTCAAAAAACGGTAAGGCAACGTTTAGCAGAGGCCTTAGTTTATATCCACGATAGTTTTGGAGTAAATTCAGATAGAACCTTAAGTATATTGTTATCTCGCGAAGATTTTGCAAACATTGTTGGTACTGCAACCGAGTCTGCAATTCGTGTTTTATCTCAATTTAAAAAAGAAGACTTAATTTCAGTTGTTGGAAAACAAATACGAATTGAAAATTTAGAAGGGTTAAAACGTGTAGAATAATATCTATAAGCTATTCATGTTAAAGTATAGATAAATCTAATTACTGTATCTTCATTTTTGTATAAAAAAACAGTATTTTTATACAGCTATGACAAAATATACTACTTCAAGAAAAGGTTTTGTTTTTAAAAAATACGAAGCTCCACAACAGGCACTATTCGATAAACTTTTTGATATTTTTAAAGAGCTTATTACCCACACTTCTGGTGATTTTGACGAAGCCATTGATTGGTTGCGTGAATTGGATAAAGAATATAAACTCACCACTTCAGAATATACCATTGACGATTTTATTGAAGATCTCAAGAAAAAGGGCTACATAAAAGAACAGATAGACCCTGACGGAAATGGTGGTACGGCAATCACAGCAAAAACTGAACGAGCCATTCGCCAACAAGCACTTGACCATATTTTTGGAAAAATAAAACGTAGCGGTCAAGGCAACCACAAGAGTAAAAGTCCAGGAATAGGAGATGAACATACGGGCGATTTTAGAAATTATCAGTTTGGTGATGCATTGGATAAAGTTTCAATGACCGAGAGTTTGAAGAATGCGCAAATTAATCACGGCATTAGCGATTTTAGTCTATCAGAAGAAGATTTGGTGGTAGAGGAAACACTCCATAAATCGCAAATGAGTACCGTTTTAATGATTGATATTAGCCATAGTATGGTACTTTATGGTGAAGACCGCATTACACCAGCTAAAAAAGTATCCATGGCATTGGCAGAACTAATCACAACGCGCTACCCTAAAGACACCTTAGATATTTTAGTTTTTGGTAATGATGCTTGGCAAATTGAAATAAAGGATTTACCGTATTTAAAAGTAGGCCCATATCATACCAATACCGTTGCAGGCTTACAATTGGCAATGGATTTACTGCGCAGAAAGCGTAACACTAACAAACAAATTTTTATGATTACAGATGGTAAGCCAAGTTGTTTGCGATTGCCAGATGGCGAATATTATAAAAACAGTAACGGATTGGATAGGCATATTGTAAATAAATGCTATGCCATGGCACAACAAGCACGACGTTTACACATCCCCATTACCACATTTATGATTGCAAAAGATTCGTATTTAATGCAATTTGTTCGAGAATTTACTTTTGCAAACCAAGGAAAAGCATTTTATACAGGTATCAAAGGATTAGGTGAAATGATTTTTGAAGATTACGAAACCAATAGAAAAAAGAGAATTAGAGGGTGAAATAAGTTATAAGTGAAAAATTAAAAGTTAACATACGTATAATTTTTCAAATTAAATAAAATATGAAAATAGAGAATATAAAGACACTAGGAGACTTGAAAAAATCAGGTTATCAATTCAAATCTATTAAAGATGAGTTAAGAGATAACCTTGTTCAAAAAATAAAGAATAAAGAAACCACGTTCGAAGGTGTACACGGGTATGAAAATACTGTAATTCCAGAATTAGAACGTGCTATTTTATCGCGACATAACGTCAATCTTTTAGGTTTGCGGGGTCAAGCAAAAACAAGGCTGGCCCGTTTGATGATTAATTTGTTGGATGAATATATTCCATATATTGAAGGTTCCGAAATTAACGACGACCCACTTAAACCCATTTCACGTTATGCCAAGGAATTAATTTATGAAAAAGGAGATGTTACACCAATTTCATGGTTACACCGAAGCAATCGTTTTGCTGAAAAACTGGCAACTCCCGATGTAACAGTTGCCGATATTATTGGGGATGTAGACCCTATTAAAGCAGCCAATTTAAAATTAAGTTATGCAGATGATCGTGTAATTCATTACGGTATGATTCCACGTGCTAACCGTTGCATTTTTGTTATTAATGAACTTCCCGATTTACAAGCAAGGATTCAGGTAGCTCTCTTTAATATCCTTCAAGAAGGTGATGTTCAAATTAGAGGATTCAAACTTAGGTTGCCTTTGGATATACAATTTATATTTACTGCAAATCCTGAAGATTACACCAATAGGGGAAGTATCGTAACACCTTTAAAGGATAGAATTGGATCGCAAATTTTAACACATTATCCTACCGATATAAAAACTGCTAGGTTAATAACGCAACAAGAAGCAAAAATTGTTGAATCGCAAAAACAAAATATTCAAGTCCCGGATTTGGCAAAAGACCTATTGGAGCAAATTGTTTTTGAAGCTAGGGAAAGTGTTTTTGTTGATGTAAAAAGTGGTGTAAGTGCCCGTTTAAGTATCACCGCTCTAGAAAATTTACTTAGTACCGCCGAATTACGTGCTTTAAAAACTGGTGATGAGCACACTTTATTACGTTTAAGTGACTTTGTAGGTATCATACCGTCGGTTACAGGAAAAGTGGAGCTGGTTTACGAAGGCGAACAGGAAGGTGCTGCCATAGTGGCTTATAATTTAATAGGAGAAGCTGTAAAAAGGTTGTTCCCTCTGTTTTTTCCTAAAATTGAAAAATTAAAAAAACAAGCAGATGAAAGTCCTTACGATGATATTGTCTCTTGGTTTTTTAACCAAACAGATGGATTTGAACTGTTGGATGATATTCGAGATAAAGAATATAAAAACATGTTGGATGCCATTTCTCCTTTAGATGATTTGTTAGGGAAATATCAACCTAATTTGAGTAAGGACGATACTTATTTTGTAAAAGAATTTGTGCTTTGGGCGTTGGTGGAATTCAAGTTATTGAGCAAGCACCGCTTTTTAGAAGGTACCCAATTTAAAGACCCATATGGAAGTTTCATTGGGGGTATATAGATGAAATATATAAATGAAAAGGAGAGGCGAGTCGCTTCTCTTTTTTTTTATAAAATCATGGATTTAAAGATTTTAAAGCAGTATCGAAAACCTGTTGTTTTTTTTTAATTTGGAAAAGTGCTTGTTTGTGTTTTTGTTGAATCTATAAAAACATAGTGTTTAATTTTTTAAATTCCTATTGATAACTTGTCTGTTTGTTACATCAGGAATATTGATAATAATAGTATGTAATTTCTTTTGTATTATTTTTAAAAATTGTAAATTATGGGAAATCAATACTTTAATTCTAATAAAAAACCAAAAAATTTATGGATAAAACTAAAGATAGTATTCAATACAACATAAAGCTTCTTTCTTTTGATATTGATAACACTCTAATAGATTTTCATACACACAAAAGTAATTTTTCGAAAATATGGAAAGAACACAAACCTCAAAACAATATTATTCTAACCTACAATACGGGACGTTTAATTGATGACGTTCTAAATTTAATTAATAAAAACATTCTTCCCGAACCAGATTACATTATTTCTGGCGTAGGAACCCATATTTATAACTGTAAAGATAAGTCTGTTGTTAAAGAGTTTAATGATGTACTTGATGATGGTTGGGATTTAAAGGCTGTAGAAGATGTTATTCAAAATATAAACCACCCTATTAGTGATCAGCCTACAAAGTTTCAGCACGCCTACAAACGAAGCTATTTTTTTCATAATGCAACCCAAGAACTTATAGATAATATTGAGCAGGATTTTATTGACGCCAATATGCACATAAATGTTGTTTACTCTGGAGAACAATATCTTGATATTTTGCCCAAATGGGCAAATAAAGGAAATGCTTTACAATGGTTACTGAGAAAACTGAATATCGACACATCAGATGCCTTGGTTGCAGGTGATAGCGGAAACGATTCGGCTATGTTCGAGATGGAAGATATGAAAGGAATTGTGGTGGCCAATGCTCATGAAGAGCTTTATAAATTTACAAAGCACAGACAAGTATATCATTCCGAATGTGACTATGGCGATGGTGTTGTTGAGGGATTAGTATACTATGGCGTGCTGCCAAAAGAGGCATTTGTGTGTAGTGTTGAGGATCATGCAGAAGACTTTTTTATTAAACAAGAACTAAACAATATAGCAACTGAAGATGAAGGCGAGAAGATAGCCTTAATTAAAGAAGGTTATGAAAAAGCTATTGAAGCCTTAAGAAAAAATATTACACCTTTAGGGTTTTCAGCTTGTTCTATAAAAGATAACATACCAAATGGAACCGATGAAAACTACCACAGTGTATGGGCAAGAGATGGCGCTATAACTGTTATTGGGTCGCTGCCTCTTATTCATGATGAAGAAATTCATAAATGTCAACGTCAAACACTTTTAACCTTATTTGAACATATTTCGCGTAATGGGCAAATTCCATCTAATGTTCGCATAAAAGACAATGTGCCCGATTACTCAGGAGTAGGAGGTATCTGTTCCATAGATAGTGGTATTTGGGTGGTTATTGCATTTTATGAGTATGTAAATGTTACCAAGGATATGGAGTTTCTTAGAGATCATATTGCAGACATAAAAGAAACTATGCGATGGTTAGGGGCGCATGATAGTAACAATGATGCATTACTTGAAATTCCAGAAGCAGGTGATTGGACAGATTTGTTCGGAAGAAGCTATAACATACTTTATGATGAAATTTTGTGGTATCGAGCCAATGTGTGCTTTGGGCGTATGTTAGAAATGTTAGGAGATTATGAGCAAGCAGGAGAGAACATTAGATGGTCTCAAGTAATTAAAAAAGAGATTATTCAAAATTTTTGGCCTTCAACACAACAGAAATTATTTTCGGGAGTTTCCTTTGCAGAGCGTCAATTTACTTTAGGCGATACATCTTATTTAATAGCGCAAACAACCCCTTTCGACTTTAGTTGGCGTTGCGATACTTTAGGGAATATTTTAGCATTCCTACATGGTGCGGTCGATTCTGAAAAAGCCCACCAAACATTTAGGTTTATGTTAGGTGTAGGTGTTAACGACCCATTTCCTGTGGCTAATGTTTATCCTGTTGTAAGTCCGGGAGACCCTGATTGGCGTCCGTATTACACAGTAAACCTTCTTAATTTGCCCAACCATTATCACAATGGGGGTATTTGGCCTTTTGTTGGCGGATTTTGGGTGAAGTTTATAAATAAATTAGGGTTTAAAGATGTTGCTACTGTAGAATTACATAAACTGGCTTTATTAAATAAAGAAGG
Organism: Mariniflexile soesokkakense; assembly: GCF_039650365.1. Classification (NCBI taxonomy): domain Bacteria; kingdom Pseudomonadati; phylum Bacteroidota; class Flavobacteriia; order Flavobacteriales; family Flavobacteriaceae; genus Mariniflexile; species Mariniflexile soesokkakense. Next base: position 699,314 of record NZ_JAZHYP010000001.1, on the reverse strand, counting down.
TGTTAATGAAGAATGGGAGTTTACAGAATGGGCACATGGAACTACTGGTAAACCTATGGGAAAAGCATACCAAGCTTGGTCTGCCGCTCAATATATTTCAGCTTGTCATGACTTAAAAATAATTAACAAATAATATAAAATTAAAAATCATGAAATCAATTTTAATGATCTCGTTACACGGGTACGTAGGAGCCAATGCCGAATTAGGAAAACCAGATACAGGAGGACAAGTTGTTTATGTTTTAGAACTCGCAGAACGTTTTAGTAGACTTGGAAAAAAAGTAGATTTAGTAACGCGTCAATTTGAAGATCAGCCAGAATATGATATTGTAGATGATAATTATAGTGTATGGCGTATTCCTTTCGGAGGAAAAGAGTTTATCCGTAAAGAAGATATGCACGATCATTTAAAGAAGTTTGTTACTAATACCTTAGCAGCTATAAAAAAAGAAAATAAGAAATACGATATTGTTTATACCCACTATTGGGATGCTGGTTGGGCAGGACAAAAAATTGCAGAAGAATTAGGTATTTCCCATGTACATACACCACATTCTCTTGGGTGGTGGAAACGCCACACTATGGGTAGTGATATGGATGAAAAGGAAATGGAAAAAACTTATCGTTTTAAAGAACGTATTCGAAAAGAATATTTTGTTTATCAAATGTGCAACTTTGTAATAGCTACAACCTTACCACAAGTAGATTTGCTTACAAAGCAGTATGATGTTTTACCTAGAAACTGTGGTATGATACCACCTGGGATTGATGAAAATCGTTTTTATCCCGTACCTTCTAAAGAAAATGATAAGGTGCGCTCCAAGTACGATATACATCCAAATGATATTCTTTCTCTTGGTAGGATGGCGCATAATAAAGGATATGATTTACTCTTGCAATCGTTGCCTACCGTATTGGAGCTTTGCCCGGAAGCACGTTTGGTAGCTGCCATTGGAGGCGATTCTGAACAAGACCAACAAGGTATTGAAAAGCTTAAAACTTTAGCAGGTGAGTTAGGGGTTTTAGATAAAATAAAATGGAAAAATTATATTGCAGATGAAGATTTAGCAAACGTTTATAGATCGGCTAATATTTTTGCGATGCCATCAAGGTACGAACCTTTTGGAATGGTAGCCATTGAAGCCATGGCCTGTGGTACGCCAAGTGTGGTGACAGTACATGGTGGTTTATATGATTTAATTGATTTTGGTAATCAAGCATTATTCGCCGACCCGCATCGCCCCATAGAATTTGGAGCCATGTTGTCCATGCCTTTGTTGTACCCAAAAATGAGAAACGAACTATCGGTTGAAGGAGCTCGTTTTGCACGTCGTAATTTTGGTTGGACGGGTATTGCAAAACGTATACTTAAAATATTTGATAATTCCATTAACCAACAATCTATGGAGTCAAATATTTATACAAATTAGAATGATGTTTTTTTTTGGTTTAGCGACTGTCTCTACTTTTAATATTATTAGCGCATAATTGAATAATTTCAGTTATGCGCTTTTGTCTTGTTCCTTCTCGTTTTGCTTGGTTTAGCCAGTATAAATAACTTTTTCTGTAAGAAGGTGCAAAGTTTTGGTAGTTTTCAAAAGCTTTTGGGTTTTTCTCAAATTCAGTTTGTAAATCTTCTGGAATAATGCCATTTTCAACAGCATCAAGGGCTTCCCAACTACCGTTTTGTTTGGCAATTTCAATAATTTTTAAACCACTTTCATGCATTAAGTTTTCAGAAATTAAATCCTCTAAATGCTTTTTGTTTAAAGCGCTCCAAACACTTTTTTCATTTCTTGGTGTAAAATATTGTCTGCGTTTCCCATTGCCCAAACTTTTTACAGTAGAATCTATCCAACCATAACACAGGGCTACTTTTACAGCTTCTTCCCAGCGCATAGAATCGTTTTCGTGCTCTACTTTATAGAAGATGAGGTAAGCACCTTTGTAATATTGGTGGTTTTTGTGCAACCAATCGCGCCATTCTTTATCTGTTTTAAAATATAGCTCGGGTAATTCCAAACGAATTAAAGTTTTTTAGAATTAACATAAAAATCGGGATTTATTTCAAAAGAAGTGTTTTTAATATCTAAAGATTTAGTTTTCCAGTCGGCTTTTGGAAATAACCATTCTTCTTTACCATTTATAGTTACTTGAATGGGCATATCAAACTTATCAATTATGTTTGTCCATCTGTATTTTAGTTCCTTGTTCTCGATTTTATATTCTAAAGTTGGTATTTTAATGGTTCTTAAATATTGATTAAAAAATTCAGTTAAATCGATACCTGTTTCTTTTGAAATATAATCTTCAATTTGTTTTGTGGTAACGGTTTGATGGTAGAATGTTCTGTTCAAACCTCGTAATATTTGGCGCCATTTTTCATCATCTTCAATAAGCTGTCTTAATGTGTGAAGTATATTGGCTCCTTTAAAATACATATCGCTAGAACCTTCCTTATTCACATTATAAAAACCAATGATGGGTCGGTCATTTTCAATATTTTTACGAAGCCCAATAACATATTCCGAAGCAGCTTTGTTGCCATAGTGATAATCTAAAAATAAACTTTCTGAATAACAGGTGAAGCTCTCATGAATCCACATATCTGCCGCATCTTTATAAGTGATGTTGTTTGCAAACCATTCATGTCCGGCCTCATGAATTATAATATAATCAAACTTTAATCCCCATCCGGTTCCAGACCAATCATTCCCTAAATACCCCTTTTTGTATTGGTTTCCATAGGTGACTGAACTTTGATGCTCCATGCCTAAATAAGGTACTTCAACTAATTTAAAACTATCTGCATAAAATGGATATTGACCAAACCAATGCTCGAAAGCTTTCATCATTTTAGGTGCATCTTTAAAATGTTCTTTCGCTTTCTCAAGATTGTCTCTTAGTACATAATAGTTCATGTCTAAATTACCTCCTTCGCCATCATAGACTTCTGAAAAATTCACATAATCGCCTATATTGATGTTAACACCGTAATTATTGATAGGGTTTTTTATTATCCATGAGTAAGTTTTGGTATCTTCAATTTGCTCTATGCTTCTTAGCCTACCGTTAGAAACATTTATTAGATTATCAGGCACATTGACGCTAATAAGCATACTGTCTACTTCATCGTACATGTGGTCTTTACAGGGCCACCAAACACTGGCACCCAAACCTTGGCAAGAAGAGGCTATAAAATGATTGCCGTTTGTATCTTTTTTCCAAGAAATTCCACCATCCCAAGGAGCTTTAACCGCTTCTCTTGGATGGCCTTCATAATAGACGTCAATGCTATTTATTTCGTTTGGGTTTTGACTGTCTACTAAGGTTATAAAATGGGCATTGCCATCATGCTTTACATCTAATTCTTTATTATTCTGAATTACTTTCGTGATTTTTAAAGGTGGCTGTAAATCAATTTGCATTACCGATTTGCTTTCAAGTACTTTATACTGAATGGTGTTTTTTCCAGAAATATACTTTTCGTCCGGATTTACTTTAATATCTAAATGGTAATAAGTTAAATCCCACCAAGCACGCTCTGGGGTAATGCTACCTCTTAAGCTATCTTGCCTTGTGAAATTGTTTTTTTCTGAAAGTAATTGCGCTTTTACAGAAATGAGTGAAAAACAAAAGAGTAGAAAGGTTATTAAAAAACGATGTGTCATAAGATTGTTTCTGAATTTTAAAATATATTTTCGATTTAAAAGTTATTTTTTATAATTGAATTTTACAGTTTCAATAGTACCATTTTCTTTATGGGTGTCTACATAAATATTTATTTCATTGGCATTTATTTTTTCAAAAACCATGCCTTCAAAAACCACTTTGTTAACTGTAATTTCTTTTAATGGAAATCGACTGTTCATCTTTAGTCTCCCATTCCTTTAAATTGTTGTTAAAATGTTTTAATTGAAGAATTAATGTGTTATTTACTTCTCTAATTATTTCTGTTTCATAAAAAGCAACTTTGTTATTTACTGTTAATTTGAAGGTTGCCATCATAGAATCACCTGAAGGTTCGCTCCAATTATCTTCGATTAATCCACCAAATGCTTCACCTTTCCAATTTCCTGCTATCCAAGCAATGTTTTTCAATGTAGGTCAAGTACTTGTTTTTCTTGTGCATAAATTGAAATGGTTATAAAAAGCAGAACGATAAGACTTGATTTCTTCATTTATTATTTTTTACTAAAATACTTAAAATTAAAAAACGTTTCAAAAATATATCTTTGAAACGCTTTAAGAATTGAGTTAGTCACTGTAATTGATTGCTCTTAAAAGCAATATTTATTTTCTTTAATAACTTTATTAGCTATAATATTCCTTAATTCGATAATGTTTGGCATATTTACATATTTAATGTAACGCTTTAATCCCATAAGCATCATACGTTGTTCATCTCCAGTTGAGAATGAAATTATGGAGTGTTTACCTGCTGTTTCAATAACATCTATAGCATGGAATAAATTTAATTTTGCCATGGCGATATGTTCTTTAGCTTTTGCTTCACCTTCTTTCTTAGCGATTTTTTCTGCCCGTAAGATAGCAGATTCAGCTAGATATATTTGAATTAAAATATCGGAGGCCGCTAACATAAGTTGTTGATGCTTTTCAATTTCTTCGCCATATTTTTGTAGTGCAGCACCAGCTACCATTAAAAATAATTTTTTAAGATTGGCTATGATGCTTTTTTCTTCTGAAAATAATTCTGAAAAATCAGGTGTGTCAAATGATGGGATACCTGTTAGTTCATTAGCGACAGCAGTTGCTGGACCCAATAAGTCTACATGGCCCTTCATGGCTTTTTTAATAAGCATGCCAATACTTAGCATGCGATTAATTTCATTGGTGCCTTCGTAAATTCTAGCAATACGCGCATCTCTCCAAGCCGATTCAATAGGTGTTTCTTCAGAGAAGCCCATACCTCCAAAAATTTGAATACCTTCGTCTGTACATTTTTGAGTGAATTCAGAAACAGCTACTTTCAAAATAGAACATTCAATGGCATATTCCTCAACACCTTTAAGTTCTGCTTCTTGGTGGGTGTCTTTCCCATTACTTTTGCGAAGAACAATACGGTCTTCAATATTTTTTGCAGCGCGATAACTTGCGGCTTCTCCAACCCAACAGTTGGTTGCCATTTCTGCTATTTTTTGACGGATAGCCCCAAAACTGGAAATAGGTGTTTTAAACTGAATACGTTCATTGGCGTATTTAACAGATTCTGTAATAGTACGACGTTGAGCATCTAAACAAGCTGCAGCTAGTTTAATTCTACCCACATTTAAGGCGTTCATAGCTATTTTAAATCCGTTGCCCCTAGTAGAGAGCATATTTTCAACAGGAACAACGGTATCATTAAAAAACACTTGCCTAGTTGAAGATGCACGAATGCCTAGTTTGTGTTCTTCTTCACCCATAGTAATGCCATTAGGGTTGTTTTTATCGTATTCAACAATAAAACCTGTAATGTTTTTATCGTCTTCAATACGTGCAAATACAATCATTAGGCTACAAAATCCTGCATTAGAAATCCACATTTTTTGTCCTGTGATGCTATATGATTTACCATCAGCAGATAAAACAGCTTTTGTTTTTCCAGAATTAGCATCACTACCTGCGCTAGGCTCTGTTAAACAATACGAGCCAAACCACTCACCAGTAGCTAATTTTGGCACATATTTTTGTTTTTGTTCTTCGGTTCCGTATAGTGTTATTGGCATGGTACCAATACCAGTGTGTGCGCCAAAAGCGGTACTAAAAGATCCTGTGGCACCAGAAATATAGTCACACACTAACATGGTATCTATAAACCCCATTCCCATACCGCCGTATTCAACAGGAACAGAAACACCTAAGAACCCCATCTCGCCAGCTTTTCGCATGCAAGATTCTGTTAAGGCATAATCTTTGGCTTCAAAGCGCGCTTTATTTGGCCATATTTCTCTGTCAACAAACTCAGTAACAGCTTCTTTCATCATCGATTGTTCCTCCGAGAAATCTTCGGGGGTGAAAATGTCTTCACATTTTGATTCTACAACTAAAAATTGACCGCCTCTCAAAATATTTTTTTCTTCCATAATTGTTTGTTTTAGAAAAGAGATAAAAGAATATAGATAATAGACTTTTAGCTATTATTGTTTAGACCATTTTGAAAACCCATGGTCATTCTTTGAAACTCTTCTATTTTATTTTCAAGTTTTTTAAGATATCAGCATTAATATATTTTATGTGATTTGCTACCAATAATTGTGTTCCTGATTTAAAGGAAGATCCTAAAGCGATATCTAGATAATTACTAAAAGATTTATCTGTTTTAGCTGAACCTTCTGCTATATTACTAGGGATTGAAACGGAACATCGACTCATTTGTGAAGACAAATCATAATGTTCATGTTTTGGGAACTCTATTAAAGTATCTGAAATATCATTAGTTATTTCAAGTCTAAGTTGCCAAATTTTTAAATTTTTATAATTATGCCGTTTTCTAAAAGCCATTCTTAACAGTCTTTTTTTCTTTACGCTTAGTTAAGAAATTCAAAAATGCCACAAGCACCTTGTCCAGTACCCACACACATGGTAACAGCGCCATATTTACCTTTCATGTTACGTTTGCGCATTTCATCAAATAGCTGTACCGATAATTTAGCACCTGTACAACCCAGTGGATGTCCTAAGGCAATAGCGCCTCCATTCACATTTACAATATCTGGATTGAGGTTTAATTCTCTTATTACGGCTAGTGATTGTGATGCAAAAGCTTCGTTTAATTCGATAAGTTCTAAATCTTTTTGTTGTAATCCCGCAAAATTTAATGCCTTTGGAATCGCTTTTACAGGACCAATACCCATAATGCGGGGCTCTACTCCAGCAGCGGCATAACTTACCAAACGGGCAATAGGCTCCAGATTTAATTCTTTAATCATATCTTCACTCATAACCATTACAAAAGCAGCACCATCACTCATTTGTGATGAGTTTCCTGCGGTTACGCTTCCACCTGCAGCAAAAACAGGCTTTAAATTAGCTAAAGCTTCAAGACTAGTTCCAGTACGAGGACCTTCATCTTTAGTTACAGTGTAAGATTTCGTTGCTTTTTTTCCGTTTGCATCAATATAAACTTGCTCCACATTTATAGGAACAATTTGGTCTTGAAATCTATTTTCAGCTAAAGCTTTCAATGCCTTCATATGTGAGTTGTAAGCAAATGCATCTTGGTCTTCACGAGACACTTTAAATTGGTTAGCAACCGCTTCGGCGGTGTTTCCCATACCCCAATAGTAATCTTCATGTCCAGCTTTTACGGTATCGTAATTTAATTCGGGTTTAAAACCCGTCATAGGCACCGAACTCATACTTTCTGAACCTCCAGCTATAATGCAATCGGCCATTCCTGCTTGAATTTTTGCTGCTGCAATAGCAATCGTTTCAATTCCAGAAGAACAAAAACGATTTACGGTTACTCCGGGTACGTCCACACTGTTTAATCCTATTAACGAGATAAAACGTGCCATGTTTAGACCTTGTGCACCTTCAGGCATCGCATTACCAACAATAACGTCGTCAATACGTTTTACATCCAAATTTGGTAATTCTTTCATCATGTATTGGATGGTTTCTGCACCCAATTCATCTGCACGTTTAAATCGAAAAACACCTTTAGGGGCCTTACCAACAGCAGTTCTATATGCTTTTACTATATATGCTTGTTTCATTTTTCTATGCTTTAGGCTTTAAGCAGTATGCTTTAAGCTTATGTATTTATAAATAATTTTAGCCCATTGCTTATTAAGGCATAAGGCTTATAGCGTCACAACTAGTTGCGAAGCGGTTTCCCTGTTTTTAACATGTGTTGAATACGCTCTAAGGTTTTACGTTCAGTGCATAAACTTAAAAAGGCTTCACGTTCTAGGTCTAATAAATATTGTTCGCTTACAAAAGTAGGTTCAGATAAGTCGCCTCCAGCCATAACATAAGCTAATTTGTTGGCTATTTTATGGTCGTGTTCACTAATAAAGTTAGCCGCTTCCATAGAACCTGTTCCCACTAAAAACATGCCTAATGCTTGTTTTCCTAAAACTTTAACATCGGTACGTTTTACAGGTTGAGTATAACCAGTTTCTGCCATTATTTTAGCATAGGCTTTTGCGGTAGCTAATTGACGGTCTTTGTTTATAATAACTACATCTTTTCCTTTTTGAAGCACACCCATATCGAATGCTTCATAAGCTGATGTTGCTACTTTTGCCATACCGATAGTTAAAAAATATTCTTGTAGCGTGTTCAATTCTACATCACCTTTTTTGAAAGAATCTGATGCCCTTAAAGCCATTTCTTTAGAACCACCACCACCAGGGATAACACCAACACCAAATTCCACTAATCCAATATAAGTTTCAGCAGCAGCAACTACTTTGTCAACATGCATGGATAACTCACAGCCACCACCAAGTGTCATTCCATGAGGTGCTGATACAGTTGGTATAGACGAATAACGCATACGCATCATAGTATCTTGAAAATATTTTATAGCGGCATTTAATTCATCATATTCCTGCTCAACGGCCATCATAAAAATCATACCTATGTTTGCACCAACTGAGAAATTTGCTCCTTGATTTCCTATAACTAAACCAGCAAAATCTTTTTCGGCAATATCAATAGCTTTATTTAAACCAGCTAAAACATCGCCGCCTATGGTATTCATTTTAGACTGAAATTCGCAATTTAAAATACCATCGCCCAAATCTTCAATTACAACACCTGTGTTTTTAAATACTTCTTTAGATTTTCGAATATTATCTAAAATAATAAAAGCATCTTGCCCTGGTATTTTTTCTTGATTTTTAGTAGGGATGTCATAAAAATAGGTGGCACCTTCTTTTACAGAATAAAATGATTTGCTACCAGATGCAAGCATATGATTTACCCAGGCAGCAGGTTCTAGTCCTTCGCCTCTCATTATTTCAATGCCCTTTTCAACACCTATAGCATCCCAAATTTGGAAAGGACCATGCTCCCAACCAAACCCTGCTTTCATAGCATCATCTATTTTATAGAGTTCTTCGGTAATTTCAGGAATTCTGTTTGAAACATAGGCAAATATAGAAGCGAAATTTTTTCTATAAAAATCACCAGCTTTATCTTTTCCAGAAACTAAAATTTTAAATCGGTCGATAACTTTATCTACAGATTTTGTTAATTCTAATGTGGCAAAACTGGCTTTTTTAGATGGTTTATATTCTAAAGTGTTAAGATCTAAAGCTAAAATATCTCTACCTTCTTTCTTGTAGAAACCTTGTCCTGTTTTACTTCCCAGCCATTTGTTTTCCATCATTTTATTGATGAAATCTGGTAGTTTGAAGAGTTCATGAGCTTCGTCGTTAGGGCAATTCTCATAAATACCGTTGGATACATGTACTAAGGTATCTAACCCAACTACATCAACGGTTCTAAAGGTTGCCGATTTTGGACGTCCTATTACTGGTCCTGTTAGTTTATCAATTTCTTCAACGGATAATCCTAATGTTTTTACTTGATGAAATAAACTTTGAATACCAAAAATTCCAATACGGTTTCCAATAAAAGCGGGCGTATCTTTAGCAATTACCGAAGTTTTTCCTAAAAATTGTTCACCATATCCATTTAAAAATTCAATAACTGAAGTATCTGTTTTTGGTCCAGGAATAATTTCGAATAACCTTAAATAGCGTGCAGGGTTAAAAAAATGCGTACCACAGAAATGCTTTTGAAAATCTTCTGAACGTCCTTCACTCATGAAATGAATAGGGATACCTGAAGTGTTCGAGGTAATTAAAGTACCAGGTGTTCTGTGTTTTTCAAGTTTTTCGAAGACACTTTTTTTAATATCTAAACGTTCAACAACGACCTCCATAATCCAATCTACTTGAGAAACTTTAGCAATATCATCCTCTAAATTGCCTGTAGTAATTCTATTGGCAAAGTTTGGATGATAAATAGGAGCCGGTTTCGATTTTAATGAAGTAGTCAATGCCTCGTTTACCAGTCGGTTTCTTACTACTTTATCTTTAAGCGTTAATCCTTTTGCTTTTTCGGCATCATTTAATTCTCTAGGAACAATATCAAGCAATAATACGTCTACACCAATATTTGCGAAATGACATGCAATACCACTTCCCATAATTCCAGAGCCAATAATGGCTACTTTTTTAATTCTTCGTTTGCTCATTTTAAATTACTTGTCGTTTTGATCGAATATTTTTTTATTTGAAACCATATCATTGATTAAATCGGCTACTTCATAGAACGTATTTAATTTTTCTTCTGATATATTTTCTTTGATGGTTTCATTAAAGTTTAGAACCTTATCTTTTGTAAGGACTCGCTTTTGGCGTCCAAACTCGGAAAGTTTAATGATTACACCTCTTCCGTCTTCTGGATTGGGATGGCGTTCAATTAATCCTTTAGTTTCCATGGTTTTTAGTAATCTAGATATACTGGTAGCTTCCATTCCCATTTTAGGGCCTAATGCAGTTGATGGAGTGCCTTTTTCTGGGTCTATACTCAATAGTGTAAACCCCGTTGCCATAGTACTTCCAAATTTAGCTGCTTCTTCATTATACATTTTTTGAACAGCAAGCCATGTAGTTCGTAATATGTAATCAATTGTTCTTTCTTTCATTTTTTTTGGTTGGTTATACCAAATATATGAAAATATATTATGCATGCATAATATGTTAAGAAAAATTATGTCGTTTTTTTGGATTTTATAAGTTTAAAGCTAAGGTCTGTAAATTTTTTCTATAAGCTTAGCGTATTTTTCTTTAATAATTTTACGCTTTAATTTCATGGTAGGGGTTAGGTGTCCCGCATCTATAGACCATACATCTGGTGTTATCTCAAACTTTTTTATTTGCTCCCAATTGCCAAAGTTGGTATTGGCTTTGTCTATTTCGTTTTGTATGCGTTCAAGCAGTTTTGGGTTTGCTACAAGCTCACTGCTATTGTTGAAAGCAATATTGTGTTTTTTAGCCCACTCATTGACAAAGTCAAAATTAATTTGAATTAAGGCTGCTGGCATTTTTTCGCCTTCACCTATTACCATGATTTGGTCTATAAAGTGTGATTGTTTAAGTTGATTTTCTATAAGTGCAGGAGCTACGTATTTTCCGCCAGAGGTTTTAAACATTTCCTTTTTTCTGTCTGTGATTTTTAAAAACCCATCTGAATCAATTTCACCAATATCACCAGTGTGGAAATAATCGCCGGTCATTACTTCAGCAGTTTTATCTTCTTCTTTATAATAACCCATCATAACGTTGGGGCCTTTAACTAAAATTTCGCCATCTTCTGCAATTTTAACTTCAACACCTTTAATTATTTTACCAACGTATCCAATTTTCCAACCATGGTTTCTTTTGTCGCTTGCTGAAACGCCAGGAGATGTTTCTGTTAGCCCATAGCATTCCATGATGGGCATGTTAGCAGCAGCAAATACACGTCCTAATCGAGATTGTAGTGCAGCGCTTCCAGATGCCATAAAAACTATATTGCCTCCTAGGGCTAGTTGCCATTTTTTAAAAATAAGTTTGCGTGCTATTGCCAATTTTAGTTCGTACCACCAACCATTCTGTTTATAAGGCTCAAACTTAACTCCAACACCTACTGCCCAAAAAAATAACATCTTTTTAATGCCGTTTAACTCAGTACCTTTAGCCATGATTTTATCATATACCTTTTCTATTAATCTTGGGACAACGGTCATAGTAGCAGGTTTTACTTCCTTAGCATTATCACCTATTTTATCCATGGCTTCAGCAAAATAAATTTCAATACAGGTATATTGATATAGATACAAAAAAACCCGTTCAAAAATATGGCAGATGGGTAAGAAACTTAAAGCATTATCACCATATTTCAATGGAAAATTAAGTTGTGCCGAAAGTACATTGGAAACTATGTTTCGGTGGGAAAGCATAACCCCTTTTGGTTTCCCTGTTGTTCCGGAGGTGTAAATTAGTGTAGCCAAATCAGAAGGGTCTACGGCTTCTTTTCTAGCTTCAACTTCTGTTTGATTACTTGTGTCTTTGCCTAGTTCTAATATATCGGTCCAATTGTTTTCACCTTTAATGATATCAAAAGTATATACGTTTTTAAGGTTGGTTTTGTTTTTTATAGTGTTTAATTTTTCAAGAACTTCAGCATCAGAAACAAAACAATAAACAGCTTCGGAATGATTTAAAATGTATTTATAATCATCTGAAGAAATTGTTGGATATATAGGTACATTTTGAGCACCAGTTTGTAATACACCAATATCTAAAACATTCCATTCGGTTCTATTTGTTGAAGAGATAACAGCAATTTTATCGTTTGGTTTTATACCTAAGCGTAACAAACCTCTACTTATGGCATTGGCTTGATTGATAAATTCTTGAGTAGATGTTGATTTCCAAATGCCATTATATTTTGTGTTGAACGCCTTTTCTAATTTATGCGTTTTTAATTGATGATAAGGAAAGTCAAAAAGTTTAGTTATCTCAGCCATTATATTACCTTGGTTTAGTTAGTGCAAAGTATGAAAATAAAAGAGATTTTCAAATCGCTAAAGAAGTGATCTGAAAAGAAATTAATTCATACAATAATTTGGCTTAATACTTTTCTTTTATGATTTTAAAGGTTTCAAAGGTGTTTTATTATGAGCTTTTAAAACAAGGAGCATCAAATATATTAGTTGAATATAAACAGTTACTTTTAAAGATAACAAAACGTTAATTTTAATTAAAACTTACAAAAACTTAATATTTTTTATTAAATTTAAACACTTATTTAAAATAACACAGCTTATTAATAAATCTACCTTTATCTAACCAAAACCTTACAAAATTATGGCAAGAGCAATGCTTGATTATACAAAAACTGTGCTTAAAAAAGTTAGTTTTGACGCATCATTGTTTTGCAAAGAAGTACAAAAGGCAGTACAACGTTTATTGCCTCACGAGTTAGAAGAGCTTAAATCATTTATTCTTTCTCTTGTACAGCAGAACCCAGAATTAAATCAATGTTTAATTTATTTAAAACCATAAAAAAAGCGACCATTTGGTCGTTTTTTTTATGGCAAAAATCAGCTAAAGTATTCAGTTGAATTGTATATTTGCAAAAAAAAAAATCAGCTGAAAAAGTTTATTACTATATTTCTTTTATTTTGCTTTTCCATTCGTCCGGCATACTATATTGGGCAATTGGTTTATTTTGAATTGAATATAGACGCCATTATTCAAAAATACTGTGTAAATAAAGATAAGCCAGAGTTTCAATGTAATGGTAAATGTCATTTAGCAACCCAGCTAAGTGAAACTTCAAATAAAAATGATGACAGCAACAAGTCTCTAAGAGCTGTTTTCGAATCATTTATACCCGTGTTTATATCTATTTCTCAAGATATCAAGTTTAACAACCCAGTTATTGATGCTTCTAAAAAAGATAGTTTTTGCTATGGCAACACCTATTTCTTTTTGCATGAATCTAAAGCATACAAACCTCCAATTTCTTAAAATTTAATATTTCAGTTTTTTTACAAGGCTTTAAAGTGCTTGCCAATAATAGCACGACAATATTAAATTTATAACAAATGAAACATCTATGATTACACCTTGTTTTCATTGATGAAGGACTCTGTGGATGTTACATTTGACAATTAAAAAAACAATAAAAATTTACAAATGAAAATTACTAAAATTGCATTTGCATTATTGCTATGCGTATCAATCATATCATGTTCGTCTGATGATGAAAACCTAGAAGGACAAACAGGAACTTTAACTTTAAAATTTGATAACAGTGTAGGAAATCAAGATTTTATTTTTGGAACATCTTACAATAAATCCAACAGCGAATCGTATAAACTTACAACTTTAAAATACATTATAAGTAATGTAAGGATTAAAGATTCTAAAGGAAATGTGTTTACGTACCCAGCTGAAAAAAATGTGTTTATTGTAGATGAAGCCAATGGAAATACTGCAGGTGAAATATTAATTACATTGGATGATGTAGCTTCAGCCGATTATACTGAAGTTACTTTTGGTGTAGGTATAGACCAAAATCGTTACGCACTTGGAGCCAATGGTCAAGGAAATTTTCTTGCTGAAGCACAAGCTGCCGGCATGATGTGGTCGTGGGCAACAGGATACAGATTTATGCGCTTTGACGGTACATATACGGATGCAACTGTTACCAATGGCGCTCTAGCTTTACATATGGGTAGTGTTGGCACCTCTTTAGATAATTACAAAGAAGTTACTTTAACTTTCCCAAATACAGTAAGAGTGCGTGAAATAGCATATCCTGAAGTTCATATTGTAGCTGATATTTCAAAAGTTTTTGATGGTGAAACATCTGTAAATTTTGCCGATGGTTACAATCAAGTACATACAAATGCGACAACTACACCGGTAATTGCCAATAATTTAAAGGGCATTTTCGAAGCACACCATGTACACAATAATTAAGTTATAAATAGATATGTCTAAAAAGTAGTTTTAAAACTACTTTTTAGACATATCTACATATGGTGCAATATTTAAAACAATGAAATATCCATTAATTGCGCTTTAAATCAAACAAAAATGATTATTTGGATATTGCATCTGACTTCAAAAACAATAAAATTTAACAGATGAAAAAAATATTTGTCACAATTATTTTTGTTCAGCTTTTTTTAGTGTCGTGCTCAAATGATGAGGGTGATTATATACCAAGACCTTTAACATTAGATTTGCCATCAAACTTTCCAGATATCGTTTATAATTTGGAAAATAATCCATTGACCGAAGAAGGTTTTGAATTAGGTAAAAGCTTGTTTTACGACGGGAAACTATCTGCGAATAATGCCATTCCTTGTGCCTTTTGTCACGAACAGGCCTTTGCATTTACACATCATGGCCATACTTTAAGCCATGGTGTAAATGGTGGTATTGGGTTTAGAAATGCAACACCTATCCAAAACATGGCATTTCAAAAAGAGTTTATGTGGGATGGATCTGCTACGCATTTAGATTTCCAACCCATCATTCCACTTACTAGCGAATTGGAAATGGGCGAAACTTTATCAAATGTTGTTGAAAAGCTAAAAAAAGATGCTTATTACAAAAAACAATTTACTAAAGCTTTTGATGATGGCGAAATTAATTCGTCCAACATGCTAAAAGCTTTATCGCAGTTTATGATTATGATGGTGTCTTCAAATTCTAAATATGATAAATACGTTAGAAAAGAAGGTAATGTTACTTTGTCAAAAACAGAATTAGATGGTATGAATACGTTTCAAAATAAATGTGCATCCTGTCATGCTACCGATTTGTTTACCGATCAATCGTACAGAAACAATGGGTTGTCTATAAGCCCTAAACTAAACGATAAAGGGCGTTTTGTGGTTTTTGAAAACCCTGACGATTTGTACAAATTTAAAGTACCTAGTTTAAGAAATGTCGAAAACACGTTCCCTTATATGCATGATGGAAGATTTACAACGCTGGAAGCCGTTTTAGAGTTTTATAATTCAGGTGCTGTTGATAATGGAAATGTAGATCCATCTCTTTTAAGAGCTGATAATACATATGGTATCACACTAAATACTTACGAAAAAGAGAGCATCATTGCCTTTTTAAAAACACTTACAGATAACGAATTTTTAAATGATACAAGATTTTCAGAATATTAATACAAAAACTGTTTTCATAGGAATTATATTTTTATGTATTCCTTTGCAAAATGAAGCAAAAACTACACCAGCGCATAATCATGATCCGTTTGAATATTTTTGCGATTTATGTGGGTGTTCTACCAGCAGCGGAAGCTCTAGTTTTGGAACTTTAGGCAATGTCAGTTTTTTGGGTTTAAGATACATTTATCAAGATTTTAAATCGAAAGATGGTATTTTTAACAATTCACCCACAAGTACAGAGCGTTTCAATACCTATCAACTTTGGGGTCGCGTACCAATAAGTGAAAATTTTTCACTAAATGCCATTGTACCTTATCAAGGTTTAAACCGAGAGTTTAATGATAGAAGTGAGCATAGAAATGGTTTGGGCGATATGTCAATCATCGGTTGGTATCAAATAAAATTTTATAAAAAGAAAACTGAAAATGAAGTTGGTTCAGATGAAGAAAAAGAATTATCGGCACACCGATTGAATATTGGTTTGGGTGCAAAATTACCAACAGGTTCTTTTGAAGAAAGTTTAGCCGATAGAATAAATCCAGGTTTTCAAGTAGGCACAGGAAGTTTTGATGCTGTTTTTTCGGTGATGCATACCTATTCTAACAATCAAATAGGTATTAATACAACCGCAACATATTATTTAAAAACAAAAAACAAAAACGAATACCGTTTTGGAAATCAATTTAGTTATGCCTCCAATGTATATTATAATGTACCTTTTGAAAAATCGGCTTTAAGCCCGTTTTTAGGTGTTTCGGGTGATGTTTACAATTCTATAAAACAGTTTGACGAAACCTTAAAAGATACCAATGGTAACATAGTAAATGGCACTTTTGGTTCTGAGTTTATGATTGATGAATTTATTATTGGAGCTAATTATACATTTCCTATAAGTCAGCATCTTTTTGGGGGTAATGTAACTTCTAATAACAGATTTACTATTTATTTGAATTATGTGTTGTAATTTAATCTGTAAAAAAATGTTCTTTTATGTCCGTTCGAGCGCAGTCGAGAACTTTTAAATTTGATTGCAAACTAGGTCTCGACTGCCCTCGACCAGACATTTTTTTAATTAACTACCTTTTTGAAGGTAATGGACTTATAATTTTCACATTTTGAAAAGCAATGGCACCGCGAACTACACCCGATATTACATCTTGTAGCGCTTCAATAATTTGCATTTTTAATTCGCTTTTGTGATAAATAAGGCTTACCTCTCTGGCTGGAGAAGGTTCGTTAAAATAATGAAGGTTTTCCTTCTCATTCACATTAATATCCAAAGTGTGTAAATAGGGCAGTAGCGTCATACCCAAACCTTCGTTCGATAATTTTATTAAGGTTTCGATACTGCCACTTTCTAATTGAAACACTTCATTTGAGTTGTTTTTGAATGCTTTACATAAGTTAAGTACACCGTCTCTAAAACAATGCCCATCTTCAAGTAATAGCATATCGTTTATATCTAAATCTGCAACATCAATCTTTTTATTAGTATGAAGCCTATGGCCTTTAGGAATATAACTAACGAAAGGCTCAAAATAAAGTACACGTTCTTTTATATGTTCGTCTACTAAAGGTGTTGCAGCAATAGCGGCATCTAAATGGCCATCTTTAAGGCGGTCAATAATTTCTTCAGTAGTTAATTCTTCTATTTTAAGTTTAATTTTTGGATACTTTTTTATGAAATTTTTTAAAAACATAGGTAACAGTGTTGGCATTACTGTTGGTATGATTCCTAGTTTAAATTCGCCACCAATAAAACCTTTTTGTTGGTCTACAATATCTTGTATTCTATACGATTCGTTTACAATATTTTTAGCTTGGTTTACTATTTTTCTGCCAACTTCGGTTAATTCAATAGGCTTCTTGCTCCGGTCAAAAATTAGAATATCAAGTTCTTCTTCCAACTTTTGTATTTGCATACTTAGAGTAGGTTGGGTCACAAAACATTTTTCGGCCGCTTTTGTAAAATTTTGGTTTTCAGCTACTGCCAAAACGTAGTATAATTGTGTAATAGTCATAGATGTATTTTATGCTACAAAAATATTAAAACTATCAATAAAATTTATAGAAACAGGTGTTAATTATAGATTAAATATGATTTTGGAGTTATGGGTTCAGAGTTAAATAATTTCTTCTTTAATTTCATAACTCTAAACTTATAATTCATAACTTTTTTTAAAGAAGCCCTCTAGCCTTAATTTCTAAGTATTTATTAATAGTGTTGATGGTTAAATGCTCTGGGGCCGTTAAAATACTTTGAATGCCATGTTTTTGAAGTTCGTTCACAATTAATTTTTTCTCATAAATAAACTTTTCAGCTATGGTTTTTTCAAATATTTCAAAGGTGGTTTCAGCACTTTTTTGGGTAAGCTTTTGCAATTCGGTATTTTCAAAAAATATAATTACTAACAAATGATTTTTAGCAATGGCTTTTAAATAGGGTAATTGCCTGTACAAAGCATCTAACGTTTCAAAATTGGTGTATAGTAACAATAAACTACGCTGATTTAGATTTCGTTTGATATCAATATACAATCTTGAAAAATCTGATTCTACAAAATCAGTATTCAAATTGTAAAGTGTTTCAAGAATGGTATTCATTTGCGAGGGTCTTCGCTCTGCAACCACCCTGTTTTCAACCTTTCTTGAAAATGAAAATAATCCCGCTTTATCTTGCTTTTTTAAAGCCACATTACTAATTACTAACGATGCATTAATGGCGTAATCCAACAAACTCAAGTCTTCAAATGGCATTTTCATCACTCGGCCTTTATCAATAACGCTATAAACAGGTTGCGAGCGTTCGTCTTGGTATTGATTTACCATTAATTGGTTGCTTTTTGCCGTGGCTTTCCAGTTGATATTTCGTAAATCGTCACCTTGAACATAATGTTTTATTTGCTCAAATTCCATAGTATGCCCAATACGACGAATTTTTTTCAAACCATATTCAAAAATCTTGTTTGAAAACGCCAAAAGCATGTACTTTTTCAATTGTAAAAACGATGGATAATTTGGCACCATCGCATCTTTTCCAAATTGAAAACGTCTGGAAATAAAGTTAATTGGACTGGTGGCATACAAATTTAAATTTCCAAAATAGTATTCGCCGCGTTCTAAAGGGCGAAGTGTGTATGTTATTTTTTTGTTTTCTTGTTTTTCTAATGTGGTGTTAATTTCAAAGTCGCGTTTTTGGTATTGAAATGGTAACTCATCAATAAGTTTTATGCTACTTGTGAAATTATAATTGTTTTGTAGTGTAATTTCAATAGGATTATCATCACCATTGCTCAGTTTTTCGGGTAAAATCCGAGATGCTGAAAAGCCTTTTTGCTTAAACAATAAGATGAAGTCAATAATGAATAAACCTATAAAAACAAAAAACAGCATTTGAGCAATAACCAATAACCCTGGAAAAATATATGCCAGAATAAATAAGAAAACAAGAACACTCACACTTACAAAAAAGTGTGTATTCAAGTAGATGTTTTTAAAAAACTGCTTCAACTATCTTGGAATTTCAATAGTTTCTAAAATTTGGTCTATCACTTTTTCAACCGTAAAACCTTCCATTTCACGTTCAGGAGTTAATACTAAACGGTGTTTTAAAACTGCTTTGGTACAGCGTTTAATATCGTCGGGTGTCACAAAATCCCTTCCATAAATAGCGGCATTCGATTTTGCAGCGTTTAATATAGAAATAGATGCACGTGGTGAAGCGCCTAAATACAAATTAGCATTGGTACGCGTGTTGTTTACTATGGAAGCGATATAGGTAATAAGATGATTTTCAACCACTATTTGCTTTATTAAATTTTGATAATGTGCAATTTGTTGAGCGTTTAAAACAGGAACTACCGCATCAAAATCCAATATATCTTGTCTTTGATGGTTTTCCATTAAAATTTGAATTTCATTTTCAAGCGTGGGGTAGTCTACATCTATTTTAAACAGAAAGCGGTCTAATTGTGCTTCGGGTAATCGGTAAGTGCCTTCTTGTTCAATCGGGTTTTGGGTAGCAAATACTAAAAAAGGCGCACCCATAATATATTTGGTGCCATCCATTGTAATCTGGCGTTCTGCCATCACTTCAAAAAGAGCAGCTTGTGTTTTTGCAGGTGCACGATTTATTTCATCAATTAAAATAACGTTCGAGAAAATCGGGCCTTTTTTATATTCAAACTCATTGGTTTTTATATTAAAAATGGAAGTTCCTAAAATATCACTAGGCATTAAATCGGGTGTGAATTGTATTCGGCTAAAATCTACAGCCAATGTTTTTGCCAATAGTTTGGCGGTAATGGTTTTGGCAACTCCAGGAACACCTTCAATAAGGGTGTGTCCGTTTGAAAGTATGGAAATAATAAGCAATTCAATCATTTCGTTTTGCCCAACTATTATTTTACCGATTTCTTTTTTTATGGCCTCTACGTGTTCTTGTAGTGGCTTTAAATCGAGTCTGCTTTCAAAATTTACATCTTGATTTTCAGTAGTTTGTTCTTCCATTATATATTGCTTTTTGTGAATGATTCTATGAATTTGTTAAGTTGAATTAAATCGGCTTCGGTGTGGTTCAATTTCGATTTTAAATACATTATATAGTCTATTAAGGCTTTGGTGTCTTCTTTTTTATTAGATGATTTTACAGCTAATTTCGAAATGAAATTTTCATTTAATTCATTAGTGTCTAAGTAATATTTAGACCGTATTTGCTCTAAAAAATACTGAACTTTATTGGTGATGA
The DNA here is from genome assembly GCF_039650365.1 of Mariniflexile soesokkakense. Taxonomy (NCBI): domain Bacteria; kingdom Pseudomonadati; phylum Bacteroidota; class Flavobacteriia; order Flavobacteriales; family Flavobacteriaceae; genus Mariniflexile; species Mariniflexile soesokkakense. The sequence goes on along the minus strand of NZ_JAZHYP010000001.1, from coordinate 678,855 downwards.
TGTTGGTGAAGTCACCATGTTGGTAATACAAATCGCCAATGGTTCTGGTAAAATCCAATGTGGTATTTTTTAAAGGCTCTACAACAGGAATGATGCGTTGGGTACGTTTTCCTCTAAAAATAACAAATAATATTAATGACAATAAAGCAATGTAAAAAGCCCATTTTAATGCTTGATTTTGAAGTACAAAACGCAAGGGACTGGTAATAACCTTGCGACCGCTTTTATAATAATTATCCCAAATTATTTGATCTTTTGGTAAATACGATAATACGGTTGCTGCATAAGCATCATTATCGTTCAGCATATGGTAATTTGTAAATGCAAACGGGTTGGTATGAATAAAAAACGCTCCGCTATGCTTTCCAAAAGGGATTTTTATAAAATTGATATTGGTATCTGGAATGGTGTCGTTAATAATTTCCCCAGTTTTTTCAACTTTGGTGGTACCTAAAGCCACCGCATTTAAACTGTCTATGCTAGTGAAAAAACTATTTTCAATAACGTCTTTAAAGTGGCGTTCGTTGGGTTTTAAATTAGGACTAATAAAACTGTTTAAAGATGGTTTTTTGAAAAAATTATTATAATCTGTTCCAATTCTAATATTTAAAGTGTCGCTTAAATCGCCATATAGGTAGTTTGCACTTATAAATACCGAATTGCCATTTTCAACATACTTAAGGAGTGATTCGGAGTCCTGTTTATCAAAGCCTATTCCGTTATTTATAAAAATACTAACGGTTTTTTTAGTGTTTTCTAAATCTTTTAAAGCTTCAAAAGCTGTTTTAGTTGAAATTTTTAGGGGATTGTTTGAAATGTCTTTTAACTCATTAAAAAGTACATAACAACCCAATGGAATTTTATCTGCAGCAGCATAAGAATCACGCCAGTTCAAAGCTTTGGGTTTGGTTATTTCTGCAATCATCATCAAAACAATCACCGCTCCAATGGCATACAATGCTATTTTAGATCGTTTATCCATTTCGAAGACTGTTTAATTTGTCGAAATCCAATTGGTTTTTGGTGTAAATAGCTTCATCTATAGGGAATTCGCCATACCATACATAATCGTATAAATAAGAAATACGTTTAAAAACCAACTTGGTTTGTTCGTCTTTAATTTCGTTTATGTAATCACTATTTGTTTTATCATAATGCCATTCAATAATAGCTTTATTGGTAAGCAATTTTAAAGATTTTAGATATAAATAACGGGTTGCCAAACGGTAGTTGTTATCTTTTAAAGCAGCTTCAATTAACTGGTCGAAATTAACATCTTTAATATTTTCTTCTACGTATTGAAAATCGTTAATATCTTTTGTGTCCGTTTTAAAAACCGAATTTATAGGAGATTGCATTAAGAATTTGATGACTAAATAAAGTGCTGCAACTCCTAAAAAGCCATACACAATGTATTCTAGGGTCTTGTAATTAATATAATCGATATCAAAACCAAAAACATCACTTAACCATCCAAAGAATTTCTGTAGAACACGTTGTAGCAAATTAATACCACCTGTGTCGTTTATGGAATAGTTAAAATCATCACCTTTATAACGTTCTTTTATAGCTTCCTTAAAATAAGTCACCTTAATATTTGAAGAGTCTTTTTGAATACCATCTTGCGAAAAGCAGTAGCCATAGCTAAGAAAGCACCCCAATGAAACTAGTGCATTATGGTATTTCAGGTTATTCATTAATACCAATTTGCTCAATTTTTTTTATTAAAAACACATTGTTTTTTTCTTCAAATATATTATAATACAACACGCTATACGCTATTTGCGATAAGGCTTGCGAATAAATAAACGATAATAATAACATGGCAAACCCTAATGTAAACACAACACTTGCAAATACGTTAGTGGCTAAATCGACGTTGCTTTCTAACGAAAAATACACATAAATTCCAATAATAAAACCAGGAATAGAGATGATTAGAAACGTAATCATCAAATTTAAAATGCCAATTACCAAACCATAAAGAATCACTTTTCCAAAACTCGAAAAAGTAAACGACCAACCTTCAGACAAGGCATTGCTTAATCCTTTGTTTTCTGAAAATATGGCCATAAAAGATAATCCAAAAAAAGCAGCTAATAGAAAACTGAGGCCATATTGAATTAGCATGCCTATTAAAGGAATGAATGCGAAAATGATGGATACTATGGCATAGCCAATATAAAGACCAATGCCAATGAAGATAAATAATATGATAGAACCTAGATTTCTTTTAATATTTTGCCATACATTATTCGACTCCACTTCACCTGTGGTGTTAACATATTCAGCCATATACGAACTGGAAAAACTATAGTTTATAAGTGCTGTAATAAATAAAATAAGAAACAATATTATGGCTCCAACAATCAAATAAATGGTTTGGTTGCCATCGTTGTTCATTCCAAATCTAAAATCTCTGCTGGCTAAACCCATAAAACCAGTTACTAATAAATAAGATGCTACAATTAAAAGAATGATGCTTATAGCATTGTAGCGTAAGTATAAACTTGTGTATTTTTTATAGTTGTATTTAAGAAACAGAAAGTAGGTATTGATGGTATCGCCAAAGTCGTTCCTGTTGCGTAATTCTATATAGGGTTTGTTCATTTTTTTAATTCGGATTGATGAGTGTTGTTCAACTTTATGGGGTAAATAACGTAATAAAATATAATTAAATACAACGAGCAACCTATAATGCCATAAGATAGTATCCAAGGCATTTGTTCGCCATATCTCGTAATGAAACCTTCAATAAAGCCTGCTATGATGAAAAATGGAATAGTGCTTACCACAATTTTCAATCCGTCTTTGGCACCTTTAGTAAATGCCACACGTCTGGAGTAGGTTTTAGGGAATAAAAAACTATTTCCCATCACTAAACCTGCGCAACCAGCAATAACAATCACTGAAATTTCAATAGTGCCGTGCAACCAAATAGTAGATGTTTTTTCTAAAATGCCATAGTTGTAAAAGAAGGAGATAAAAGCACCTAGCATAATGCCATTGCTAAAAAGAATGTAAATAGTGCCCACGCTAAAAAGCACACCAAACGCAAACGCAATAATGCCGACCCGAATATTATTTATGGTAATGCCCAAAAAGGATCCAATGCTGCTTCCGCTTTTATAAACTGCCATGGGTTCGCCTTTTTCAATGTTTTCAATGGTCATGTTTACATAGCCGTCTCCTAAAATTAAACGCACAAATGAGTCGTCGTTTAAAGTAGAAATAGCACCAATAGATACCGCAACCATAAAAATTAAAAACGTGTAGAGCAACGTTTTTTGATAGCTTTTGAAAAATAAAGGAAATTCATATTTCCAAAAGGATATGAGTTTGTTTTTTGATTCTCTTTTGGTAATGTAAATTTTTTGATGCGCTTCTGATGCCAACGAGTTTAAGTATAGCAAAGTCTTACTTTCTGGGTAATACGTTTGCGCATAAGCAAGGTCGTTAGTAAGATGAATGTAGTATGAAGCTAAGTCGTCTGGATTTATTTTTGCATTATTGTGTAACGCACTTTCAAAAACCATCCATTTTTCCTTATTTTGCTTTACGAAAGATGCTTCGCGCATAAAACTATTTTAATTAGGAACGAATATACATTTCAATGAGCAATTTAGCAATTAACACAGCACAAAATGTTAATTTAGACTACAAACTAATTGGTTTGGGCGAGCGTTTGGTAGCATTTTTAATTGATGGTCTTATTTTGTTAACCTACATAACCATCATGGAGAACTTGGTAGCGCTTTCGGATATATTCGATACCGACGATTGGACCAAACGTGGCATTTTAGGCTTAATTACATTGCCCGCTCTTTTTTATTCGTTGTTGTGCCATATTATTTTTAACGGACAAACCGTAGGGAAAATGATATTAAAAATAAAAGTGGTTCGTTTAGATGGTGCGCCAACCCAGTGGTATAATTTGCTTGTTAGATGGATGTTGCGTATTGTAGATATTTGGATGTTTTTTGCCTCTATAGGTGTTTTAAGTATGTTGCTTTCAGACAAAAAACAGCGTGTTGGTGATGCAGCGGCAGGAACAGTCGTTATTAGTGTGAAGAAAAAACATAAAATAACTAGTACCATTTTAGAAGATATTGAAGTAGATTATCAACCTGTTTTTAATAACGTAACCCAATTAACCGATAAAGATGTTCGTATTATTAAGGAGGCCTTTATCATTTCTAAAAAAAATAACGATTTTAAAACACTTACATTGTTAAGGAACAAAGTAGCCAGTGTACTGAATATAGAATCTAGTTTATACGATATCGATTTTCTAAACACTATTTTAAAAGATTATAACTACTATACCCAAAACATGTAGGTTAAAGCTGAAAACAGAAAGTATTTTACCTAACACCTAACACCTAACGCCTAACACCTAAAAATGTTTTTTCAAATTATAGAAATACTCGGAACTTTTGCTTTTTCAATTTCAGGTGTGCTGGTTGCACTGGAAAAAAGGATGGACGCATTTGGTGTACTTATCATTGCTTTTGTAACATCGGTTGGAGGTGGAACGCTAAGAGATGTTCTTATAGGGCAAACACCAGTAACGTGGATGGAAAATATGATTTATGTTTATGTCATTATAGTAGCCACCATTTTTTCTATAATATTTAGAAAACGCCTTAATTATTTAAGGACATCCTTGTTTTTATTTGATACTATTGGTATTGGTTTATATACCGTTGTTGGTATTGAAAAAGGATTGTTTATGGGGTTGCATCCTATCATTTGTATTGCTTTAGGGACTATAACGGCCTGTTTTGGAGGCGTTATCAGAGATATTCTTTGTAATGAAATCCCCGTTATTTTTAGGAAAGAGGTGTATGCTACCGCTTGTATTTTGGGAGGGTTTACCTATTTTCTACTTCGTAAATTACCAATAGATAATAATATTGTATTTATAATTTCGGGATTGGTAGTTATTATTGTGCGCTTAATAGCAGTTAAGTTTAAAATTAGCTTACCTAGTTTGTACAAGAATGTAGTTTGAAAGCTAGAAGGCAGGAAAGTGAAAAGTTGTTTTTTCCTAAAACCTAAAAACCAATTAATCAATAATCTCCACCTTTCTAATGTAAATATTGTGTAGAGGCCAATCTGCTTCATCGTTTTCAACAGCTGCAATTTTGTCAACCACATCCATACCACGGGTTACTTTTCCAAAAATGGTGTAATCGCCATCTAAAAAGTGAGCACCACCCTGTTGCTGTACAATAAAAAACTCATAAGGAGATGCTAATTTATGCGGGTTGTCAATGTCGCTACTGGGCATCGATACCACGCCACGGTCGTGTTTAAATCCTCGTTTGGTATCAGGTGGCAATAAGTACTTGCCAATATAATTTCGTTTATTGGCTGTTTTTTTGTCATCGCTATTTCCAGCTTGTACCATAAAATTATCAATCACTCTATAAAACTGGGTGCCGTTAAAATACTTCTGTTTTGTTAAAAAGATGAAGTTGGAACGATGAAACTTGGTTTCATTAAACAATAAAATATCAATAGTTCCAAAATCGGTTGTTAAACGCACTTTGTTTTCTTTATGTACTTTGTCGTACTGCAAAAAAAACTCCATAGCATTTTTAGAGTTTAGTTTTGGAAATTGCCTATTTACAACATCCGTTGTGTCTTCATCTCCAGTAAGACCTTCCTCTTTTGTAACGGTTGTTATTTCTTTTTCAGGATTTATTTTCTTTTTACTTTTCTTATCTTCACAATTTAGAAATAAAACGAAAAAAGATAACAGCAATACAAGTCTCATAGAATGAATTTTGATGATTTTTTAATAGCAATCTCAAAAATAAAAAATATACCGTTACCAGCCCAAGCATCTCAGTTTAAAATGGTGCCTCCATTTAGGCAAGAACTGTTAAAACAGCAGGAGCATGCTATAAAAAAAGCAAAAAGAGCAGGGGTTTTGGCTTTATTTTATCCAGATGTTAACCAAGAAGCATATTTGGTTTTAATTCTTAGGAAAACATATAAAGGCGTACACTCGGCACAAGTTGGGTTTCCTGGCGGAAAATTAGAAGCACACGATGTTTCATTAGAAGCAGCTGCTATAAGAGAAACTTTTGAAGAGGTAGGTGTGCCTATAAAACAGATGGAAGTTTTAAGGGCTTTGTCAGAAGTTTATATTCCACCAAGTAACTTTTATGTGCACCCGTTTATAGGTATTTCAAAGGAAACCCCACAATTTATGAAGCAGGACGATGAGGTTGAAGCCATTATTGAGGTAGCATTAAGTCAATTTTTAGATGATGCCAACATTATTACAGAAAAAGTAAAAACATCGTATAGTGTTGAAGTTGAGGTTCCTGCGTTTAAACTTAATAATTATGTGGTTTGGGGAGCTACCGCAATGATGTTAAGTGAGATTAAAGACGTGTTAAAACAACTCATGTAGTTTATAGATTTATTACATTTGTACTATCTAACCAATTTGACGTGTGATTTATGGGATTATTTAAACGAAACCCGTTTGGGCATATACTTTTTGTAAAAAAGTGGCTTATCAGAATTTTTGGAGCTTTAACCCACAGACGTTTCCGAGGGTTTAATGAGCTGCAAATAGAAGGCTCTGAAATTATAAAAAACTTACCAGACAAAAACGTTCTGTTTATTTCCAACCATCAAACTTATTTTGCCGATGTGGTGTCCATGTTTCATGTGTTTAATGCGAGCTTAAGCGGACGCACAGATTCTATAAAAAATGTGGGGTATTTGTGGAATCCGAAACTAAATATCTACTATGTAGCTGCCAAAGAAACCATGAAGGCGGGTTTGTTGCCTAAAATTTTGGCATATATGGGGTCCATTAGTATAGAACGCACCTGGCGTGCTGAAGGACAGGATGTAAACCGCCAAGTAAAAATGAGCGATATTTCTAATATAGGCAAAGCCTTAGACGATGGTTGGGTTATTACCTTTCCGCAAGGTACTACTACACCTTTTAAACCTATCAGAAAAGGAACGGCGCATGTAATAAAGCGCTATAAGCCAGTTGTAGTTCCTATTGTTATTGATGGATTTAGACGTTCGTTCGATAAAAAGGGCCTTCGAATTAAAAAGAAAAATATTCTACAATCGTTTGAAATTAAAGAGCCACTTGTAATTGATTACGAAAACGACACAACTGATGATATAGTTACAAAAATAGAGTTTGCTATTGAACAACATCCATCGTTTTTAAAAGTCATTTCTCAAAAAGAACTAAAGGCTCAAGAAGAACTGGATAGACTTCGCGAGTGGTAAAGCAGAATCCTTTATGATTTTTTATAAAGTAGGTTAATACACTTTCTAAGAGTGTGGGTTCGCTAATTTATCTGCTATTTTTTTACGATATTTTAAAAGAACCCTAACAAAAACAGCAATTAGGCAATACTTTTAACAGTGGTTTCAACTTCAAATAAAAAGCCTTATTTTTATTCGAAAGCCTATTAAGGATCAGTAGTTTCAAGGCTCATATCGTATTGGATTTTGGAACAGATTTTTGGCGTTACATTCTTATTTTATACAAAACTTATACCTTAAATATATGATTCAAAAAGGCATAGAAGCAGAACGATTAGCTGTATCAGATAACTATAAAAACTGGAAAAAATGGGGGCCGTATTTAGCAGAAAGGCAATGGGGTACAGTAAGAGAAGATTATAGCGAGCATGGAGAGTCATGGGAATTTATAGACCACGAAAAAGCACGTAGCAATGCTTATCGTTGGGGAGAAGAGGGCATTGGGGGTTTTACCGACTCTAGAGAAATATTGTGTTTAGCACCTGCATTTTGGAATGGTAATGATCCTATTTTAAAAGAACGCCTGTTTGGGCTTACCAACAACCAAGGTAACCATGGTGAAGATGTTAAAGAACTCTATTTCCATCAAGTATCTTCACCAACACATTCCTATTGTAAATATCTATATAAATATCCGCAAAATGAATTTCCGTATGGCGATTTGGTAAACAGCAATCGAAAAAGCCGTGAAGAATATGAATACGAATTATTAGACACAGGGACCTTTAAAAACAACGCTTATTTTGATTGTTACATTGAATACGCCAAAGCTGGTGTAGATGATGTCCTGATGAAGGTTACGGTTATTAACAGAGGTGATAAAGCAGCAGATATTCATGTACTTCCACATCTTTGGTTTCGTAATTTTTGGAAACACAACAAGCGGCATTCACGCCCCAATATAAAGTCGGTATCAAATTCCACAGTACAGTCTAAAAGTGCCAGAAACGGTCAGTATTATTTTTATCATGAAGATGGTGAACAGTTATTCTGTGATAACGAGACAAACAATAAGCGCATTTACAATTATCCAAACGAAGTCGATTATGTAAAAGATGGTATTAATGACCATGTAGTAAACGGTAAACCAACGGTAAACCCAAAAAAGCAAGGTTCAAAATTAGCCATTTGGCACAAATTAAGTTTAAAAGCAGACGAAGAAAAGAGTGTAAAAGTGCGCCTTAGCAACAGTGAATTGCAAAATCCTTTTGTAGATTTTGATACCATATTTCATCAAAGAATTACCGAATGTGAAGCGTTTTATAATGAAACCATAAAATCCGATATTCCAGAAACACATCAAGCTATAGCTAAAAGTGCCTTTTCGGGCTTGTTATGGACCAAGCAATTCTATTACAACGATGTTTTTAAATGGTTGTTTGGTGGCCCTGGAGAAGGAAAACCCGAAAGAGCAAACATGAGGAATTACAGTTGGCAACACCTTACCAACAGAGATATTATTTCCATGCCCGATAAATGGGAATACCCATGGTATGCCGCTTGGGATTTAGCTTTTCATATGGCGTCTTTTGTGGAAATAGACCCTTTTTTCGCAAAAGAACAGTTGTTGTTGGTGCTTAAAGAAAATTACATGCATCCTAACGGACAAATTCCGGCTTACGAGTGGAATTTTAGCGATGTAAATCCACCAGTACATTCGTATGCTGTTTGGAGTGTTTACGAAAAGGACAAAAGCTATACAGGAAAAGGAGATACCGCATTTTTAGAAAAAGCTTTCCAAAAACTCCTTATGAATTTTACATGGTGGGTAAACCAAAAAGATAAAAGTGGTACCGACCTTTTTGAGGGTGGATTTTTAGGGTTAGATAATATTGGGGTGTTCGATCGCAACCACATGCCACCGGGTATTAAAAGAATGCAACAAGCCGATGCCACCAGTTGGATGGCCATGTTTTCAATCAATATGTTGCGCATGTCGCTTGAACTGGCAAAAACCAATAAAATATACGAAGAATCGGCCGCCAAGTTTTTCAGGCATTTCTTAAATATTGCTTGGGCGATGCACCACATTGGCAAAAAGGATATTTCGCTTTGGGATGATAAGGATAATTTTTACTACGATGTAGTAGAAATGTCAAGTGGTGCCACCGATATTTTAAGGGTGCGCTCTTTAGTAGGTGTTATCCCCATGTTTGCGGTCGAGATTATGCATAAAGACCTGTTTGAAGAATTAAAAGATTTTAGATATAGGGCAAACGAAATTATGAGAACCCGACCCGACCTAGCATCTTTAATTACAAATTTAGATGTTGCCAATGAAGATGGTAATTATTTATTCGCCATTATGCGCGGTTTCAGGTTAGAACATTTGCTTAAACGCTTATTGGATGAAAACGAGTTCCTGTCCGATTACGGTATACGTTCACTGTCCAAGTACCACGAAAAGCATCCATTTGTATTCGAGCATCATGGGCATCATCAAATTCAGTACGAATCTGGCGAAAGTCGTTCCAATATGTTTGGAGGCAATTCCAACTGGCGCGGACCCATTTGGATGCCTTTAAATTATATGATTATACAGTCGTTACGTAAATATTACACATTTTATGGCGATAGCTACCAATATGAATTTCCTACGGGTTCCGGTAACAAACTCAATCTAAAACAAATAGCAAACGCCCTTACAAAACGTTTGGTGAAACTGTTTGAAGCCAATGGAGAAGGCAAGTTCCAATACCATGCTGACAGCAAAGACAAGCATTTCTCCAATGATGAACACTTCAAAAACCTGCATCTGTTTTACGAGTTTTTTGATGGCGACAACGGAAAAGGTTTAGGGGCATCGCATCAAACAGGTTGGACTGCTTTAATTGCCAATTTAATTATGGAAATGGACGGGTAATAACAAATTCAGAATTTAGTATTTTGAATTCAGAATGATGTTACACAATTTAGTACCGTAACGTCAGTCTGAGTCTGTTGAAGACTTTTTTATTTATAATTAGGAATTAATTAGTAATCTGTTATTGCTTTTAGTACGGTAGCACAACTCTTCAGCGTACCATAATCTTAACAACCTATTAATAATATATTAACTTCCTTTCAATGTAAATGGCGCAATTTTGCATTTGAAATACGATACACTATTTCAACATACAATGCCTATGATGATAATCTTAAACGATTTATCTACTCTAGCAGTAAAAACTACAGCTACTTGTTGTTTAAGTAGTTTCTCTTCCTCCCTTAAAATTAAAAAGCAAATTGTAATAGCAAGCACATGAAAAAAAGACCTGTAGACATTGTTGTGATTTCAGATGTGCATTTAGGAACTTATGGCTGTCGTGCCAAAGAACTCCATAAATACCTAAAATCCATAAAACCCGAAAAGGTTATTTTAAATGGCGATATTATAGATGTTTGGCAATTTAGTAAACGTTACTGGCCAAAATCGCACATGAAAATAATAAAACTCATTACCTCATGGATTTCCAACGGTGTGGAGGTGCATTACATAACAGGCAACCACGATGAAATGCTGCGTAAGTTTGTAGGTTTCCAAATGGGAAGTTTCAGTATTTCCAATAAAGAATTATTGAACATTGATGGCAAAAAAACATGGATATTTCATGGCGATGTGTTTGATGTAACCATGCAACATTCCAAATCCATAGCAAAATTGGGTGCGGTGGGCTATGACTCTTTAATACTGCTCAACAGTCTCATCAATTTCTTTGCCTCAAAGTTTGGTAAAGGACCAATTTCAATGTCTAAAAAAATAAAGAACAGCGTCAAATCTGCCGTTAAGTTCATCAATAACTTTGAAAAAATAGCTTCGGATATTGCCATTGAAAACGAATATGATTATGTGATTTGCGGACACATCCATCAACCAGAAATAAAACGTATTGAAACCGAAAAAGGTGAAGTTGTGTATATGAATTCGGGAGATTGGGTAGAAAATTTAACCGCTTTAGAATATTTTGATGGCACGTGGCATTTATTCAGTTTTAAAGATAATTTTTTAGTGAAAGATGATACCGATGCAGACACCGAAGAGGATGAAATATTAGAAACCAAAGAGCTTTTTCAAAACATGATGAAAGAGTTTCAACCGGTAATGAAGCAACCCAAAGTAAATCAAGTTAAGTAGTATGAAGAAAGTACTTTACGCTATTCAAGGCACGGGCAACGGGCATTTAAGTAGGGCGCGCGATATTATTCCCATACTTCAAAAAAAAGATATAGAGTTGGATATTTTGGTAAGCGGTACCGAAGCCGATATCAATATTCCGTATCCCATAAACTACCGACTAAAAGGCTTGAGCTTTGTGTTTGGAAAAAAAGGCGGTGTCGATTTTTGGAAAACCTACTTTAAGGCAAAAAGCATGCGCCTTCATAAGGAAATAAACAGTTTACCTGTTGAAAACTACGATTTAATAATAAACGACTTCGAACCTGTTTCGGCATGGGCATGCAAACTAAAAAAGAAACCCTGCATCAGTTTAAGTCATCAAGCTGCGGTTATGGCTTCTGGTGCACCAAAACCTAAAAAGAAAGATGCTTTAGGAAAGTTGATTCTTAAAAAATACGCACCCACTACCAAACAATATGGTTTTCATTTTAAAGCCTATCAAGAAGGTGTATTTACACCCGTTATCAGGCAAGATATTAGAAAGGCGGTTATAGAAACTGGCAACCATTACACCGTGTATTTACCATCGTATGATGATGAAAAAATACTAAACATCCTATCAAAAATTAAAGAAGTATCATGGCAAGTATTTTCAAAACACAACAAAAAAGAAGTCACTCATAAAAACATTACGTTGCAACCCATAACAAACGAAGCTTTTGTAAAAAGTATGGCATCCAGTAAAGGTATTCTTTGTGGCGGCGGATTTGAAACCCCTGCCGAAGCGCTTTTTATGCGTAAAAAACTGTTGGTAATCCCTATGAAAGGGCAATACGAGCAACAATGCAATGCCGCCGCTTTAAAAGATATGGGTGTACCCGTAATAAAAGCCTTAAAAAAGAAGTATATAAAAGATATTGTGTATTGGACGGAAACCAACACCATTATTGATGTAAACTACCCCGATATTACCGAACAAATTATAGATAAGTTATTACAAGAAAATCTATAATACAAAACCATGTTATGGATTTTAACAATCCCCAAAAACCTTTCAACTTAAAACCTCAAGATTTCGGAAAAGACTTTGTGTTTGGCGTCTCTACGGCAGCTTATCAAATTGAAGGCGCGCATACTCAACACGATAAAGGCATTTCCATTTGGGACCATTTCACCTCAAAAAAAGGAAACATCTTTAACAACCAACACGGACAAATAGCCTGCGATTTTTACAATAGGTTTGAAGAAGATATTTTGCTCATGCAATCCATGAACATCAAACACTTCAGGTTTTCGTTGGCATGGTCGCGAATCATTCCAAATGGTACGGGAATGGTAAGTATCGAGGGTGTTGATTTTTACAATCGGGTTATAAATTTCTGTCTAAAATGTGGCATCACGCCTTGGGTAACACTCTACCATTGGGATTTACCCCAAAACCTACAAAACCAAGGCGGTTGGGTAAATAGAGACGTACTCTCATGGTTCGAAAATTACGCGCAAGTTTGCGCTACGCATTTTGGCGACCGTGTAAAAAACTGGATGGTGTTAAACGAACCCATGGTTTTTACGGGTGCTGGTTACTTTTTAGGTGTGCATGCCCCGGGTACTAAAGGGTTGAAAAACTTTTTACCTGCGGTACACCACGCCATGTTGTGTCAAGCCATAGGTGGCAGTGTGTTGCGTGCTTTGGTGCCAAATGCACATATAGGCACAACGTTTTCATGTTCGCAAATTACCCCTTTCAGAAACACAGCTAAAGATATATTGGCAGCCAAAAAAGCCGATGCACTTTTAAACCGCCTTTTCATTGAACCCTTGTTAGGGATGGGCTACCCAGCCGAACATGTGGCAGTGCTAAAACGCATCGAAAGCTATATAAAACCACAAGATTTAAAAAACGCTGTGTTCGATTTCGACTTTATAGGTGTGCAAAATTACACCCGCGAAATGGTAAGGCATCACTATTTGGTACCTTATTTGCGTGCCAAAATTGTAAAAGCCTCCAAGCGCAACGTAAAAACCACGCTTATGGACTGGGAAGTATACCCACCCAGTATTTACAACATGATAGAGCGGTTCAACCAATACAAAGGCATAAAAAAAATCATCATTACCGAAAATGGTGCTGCCTTTCCCGATATGCTTGTTGATGGTAAAGTACACGATAAAGAGCGCCTGCATTATTTACAAGCGTATCTAGAGCAAGTGCACAAAGCCAAAAAAGACGGATTGAACGTAGCAGGCTATTTTGTGTGGACATTTACCGATAATTTTGAATGGGCAGAAGGCTATCACCCCAGGTTTGGTTTAGTGTACACCAATTTTTCAACACAGAAGCGTATTAAAAAAGCATCAGGCGCATGGTACAAAGCTTTTTTAGAGAGTTAAACCTTATGGTGTTAAATCCATTTTGAATGGCATTTTTCTAACCAACTATCAACCATTCCATAAAAATCAATAACTTAGTTAATTCTAAACTTGTATTATGAAAACACTAGGTATTGGAATTGTAGGAGCTCGATATGGTGCGCACATGCACTACGAAAACTTTAAAAAACTCCCACCCGGTCTCATTGAACTTAGAGGTGTATGTTCTAGAACACTAGAAAGCGCCGAGGCCTTTGCAGCTAAAACAGGGATAGCCTTTGTAACCAATAATATAGACGAGCTACTGGCACGAGAAGATATCGATATTATAGATATCTGTACCCCACCAGCCACTCACCACGAAATAGCCATAAAAGCAGCACAAGCCGGAAAACATATCATTATGGAAAAACCGCTCACCGGTTACTTTGGCGAACCCGGAGATAAAGAACCCATTGGTTTTCATGTACCAAGAGCACGCATGCTTGCCGGTGCCTTAAAAAATGCCGAAGCCATTCGAGAAGCGGTACGCAGCAACGGTGTTATTTTTTGTTATGCCGAAAATTGGGTATACGCACCACCCGTAGTAAAAATGCGTAACCTTATAGCAGCCTCCAAAGGCGCAATACTTGAAGTACGTGCCGAAGAAAACCACTCGGGTTCCAACTCGGTATTTTCACGCGAGTGGAAACACACGGGCGGTGGCGCACTCTTGCGTATGGGGTCACACTCAGTAGGCGCCTGTTTGCACCTAAAACATTGGGAAGGTATGCAACGCCTTGGTAAAAGCATTCGCCCCATTTCGGTTATGGCAGATACTGCCGACCTTATACACACCGAAGCCTCCAATCGTGCCAAAAAAGCAAATGCCCATAATTGGATAAGCTCAAACCCAGTGGATGTGGAAGATTGGGCAAATGTAACCATAACATTCGATGATGGCTCTCGGGCAACCGTATTAGTAAGCGATGTTGGTCTTGGCGGATTAAACACCCGCATCACCACCTTTATGACCGATGGTGTTATAAAAGCAAACATGACCGCAAATAACGCCATCGAAACCTATGCCGTAGACCCCGAAACATTTAGCAACGAATATTTTACCGAAAAACTAGAAACCAAAGCAGGGTGGAACCGCCCAAGTTGCGATGAAGACTGGTTTCGTGGCTTTATACAAGAAATTACCGACTTTGTAGACGCCATACAAAACAACCGAGAGCCCCTTGCAGGTATTGATTTGGCGGTAGATTGTGTGAACGTTATTTATTCTGCATACCTATCTGCCGAACAAGGTAAACGCGTTAACCTGTAAAAAGCTTTACTTAATAGTTAGTATTTGGGAGTTACCACAAGGTTCGGGCTTTTAGCTATATCTTTTTAAAACGTCATTGCGAGGAAAAAACTATGAAATTTATCGTCATTGCGAGGAGGCATCAACGAAGCAATCTGCCTATTAAAAACGTTTTAAAAAGGATGCCGCTGCAAATGTGAAGCATTCACGATTTCATTAATTTAAAATAGAATGGATGAGTAATCCCTAACGCGAACTTTGTAGCTTCGAATCGTCATTGCGAGGTACGAAGCAATCTCTTGATGTAGAAATCAAAATCAAATACCTAACTACCAAACCCGTAACACACATTGACACCATTTGAGACAATTTGGGACGATTTGGGACGATTTGACACAGATTGAGACAGCACCCCAAAAAAGTAGGGGTTTTGTTCGGGTTTTGTTCGGGTCTTGTTCGTCTACGGTTTGGGTGTATTTAGTTTAGATGGGGGTTTGTACGAACAATGCCCGAATAAGTGTGAAACCAAACCGCTTTAATAACTTTATTTTTAAAACACTTCTTACTTTTTGTAAGTGGATTTTTATTATATTCGTCAGTATATAATGTGGATATAAACAATTGTGTATTTTGGAATGATATGGACAATTGTCTATGTCCAATTGTTGCCAACATTTAGAGCATCATAATGGAGTTAGGAGAAATAGTATTTTACATTTGTATATCTCTAATTGTACTTTATCAGATTAATAAATTTGTATTTTATGAAACTGACGAACAAAAAGAGTATAATCAGAAACTAAATGAAAGTCTAAAGGACGAATATATTTATGACCCAGAAACTGGTGCTAAACTGACTTTGGAACAAGGAGAATCTGGACATTGGATTAGTCATGAAAATGAATTTCGGATTTTATCAGAATCTGAATTAAAAAATCTCCCATCTGAAAGAATTAGACAAGCAGAAATAGCATTAAATTATCTTCGTGAAAGCAGAGAATATATTAAAACCAAACTATCAGAATCACAACTCGAGAGTTTAGAAAAAACTAAAACCCTTAATAGTTATGATGATTGGTCTTATTCTAATTCTTTTAAGTTTGACAAAGGTATTGTTCTGTCTCCATCAGTTCAGTTAAACGGAACAATCAATTACGAAGAATCACATCTAATGTTTTGGGTTAAAATAAATAATATTAATGGACATTATTTTTTTAGAGAAAAGTCTTCTTCAGAGAAATTTCTAGACCTGTTAAGAAATGATGATGAAATAAAATTTTCTGATTATGAATGCTTTGCTTTTAAGAAAAGTCATAATATTATTTTAATAAATAATATTCTAAAAAATTTTAAAAACGAAAAAAAATTAGAAATAGAAATTAATAATGAAAATCTATTTATAAAAACCACAAAACTTGTAAATTTAGAAGACATTAAAAGAGTAGAAAAAATAATAAAAAACGTTTGCTAACAAAGTATATAAAAAATTGCTGTTTTGTGCTTTACCAATGTGAGTTGCTTTGTTTGCTAGCTTCTGATTTTCCTTCGGAAAATCCTCGCTTACAAACACGCAACGTTCCTTACACATAAACGTTGGCATTCATTAGAAAAATCGAAAATCTGACAAAAATATAATGAAAAAAATAATACTAATATTTCTAACTTTAATAGTTAATTTTTCGTTCGGACAAACGGAAAACATAATCAATGATTTGACTATTAAAAGTGATGTAATATCACCTAGTCAGTCCGAAATTATATTTGAAAACGTAAAAATATTTCCAAATAATACACAAATTGCGATTGCAATAATTAAAAATGGAAAGATTAATTTTTATGGTATAAATAAGGAAAGTGATACTATTTCAACGATTGAGAACCAAAAAAGTGTTTTTGAAATAGGTTCTATATCTAAAGTTTTTACATCTACCCTACTTGCAGATTTTGTTATTGAAGGAAAAGTTAAGCTAAATGAAAATATAAATGATTATTTAACAACACCTATAAAGAATAGTACAGAAATATCATTTGTTGATTTGGCTAATCATTCATCTGGACTTCCTCGATTACCCATAAATCTTGACTTGACAAAAGTTGACCTTGAAAACCCATACAAAGAATTCAAGGAAAAAGAATTGAAAGAATATTTATCAAAATATCTCGAATTATCAAATAAAGGTAAAAATCAATATTCCAATTTAGGAGCAGGATTACTCGGTTATACATTATGCAAAATTGATAATGATACCTATGAAAGCCTTCTACAGAATAAAATATTTTCCAAATATGATATGCAAAATTCAACAGCAGACATTACTAAAATAAAAGGAAATTTAGTAAAAGGGTTAAATAACGAAGGAAAAGAAGTTCCGAATTGGGAGCTTTCAGTTTTAGCAGGTGCAGGTGGAATATTTTCAACAGTAGAAGACCTATCGCATTTTGCCATTTCTCAATTTGATAATAAGAATAATGAATTAACTCTAACCCAAAAGCCAACATTTAAAGTAAATGACAATATGAGCATAGGTCTTGGATGGCATATTTTAAAAAGAAAAAATGGTGGTGAATTGATTTGGCATAATGGAGGAACTGGAGGTTATACTTCTTCAATGGCTTTAAATTTAGAAAATAAAAATGGAATAATAATATTATCCAATGTTTCGGCATTTAACAAAAAAAAGAGGAATATTGACCAATTATGTTTCGGGCTGATAAAAACATTGGATGAAAAATAACGAAATGCCGTATATAATTTATTGCTAGTTCTAGCCTACTTACGAAAATCCTCGCGGATTTTTTCAGGTTGGTGAGTACTTGCAAAGTTAAGTGCTAAATCACGCAACTACCCATAGCCGAGACCGTTGGCTGTAAACGTGGGCAATTTAAGAGCTACCCTACCAACATCAACAATCAAACTAAATTTCCTACTTCCGAATAAAAAAAAATCGGAAAAAAATTTGCGTAGCTAAATAACTTCATGTAAATTAGTAGTCAAATAACTTCATAATGAAATTAAGAAGAGACATATTTCAAGCAATTTCCGATCCGACAAGACGAGCGATATTAGTGTTGCTTACTTCTCAAACTATGACCGCAGGAGCAATTGCAGAAAACTTTGATGCAGCAAGACCTACCATTTCAAAACACATTCAGATTTTGAACGAATGCGACCTTGTCGAAGCAAATCAGCAAGGTCGAGAAATATACTACGAGCTGAAAATCGAAAAAATGAAAGAAATCGATAAATGGCTAGAGCAATTCAGAAAGATTTGGGAAAACCGTTTTGACCAACTCGACAATTTATTATCAACAATTAATAACAAGAAAAATGAAAAGTAATTTGCAATTCGATTTCCTTGTTGACAAAGGAAATAACACGCTCACTATTGTACGTGAGTTCAGCGCAGAAAGACAATTGGTTTGGGACTGTTACACCAAACAAGAATTGTTGGACCAATGGTTTGCACCAAAGCCGTTCACCACTAAAACAAAGTCAATGGATTTTAGCAATGGTGGACATTGGCACTACGCAATGGTTGACCCAGAAGGCAAAGAATATTGGGGCTACACAGAATATTATGATGTTAATCCTATTGACTTTTATCGCACTATAGATGCATTTTGTGATAGTGAAGGCACAATCAACCAAAACCTACCAAGAGCAAAATGGCATGTAACTTTTAACGATAAAGGCGAAAATTCAACCGTTACAACTGTTGTAACTTATGATTCATTAAATGACCTCGAAACAATTATCAATATGGGAATGGAGGAAGGAATGATTGCAACACTTGAAAAACTTGATGAACTATTGGCTACATTAAAGAAATAAGTTTTTTAATCACAAAGCAAACCATTAACTAAACTTCAAGATAAAAAATGAGCAGTAAAAGTGTAATAGTTGAACGTGTATTTGACGCTGATAAAGCGATGGTATGGAAAACCCTTAAGGAAAAAGAGCTGATGAAACAATGGTATTTTGGTGTGGAAGAGTTCAAGACCGTTATTGGTTTTAAGTTCGAGTTTTGGGGTGGCGAGAAAGGAGCCAAACAATGGAAACATCTGTGCGTGATAACAGAAGTTATTCCAGAGAAAAAATTGACCTACTCGTGGAAATACGAAGGCTATAGCGGAATGTCCTATGTCACATTTGAACTCTTTGAAGCGGAAAACGGCACAAAACTAAAATTGACACATACAGGTATCGATACATTTCCTGCCGATATTCCAGAATTGGCCATTCACAATTTTGAAAAAGGATGGAAGCAAGCTATTAACGTTTCACTTAAAGCGTTATTGGAATCATAAATTGACAGGAACATTTTCAAACTCTTTAAATTGATGAGCTTATGACAAAAAGTAAATTGCTTGAAATGAACAATGTCGGCATCGTTGTTGAATCTCTTGACGATGCCATTTCCTTTTTTGAAGAAATAGGCCTTACGCTTGAAGGAAGGGGAATGATTGAAGGTGAATGGGCAGGACAAGTAACTGGACTTGGAAATCAATCTGTAGAAGTTGCAATGATGGTCACGCCAGACGGACACAGTCGATTGGAACTTTCACGGTTTATAAAACCAAGAACCATTTCAGACCATAGAACGGCACCAGTTAACGCGTTAGGTTATTTACGAGTAATGTTTAAAGTTGACAACATAGATGAATTGGTAAACCGACTCACAAAACAAGGTGCTGAACTTGTTGGCGAAATGGTGAATTACGAAAATATCTATCGCCTATGTTATGTTCGTGGAGCAGAAGGCATTCTTGTTGGATTAGCAGAAGAATTAAATTAAAACACACATTACCATGAAAACAAACAAAATAATTCCAAACCTATGGTTTGACGGAAACGCAAAAGAAGCTGCTGAATATTATGCTTCCAATTTTCCTGATGGAAAGATTTTAAACACCACTTATTACCCCAAATCTGAAGCTGAAGGTTTAGCCGAATTTCAAAAAGACTTTGCGGGTAAAGTCCTCACAGTTGAATTTGAAATTTTGGGAATGCAATTTATAGGCATTAATGCTGGACCGCAATTCAAGTTCAATGAATCTGTTTCCTTTATGATAACGTGCAAGGACCAAGCAGAAATAGACTATTACTGGAATACACTCACAGCTAACGGTGGTGAAGAAAGTGTTTGCGGTTGGCTTAAGGACAAATACGGCTTAAGTTGGCAAGTTTGCCCTGAAAACTGGGAAGAGCTGAACAAAAAACCAGGTGCCTTCAAAAAAATGATGGGTATGAAAAAAATTGTCATTGCCGACTTTTAAGAAAAAAAACTGCCCACAACGTATAAAAAAAACTGCTAGTTTTAGCTTAACCAATGTTAGTTCCTCGTTTGCTAGCTTCTGATTTTCCTTCGGAAAATCCTCGCTCACAAACACGCAACGAAACCATAGCCAAACACGTTGTAAGCCATTTCAGGAGACACTTCAAACATGAAAATTAAAGAAATATTAATCGGATCAACTTTTATCCTAATACCTTTTTTGGTAACTGGGCAAATAATCGGATTTGAAAAAATTGACAGCAAAAATGTAACCTCATGGAATCCTAAATTCACACTTGAGTACCAATGCGTTTATCATTTCGGAGACTCAGAAATGGAATCGAATTTCATATTGATTTTCGGTCTTGATAAATACTACGGACAGATAAAATCAGGGACTTGGAGCGAAGACGGAAAATCATGGATTTGGACTTATGAAAACTTATCCAATATTAGGATTGATAAAAATAAATTCTATTCAGACCAGACAAATGGAGAGTTTGTAATTTATGACAATGGACAAGAAAAAATAAAAGGACTAAAAATTTATAATTCATGGAGCGGATTGACTGAAAATGAAGAATATGAGATTGGCACAAAATCTTATCCGATAGATGATTATTATAATGGCAAATTTCCTCAAGCTTCGAAAAGAATTTTAAGTATCGATGAATTGCTTAAAATGACAAAGCGTGATTTAAATATTATGCGAAATGAGATTTTCGCCCGATATGGATATAAATTTAAATCAGGCGGAGAAATGGACAATTATTTTAAAAATCAAGATTGGTATTCGGGACAAAATGATAATATAAATGATTTTCTGACTGAGTTAGAAAAGGAAAACATTAAATTGATACAACAAATTGAGAATGAATAAAAAACGGCTTACAACAGCCGTGTAAAAAACATTGCTTATTTTAGTTTAATCGTTTGGTCGTTGCGCTTTTGCTAGCTTCTGATTTTCCTTCGGAAAATCCTCGCACGTAAACCCGCTACTTTCCAAGATATACGTAACCGTTGTGTTTAATTATTAATGGCCTAAACCCAAAATGTTAACTTTATGAAAAGATATGTTATACTCCCATTAGTCCTAATGTCTTTTATAATGAACGCTCAAAGAGGTGAAGAAAAACAACAAACCTTGTCTTTAGACCGAAATCATTATGCATTTAATGGTGAAAAAACAGGCTTTAATTTTACAGGTATGGGCTTTGGCTACCAATTTGTAAACTGTGGTGGCGATGTGCAATTAGGTATTAATTATAGCAAAAACGTGAATTTTACAACCTTTAGTTATAATGAAAAAAATGTAGGCGCTTCAGAAGTTGGGAGCGCCCTGTGGCCAAAACCAAATGAGATAGAGCTACAAGAGGTAAAGGGCAATTTGTATTTTGGAAATCAGAATTTAGGCAAGATCCATTTAAACTACATTGTTGGCAATTTTTCAGGTTGTTTTGGAGAAACTTTTGATGTGCTCGCACAAGTAGGCCAAGACCCTAAAGCTAAACAGTATAAAGACCAAATAAATGAATTGACCTTGCGTAATATTACCATTATAAGAGCAGATGCCATAGGTGATAACCGCAAATACAAGATTATTGAAACGCTAAAAACAAAAGACACCGACGCAGAAGTTTTAAGACTTTTTAAAGCAGCAGATGTTGAAAGCTCTTTAGGAAACTATGAAAGGGCAAGAGGTTATTACCAAGATGCGAACCGATTAATATACAACCCAGAAACTCAAAACCGTATCAACGAAATGAATAGGTTGATCGGTGAGAAAAACGCCAAAGAGAAAGCAGCTGCCAATAGTGCTCCATCGACACCTGGTGCATCATCAAGTGCCAAACATACAACTTCAAAACCAACCAGCACTGTAGCAAAGGAAACAGGCAACAAGGAAGAAAAAGAAGAAGAGCAAACTACTGGTTCAAAGGAGAATGATGACACCTACATAGATCGTTCGGCAAGAAATGAGGTAAGACAAAATTCTGGTGCAAACCATTCCTATCATCACACAAATCAAAACAACAATGCCTTGGTGGCACAAGGCTATGCTATCAACCAGCAATCTAAACGTACCGAACAAGTGATTGATAATGCCGTGAATGAAGTAAACAGCATATTTCAAGGTAATATAAATAGGATAAATCACGAACAGGAAATAAAAAACAGACAAGACGAAGAAGAATGGGCAGACCACCAACGACGCCAACGTGAAAAACAACTAAGAGAGCAACGGGAAGCTGAAGAATGGCGAAAACAAAGACTGGCAAGTAAAGCACAGTCACGCCAGGAACGATTGGATGCCTATAATGCCAAAGGCGGAACCGCCAATTATAATCGCGAATTATTATCATGGCGAAAATATGCGCTCCTTGGAATGGAACAAATTAATCAATATCTATCCGCTTATAAAGCGAGTCCTATTTCTTTTGGTGAAAATATGGGGTTGAAAGTGCTTGTACCTCAAAAAAATTGCGACTATGTACAAGCCATTGAAAGTATCCAACACAGCGTTATGCCAGTCAGTTATAAGTACATACTGATTCATAATTTGCTCAACATACGTTTTGAATATTATAAATTTTATGTAGAAAATGCATACATCGATTTAGATTGGAAATTGCAATGGGACGATCTGTACTGGGATGTTAATGATATGCCATGTGGAAATTATCTTGACGATATAGCCTTCAGTTTAAGGACAGATATTCATAACCCAGATAATGGAACAAATGGTGATGTATTCGGCTCTAATGAAGAGAAAGTGATTAATAATACATATAGTGACAATATATTGTCCAAAGGGAATTATACAATTCCGGTGGGCAGCAGGAATAGTATTGATATATTTAAAAATGACATTAGAAAAATAGGGCTCACCATGCCAACTCATATCATTAATAATTTTGTATATGAAAATGAGAGCTTATGGAAAGAATTTCATAACAAACCATATGATTGGTCCAGAGGAAATTTTAGAGAAGCTAATCTGAAATATGCTGATGGAATTAGATATACAAGCAAAATACTGACGTATGATGCAATTTCAAGAAAAGCAGAAATTGAAAAGTATATGTCGCTTTATAATATTAAACGTGCCTATGCTTTAAATAATCAGGAAGAAGAAGCAAAGCAAATGTACTTTAATTATCATATGGGAAATCTTCAAGAAGCCTATAACCATCTGCAACGCTTTTTGTTTTTAGAATATGACGGTTTTCAGGAACTCTTAGAGGATCTCAAAACAAATGATGGAACGATTATAAAAGATGTCGATCAAAGTCATAACATAGCTATTGCTACAGCATTTTTATTGATGGAGAACAAGGAATTTGAAAATGCCTTGGAGCTCACCGATATGATTAAAGAAACCAACCGAACCAGGTATCAAAACAGTAGTAGAAGAGCCGATAAAGAGTACAACTATAGTCCGCTAATTTCAGCTGCATATAAAATAAGCAATAGGATACATTACCAAATGGGTAATTATGATAAAATGTTACTTCAGAAAGATGAAGCAGAATTAAAAAATTTAAAAACCAGAGCAGAAAGTATTTTTAAGTTCACGCCTAGAAGAACATCTGGCCTGGGCGATAGAGCAAAAGCGGGAAACCAAAATTATAATGCAAGAATGCCAATTATTCTTAACGATTCAGAAAGACAATATCTTGAATATTTGGACCCTCATCTACAGGCAAGTGCCTTATTAAAATTAGGGCATTCAACATTAGCAAAAGCCGTGTTGGAAGACATGGTTAAATACTATACTAAAAATGATAAAAACTATCCTCACATATTTTATGGAAGTCAACTTGATATCGATGTTTTCAAAGAAACGGTCAGTGTCTTATTTCCAGGGAAAGAGAATAAAATGCAATTCCGTTTAGGAAATACAAATCTCTTTAAAATAAATTTAGAATCACAAAATGAATCACCAAGGAGGTATTTAACCAAATTGACCATGGATATTCCAAAATACTTGAATACGAATTCAGTTGATGTATCTGCTATGGTGCAATGGGAATCGATTAAAAAGTCAATATATGCACATAATGGTTCTAAGGAAAAAATGACGGCTATTTTAAATAACCTTCGTGAAATTCAAATGACTGGAAAATTAGTGCATCATGAAGAGTCAAAGTTTTTTCTTGAGGTTTACATGCATTTTGCCTTAGCCTTAGGTGAGTTTCATGAAGCTGTACTAGTGATTTCACAACTTGATCAGGATTATCCAAACCATGGCTTAATATTAGAACGCAACCTTTTGAAGCTAATGTGGCCACAAAAACAAAATGAACTGAATAAAAAACTTGTAGATAAGCAAACTAATTTATATACAAAGCCAAGTCCATTAAAAACTTACTTTGAAACCGAAGTAAAAAACAGTGAGCACCTCAAAAATGAACTAAATGAGTTTTTATCCTTGTGGAGTAATTTAAAAGTGACCTCACCTATGATACCTTATTTATATAGTTTGTATTAAAATTAAATTAATAATAATAACTGCCCATAACAATGCTAACCATTGCACAAGTAACAATTTTATAAAAACAAGCTAAACATACGCCCTTTTAAGGGCGTATGTTTTATGGCTCCTGTAGCTTTAAACAAAAGTGAGCAGGCCTGTATGCTAGAAGAAAACCATGCCCACCAAAACACCATGAAAAAAAAATGGTTCATGGCATACTTAAAGCTGAGTTCTATTTGAACCAGACCTTGACAAATATAACCATAGAAAAACAGCTTCAAGAAACACCATTATTATATCCAACCGAATGAGAATACATTTATCTTTAGATTTTAAAACAACTAATATGGAAAATAAATTAATGGGACAAAAATCAGTTTTTAACTGTATATATATTTAAGGACGAGACATCTAAAAAGAAACGTAATGAAAGAAATAGTCTTAAATGACGGAAATAAAATACCAATCATAGGTTTTGGAACCTACAAAACTACAGAACAAGAAGGTATTCAATCTATAAAAAATGCTTTGGAAATGGGTTACAGACTGATTGACACCGCTGCCAAATACGACAATGAAAAAGAAGTTGGAAAAGCCATAAATGAAAGTGGAATTGAAAGAAAAGATATTATCGTAACCACAAAATTATGGCGTGAAAATTTAGGATATGAAGAAACAAAAAAAGCATTTGACAAATCACTCAAAACACTTGGTTTAGATTATATTGATTTATATTTAATACACTGGCCAGCCAACTCCAAAAATTATACAAATTGGCAAAAAGCAAATGCCGATAGTTGGCGTGCTTTGGAAGAATTACAAGCAAATGGAAAAATAAAATCTATTGGCGTAAGCAATTTTTGGCAAGAGCATTTGGAGGCACTTTTTCAAACCGCAAACATAATCCCTGCTGTCAATCAAATCGAATTTCACCCAGGATATTGGCAAGCAGATTTAACTGCGTTTTGCAAAAAGAATAGCATTACAATTGAGTCTTGGTCACCCTTAGCAAGAGGAAAAGTTTTTGGAAATAAAGTATTGCAAGCAATCGCCAAAGAACACCATAAATCAATCTCTCAAATCTGTTTGCGTTGGATAACCCAACATGAAACCATCGCAATCCCAAAATCTAGCACATTTCATAGAATTCAAGAAAATATCAGCATTTTTGACTTTAAATTGTAAAAGGAAGAAATGAATCAAATAAATGAACTTCCTGAAATGGGATTTAGCGGAGAATTGCCTAACATTTGGCCAGATGTATTGGATATGAAAAATTAAAAATACAGTTGCTAGCGCTAGTAGCCGCTGCACGAGTCCATAATTTTTATATAAACAAGATAAACACACGCCCTTAAAAGGGCGTTTATTTATTGGCTACATTAGTTTAAATATTAACAAGAGGGACTTGATGCCCCTGCTAGCCTAAGCAACTCGGACGTGTGCACAAATTATCAAAAAAGAAAAATGATAGATATAAATATACCAGAATTAAATTATCGTTTTGAAAATACTATAGCTGAGCAGATTAACAGAATTCTTAAAAGATGAAATTTTCACTTCCAAACGTTAACAAATGAAACCCGAAAAAAAGAACTACAAAAAATGTTATTTATCCATATAACAGAATAAGTTTACTCTTATATTTGCCCTTTAAAATACCTCATATGGTATATAAATTAACAGCTTAAAAATCAATTTTAGCCTGAGCCATATTTTCAGGACAAGACATTAAACCCTAATCTTAATACTTCAAATTATTAAAAAATGAAACAAATTTACTCATCAATTAAAATGATCTTGACATTAGTTGTATTTTCTTTATCTCCATATTTATCTGCCCAGTGTACTATTACTCATTCCCAAAACGCTACAGATGTTGGCAGTAGTGGCTTCCTTTGGGGGCAGGGATTTAGTGCTGAATGTGATGGGAATTTAGAATACGTTCAACTTATAGCAAGTTCAACGGGAACAGTATCTGCCGGTACTTTAAATATTTATACTGGAAATACGGTTAATGGTACACCATTATATACCCAATCACACCCTTCAATAACAATAAACAACATAAATGACCCGATTAGAATTGATATTACAGGAACTCTAGCTTTAACAAAAAACAGTCAATATACCTTTGAATTTACGCTTGACAATGTTAATCCTTTTGCAGATTTTGGAAATGGTTACCCAAGCGGAAGCGCATTTCAATCTGGTTTTGAAGAAGCACAAGCAGATTTTATTTTTAATGTCTCTATTTCAGACACTACTTTAAGTATAGCTGACAACCATAACGAAAGGAGAAAAGTAAGTTTATTTCCTAACCCATCTAATGACTATATTACGATTTCCAATTTACAAGAAAAAGAGAACTATAGTATTATAAATGCATTAGGGCAAGAAGTCTTGAAAGGAAATATTATTAATAAAGAGGGAATTGATATTAGAAACTTGAATAATGGATTATATTACTTAAAATTAGAAAATAAAAACACGTTAAAATTCATAAAAGAATAAGGTAAAAAACGTTTGCTAACAAGATATATGAAAAATAGCTGTTAAGTGCTTAGACTAAGGTTAATTTATGTAAAGCTAAAATTAGTCTTAAAAGGTGGATACTTTTAATATACAAGACTGGGTAGCCAATTAAAAAAAAGACATGTCAATAACAAAAGAATCTGAATTAATAGGGATGCAAAAAATTAGTGAAGTTGTTGGAACTACACTAAAGTTAATGAGAGAATACGCAAAAGTTGGCATGTCAACCAAAGAGCTTGATGAATATGGAGGAGAAATTTTAAAGAGTTTTGGCGCTAAATCTGCACCATACGAAACTTATGGATTTCCTGGTTACTCTTGTATAAGTGTAAATAAAGAAGCGGCTAACGGCGTTCCATCTAAAAATAAAATACTTAAGGAAGGTGATCTAATAAACATTGATGTTTCGGCTGAATTGCATGGTTTTTGGTCTGATAATGGAGGTTCTTTTATACTTGGAAAAGACATTCACAATCACCAACCACTTGTAGATGCTTCAAAAAACATTTTACGCAATGCAGCAATATTAAAGGCGGAGTAAAAATTTCTGAAATTGGTTATTTAATAGAAACTGAAGCTAAAAAGTCAGGATTTAAAGTCATTAAAAACTTGGCTGGACACGAAGTTGGTAGAAGTTTACACGAAGAGCCTGAGAATATTTTAAATTACAGAGTTAAAAGTAACAGAGAACGATTTAAGAAAAACACAACGGTAGCAATAGAAACCTTTATTTCAACAAACTCAACTATTGCTGTACAATTGAATGATGGTTGGACTTTAGTGGGAAACAAAGGTGGATATGTAATTCAACACGAACACACCATACTTGTAACAGATAACTATCCAGTCATTTTAACAGAATCTAATGAAATTTGGAATTAAATAACTGGCTACAATCTTATATGTAATCGTTGTGCGTAATTTAAAAATACCCCTATTACAAATTGAAAATCAATATTTATTTATAAAAAACAAGTTAAATATACGCCCTTTTAAGGGCGTATATTTTTTGGTTCCAGTAGTTTTTAAACAAAAGTGAGCAGACGTTTATACTAGAAGAAAGCCATAACCATGAAAACGCCATTTAAAAAAGGGGGTCATCTCATACTAAAACTTGAGTTTAATTTAGACCTGACCTTTACAAAATATACCTCATAAAAAGCGCTACAAAAAATGCTGTAAATATATTCAAGGAAATAAAATTACAGGTATCTTTAGATTTTAAAACACTTAATATGGTATATAATTTAACAGCGTAAATTCAATTTTAACCTGTAGCCATATTTCAGGACAAGACATTAAAAATAGATACAAATAAATCACCCAACCCCTCAAAAACCAAATTATATTTCCTCAACTTTACAGTCAAAATAAAAACAACACTATGAGCAAAA
This sequence comes from Mariniflexile soesokkakense, assembly GCF_039650365.1. Taxonomy (NCBI): domain Bacteria; kingdom Pseudomonadati; phylum Bacteroidota; class Flavobacteriia; order Flavobacteriales; family Flavobacteriaceae; genus Mariniflexile; species Mariniflexile soesokkakense. Next base: position 650,102 of record NZ_JAZHYP010000001.1, on the reverse strand, counting down.
CAAAACTTACCATTAACAGTAACGGGTCCGTAAAAGTAGAGGGCGATTTCGAAATAGTAGATGCACAAGGCAATGTGTACGGTTTACAAGGTAGAGAGGTATTGGGTATTTGCCGTTGTGGGCAATCTGCCAACAAACCTTTTTGCGATGGGTCGCACCGTAACCATTTTGAGCACGACGCCAAAGCCTTCGATTTACCACCTATGAAAACAAAGTAATAAGAGGCTGCCTGAAAAGTGTAGTATGGTTACTTTGTCAGGTTGATCTTGTCGACACCGCTATTAATTATCAATAACTTAAAACATTTCGATAGGCATAATATGACACAGAATGACACTTTTCAGACAGCCAATAATAGTAAATGTTTTTACAGGATTTAGTTGTAATGTATTACTTGATAACTGCTTCAAATTTTTATTATCTTTGATAAAATGTTACTTGTAGAAAAAAATATTCAAAGGCTTAAAACTTTATGTAAACAACATGAGGTTGAAAAACTGTATATATTTGGGTCTGCTACAAACAATAATTTTAATGATGCAAGTGACATCGATTTTCTTGTAAGTTTTAAAAAGTTCGATTTGAATTTTTACTTCGAAAATTACATGACTTTCAAAGAAAATCTTAAAAAATTATTTAAGCGAGATATCGATTTAGTTGAGGAACAAACTTTAAAAAACCCTATTTTAATTAATTCCATAAATAAAAGCAAAGAGTTAATTTATGGATGAGCGAATTTTAAAATGGCTTTACGATATTGATTTTGCAATTAAAGAAATAGACTCTTATTTTGAAGGTGTTGAAAAGGATTTTTCTGCTTATAGCAAAAACACCATGCTTAAAAGAGCCATAGAAAGAGATTTGGAAATTATTGGAGAAGCTGTAAATAGAATTTTAAATAGAGATGCTTCTTTCGTATCTAAATATCAGATGCAAAATCTATTATAGGCTTAAGAAATCAAGTTATTCATGCATACGATAACGTATCTGATGAAAATATCTGGTCAATTCTCATTAATCACTTGCCAAAACTTAAAAAAGAAGTGAGTACTTTAATTTCTGAAAATAAATAATTAGTTCCGTTAATAACTCCTAACAATTCCTTTTTAAAACCAACTTCTAAATTCCTATTTTGCGTCGTCAAAATTTATTCCCGTAAATACGGGATCTCAATGTAAAATTCAGAAAGAAGTGAAGGTTTGTATTGCCGAAAAACCAAGTGTAGCACGCGAAATAGCATCCGTTTTGGGTGCAAATACCAAACGTGATGGTTATTACGAAGGCAATGGCTATGCGGTAACCTATACCTTTGGGCATTTATGCACCTTAAAAGAACCCAACGATTATAAACCCTATTGGAAAAGCTGGGATTTAAACAACCTGCCCATGCTGCCTGAAAAGTTTGAAACCAAAGTGGTTGCAAACTCGGGCATCCAAAAGCAATTTAAAATAGTAAAAAGTTTATTTGATAAAGCCGAAGTGGTCATCAACTGTGGGGATGCGGGGCAAGAAGGAGAACTCATTCAGCGTTGGGTAATGAACGAGGCAAAATACAAGGGCGAAGTAAAGCGCTTATGGATTTCCTCATTAACCACCGAAGCCATTAAAGAAGGTTTTGAAAACTTAAAACCATCAGCCAATTACGATAATTTATACTATGCAGGGTTTTCCAGAGCCATTGGCGACTGGCTGTTGGGTATGAACGCTACCCGTTTGTACACCGTAAAACATGGTGGTTACAAACAAGTATTGTCTATTGGGCGTGTACAAACCCCAACTTTGGCCATGGTAGTAAACCGATTTAAAGAAATAGAAAACTTTAAACCACAGCCGTATTGGGAATTACAAACCATGTACCGCGAAACGCTTTTTAGCTACGAAGAAGGTCGTTTTTTAAATAAGGAAGATGGCGAACTGTTGGCAAATAAGGTAAAGGAAAGCGATTTTGAAATTGTATCCATCGAAAAGAAGAAAGGTAATGAATATGCGCCAAAACTGTTCGATTTAACGGGCTTGCAGGTGTATTGCAATACCAAGTTTGGATTTTCGGCAGACGATACCTTGAAGATAGCACAAACCCTGTACGAGCAAAAAGTAATTACGTACCCCAGAGTAGATACCACATTTTTACCTAACGATATTTACCCAAAAGTAACGGGTATTTTACAAAAGTTGACGAATTACGCTCCTTTAACCCAACCACTTTTAGGAAAAAAGATAAAAAAATCGACCAAGGTTTTTAATGATAAAAAAGTCACCGATCACCATGCCATTATCCCCACGGGTATGCAAAGTAATTTGCCATATAACCAACAGCAGGTGTACGATATTATTGTAAAGCGTTTTATTGCGGTGTTTTATGATGATTGCGATGTATCCAATACCACCGTTATTGGAAAAGCCGCTGAGGTGTCATTTAAAACTACGGGAAAGGAAATATTGAAAAAAGGCTGGCGTGTGGTATTTGAAGACCCAAACGCTAAAGAAAAAGAGCCAGATTTATTGCCAACCTTTGTAAAAGGTGAAAAAGGACCACACGAACCTTCGTTTTTAGAAAAGGAAACCAAACCGCCCAATCAGTTTACAGAGGCTACGTTGTTACGTGCCATGGAAACCGCAGGAAAAGAGGTGGACGATGAAGAGTTGCGTGATTTGATGAAGGAAAACGGTATTGGACGACCCTCTACACGAGCGAACATTATCGAAACCCTTTTTAAGCGTAAATACATAGTTAGAAACAAAAAACAAGTGTTGCCAACCCAAACGGGTATTCAGTTGATAGATACCATTCAGAATGATTTGTTGAAATCGGCAGAACTAACCGGGTCTTGGGAAAAGCAATTAAAAGATATAGAAAAGGGTGAGTTTACCGCCAGTGCGTTTATAAACAACATGAAACGCATGGTGGATGCTTTAGTTTACGAGGTGCGCAGTGAAACCACCAGAGCCAATATTTCACATGCTGCTACTGTTCAAAAACGACAAGCCAAAGCTGAGAAAAAGAAAGCAGCGGGTATTTTGGCTGAGGTATGCCCGAAATGTAAAAAGGCAACCATTATAAAAGGAAAATTGGCGTATGGTTGTGGTAATTATAAAGCGGGTTGCGATTTTGTATTGCCATTTACCTATGCAGATAAAAAAATATCGGAGAAACAATACATGAGGTTGCTTCAAAAAGGCTCTACGGTGAATTTAAAGGACTTTAAAATAAGTACGGGTAAAGTAGAAGGGTTGTTGCGCTTTGATGAGAATTTTAAGATTAAGTTTGAGCCTAAAAACAATAGGCCTCACAGGTTTCAAAAACCTGTGAGGCCTGATGAGCCTTTAACCTGTCCGAAATGTAAAAAGGGCACGGTAATTAAAGGCAATACAGCATATGGTTGTAGTGACTATAAATCGGGTTGCGATTTTAAAGTGACTTTTGAAACCGTAAGAGAAAAAATAAACGGGCAGAAACCAACCAAAGAATTGGTGTTTGGTATTTTGAAAGGAAGTGTATAACGTCATTACGAGGGAAGCATGACCGAAGTAACCTCATGCTTTTTAAATTCAATATGTTTAGGTTCGTCGATAAACAGATTGCTTTGTGCCTCGCAATGACAAATCTCTATGTTTTTAGTATAATTTAAATGACAGAGCAAACAACACACCGCCACTTTATAATTTACAAACCCTACGGCGTTTTAAGTCAGTTTGGGAGTAATGATAGCAAGCAACAATCTAAAAGGTTTTTAGGGATGCTCTATGATTTTCCTGAAGGGATTATGCCTATTGGTAGGCTGGATGAAAAATCGGAAGGTTTGTTATTGCTAACCACCGACGGGAAAATGAGCGATTTTGTAAACAGCCAAAAAGTTGAAAAGGAATATTATGCCTTGGTGAATGGTGCGATTACAGAAGTTGAAATTGAGTGCTTAAAAGCTGGAGTGGAGATTGGTTTTGAAGGTAGAAAATACCAAACCAAACCGTGTAAAGTTTTTAAGTTAGATAAAGACCCGAACTTACCCGAGCGCTCCAAAAAAATACGTGATGCCAGACATGGGCCTACATCGTGGATATCGATAATCTTAAATGAAGGTAAGTTTAGGCAAGTACGAAAAATGACTTCGGCAGTGGGGTTTCCAACTTTACGATTGGTACGTGTGCGGGTAGGTGACATGCACTTGAATAACTTGCAGGTTGGTGATGTGGTTGAAGTGCAGACGTTTTTTTAAGGCGAATTTTATTTCTTAGTATTTAATATGTTTCCTGCGTGTTAAAAATTAACTTTTAGTGCGCATTATAAGATGGCTTTGTTCCTTGTTAATACGGTTTAGTAGAAAAACATTGCTTCAGTGGGTTCGCAATGGCGAGACAGGTTCGTTACCATGAGCTTGTTTCAGGGTCACATCATTATATTGATTTTAAATGAATAATGAGATGCTGAAACAAGTTCAGCATGACGGTCTTGTTCATTTGTTAGTTGAGCTTTATCTGCGTTAGGGATTGAGCAATTGTTGGAGCACCTCGCAGAGTGCGACTTGCGAAAGCCCGACCCTCCCGACGCTTCGGGAGGGTAACGCCCAAATACTATTTAAACTTCCAGTTTTTTTAATTCTTTATAATTTCGGTTTAGACGTTTTAGTAATAAACCGTAAAGAAGTTTGTAAAATAGCCAAATTACAAATACAAATATGGCGGTGCAACCTGTTATAATACCAAAGGCGATGAGCTTTTGTTTGTCGCTGAAATGAGCAATGGTATCGGACAATTCGGGGTTGTGTATAACAGCGAAATAGGTGCCTACAACCATAGAAATAAACGCCATCACTAAATTATAGATAACGTAATATTTTATAACTTTTCGGGTTTTTAAAATGCTTTCCATTAGTTTTTTTGCATTATCTGTTACCGAAATGGCTTGGTGCGATTTAAACAATAGATAAATAAACAGTAATATAATGCCATAACTAAATGTGGTTAATGCTGCAAACACATAATCGTTTGTATAAATGGCATCTAAACGCTCTTTGTAGCTATTTGATGTAAAATAGGGAGTGATGCTTATTAAGATCCAAAAAACAAGTTCGGCAATGCTAATGTAAAAAAGTGTCTTCACGATAGACGACGATTTTTTTTGCAACATGGGGTATATATCTTTGGTAGATAATTTTTTATGTTCTGGCTTTTCTTTGTTCCAGTCTTTTTTGAGTATATCTAATTCATCCATATGGTTACGGATTAAGTATGGTTCTAAGTTTGTTTTTAATTCTATTCATTTTCACTCTGGCATTTACTTCGCTAATACCCATAGTTTCGCTTATTTCACTATAATCTTTGTCTTCTAAGTATAAGAATACAAGGGCTTTTTCAATATCGTTTAGTTGATGTATGGCCTTGTACAATATTTTAAGTTGTTGTTCTTCTGTGTCGTCATAAGCTTGTGCTGTTATTTTAAATGCTACACCTTGAAAATCCTGAGTATCTATAGTGCGTTTTGATTTACGGTAAAGCGTAATGGCGGTGTTTAACCCCACCCGATACATCCAGGTACTAAACTTAGCATCGCCACGAAACTTTGGATAGGCTTTCCAAAGTTGGATGGTTATTTCTTGAAACAAATCGTTATGTGCATCGTAATTATTGGTGTACAAGCGGCATACCTTGTGTACGATGTTTTGATGCGTTTCAAGTAATTCAACAAAACTATGTTCTAGTTCTTTATTCAAATCGGTGGGTTGGTTGTTATATAAGTAGCCAAAATTTTTAGAATGTTACAATCGAGGAAAAAGAATTTTGAAACGCGGCTAATTAAAAGTTTTTTTTATGTGTTTTTAAGGACTGTTTTTTTAGAATTTAAGTTGTTTCTGTGATTTTTGATATATGTTAAACTATAACTTTATTTAAAATTTTCAAATAATTGGTTTGTAATCATTTAGTGTGCTATATAGATAAAATCTATAGTTGTTTTTTTACTTGAATTAGCCTCTTTTTATAAGCTAATATATGAAAAATTTATTAACTGAAAATAGTGGCAAAATACTGTTGAAGAACATGTAAAACAAGCTTTTTTTAGGTGCGTTTTTTTTGAAAAATAACTGTTCATCATTCAAATTTAACAGTTCGGTTATCTAAAATTTTAATGCTATTTCTTTTGTTTCAAATTTGTATGGTAGAAATGAAACAACCAAAATCATGCAAAAACTAATTACAAGTATTGTTATTTTATTGAGTTTGGATTTAAGCCCGCAAACAACTGTTAACGGAAAAGTGACTGATGTAAAAGGCATGCCTGTAGCGGGTGCGAATATTTATTTGGAAGGCACTTATGATGGCAGTACGACCGATGAAAAAGGTACCTTTTCATTTATAACAACACAATCAGGAACTCAAGCTTTGATTGTTTCTTTCTTGTCTTTTGAAACATTTACCATGCTAGGTGATGTGGCTTTTATGAAAAATTTGCACGTAGAACTTCGGGAAGACGTGAGTGCTTTGGATGCCGTGGTACTATCTGCCGGAGCATTTTCAGCAGGCGATAACAGTAAAGTGAATGTTTTAAAGCCCTTGGATGTGGTTACCACCGCCAGTGCTTTGGGCGATTTTTAGGTGCTTTACAAACTTTACCGGGAACCACTACTGTTGCCGAAGATGGTAGATTGTTTGTACGGGGTGGTGATGCCGATGAAACCCAGATTTTTATTGACGGTATTCGGGTGTTTACACCTTACACACCCACCACGAATAATTCACCAACCCGTGGGCGCTATTCCCCTTTTTTGTTTGATGGTATTACGTTTTCAACTGGGGGTATTCGGCAGAATTTGGTCAAGCGCTTTCCAGTGTGTTGCTGTTAAATACCATTGACGAGCCAGACCAAGAAAAAACGGATATTGGTATTATGAGTGTGGGTGGTAGTGTAGGAAACACTCAAAAATGGAATAAAAGTTCGTTGAGTTTTAATGTGTCCTATATCAATTTGGCGCCTTATAACGCTATTTTTCCGAGTAGAAATAATTGGATAAAACCTTATGAAACGGTTTCGGGAGAAACTGTATTCCGTAAAAAAACAAATACAGGGCTATTTAAATTATACGGTGCGTTTGATACAACTCATTTTGAATTAACGCAGGAAGATATTAACGATGAAGACGGTGTTCATTTTATACTGAATAACAAAAATTTTTACTTGAATAGTTCGTATGAAGGGGAATTAAACGCTGCTTGGTCATATTTTGGAGGTTTGAGTTTTACATATAGCAATAACGATTTTAATAGTGTTGATAGTGCTATTGAAGATGTGGAAAACGCTATGCATGTTAAACTGAAATTAAAAAACCGAATAAGCAATCGTTTTAAGCTCTATTTTGGAGCGGAGCACTTCGCTACCAATTTTACAGAAAACTACAACGATGCCTCTATAAACGATGCTAGATACGGGTATGATAGTAGTATGGCGGCGGTATTTGCGGAAGCCGACATCTTTATTTCTAAAAAACTGGCTTTTAAAACAGGTTTACGTGCCGAATATAGCCAGTTGTTTGAAGACCTTACCATCGCGCCCCGACTGTCTTTGGCTTATAAAACATCTGGTAAAAGCCAGGTGTCGTTGGCTTATGGAAATTTTTATCAAAACCCATCGAGCAATATTTTAAAATTCAACCAAGATTTAAAAGCACAAAGCACGTCGCATTTTATTGCTAACTATCAATATAACGGTGATAGAAAGATTTTTAGAGCCGAAGCATATTATAAAAATTATGATGATTTGGTAAAGTATGATGCCGACTTTGCCGATTTCAACGCTAACTATAACAACAATGGTAGTGGGTTTGCAAGGGGTGTCGACTTCTTTTATCGTGATGGCAAAACTGTTAAAAATGTGGATTATTGGGTAAGTTATTCGCTGTTAGATACCGAACGCGATTATAAAAACTACCCCAACAAAGCACAGCCAAATTTTGTAAATACCCATAATCTATCGGTAGTTGGGAAATATTGGATTAACAATTGGCGCAGTCAGGTAGGCTTTAGTTATGCCTGGGCATCGGGTAGAACCTATACAAATCCCAACGAAGCCGGTTTTTTAAACCAAAAAACAAAAGCATACAACAGTTTAAGTGTGAATTGGGCATATTTAATTAGTCCGCAAAAAATACTATATGCTTCGGTAAATAACGCATTGGGTTTTAAAAATATTAATGGTTATCAATATACTAATACATCTGATGTGAATGGAAACTTCAATCGTAGAGCGTTACAGCCAGCGGCAGACCAATTCTTTTTTGTAGGCTTCTTTTGGACTATTAGTGAGGATAAAAAGAGTAACCAATTGAATAATTTGTAGAAGGGGGTAATTTTGATGAAGCCCTAAATGATGTGGATTCTGTTTTTATATGTGTAATTTCCAATTTTTGTCAGCTTTAAATCCATGTTCAGGTTCCGCAACTTTTTTTATTTCTTTTCTGTTTTTTATTTGGTCAGAGTAAAATTCTGATTGTTTAAGTTTTAGGTACTCTATTTTGCTTTCAGTCATTTCGTTATTCCAAGCGATAGTTTCGCAAACGATGCACTCATTTTCTCTTACAGCAACAATTCCGCACACTTCACAAGGTTTCAGAGAATCCATAAGGTCTTTAATATAATCAAAGTCAAAATCCGTGAAATTAGATGGCACATTTTGAATAAAATCGTACCAACCAATATTGTTCTTTTTCAGAATGATTTTTTTGTACGATTTCTCAATTATTACTTCTTTGTTGTTTTCTGAAAATCGAACGTCTTTTATTTCATTCCAATGGAATGATTTGGTGTTTGCTTCAAAAGGTTCGCTTATGGAAAACCCGTTTTCGGTCAGTTTAATTTCCGTTAACTCCGAAGCCAGGTTTTTACAAAATACTTTTCGAATTAAAAATCCTATCATCGCTTTATTCAAATTACCGCCAACTATAATGACAAACTACTGTTTCGGTATTTTATATCATTAGTCAAAACTAAAGTAGTTGTTTTTTTTCTTATAAAATCAATTTTATTTAACAAAGTTATATGACAAAAATCATAGTTAATGCCATTGATATTCAGTAACTTTAATGTAACGAAATCAATGTGTCATGTTATCTAGTAAAAAAAATCCAGAACTAGAAATTGGCAGAAACAGTAGTTTGTACTTTGCCATAGGTCTAAACTTAATGTTGTTTTTTTCTTGGCAGGCTTTAGAGTATAAAACTTATGAAAAAAGCGACGTTGACATAGGTATTTTAACTATGGAGGCACAACCTGAGAAAGAAATACCCATTGTAAATTACAGTCCACCACCACCACCACCAGCTGCTGTTCCGGTAGCTATAAATGAAAATATTCAAATAGTTGACGATATAAAAGAGGTTGAAGAAACTGTAATGCTAAGCAGTGAAACAGACCAAAGTGAAGCTATTTCAAACTATAAAGGAGAAGTAGGAGGTGTAGGTGTAAGCGATGTTAAAGTAGCTGTAATTGAAGAGGAGGTGGAAGTGGCGTTTGCTGTTATTGAAGATGTGCCTGTGTACCCTGGATGCGAAGGTCTATCAAAAAGTGAGGCCAAAGATTGTTTTCAACGGAAAGTGAGAGAACATGTGGTAAAGAATTTTAATTATCCAGAAACGGCATTACAACTTGGTATTCAAGGGCGTGTTTCGGTTATATTTATTATTGATTCTAAAGGCATTGCTACTGGAATACGCTCTAGAGGTCCGGATAAAATTTTAGAAAGAGAGGCAGAGCGTATTATTGGGCTATTACCCAAAATGCAACCGGGTAAGCAACGAGGGAAACCTGTTAGAGTAGCTTACGCTGTGCCCATTTACTTTAAGTTTCAAGAGCGATAATATTTGAGTTTAGTTAGTAATGGTCGTGTTGAAAAATCAAGAGGTGTTAAGTCTCTTGATTTTTTTTTGTCTTTTAAATGGCCTTATTTATTTTAAATTACAATCCATCCTAAAAAAATTACAGTTGGGTAAGTCGCATTTTTTAAAGCGGTTAAGGTGAAAGATATTTGTTTCATAATTTAAAACAAACACCAAATGAAACATCTAATTATCATCGCAACATTCTTCGTTTCACTAGTAACAACTGCTCAAACGAATTACGAACAAGGGATGCAAAAAGCCTTTGAGTTATGGGGAAACAACAATCCAACCGAAGCTTCAAATTTATTTGAACGTATTGCAAAAGTAGAAGCGGATAATTGGTTGCCTCTATACTATGCAGCTCAAATAAATATTGTTAATAGTTTTGAAGAAAGAAATGAAGGAAAGTTATCGGTCCAACTAAAAAAAGCACAGGATTTAATTAACGATGCCACGTCCATTTCAAAAAATAATCCTGAAATTTTAGTGCTTCAAGCATTATTGCACACCGCTTGGGTAGCTTTTGATGGTGCTACGTATGGCATGACTTTATCTGGTAAAGTGGTAGAGTTGTACACAAAAGCAGAAATGATAGCGCCAGAAAACCCACGTGTTGTTTACTGCAAAGCAGAATGGGACATGGGTGGTGCCAAATATTTTGGACAAGATGCCAAGCCATTCTGTAAGGATTTGGAACGCGCTTTAGAACTTTTTGCTAACTTTAAACCAGAAACACCTTTTAGCCCAAATTGGGGAAAGGACCGTGCGGAAATGTTAGTGCAATCTTGTAAAGAGTAGCAAATAGTCTGTAGTTTAAAACAACGTCATGAACCTTCCATTGCGAGTTCTTTAGACCCAAAGAAATGATTATATGGAAGCAACATGTTTCCTGTAAAAAAACAAATAATATAACCACATGAAAAAATTAAGAAAATCAATCGTTTTAAGTTTTGCAATTGGTTGTGCTGTATTTGGGGTAGGGAACGCTCTGTCTAGTGGTTTTGTTTTTAAAAGTGTTAACGAGTTTCTAATAAACTTTTTACTGTATCAGCTATATAGTTTTGTTTTGGGGTTTAGTAATATGTACTTTTTTGATTATATGGAAAGCCTCCAATGGAAAAAAAGCGATAGGGTAAAGCGTATTGTGGTTGGTATAGTAGGGTCTACGGTTTTAACTTTAATGGGGTTGTTTTTTCTAAGAGCTTTCACTTCGATAGTGTTTAATGGCACGTCGTTTCAAGAATTTATGGCTAATGAGAAATTTGCCTACTACCAGTTTGGGTTGTGGATTACCTTAACCATCGTTATTATTTTTCACTTTGTATACTTTTATAACAAGTACCAGCAAAACAAAATAAAAGAACAAAAGGTTATTGCAGGTACAGCAAGCGCCAAGTTTGATGCGTTAAAGAACCAATTAGATCCGCATTTTCTGTTCAACAGTTTAAACGTATTAAGTAGTTTAATTGAAGAAAGCCCCGAAAATGCTCAAAGGTTTACCACGTCATTATCTAAAGTATATCGCTATGTTTTAGAACAGAAAAATAAAGAATTAGTATTGGTAGATGAAGAATTGGAATTCGCCAAAACTTACATGTCGCTTTTAAAAATGCGTTTTGAAGACAGTATTATTTTCGACATTCCCGAAAAAGCCAACAACCCAGAAAGTAAAGTAGTACCGCTATCATTACAGTTACTGTTGGAAAATGCCGTAAAGCATAATACTGTAACAACCAACAGGCCATTGCATATAAAAATTTATGAAGATGGCGATAGTTTGGTGGTAGAAAATAACCTGCAACCCAAACAAATCGTGAAAAAGAGCAGTGGCGTAGGTTTAAATAACATCATGCAGCGTTACGATTTGCTAACCATAAAAAAAATAAGCATTAGCAAAGAAGCAAGTAGGTTTACAGTAGCCATACCCATGCTTACAAAACAAATTTATAACATGGAAACAAACCATAATTACAACGAACAAGACGCCTATTACAAAGCCAAGAAGCGGGTGGAAGCTATTAAAGCCTTTTACTCCAATTTAATATCCTATTGCTTAGTTATCCCATTTTTAATATTTATAAACTACAAAACCTACTGGGGTTTCCAATGGTTCTGGTTTCCTATGTTGGGTTGGGGCATGGGCTTAACATTTCATGCCTTTGGGGTTTTTGGATACGGAAAATCGTGGGAAGAACGCAAAATTCAAGAAATTTTAGAGAAAGAAGAATCGTCAAGCAATAAAACCTGGAAATAATGGATAAGAACTACATAGAAAAAGACCGTTATCAACGCGCAGCCAAACGTGTAAAACAAATTTCTGGATTTTACAGACACACCCTAGTGTATGTAATAATCAACATCATGATTGTTATTATAAATATTCAAAATTTAGGCGAAGGCGAAAGCTATTTTCAATGGCAAAATTTCATCACATTAGTCTTTTGGGGCATCGGTTTGTTGGCGCACGGACTCTCCGTTTTTACCCCTAGTTTTATATTAGGCAAAGACTGGGAAGAACGAAAAATAAAAGAATTAATGGAAAAAGATAAAAAACCTTGGAAGTGAAATTAGTTTTCAGTCGCAGTTTTGAGTAAAACCTTTGCGGCTTAACGCCCTAACGAGAAAAACTCAGCGAATCTCTGTGAAACAACCAATCCAAAAACTATGAACGTAATTATTATAGAAGACGAAAAGCCATCAGCACGCCGCCTACAGCGTATGCTAACTACATTAAATATGGAAGCTGAAACCATGCTGCATTCCGTTGAAGAATCTATAAATTGGTTTCAAAATAATCAGCATCCCGATTTAATATTTCTGGATATTCAGTTAAGCGACGGACTCTCGTTCGAAATATTCGAAGCCATCGAAATAAAATCAGCAGTTATTTTCACCACCGCTTATGACGAGTATGCACTTCAGGCCTTCAAACTAAACAGCATCGATTATTTACTAAAACCAATTGATGATAACGAGTTAGCCATAGCTGTAAAGAAGTACCAAGAACGTTTACCGCAAAAACAAGCTGTTACTTTAGACTTTAATGATATTAAAAAACTACTCATCAACCCCATAGACCGCGAGTACAAAAAACGCTTCTCGGTAAAAGTAGGCCAGCATTTAAAACTAATTAATATTGATGAGATTGAATGTTTTTACAGTGAAAACAAAGGGACTTATTTACACACCACCGAAGGGAGAAACTATTTGCTAGATACCACTTTAGAGCTTTTAGAAAACGAACTGGAACCACAAACCTTTTTCCGTATTAGCCGTAAATTCTTTGTAAACATCAATGCCATAAAAGATATGGTAAGTTATACCAATTCACGCCTTCAAATAAAGCTAAACTCCTATAATGGTGAAGGGGTCATTGTTGCTCGCGAGCGCGTAAAAGATTTTAAGGCTTGGTTGGAATAGGGTTTTGTTATGCGAAGTTTTTAAATAAATTTATTGTCTTAAAATTTTATCCATTTTCCTGCCTTTTGCTAATTCGTCCACTAACTTATCTAAATATCGAACCTGTTTAGTTAGTGTGTTTTCAATGTCCTCTATTCGGTAGCCACAAATTACGCCTTTAATTAAATGGGCATTTGGGTTTAAATGGGCATTTTGGAAGAAGGTTTTAAATGTGACTTTTTCGTTTATAAGGGTTATTACTTTGCTTTTATCAAAACCCGTTAACCATTCTATAACTTGTTGTAATTCGTCTTCTGTTCGCCCTTTCTTTTCAACTTTTGTTACATAGTGCGGATATACGGAGGCAAATGTCATGGTTGCAATACGCTCGTTATGTTCTGGAGTTGGTTTCATGTTTTTTTTTTTTTTTTTTTTTTGAATGTGCTTATAATATTATTTGTGTTAGAAGTGGGTTCGTTTAACGATTATGTGTGTTTTAAATTAGTGTTAGTGTAAAAGTTTTTCTGAATAAAAATCAGAAACTTGAAAACAAGCAATTAACTTTGGTTTACCTAAAACTAGTAATTTTTATATACTGATTAAGTTTTTAGTTCATTAGTTCAATTTGAAATTTTGTTGCTTCAAATGCCATTTTAAGTCTTCTAATACTAGATTCTGATTTATTGTTTTCAAATAGTTTATTCAGGTAATCGGTTTGCTTAATCACATTTTCGTTATCTCTTTGGAAAATTTGATATTTTAAGAGAATTAAATTAGCCATAATATTATCTGATACATTCAAATCACTTCCATTTAATATTTCGTCTATTGTACTTTTTATTTTGGCATCGTTCTCAGATAGTTCATCGAACAAATAAGCATTGACTACGTCAGATTTAGTCATATTTGAATAATCATTCTCACTAGAAAGATCTTTTCTATAGGTCATTTTATTTCCATTAAGAAAATACCATCTCGTATAGGAATCGTTTTCCATTTTTATTTCTTTTTCAAATATTTTTTCTTTCGTGCTCCAGTTTGTAAATGCAATCAAAAGTTCAGTGCCGTCATCTTTCTTCAAAATTGCAAATCGGATTAAGTAATTTCTTTTTCCAGGTTTTTCAATTTCAATATCTAATTTATTTTCTATTGAGACATATTTTTTCAAAGCTTTTAGAATAGAGGAAACATCAACTGGACTTGCTTCTGGAAATAAATTTTCTCTCAAGAATAAATCGATATACAGATGATGAGTCAAGTAGAAATCATCCATTTTCAGATAATTCGATTCTGTTAAATTATCTGTTTTTATATTAATTTTTTCAGATTGGGCGAATCCAATACTAGTTAATAAGATTAAAACTAAAAGTGTAATTGTTTTTCTATGCATTGAGTTTGCTTATATTGTGTACAACTATTTGATATATAATGTTAAACGAATTTAGTTGAAATTTTTACAAAGTCAAGTAGAAGATTTTTTTATTATTCACTTCAAAATAAAATCTATTTCTTCCGTAACTCAAACAAATCTGTTCTACGGTCTCTTAGGTTTCTTACACTACCAAATTGGTTTAGTTCGCGAAGCATATCAATATCCACATCGGCAATTAAAATCATTTCTGTATTTGTTGTTGCTTCGGCTTTGATACCATTTGCAGGAAAAGCAAAATCGCAAGGTGTAAACACCATAGATTGTGCAAATTGAATATCCATATTATGTACTTTTGGTAAATTACCAACACTACCCGCTATGGCCACGTAACATTCGTTTTCAATAGCTCGGGCTTGGGCGCAGTGGCGTACTCTAGAATAGCCATTTTGTGTATCGGTTAAAAAAGGGATAAACAAAATATCCATGCCTTCATCGGCCAAAATTCTACTTAACTCTGGAAACTCAGAATCGTAACAAATAAGAATACCAATTTTTCCACAGTCGGTATCATAGGTTTTTAAAACATTTCCGCCTTGCATACCCCAAACTTTTGCTTCATCTGGTGTTATATGAAGTTTTTCATAACGTTCTGTAGTGCCATCACGTCTGCATAAATAACCTACATTGTATAGCAAATCGTCTCTTAATTCGGGCATGCTTCCAGTAATTACATTTATGTTATAAGAAATGGCGAGTTCAGAAAACTTTTTTACAATTATAGGTGTAAAAGCCGCTAATTCCCTAATAGCTTGACTTTCTGGCATGTGATTATGATCTGCCATTAAGGGGGCGTTGAAGAATTCTGGAAACAGAGCGAAATCCGATCTATAATTAGAAACCGAATCAATAAAAAATTCGGCTTGTTGCATCAGTTCTTCCATATCTTTATACAAACGCATTTGCCATTGTATCAAGCCAAGACGAATTACTTTTTTCTTAGTAATAGCCTTGTTGGTTTTCTTTTCGTAATAAATGTTATCCCATTCCAATAACACCGCAAATTCTCCCGAAGCCGTATCACCTTCTAAATAGCCTTTCAGTATTTTGGATGGATGAAAATCGTTCGATATCTGAAAGTTTAAAACCGGGTCGTGAATTTCTTTTCTTCTAACCTTGTCAATATATTCCTTAGGGCTCATTTGTTCAGCGTGCTTGTGGTAATTTGGAATCCTACCACCAAATGCAATACCTCTAAGGTTTAATTTTTCGGTCAATTCTTTTCGGTAATCATATAAGCGTCTGCCAAGGCGTAAACCTCTAAATTCTTTTTTTATAAACACATCAATACCATACAACACATCGCCTCTATCGGTATGGGTGCTAAAAGTAAAATTACCAGTAATATCTTCATACGTATGGTGGTCGTCAAATTGGTTGTAATCTAAAATAATAGATAAAGCACAACCAGCCAATTGCCCGTTTACTTTTATAACCACTTGCCCTTCCGGGAATTTCTCAATTAAAGACTTTATATGGTATTTTCTCCAGTAAGACCCTGGCATACTCGCGTACGCTTCAATCATAACCTCTTTTAACTGTTGATAATCTTCTAAAGTTAAATACTGTAATTCTATATTTTCAATGTTACGTATCATGTATAAATAAAATTCTTTTTAATATAAATAGTTATTTGGGCGTTACCACAAGGGTAGGGCTATTCGTTACAATCTTTTTAAACGTTATTGCGAGGGCGAAGGAAAAAGGTAATCTGTTTATTATTACTTAGCACCATAATTAGGTGTCATCATTTTTAAAAAGGATTTCCACTACTATCCCTAACGCAAAACCAAGTAAATTTAATAAAATTTCAGCTAGAAATCCAGTTATTGTTTTTTCATAAACTGGCGCATAACCACCCATTGTTTAAGCATATCTCTGGCATCTTGCGCCGGATACCCCAATACGGTTTTTCCAGCTTCTACATCACCAACAACACCAGAACCTGCACCAACGGTAGCGCCAGAATGAATGGTGGTATGGTCTTTAATAGAAGCACTACCTCCAATAATAACGCCATCACCTAAGGTTACTGAACCTGCAAGTCCGCTATGTCCAGCCATAATACAAGAGCGGCCCATAATGCTGTTGTGTGCTATTTGCACTAGGTTGTCAATTTTACAGCCATCACCAATTATGGTTGAACTAAACTTCGCACGATCTACACACGAGTTGGCACCAATTTCAACATAATGCCCAATAATCACATTGCCTATTTGAGGTATTTTAACCAAACCTCTGCCGTCATCACTTGGTCTATAACCAAAACCATCAGCCCCAATACTTACGTTGGTGTGGAAAATACAATGGCTACCAATAATACAACGCTCGCGTATAACCGTTCCAGACCAAACAATAGTGTTTTCGCCAATTGTGGTTTCATCAAACACACATACATTCGGGTATAAAACAACGCCATTCCCCAATTCAACATCTTTGCCAATATAGCAGTTGGCGCCAATTTTACAACCCTTACCTATTTTTGAAGAATCGTGAATTACTGCAGTAGGGTGTATATCGGTATCAAAAACAGGTGGTGGCGGATTGAACAGATCTAGTATTTTAGCCATCGCTAAATCGGCATTTTTCACTTTTATTAAAGCTCTATTATTGCCGGGTTCAATATTTAAATTATCGTTTATTACAGCAGCACAAGCTTTAGAGTCTGCCCAATGTTTAGCGTATTTTGTGCTTCCTATAAAAGAAATATGATTGTTTTTGGCGTTTTGTAATTGTTCTGGACCTTCAATGGCTTGTGTGGTGTTTCCAATTAACTCGCCGTTTAAAAAGCTGTTAATTTCCTCAATGGAGTACGATTTATTCAAAATTTAAGTTGGATTATTAGATTAATACGAAGTATTGGTAAATTTAATGAAAAAATTGAGACTTTATATTATTATTCCTCAATTCTGTTTTCATCAAAAGCAGAAGGCAATAGTTTGGGTATAAACTTAACAACCAATGGCAATAAAAGCGCACCACCAGGTAATAAAAAGATGGCAAGACTTGGGATTGATTTAAAAATATCCAACAACTGTTCCTGTACTTTTTTCTGTTCTATGGGTGTTAAATCGCGTTGGGTAGATTGTGTAAGCAACACCATAAGTTCCTTACTATCTTTTAATTCTTGATACAGGCGTTTGCTATTTCTGGTAATTAATTTTTTTACCATTTTACTAGAGTTGTTATAAAAACTCTGTGCCATGTTGTTGGAACTTAATAAAGCAATTTGGTCTCTATGCACATGGTAAAAGGTATTTACCGTTTTCATAGATTGCTTTATATGTTGAGTATCAACTTGTAAATCTGTACTTAATTGAATTAAAAAAAGTTGCTCTTTTTTGTCAATGGTTTTGTCGCTCCAAGTAGCCATACATGCCAAATCTAGAATATAATATTTTTCAAGAATGGTTTTAATATTTTTTATGGCTTCGGAATAAATTATAGGGGCACTGTTATGAAAGCGTAAAGAAGATTCGAACAATTTAATTAAACTATCGTCGTATTTATTTTTTGATGCTTTTGAATTTAAAGCTCCTAATGAAATGGCTTCAATTGATGATTCTAGGTTTTTAATATAATCAATAGATATAGATTCATTATTTAAAAAAGTTTCATAAGCCAATACATCTACGTACAATAGCGCATTGATTATAAAGTAGTTAAAGTTTTTGGTGATAAAGTTGTCATCAATTTGAATACGCTTGTGTATTATTTTTTCTAACTGCTCGTTAGATTTTTTTTCACCAAGGAACCCTAAAAAGAACGAGGTTTTAAGTTCGTTTATCTCCGTATAAAAATTAATGGCACTTTCTATAAAAGGTATTTCAGAACCAGAGTTTTTGTGTGTATAAAGCAATGCTAAGCACAAATTGGTTTTAGAAAGCTCTTCGTCTGTAAAATCTTTGTTTAAAATAACATTGCAAACAACATCAAAATTACTTCCATAAATAAAGCCACAATCTCTTAAAGCGTTATAAAAGGTTTCGCTTTCAACGTTTAAAAATGAATTGTTTTTGGCTACTTCTTTAAGTAATTTTTTTATCCAGCCGTTAGCTGATGGGTTCATAGCGCTATTATTTATACTTGCAAAAGTAATGTTTTAGGAATATTATTAGCAAATATTTTCATTAACAAAATTTTAACAAAACCGTTCTTTAAGTTTTTCCGTAGGTATGTGTGAGAGTCAAATAAATAACTAATAATAAAATCTCAAAAAACATGAAAAATTTAAAAGTAGTTTTAGGAATTGGAGTTTTAGCAGTAGCTAGTTTCTTCGTAATTGCAGCCGATCATATTGATGCGCCTGCGGTAAAAGGTGGTACCAGTGATATTACCGATTTTTATGCCTTCCAAGGGCAAAACACAAACAATTTAGTGTTTGTAGCAAACATTCAAGGGTTGTTAAGCCCTACAGCAACAAGTAGCGCCATGTTTGAAGAAGATGTTTTAATTGAATTTAACATCGATAACACAGGCGATAATGTTGAAGACTTGGTTATACAAGCCATACCTAGAAATGGTAAAATGTATTTCTTTGGACCAATAGCTCCATCTCAAACAGGACTTAACAGTTCCATTCAAAGCACAGCAACAGTAGGTGGAGTAGTAGATATTACGGCCTATGGAACAAGCGCTAAGGTTAGCAGCAATGGAGGTATGAGCTTTTTTGCAGGACCAAGAGATGACCCATTCTTTTTTGATTTTGCTCAATATTCAGCAATTATTGGAGGAACGGCATCAGGCTTTTTACCAAAAGGAGAGGCTTCAGATACTTTTGCAGGATCGAATGTATTATCTATTGTAGTTGAAGTGCCTAAAGCCATGATTGGTGGAACTGGGACAATCAATACCTGGGTAGAATCTAAAAGAAAATAATAAAAAACCATTTAAAATATTAGAATTATGAAAAATATAAAAAGAATACAAGTTTTAACAGTAGCATTTGCGGTTTCATTACTAGCGTTTAACTGTTCTGATAATGATGACGATACGATGAGTATGATGACGCCAGATTTTTCTGGAACTTATGCTCAAGAAGACCAAATGGGTAGACCTGCAGTAAACACGGTTTTCGTGTCTGGTTCAAGTAAAGATATGTTTAATGTAACTATACCTTCTGCCCAAAATGCAGCTTTTCAAAGTATGTTCCAAACTAATTTACAAGGGCTGAGTCCTGCTTTTGCTAATGCTACCGATAAAAATGCTTTAGGTTTAACCGCAGAGACTTTTACAGGTGTTTTAGCAACCGATGTTTTAAATGTATCATTAGATGGAACCACTACATTTTATGATGGCACCAATTTATTAACAGGTAGAGCTTTGGCCGATGATGTTATTACCGTTGAATTGATATTGATTTTTGGTGGTGAAACTGGGTTAACAGATCCTGAATATCCACAGTTTTCTAACGATAACGTAGATGCCAACGACAAACCTTTTCTTGCCTCATTTCCTTATTTAGCTTCTCCTTGGTAGAAGTATAAACAACTTTCTGGAACAAGAAAAATCTAACCCTCCTTGTTCCAGGATTTTACCTAACAAAAACAAAACCTAAAAAAACAAACACAATGAAATTACAATTTATAATGATGTTTTGTGTACTTGCATCCGTGTTAAGTTGTACAACATCTTCAAAAAAAATAACAGACAGTGAACAGTATAATCTTTACTTGGAATCTTCAGACAGTACATCGTTACAGAATGCTAACAACGAATTGACCTTTTGGCAACAAAAGTTAAAAGACCAACCCAATCAGTTTCCATATCTGGCAAAAATAGCGGCAGCCTATAGCCATTTATTTGCTATTACTGGCGAAATAAAATATCTTAAAAATGCCGAAAGCACTTATTTAGAGTTAAATAAAATTGCAAACCATAATAGTACAGGTTATTTAAAAGGATTGGCAGCTAATTATATTTCACAACATAAATTTAAAGAAGCTCTAAACTTATTAATGAAAGCCGAGTCAATAGGTGATAGGTTGGAAGGTACTCAAAAAATGTTGTTCGATGTACATTTAGAATTGGGGAATTACCAATTAGCAAAAAACTATTTAGACAAATTTAGTGATGATAGAGATTTCGATTATTTAATACGTGTTGCTAAATGGAGCGACCATCGGGGTAATTTAGATGCTGCCATTAAATATTTGGAAAAAGCCAGGGATAAAGCAGAGTTTGCAAATTCACCACAATCAAAACAGTGGATTTATACCAATCTGGCCGATTTTTATGGACACCAAGGAAACATCGAAGCTTCTTATAATCACTTTTTAAAGGCATTAGAGTTGTATCCTAACGATGCCTACGCAAAGAAAGGCATCGCTTGGATAATATATGCACACGAGAAAAACCCAGACGAAGCTTTACGTATTTTAAACACAGTTACAAATACATACCATGCGCCCGATTATCATTTACTAAAAGCTGAAATAGCTAAATTTAAAGGTGATATAGCCATGGAAAAACTACAGTTAGGAATGTACAAAACCGCCGTAAAGAATGAATTGTATGGCGATATGTATAACGCTTATAATGTGGTGCTATATACTGATGTCTCTGAAAACTTAGATGAAGCCTTAGCTTTAGCAAAAACAGAAATTAATAACAGACCAACACCACTTTCTTACGATTTATTGGCGTGGGTATATTATAAAATGGGATTAGAAAAAGAAGCTTTGCAAATTATGGAGCAACACGTTTCTGGTAAAACATCAGAGCCTAAAGTTTTGTACCATTTGGCTGAAGTTTATAAAGCCAATGGGAAAATTAAGCAAGCTAAAAATTTGAAAAAAGAATTATTAGAAAGTACTTTTGAACTTGGTCCATTAGCCGAACAGGAAATCAATAAAATTTAATACCACCTCATGAAATTATATCTACTTATTTTTTCTTTTATACTTGTTGCTGTTTCAAACGCACAACAAATAAAAGGTGTTGTAATTAATAACGAAAACCAACCTTTGGAAGCGGCATATGTTTACAATCTAAACTCAAAAAGTCATGCACATTCATCAGGAAATGGGGTATTTGTTTTGGAGAACAATAAGGAGGGCGATTCTTTGCGTATAGGATTATTAGGTTTTAAGAATAAAACTATTGTTTTAAATGCTTCAAATTTTAATAAAAAACTCAATATTGTTTTAGAAGAGAAGTCGTTTCAGTTAGATGAATTGGTTATTACAGAAACTTTAAATCCCGTAAGTACCATTTCCAGATTGGATATTAATACCAATCCTGTTAATTCTTCACAAGAAATATTGCGTAAAGTCCCCGGTTTAATCATCGGTCAGCACGCTGGTGGCGGTAAAGCAGAACAAATATTTTTAAGAGGTTTTGATATAGACCATGGCACCGATATTTTACTGTCGGTTGATGGGATGCCTATCAATATGGTATCGCATGCACACGGGCAAGGGTATAGCGATTTACATTTTGTAATACCTGAAACCATAAATAAAATAGATTTCGGCAAAGGGTCGTATTACGCAGAACGTGGTGATTTTGCTACTGCTGGCTATGTCGATTTTTCAACTAAAGATTATTTAAAGGAAAGTTCTGTAGCATTATCTGTAGGGCAGTTTAATAGTCTACGAACTCTAGGTTTGTTTAATTTGTTGGAAACCACAAAAAATCAAAACGCCTATTTAGCAACCGAATACATCGCTACAGATGGTCCATACGAGTCGCCACAAAACTTTAACAGGCTGAATCTATTTGGAAAATATGTGAGCTTTTCACCTAATAACGATAAACTTTCACTAACGGTATCACACTTTACTAGCCGTTGGGATGCATCGGGGCAAATTCCACAGCGTGAAGTTGAAAATGGAAACATCACCCGTTTTGGGTCTATTGATGATACTGAAGGTGGCAACACCGAACGTACCAATTTCAATGTGGAATTTCATAAGCATATTTCAGATAATTCAACTTTAAAAACCAATGCCTTTTATTCGCATTATGGTTTCGAATTGTATTCTAATTTCACGTTTTTTTTGGAAGATGCCGTTAATGGCGATCAAATTAAACAAAAGGAAGATAGAAGCATCTTAGGTTTTAATACAGCTATAACCAATGAAACACGTTTAGGAACTACCGAAGTTACAATCACTTCGGGTATCAGTCTTAGACACGATATTGTTAATGATATTGAGTTGTCGCATACCTTAAACAGAAGGGCCACTTTAGAACAAATTCAGTTGGGCGATTTAAACCAAACCAACCTAAGTGCGTTCACCAATATTCAGTTCGATTTTGGTAAGTTTAAGATAGTACCTGCGTTACGTTTAGATTATTTTAAGTTTTTGTATAACGATAAGTTGCAAGCCAACTACACACCCCAAGTCGTAACAAAAACCATTTTAAGCCCTAAACTTAACTTTTATTTTGATGCCGCCTCCAACTTACAGCTTTATTTAAAATCGGGTATTGGCTTTCATTCCAACGATACACGTGTGGTAGTTAGCCAACAAGGTAAAGATGTGTTGCCTCGTTCGTATGGTTTGGATTTAGGGTCAATATGGAAACCAGCACCTAAACTAATTGTTAATTCGGCATTGTGGTATTTGTTTTTAGAACAGGAGTTTGTGTATGTAGGTGATGCCGGTATAGTGGAACCTAGCGGAAAAACTGCACGTTATGGTGCTGATTTAGGCTTGCGTTACCAATTAACCGATTGGTTGTTTTTTGATACCGATGCGACTTATACACATGCCCGCAGTACCGAAGACCCAAATGGTGAAAATTATATTCCATTGGCACCCGATTTCACTATGGCAGGTGGTATTTCGGTTAATAACCTAAATGGTTTTTCTGGTGGTATGCGTTATAGATATATTGATGACAGACCAGCTAATGATGATAATAGTATTGTAGCCCAAGGATATTTTATAACCGACTTTAATGCCAATTACAGCTTTAATAATATCACATTAGGAGTGGTTATTGAAAATTTATTTGATACCAAATGGAATGAAACCCAGTTTGCAACCGAATCAAGGCTTCAAAACGAAGCACAAGGTGTTGAAGAAATTCACTTTACACCAGGATCACCATTTTTTATTAAAGGAAGTATTACATATACATTTTAAAATATAAAAAGAGGGATTCATTAGAAGAAAAAGACAAGTTACTAACAGATGAAAAAGAAAAAAATGTTTTTAAAAACCTAATAGATTTTGGTTTTTGGTTTTTTTGTTAGGGAAAGCAGCCCGATTATAGCAATATAATTGGGCGCTTTTTGTTTTTTACAAAATCAAATAAATACCAATAAATTAACCGTACCTTTGGCGCTTAATAAAAACGAGGTGATGTTTAATATATAGATTGTCATCTCAAAATGCCCATTGTGGGCTACCAAACAATTTATATGCAATTTAACTCATTAGGCTTATCTCAAGCCTTGCTAAAAGCTATTAGCAAAAAGGGATACACAACCCCAAGTCCTATTCAAAAAAAAGCCATTCCACCTATTTTACAAGGAAAAGATGTATTGGCGAGTGCGCAAACTGGGACTGGAAAAACAGCAGGTTTTACATTGCCTCTTTTACATATATTATCTGAAAACCCAAAAGAAAAATACCGCCCTATTCGTGCGTTAATTTTAACGCCTACGCGTGAATTAGCAGCACAAGTATATGCCAACGTAAAAGAATATAGTGAGTTTTTAGAATTGCGTAGTGCCGTTATTTTTGGAGGCGTCAATCAAAATCCGCAAGTAGCAACGATGCGCCAAGGTATTGATGTATTGGTAGCAACTCCTGGGCGTTTATTAGATTTAATAAACCAGAACCACATATCTTTAAAGCGTGTTGAGATTTTGGTTTTAGATGAAGCAGATAGAATGCTTGATATGGGTTTTTTACGCGATATTGAGCGTATTATTAAAATCATGCCAGAGAAACGCCAAAATTTAATGTTTTCTGCAACCTTTTCACCCGACATTAAAAAACTGGCACATGGTATTTTAAATAACCCGGTACAGGTTGAAGCAACACCCGAAAACACCACGGTAGATGCCATTTCACAAAAAGTATATCGTGTTGCTAAAGGCTTAAAAACCGATTTAATTATTAAATTAATCTCGGACGGCAACTGGAAACAGGTTTTGGTATTTACACGTACAAAACATGGTGCTAACAAACTATGCGAAAAAATGGCAAAGGCAGGTATTAAAGCAGCCGCTATACATGGGAATAAAAGTCAGGGAGCACGCACCAAAGCATTAGGCGGTTTTAAAAACGGAAGTGTGAGTGTTTTGGTAGCGACAGATATTGCAGCTCGTGGCTTGGATATCCCGTTATTGCCACACGTTATTAATTTTGAATTGCCTAATATTTCTGAAGATTACGTGCATAGAATTGGAAGAACGGGAAGGGCAGGAGCTAGTGGAGAAGCGCTTTCGTTAGTAAGTGCTGATGAAACTACTTATTTACGCGATATTGAAAAGTTGGTAGGGATTAAAATACCTGTTGAAATTGTAGAAGGTTTTGAACCCGATCCAAATGCTTCAACCGAACCAGAAAAACGTCAGCAAAGAGGTGGAGGAAATCGTTCTAGAAATAACGAAAGGTCTGCTAATTCGAATACTCAAAAAAACGATAGTAGCCGTCGTCCAAAACGTAATAATGACAGACGTAGAAACGATAGACGTAATTAAAACATGATGGAATCTCAACCAAATAATCCGCTACATGGTATAAAGTTAGAACAGATTATTAATGATTTGGTGGCGCATTATGGTTGGGAATATATGGGGTTCACTATTAAAATTAAATGTTTTACTGATAACCCATCAGTAAAATCGAGTTTGAAGTTTTTAAGGCGCACCCCGTGGGCAAGAACTAAAGTGGAAGCTATGTATTTAAACATGCTTAAAAAGAATGAAAACAAAAAAGGTTCTAGTTAATTAACTTGAACCTTTTTTGTTAGATCTGTGAATTTTAATTTTTTTCTGTTGTTTTAGTGCGGTTTCCATGTTTTTCACCACGTTTGTGCATGCTTGCAGTAAATTCATCGAAATTTACAAGACCATCTGTATTGGTATCCATGGCAGAAAATCTTTTTTCAAGCGCTTCCATAGGGACTTCATTTTTTCGTTTCTTAGCTTTAAATTCATCTAAACTTATAAGTTTGTCGTTGTTTGTATCAAGTGATACAAAGATTTTTTCTGGATCGGGTTTCATTTTTTCTTGAGCCTGTGAAAAAGAAAAAGCACATAACGCTACAGCTACTAAACCAAATTTTAATGTTTTTGATATCATAAGTAATTGTTTTTAAATTGTTAATCATTCAATTAGACTTACAATATCTTTAAAGGTTTAGTGTGTTGTTAACTTTTTTATATTGTTATAGTTTAATAATGCGTTTAACAATGTGCTTATTAAAATTAGATACTTTTATGAGATATACTCCAGACGACAAACCTTGCAAGTTCAATGATTGTTTTGAGTCTTTTAATGGTTGGTTTATAATTAACCTACCAGTACTGTCGTATAATTGAATGAAGGCATTTTTTGCAATATCTTCTTTTAATTCTAAAGTAACTTGAGTATGGGTTGGGTTAGGGTATAAGCTGAAATTAGATTCAGATGACGCTTGAATTACAGAAAGCGCTTCACCAGAACATATATCCAACCTGTCTAAGTTGGCAGCTCCAGAATCTGTAAGTGATGTAAACCTAATGGTATTATTACCTTGGCTTAAGTTTAAAGTAAAATTGGTATTTAACCAGGTGGTCCAAGCTCCTGTATTTGGGAATCCTAAATTGTTAATTTGTGTAGAGCCATTAACGGCAACACTTTGAGAACGGTCTACGATTCCACCATTGCCATAACGAAATCTAAGATTGTAAGTACCCGCAGTTGTTACGTTGATAACATACTCACACCATTCGCCAATAGCATTGGCTGTATTTACAAACCCAGTACCAGTATAACCAACATGGTTGCTATCAATAGTGCCAGAACTAATAATGCCATCTTCAGCTTGGTATTCTGCCCAAGAACAACTATCATCACAAGGTGTTACACCTGTATCTCCTCCAGAGCAAACACCACAACCATCAACAGTTGCTGTTCCATTCTCCTTACCATTACAATCCATTACACATGCTGTTAAACCTGTATTTCCGCCTACGCAAGTATCGCAATCATCCATATATGCAGAACCTAGGTAGTCACCATTACAATCATTGCCCATTTTACCAACGCCAGACCATTGTGGTACCAGTGTTTTTACATCTGCGGTATTGCTGGTTAATACTGAAGCATAACTATAAGGAATATCGGCAACACAGTCGTTTGGAAAAGGTCTGGAGGCTTGACTTATAATAATATTATCAATTCTTTCGGTACTACCTGGCGATTCGGAAGGTGTGTAAATAGAGTAGTGTAATGTTTCATAATAGTTTTTTTCAACACGTACACAGGTGTTAGCTCTAATCTCGGTAGCATCTGTTGCGCCAACTATATAATTATTAAAAAAATGTCCGGTAGAACCTCTATACATGGGTACACGAAGCAATACTTTATTGTAATAATTATGATGGAGTGTAACTTTGCGGTCTGCCCAAAGATCAGTATCGCTGGCACCAACCAAACCACCTTTATGGTGGTCGTGTATGTAGCACCAAGAAATAGTTATAAAACCGGTAGTACCTTTAATATCTATCAACCCATCATATAAATCTTTATTGGTTTGAACGCTAGGATCTTCAGAAAATATTTCGCAATGGTCTATCCATATATTTGTTGAAGTACCACTTATAGAAACGCAGTCACCACCATTTACAAGAATTTGTGGTTGCCCATTATCGCCAGTAGAAGAATATACACCAGGAGTGTCTATACGGGTAGTAACACCAATGAGCGTAATTCTTAAATTTTGAATAATAACATTATTGTGGTTTTTAATTTCAAGACCAATACCGTTTAAAAAAGCATTGTTTCCAACTCCAATGATTGATTTATTTGATTGTATATCTATTTTCCCCCCATTAGCCCCATTAGAAATAGTTCCTTGAACCATTATTATGTAAGGCGTAGTACTTTCGGCATAAGCTTTTAATTCAGCATAAGAAGTTGCTGTAACAGTTGTACCACTCTGTCCGCCTGTAGTTCCGCCGTTTTCTGTTGCAAATCCAACTAAATCAAAATTAGGTTGGGCATGTAGTGAAGTGGAAGCAAAGCAAAGTAAGCAAATGGATGCTAATAATAGTAGAAGTCTTTTCATTTTTTAAATGTTAAATATTAGTTTAGTGAGTAACACCAAAGCTATAAAAAAATAAAAAAAAAGAATAGGTGAAAATGTACTGATAAGTCACGAAAATGATACGATAAGTACCTAGATTAGGTTTTGTTTCTAAAAATCATGGCTATTTTGAAAGCTTCACTGTAATTGTTTCAGCCCTTCATAAACCACAATACCTACGGCATTTGCTAAATTTAAACTTCTAACGTGTTCACTATAAAGTGGAATTTTGTATAATTTATTTGAATGTTCATCAATTATAGATTTAGGCAAGCCAACCGATTCCTTTCCGAATATTAAAAACAAGTTGTCTTCAAAAGGAATATCCCAATGATTTTTGGTTCCATGGCTAGATAGAAATACCATGTTGGCATTTTTATTTTTTTTGAAGAACTCTTCTATGTTTTCGTAATAAATAATCGAAACATGTTTCCAATAATCCAAACCGGCACGTTTTAAACGGGTATCGTCAATTTCAAAACCAAAGGGCTTTACCAAATGTAGTGTAGACCCAGAAGCTAATGTTAAGCGTCCAATATTACCAGTGTTATTAGGTATTTCAGGTTCTATGAGTACGATGTTTAATGGCATAAAAAAGTTTCTTTTATTTAAGGCGAAGATACATATTAAAAAAAAGAAACGTTTCGTATTTAATTTTGATGTTTATTACAAAGCAATGACCATATTTAGAGTAAAAGCGTTGTTTAAACAGCAATTATTTTATTAATAATTTTTCGGTTGAAATAATCGAATTATTGTTTTTAAAAACTAAAAAGTAAAGTCCGCTTTTTATACTGGTAAGATTTATGGTATTAGTATGCGGTTTTAAATGGGTAATAAACCTGCCAACATTATCGTAAATATGGATGTTGGTAATACTATTTGAATTAGAATTAAAACTAATAACACTATTATTTGTTGGATTCGGAAAAATATTGATTTTAGTTTTACTTAGTTCGTTAGCAATGACTGATAAAGTAGGATTCTCTTCAATGCTGAAATTTGCAAATAAGATGCTTTCGTCTCTTAAATCTGAAGAATTAATTAAACTTCTGTATATGCCCCATTTAGGTCTAACAAAATCTGCACCTGTTTGCCAATTAATAATGGCATTGTTTGAATAATTGAATAATAATGCTCCATCGCTAACTTTTTTAATTTCTATGGAATAGGTTCCAGAAGTCCCATATTTTATAGTTTCGGTTACGTCAACCCAAATACCCTTAAATGGCGTTAAATCAGTCTGCTTTAATGTTACTTGAGATGATGTCTCTGCATAACGTAGCTCTAATTTGTCTGGAGTACCTTTGCGTGTAGTCAATGTGTACATGGGAGTCGCTTCATAAAGCCCACCAACAGATTTTAATTGATGTATATGGGTAAAGTTAGGAGACGATTGAAACCCAGCATCTAGTTTAAACTTCCATTTGTAAACGAAGACTTCTCCTTCAATGCCTTTTAAATTAGCGGGCGATTTATCGTAGACTTTTATTTCGTTTCGTTGCCTGTCAAAATTGATGCATCTATCATTATCTGGAGTTGTATGAATTTGAAAACGAAATACATGAGTGTTTAAGTAGGTGTCAAAAACTTCGTCTATGTGTCTGCCAAAAGCATTATGGTTACAATCTGGTGCTTCAATTACATCGAATCCGGATGCTAAAACAGAGTTGATTAATTCGTAAGTATTACCAGGGCCATCAGCATTAAGTACAATTTGAGACCATACATATTGAATATTGAAAATAAGAACAAAAAAACAGATAATTAGATATTTCATTATGATAAATTAAATTGGTTTACCAATTTGGGTAACCAAATATATGAAATATATTTTTGTTTTACCTATTATTAGGGTTGAAGAAGAGTAAGTAATGCTTTAATTATAATTACTATTTTACCCGATAAGTAAGTTTCATGGTTATAGATGCAGTTTTTTCCTTTGATGCGGTATTGTAAGCTCCACCCCATGAATAGTCTTCATTTGAATTTTGCCCCGTAATTTGAAAAATTCCCATTTGGGCAAGAGATAGTTCTCCTAGTTTTGTTCCGGAGTTTTCAGCTATGCTTTTAGCTCTAACATAGGCATTATCGGTTGCTTGGGAAACCATTTCAATTTTTAAATCTTCAAGTTTTGTATAGTAATATCTAGGTGCTATGGAATATAATTGAATGCCTTTATTTAAAAGTTCGGTAACCTCACGCGATATTTTTTCAACCTTTTCAACCTCTTTTGAATTTATTTGAACCGTTTGGCTTAACGTGTAGCCAATAAATTCTTGCCCTAAATATTTTCCGTCTGTGGTATAATTTTGCTTAAATTCTTTATCAGTTGCAACAGCGTTAAACACAATAACATCATTGCTTAAACCTTTCGATTTTAAATATTCAGAAATAGTTTCTTTATTATTTTTAAGATCGGAATACGCTTGTTTTAGATCGCTGTTTACTTGAGAAAATCGCGCTTCCCAAACAATCAAATCCGACGTAAAGTTGGTTTGCCCTAATCCAGTAACAGAGATAGTTCCTACTTGCTTGTTTCTGTTAATAACTGCATGCCCTAAAATGATTGATGCTACTACAATTGCTATGGCAAATACAATGGCACTAATATTTTTATTCATAGAAATAGGAATTAAATGGTTATATGTTATCGAATGGATTTAACAAATTTGTCAATTTCATTTACAGAATTATTAGAAATAAATTTTATAAAAGCACTTCCAATAATTGCTCCTTTTGCATATTGGGTTGCTTGATTAAAAGTTTCATCATTGTTAATGCCAAATCCAATAATCTGTGGGTTTATTAAGTGCATATTTGATATACGTTCAAAATAATGTGTCTGGTCTTTACCAAACCCAGATTGACTTCCTGTAACACTGGCACTACTTACCATATAAATAAATCCATTGGAAATTGAATCAATAAAATTGATACGTTCTACAGATGTTTGAGGTGTAATTAAAAACACATTGATAAGTCCGTATTTTTCAAATATCTCTTTGTATTCTTCGTTATAAACATCTACAGGTAAATCAGGAATAATTAAACCATCAACACCTATTTCTTGGCATTTTTTACAGAAAGCTTCCACGCCATATTGAAGCATTGGGTTGAAATACCCCATGATAATTAACGGAATTGAAACCGATTGTCTGATATCTTTTAATTGATTAAAAAGCACTTCGGTAGTCATGCCATTTTTTAACGCCTGTGTAGAACTTGCTTGAATGGTTGGTCCATCGGCTAAAGGGTCACTAAAAGGTAAACCAATTTCTATCATATCAACACCACTTCTTTCAAGGTTTTGAATAACGGTAACGGTATCATTTAAACTAGGGTATCCAGCGGTAAAGTATATTGATAATAACTTTTTGTTTTCTTGTATTTTTTTATTTATTCTGTTCATTTTGAAATCTTTTATAAGCCCTCACAGGTTTCAAAAACCTGTGAGGGCTTGTTTTGCGTTAGGGATTGCAGCGACACCCTTTTTTGCCACTAAAAGCAAAAAAGATATAGCGAAAAGCCCGACCCTCGTGGTAACGCCATGAGTTATATTTTAAAATAATCAATATAGTTTTGTAAATCCTTATCACCACGTCCAGATAAACTGACCACTATCACATCGTTTGGTTTAAATGTTTTCTGTTCGAAAATAGCTAAAGCGTGTGAACTCTCGATGGCTGGAATGATGCCTTCCAACTTACATAATTCTAAACCAGCTTTCATAGCTTCGTCATCGGTAATCGACATAAATTCGGCACGGCCAGTTTTGGCTAGATGTGCATGCATAGGGCCAACACCTGGATAATCTAAACCTGCCGAAATAGAGTAAGGCTCTGTAATTTGACCATCGGGAGTTTGCATTAAAAGGGTTTTGCAACCGTGAATAACACCTTCTTTTCCCAATACGGAGGTGGCAGCACTTTCGCCAGAATCGACCCCCAAACCAGCAGCTTCAACGGCTATAATGTTTACATTCGGTTCATGCAAATAGTGATAATAAGTACCGGCAGCATTGCTACCGCCACCAATACAGGCAACAACGTAATCTGGATTTTCACGCCCTTCATGTTCTTTTAATTGCCATTTTATTTCTTCAGAAATGATGGCTTGAAAACGAGTTACCATATCTGGGTAGGGATGCGGACCAATAGCCGAACCAATAATATAATGTGTGTTTACGGGGTTATTAATCCAATCGCGAATGGCTTCGTTAGTAGCGTCTTTTAAAGTACGACTTCCCGATAACGCTGGTACAACCGTTGCGCCTAACATTTTCATACGAGCCACATTTGGAGCTTGTCGTGCAATATCAATTTCGCCCATATATACAATGCACTCTAAGCCCATTAAAGCACAAACGGTGGCTGTGGCAACACCATGTTGACCTGCACCCGTTTCGGCAATAATACGGGTTTTGCCCAAACGCTTTGCCATAAGTATTTGCCCAATGGTATTATTTATTTTGTGCGCTCCGGTGTGGTTTAAATCTTCACGCTTTAAATAAATTTTGGTATTATATTTTTCTGAAAGACGTTTGGCAAAATACAGCGGCGAAGGACGCCCTACATAATCTTTTAAGAGTTGATTGAACTCTTTTTGAAATTCGGGTTCTGCCATAACTTTTAAATAGTTTTGGCGCAACTCTTCTACGTTTGGATACAGCATTTCTGGTATAAAAGCACCTCCAAATTCCCCATAGTAGCCTTTTTCGTTTACGTTGTAATTCATGTTGTTTTTATTTATCGTCATTGCGAACATAGTGAAGCAATCTTTTTGTTTTTGGTTTCAAATTTTGAGATTACTTCTTCATTCGTTCCTCATTCATCGTAATGACGGTGTCTTTAAAATTTCTTAATAATTCTATATTCTTTAATCCGGCCTCTATTTCAAATTTGCTGTTTACATCTATAGCGTAACAATATGTTGAAGCTTTACTTTGCTGAAATTGTTTTAAATTTTCTATTTCATCAACGCCAATACCACCACTTAAAAAGAAGGGTTTGGTTGATGGGTAATTGTTTAATACATCCCAATTGAAGGTAAAACCATTACCACCCGGTAATTGCCCTTTGGTGTCGAATAGGAAATAATCGCAGACCGCTTCATAAGGAGTTAAAACATCAAAGTTGAATTCGTTTTTGATGGAAAATACTTTGATGATTTCTAGTTTTTCGTCAATCAGAACTTGTTTCAGATTCTCATGATGAGATTCCGAATTAATTTCGGAATGACGCTTTTTTAAAGCGTTACAATATTCAGGAGATTCTTCACCATGAAGTTGAACTGCTTGTAGCTGGTATATATTTATTTTTTCGATGACGGTATCCAAATCTTCATTAACAAAAACGCCTGTTTTTTTTATTGATTTTGGTAAATCGGTCATGTTTTTAGAATCAAAACTTCTTGCAGATTGGTTGTAAAATATAAAGCCAAGATAATCCGGTTGCAAAGCTGCAACTTGTTCTATATTGTCTTGATATTTCATTCCACAGACTTTAAGCCTCATCCTAGCCTTCTGAAAAGGAGAGGGAATAGATTGCTCGGTATTTGTTGTTTTTTTATTCATAAGAGTAAGCGTCCCCTTCCTTTAGAGGAGTTAGAGGAGGCCTTTTATAAATTGTTTAGCACTTTCACCAGCATTATCGGTTTTCATAAAGTTTTCACCTATTAAAAAACCTTTGTATCCATAAGGTTGTAATTCTTTAATAGCTTCAATGTTGCTAATGCCACTTTCAGATACTTTTACAAAATCGTTAGGTATGATTGTGCTTAGTCCTTTACTGGTTTCTAAACTAACATCGAAGGTTTTTAAATTACGGTTATTTACACCCAACATATCTAAACTTGGCATGATGGATTTATGTAATTCTTCTTCATTATGCACTTCCAATAACACATCTAAATTTAAGCTTTTTGCAAATTCTGAAAATTGCTTAATCTCATCTCTAGTTAAAATAGCAGCAATTAATAGAATAACGTCTGCACCATAGGCTTTAGCTTCTAATAATTGATATTCGTCTATAATGAATTCTTTACGTAAAAGCGGTAAGTTACAACTGGCACGTGCGGTTAATAAATCGTCCAAAGAGCCACCAAAATATTTGCCATCTGTTAAAACCGACATACCACAAACTCCTGCATCTTCATAACCTTTGGCAACATCAAACACATTTAAGCTTTGATTGATAACTGATTTTGAAGGCGATCTGCGTTTGTGTTCGGCAATAATACCTGTTTGGCTATTGCGCAGTTTCGTTGCTAATGAAATGGTTTGTCTTTCAAATAAAACCGATTGTTCCAATTGATTTACGGGAATTAACGATTTTCTTAAATCGATTTCAACGCGTTTATCAGCTACAATTTTATCTAGAATGTTCATTTACTCAATTCTTGAATGGTTTGTAATGCTTTTAATCCTTTACCGGAAAGTAATGATTCTTTCGCTAATTCAAATCCTAATTTATGGTCTATTTTGTTTGTGGTTGCAATAGCTAAACCTGCATTAGCACACACCACATTATTCTGTGCTTCAGTTCCTTTTCCTTGAATAACATCCATGAAAATTTTGGCAGATGATTCTACTGTATTACCACCAAAAATAGATGCTTGTGTTATTTCTGAAATACCTAAATCTTCCGGTGAAAACATGGTTTCAGCATGGTTTGAAATCACTTTTGCTTTTCCTGTCAAAGATATTTCATCGTAACCATCTAAAGCGTGTACAATGGAATAATTTTTATCGGTATTTTGATAAAGATATCCATACAAGCGGAGCAGTTCTAAATTGAAAACACCTACCATTTGGTTTTTAGGAAACGCAGGGTTTACCATAGGCCCTAACATATTAAAAAAAGTTTTTACACCCAATTCCCTACGGATAGGCGCTACGTTTTTCATAGCAGGGTGGAAGAGAGGGGCATGCAACACGCAAATACCCGCTTTTTCTATGCTGGTTTTTAAGAAATCTTCATCACTTGAAAACTTGATGCCTAAATATTCCATAACGTTTGAAGAGCCACAAGCTGAAGACACTCCATAGTTCCCATGCTTTGCAACATGAACACCTGCACCCGCCGTTACGAATGATGCTAGGGTTGAAATGTTAAATGTGTCTTTGCCATCGCCACCAGTTCCGCATAAATCGATGGTATTAAAATCTTTCAAATCAATAGGAATGCATAGTTCTAAAAGGGCATCACGAAACCCTTGTAACTCGTTAAGTGTAATGCTTCGCATCATATAAACGGTTAAAAAAGCAGCAATTTGGCTTTGGTTGTAATCTCCTTTTGAGATATTTACTAAAACCTGTTTTGCCTCTTCGCTAGAAATGCTTTCGTGGTTTATTAATCTGTTTAATAAATTTTTCATTTCTTAAGAATTAATCCAGTTTTTAAGAATTTGTTTTCCATTAGGTGTTAATACCGATTCTGGATGGTATTGGACACCTTTTACATCGTACACTTTATGGCGTAACGACATCACTTGTCCGTTTGCATCAAATGAAGTCGCTTCTAAGCTATCTGGTAAGTCTGGACTAACCACCCAAGAGTGATAGCGTCCTACTTCAATTTCTTTATTCATATCTTTGAATAAAGATTCATTATCAACACAAATAGTAACTTTGGTAGCAACACCATGATAAACATCCTCTAAATTAATAAGCAAACCTCCAAAAACCTCACCTATAGCTTGTTGTCCCAAACAAACCCCTAAAATGCTTTTTGTTGATGCATAGCGTTCTATAATTGGTTTTAGTAAACCTGCTTCGTCTGGAATTCCAGGGCCTGGTGATAGTACTATTTTATCAAATGGTTTAACATCCTCTAAAGTCAATTTATCGTTTCTAACTACGGTTACATCACAGTTTAAATCTTCTAAATAATGCACAAGATTGTATGTAAAACTGTCGTAATTATCTATAACTAATACTTTCGTCATCTTTAAATAGTTTCTGCTAATTCAATAGCTTTTGTTAAGGCTCCTAATTTGTTATACACTTCTTGTAACTCGTTTTCCGGAGTTGATTTTGATACAATGCCAGCACCTGCCCGCCAATGCAATTCGTGGTTTTTACTAAGGAAGGTTCGAATCATGATAGCATGATTAAAGTTTCCTTCAAAGTCCATAAAACCAATAGCGCCACCGTAAAACGAACGATTTGTTTTTTCGTATTGTTCTATCAATTGCATAGCGCGATGCTTTGGTGCGCCGCTTAAAGTTCCCGCAGGAAAGGTGTCGGCAACTACTTGCATAGTTGAGGTTTCTTTATGTTTTTGTCCCGTAACTTTGCTAACCAAATGGATAACATGCGAGAAAAACTGAACTTCTCGATAGGTGTCTACGGTAACACCACTTCCGTGTCTACTTAAGTCGTTTCTTGCTAAATCAACAAGCATCACATGTTCTGCGTTTTCTTTGTCGTCTACTTTTAATTGTTGTGCTAATTCAGCATCTTGTATATCATTTCCAGTACGTTTAAACGTTCCTGCAATGGGGTGGATCTCGGCTTTTCCATTACTTACAATAAGTTGTGCTTCGGGCGAACTTCCAAATATTTTAAAGCTTCCATAATCAAAATAAAACAAGTATGGAGATGGGTTGATGCTTCGTAGCGCACGATACACATTAAATTCATCACCTTTAAATTCTTGTGTGAAACTTTTTGATAAAACCAGTTGAAATACATCACCACGACCACAATGTTTTTTTGCTAATTCAACATGTTGTTTATATTCATCATCCGATAGATTAGAGGAGATTTCTCCACTAGAAGCAAAGTTGTAAGAAGCAAAGTTTTTAACTTTAATTAAATGGTCTATTTCTTCAATATTCGGTTCATTATCAAAACAATGTGAAAAAATATAAGCTTCATTTTTTTGATGATTAATAGCGATAATATTTTGATAAACCGCATAATTAACTTCAGGAATTGTTATGGAGTTTTCTTTTTTAGAAATTTCAACATCCTCAAAATATTTAACCGCATCATAAGCAATGTATCCAAAAATACCGTTGTTTATAAACTTGAATTCTTCTTCAGAATTCACTTTAAAACGTTTTGTGAATTGATTGATCTCTTCCGAAACATCGGTGGTTTTTGTTATAGGGTTTTCAGTTTCACTACCATCTGGAAATGTTTGAAAAATGATTTCGTTTTCAACCTTTATAGTTGCAATGGGGTTAAAACAGATGTATGAAAAACTGTTATCGTTGGCATGATAATCACTACTTTCCAACAAAATGCTGTTTGGGTATTTATCTCTTATTTTTAAATAAATACTAACGGGCGTGATGGTATCTGCCAGAATTTTTTTGTAGTGTGTGTATAAATTAAATTTTGTCATTATTCTGAATGTGTTTCAGTGTTTTGGTATTAAAAAAAGGCTTGTCGTGAACGACAAGCCTTTTGGATATTTTAAGTTTTAAATATACTAGGGTTTTACTTCACGAAACGTAAGTTTAGAAAGCTCCACCACCAAGTATTATTTAAAATTGATTTCATTTTTTTGTTTTAACGAGTTCAAATATAGAAATGAAAATAGAATTACGCAATACTTCTAGTTAATTTTTGCATAAAATAATGTTAAACGGGGTATTCGCTTTGAAGTATTAATTATTTTTATATCTAAAATAATATATCATTAAACCAATTAATCGATTTTTAGTCTAAAAAAATAAAAACATGAAATTTAAAGCGCTACTTATAATACTGCTTGTTTTTGTAAGCTGTAATAATAAAGAGAAAAAAACAGAAATTGCCACTAGTAATAGCGCTATTGAAAACCAAAGTGAACCTAATGCTGATTTGGAAGTATATGATTTTAATGGTTTTGAAAAATTTCTTAATAAAAAGGATGATAAAATACACGTTATAAACTTTTGGGCAACTTGGTGTGCACCATGTGTGAAAGAATTACCCTATTTTGAAAAATTGAATGTAGAATATGCTAATAAGAATGTAGAAGTATTGTTGGTAAGTTTAGATTTTCCACATTTATACAAATCAAAGTTGAAGCCATTCATGAAGAATAAAAAACTAAAATCGAAAGTGATTGCTTTAGATGATGTTGATATGAATACATGGATACCTAAAGTAGATGGAACGTGGTCTGGTTCTATTCCTGCAACTATAATTTATAAAAACAATAAGCGTAAATTTTTTGAAAAATCTTTTACGTATGAAGAATTAGAAACTGAAGTTAAACAATTTTTAAAATAGAATATTATGAAGAAAACAATCAAATTAATTTTTGCAGCTGTTATTGTGTTATGCATTAGTGCATTTACTATAAATAAAACCACTTTTAGTGAGGGTTACAAAATAGGTGATGTTGCAGAAGATTTTTCGCTTAAAAATGTTGATGGAAAAATGATATCCTTATCAGATTATAAAAATGCTAAAGGGTTTATAGTAACATTTACGTGTAACACTTGCCCGTATGCCGTGGCTTATGAAGACAGAATTATTGCTTTAGATAAAAAATATGCATCAAAAGGCTACCCTGTAATTGCGATTATGCCAAATAATGTATCGGTAAAACCTGACGATAATCTAGATGCAATGAAACAACGGGCCAACGAAAAAGGATTTACATTTCCTTATTTAATTGATAAAGAACAAAAAGTTTATCCAAAGTTTGGAGCTACCAAGACACCACACATGTTTGTATTACAAAAAACTAAAAAAGGCAATGTTGTTAAATATATAGGAGCTATTGACGATAATTATAAGGATGCATCTGCTGTATCTACTAAGTACGTTGAAAAAGCAGTAGACGCCTTATTACAAGGAAAAGACATTGAACAAGCCGAAACTAAAGCTATAGGTTGCTCTATTAAAGTTTGATATTTTATTGAATGAACCTTTAGGAAAATCTAAAGTATTAGACTTTAGATTTTTTTTTCGTCTATAAGTTTTAGAAGTATTAAATTTGTATGATACAAATAGATTAAAAAATGGAAGATTTATCACAAGAAGAATGGGCATCTCAATTAGAGAATGACGAGAATGCAGTAGTTTTAGACGTACGAACAGATGCCGAGGTAGCAGACGGTATTATACCAAATGCCATTCATATAGATATATATAAAGGTCAAGATTTTATAGATGAAATAGAGGCTTTAGATAAAAATAAAAACTATTACGTGTATTGTCGTTCTGGGAATAGAAGCGGACAGGCTTGTGCCATTATGAATCAATTAGGTTTTGATAATGCCTATAATTTAGAAGGAGGGATTTTAGAATGGGAAGGTGATTTGGTAGATTTAGAATAAACAAAGAACAAACGTTTTGTTGTTTAATTCTTAGCCGCTTTTGCTGATATTTTACGCTTTGAACTTATTTTTGAGTACTTTACCTTTTTTATTTTAAGCATAAAGTTCTTTTTTATAATTTTATAATAAGTTAAAGCCCTTTACTTTAATTTAAGGTTAAATAATTAATTAATCCAAAATTTATTATGCAAAACGGTTACGTTATATTAGGAATCATAGCTTTGTTATTTTTAAGCATGTATGGATATGCTTATTTTTCTGTTGCTTTAGAAAAAATAAGAGCGATGAAAAACAAGAAACTAAATATAGAGAAAGAGGAAATAAGACGTCAAGATCGTTTAAGGAAACAAGAGATTATTAATGAACGAGTTAGAAAGTTTAACGAACGAAAAGAAGAAATCCATAACGAGTTAATGTTATTAGAAAAAATGAAAGAAAGACAAAAAGTAAGCTAAACCTGTTTGTTTTCATAAAAAAAAGCACATGTAAATACGTTTACATGTGCTTTTTTTGTGGAGTCGGAGAGAATCGAACTCTCGTCCAAACAAGTAACCAAAGGGCTTTCTACACGTTTATTCTTTTCTTGGGTTTTCGACTATAAGCTGGTTAAAGACAACCTACTTATAACTTAGCTTCTTTAGTTTCAAAAGTAAATCAAAGCACTTTACTTTCTATGTTGACATTTACGATGCCTCAAAAAGGAACGCCGTCAATCAAGGCTTTCCGGAGACATAAAGCTTGTACACCTTGTGTACCTAGGCTAATCTTACTAAAATTCAGATTAAGCAGCTAAAGCGTAGTTATTCTCGCCGTTTAAAGTTTGACCTAGCCTTTTACGTGTTTCAAAGTCATTACACGACGTGCTTACCGTTCAATTAATCTCGCTGTCAAAACCAGTCGACCCCATTTATTTCTGTCTCTGTACTATCGCTCAAGATAAACTTTAACAGAAATCTTATAAATTGAAAAAGTAATAGTTTTACTTGGGCGTTACCCACTTTTGCTTTTAATGGCAAAAGTGCGTCAGGTTTTCCGCTGTATCTTTTGCAAAAGCAAAAGGATGACACTTCAACCCTTAACGCGGGCTGCAAAGTTATCAAAAACTTTGTAATTCAATAGAAATACATCTAATTTAGAGCAAAAATTATTCCAATTATCAAAGTATATGCAATTTGTCAGTAATCCTAAGGTCGAAGCTGTTTTTAGCGGTTATCCTAAAACAGTAAAAAAACAAATGCTACATCTTAGAGAATTGGTTTTAAAAACCGCGTCAAAAATAGACACACTTGAAAAACTTGAAGAAACCCTAAAATGGGGAGAACCAAGTTATGTTACAAAACATGGAAGTACCGTAAGAATGGATTGGAAACCCCAAAGCCCTAATCAATATGCTATGTATTTTTCATGTTCCTCTAGTCTCGTGTCAACATTTAAAACCATTTATAAGCACATTTTTAAATTTGAAGGAAACAGAGCCATTGTATTTCAATTGAAAGATGAAATTCCAGAGGTAGAATTAACACATTGTATATCATTAGCTTTAACTTACCATAAACTAAAACATTTGCCTTTGCTAGGGGCATAGAAAAATATGAGATTCGCTATTATAAAAGAACGTAAAAATCCACCAGATCGTCGTGTGGTATTTTCGCCAGCAAAACTAAAAGAAGCACAAACACAATTTCCAGAAGCTATTTTTATAGTGGAATCTTCAGATATTCGCGTGTTTTCAGATGAAGCTTATGAAAAAGAAGGTTTTGAAGTGTCTCAAAATATAGAAGACTGCGACGTGATGATTGGTGTTAAGGAAGTACCAATTGAAGCACTTATTCCAAATAAAAAATACTTTTTCTTTTCTCATACTATAAAAAAGCAGCCCTATAATAGAAAACTTTTACAAGCCATTTTAGCAAAAAACATAGAGTTGTTTGATCACGAAACGATTGTAAACAATAAAGGGTTTCGCTTAATTGGTTTTGGTTATTATGCGGGTATTGTTGGAGCCTATAACGGGTTTCGTGCTTGGGGATTGAAATACGATTCATGGAATTTACCAAAAGCTGGGATTTTGCCAAGTAGAGAAGCATTGATAAACGAGCTGAATATTATACAGCTTCCAAATATAAAAATATTACTAACAGGCAGTGGAAAAGTATCAAACGGAGCTCAATACATCTTGGATGCGATGTACATAAAAAAAGTTTCGGTAGTTGATTATTTGGATAGCACGTTTAATGAACCCGTGTATTGTAAAATTGATGTGCTGGATTATAACAAACGTAAAGACGGACAAGTAATTGATGTGTTTGATTTTTTTGATAATCCGCAAGATTACGAGTCTAACTTTATGCGTTTTGCTAAAGTAACCGATTATTACATTGCAGGTCATTTTTACGGTAATGGCGCACCTTGTTTTTACACAAAACAAGATATTAAATCGCCCCATTTTAATATTAAAGTAGTGGCTGATATTAGTTGCGATGTTAATGGCCCTATAGCTACTACTTTAAGAGCCTCAACCATTGCGAACCCTATTTATGGTTACAACCCACAAACGGAAACGGAAACAGATTATAAAG
The DNA here is from genome assembly GCF_039650365.1 of Mariniflexile soesokkakense. Classification (NCBI taxonomy): domain Bacteria; kingdom Pseudomonadati; phylum Bacteroidota; class Flavobacteriia; order Flavobacteriales; family Flavobacteriaceae; genus Mariniflexile; species Mariniflexile soesokkakense. The sequence goes on along the minus strand of NZ_JAZHYP010000001.1, from coordinate 608,295 downwards.
CAAGAAATGCGATAGCTGTTATGGCGGTAGATAACCTGCCTTGTGAACTTCCTAAAGATGCCAGCGAAGGGTTTGGAGAGCAATTTTTACAATATGTTATTCCTGCATTCTTTAATAATGATGCTGATGGTGTTTTGCAACGTGCCAAAATAACCGAAAACGGAAGGTTAACGGAACGATTTAAATATTTGCAAGATTATATAAATGAAATGTAATAGATTTGCATTTTTGACTTCCCAAATTGGAACTTAAATTTATGACGAAAACAGCATTAATAACTGGAGCTGCTTCAGGGTTAGGATATGAACTATCGCTTTTATTGGCAAAAGATGGTTATAACTTGATACTTGTAGATATTGATGCAAAAAACCTTATAAAAGTACAATCGGAGTTAAATAGGATTTATAAATGCCAAGTTGATATCATTGTTAAAGATTTAAGTAAGCCCCATGTTGCTAGTGAAATTGTTAAGGAGATTGACGCTGTTTCTATAGATGTTTTAATAAATAATGCTGGTTTTGGATTGTTTGGCACATTTTCGGGTACCGATTGGCAACGCGAATCAGATATGTTACATTTACATATTTTAACAACAACGCATTTAACAAAGTTGTTGCTAGATGGGATGCTAAAACGAGGCTCTGGAAAAATATTAAACATGTCGTCTTTGGCAGCATTTCAACCTGGGCCGTTAATGTCTATCTATTATGCTTCAAAAGCATATATGTTGTCGTTTTCTGAAGCCATTGCAAATGAGCTAATTGGAACAGGTGTTACGGTAACGGCCTTATGCCCTGGCCCTACTAAAACAGATTTTCAAAGTGTTGTTTCAGAAAATACTGTAGATAACAAGATTCGGTTTAATATGGCATGTCCTTCTAAAGTTGCGCAGTATGGTTATGATGCGATGCAAAAAGGAAAAACGGTGGCTATCCCAGGAAAGCTTAATAAGTTTTTATCAGTATTGCCCCGTTTTTTAACCCGAAATAAAGCCACTTCTATAGTAAGGAAAATTCAAGATAAGAATAGGGAAGCTTGATATTTTTTTTAGACGAACGAATTAGGTTTTTCGAATAACTGTTTAAAAACCCAATACCCTAGGTTTAAAAAAACACCAAAAATTAATGTAAATACCCAAGCTTCTAAATGTGCGTTTGGATTACATGTTATTTCAAAAACATCATTTAATAGTTCTGTCGGATTCTGGATTAATTCCCAAGAATTATAACGTAAAAATCTACCTAAATACACACCAAAACTACAAAGGAAAAGTAAACACATAATAAAGTAGTTCGTTTGTTTTTTGTTCATATATCGATTAATGATATCTTCCATATCTGTAAGTGAAATAAAAAAAATGAGTAACCCATTTAAAGCAAAGGCACTTACCACTAAAACATCTAGCCATAAACGATGGTGAGAACTTACTTTTAAATGCAATAAATCTGTAACAATGTAAGGTGCATTTGGTAGAAAAAGCAGCCATATTAAAAACCAAACCACGATTTCTATTTTATTTAAATTTGTACTGCCTGTTAAATATGTACTGATTACATAAGGTATTAATGCCAAAAACAAATTCCATACTAAAAAAGAGAAGAAGAATGAATGCGCTAATTTAATCCGTATCATAAGTAAAACAATACTAAACGCCATAGACAAGCTTAATAAGGCAAAGGTTTTATATCGATTTATAAGAAGCGTTTTTATACTATTCATTTTTTTTAAGTTTGTATTCTACAATTAAAACAGTAACAATTCCTAAGGTGTAAGCCATTAAATCTGAAATTTGAAAAGTACTACCCAGTATAAGTTTTGCTATATGGCTGTTTTGTAAATTTAGAGGTTTAAGAATATTAACCAGTTGAAAAAATTCTACAACAAAAGAAAAAGCTAAAACACTCATGGCTATATAAAAATGATTGCCTTTAATGAAGCTTTTAAAAAAGCAATACATTAAAATAACTATCAAATAATCGCCAAACGTATGCCGAATAAAACCAGTTTTTAAAAATATGGCTATAAATGCTTCGGTGGTGAAAAGTAACAGAGTAAGAATTATGTAGGTTTTGTTGAATTGTAGTTTCATAATTTAAAATTCGGTTGGAAATTCTATGTTTATAATTATAAAGAAATATAAGATTGCAATTGGAATATTTAGGAGTACTATTCCGCATGCTTTTATAATTTCAAGTTTTTCTTTTGGGTTTCCTAACAAGTAAATTAATAATCCAAAAAAAGAAAATGTATTTATTATGATTGCGATTATTACAAATATTAAACCAGGGTAAATAAACATATCCGTGTGATGAAAAGATATTTGAAGTGCAAATAAGATAGTTCCAAAAATGAAACTAATAGCGGCTATTGACTTACTTGTTGCTATAAAATTGTTCATAGTTTGTTTTTTTTTGCGTTAGCGATTACTCATATATTTTTATTTCAAATTAATGAAATCGTGAATACTTTGTATTTGCAGTGTAAATCCTATATCGACACAGGAGTGAGGACTTGTAACGTAAAGCGCGACCCCCGATTTTTTTTTCGGGGGTAACGCCCGTATTATTAACTAATAAAATTATCCGTGGTTCCAATCTATTTTTCTCGATACGTACATAACGATGGCTAATATTAAAAACAAGCCGATGCTTCCTACTATAAGTGCATAGTTTTCTAACTGAATGATGACATAAATAAAGGTGTAAAGTGCCGTTAAGGATAACCCAATAAATAAAGGAAACTTAAATGTTTTTAAGATGGATTTTGAATATAATGTGATGAGCACAATTACTGAAATTCCTGCTATTAAATAGGCTTTTAAGAAATTGCTGTGTTCTGAAATGGAGACCAATAAGGTGTAAAACATTGTGAGTGCCAACCCAATCATTAAATATTGGAAGGGATGAATATTTATTTTACTGAGTGTTTGAATTAAAAAGAAAATTAAGAATGTTAGGGCGATAACTAAAAAGCCATATTTTGCTGAGCGTTCGCTTTTTTGGTATTCGTCTACGGGAATCATAAAATTAACCCCAAATGCAAATTCTTTTAAATCTGGAATACCATTAAAGTGTTGTTGTGAAAACGGACGGTTTAAATCCAGTATTTTCCATTTAGCATTAAAACCATTTTCTGTTATTTTATTGTCATTAAACGGTAAAAACTCGCCAAAAAAGTTAGCAGTTTTCCAGTTTGAAGTTATTTCAGCTTTGGTTTGTTTGCCCGTTGGAATAAAACGAATTTGCTCGCTACCTTTTATATTCAAGTTTATATTAAAGGTTAACGGTTTTTGAAACTCTAATAGTGTTTTTATAATGTTTTTTGTTTCTAGTGTGTGAAGCACAACATCATTAAAGTTATATTTTTTTTCGCCATTATATTTTGATGTTAGTTCGTAACTTGTTTCACCTAGTTTTAAATTTGCTTCGTTTACTCCTTTTACGTTTGATGATTGAATGATAATTTTTGCTTTGTCCCAAAGAATGTCTTTGTCATTAATTTCAATATCACTAAAATCTGGTTTGGTATATGAACCAGTAAGCGTTATTTTACTATTGTAAACTGCAGTGGTATAAATACCTCTTTTTTTTGTTTCTGGATTTATGTTTGAATTTATGTTTAGGTTTTCTGGAAAGAAATAAGCGTATTGAATCTCCTCGATAGTTTCGGTGTACACTTGTTTTGTTTTTTTATCCGAAACAGTTTTTTCTTTATAGGTTTTATAGGGTACTTTTAAAATGGGGCCATAAATAAGCACCTCGTTTCCCCATTGTTCATTTATTTCATTAATAACTTCAGTTTGTCTGTGAGAACGTTCTCTGATTAAATCTTGAATAAAGAAAAGCGGAATCAATAATACTAAGGTTAAAAAACCTATGATGAACATACGTGCTGTGATAGATGTTTTTAGCCAATTTCCAAATTTGTTTTGCGGTTGTGTGTTTGTGTTTTCCATGATTTATTGATTTTAAAGTACTTTGTTTTTCAAAGTAAAAGATTAAAAAAATAGAGTTATTGTTTATTAATTAATTTTTCAAGGGCATCAATATGATTTTTAAACTCGAATGCGCCCAATTTTGTTGTACTGTAACGGGTGTTTGGTTTTCTACCAATAAATTGTTTTTCAACTTTTATGTAATCGGCAGTTTCCAAAGCTTTTGTGTGGCTTGCTAAATTGCCATCGGTTACTTCTAAAAGTTCTTTTAGCGTATTAAAATCGGCATATTCATTCACCATTAAAACAGACATAATGCCTAATCTAATACGGTGATCGAATACTTTATTTATATTGTTTATTATGCTCAAAATTAATGTTGATTTGTTGATGCGTTTATTTGTCTATAAAAACTGAATACTGCAACTGTAAACGGCTTACTGTTTCAAGTCATACTTAAAATGCATCCAAGTGCCATAAATAATATGTAAAAACCCAAAACCTAAAACCCAAAGCCAAAACCCGAAACCAGGGAGTAGGGCAGCGGTTAAACCTAAAATAATCTCAGCTAAACCTAAATACCTAATATCACCAATACTATATTTTGAAGCATTTATTAAAGCCAATCCGTAAAAAATAAGCATTAAAGCACCTGCTTGTCCGTATTTTTGTTGATTTAATATAATTAGAATATACAGCCCACCAACAACTAGCGGAATTAAAAAATTGATTACCAAGCGTTGTGAGGTAACATCCCAAATTTTAGAACCGTTTTTCTTTGCTTTTTTAGTTGTCAAAATAATACCTGTTATAATGCTGAAAGCGGCAACCAAAATAAGATCTAACAGTACCCACCTAAATATTTGACCATCTAGCAATAAAGTTCCGTAGCTAAAATTCATCACTAAATAATAGGCAACAGCGGCTCCAATAAGCGCATAAACACCTGCCATTATTCCTGATAAGCCACTTAATGAAATAAAGCGCGACGATTTGTTCATTAAATGTTTAATCTCGCTAATGTCTTTTAAATAATCTTTAGGCTCCATATTAAAGTACTTTGAATTGCAAAGTAAATAAATTAAATTTAATTATTCATTGTAAAATTTTGTTAATTTTGAGAATGAGTTAAATTTCTATTACTTAGTGAAACCAGTAGACGACTATTTTTTAAATCAGAAAGAACCATACCAATCCATCATGCTTTATGTAAGAAGTGTTATTTTGAACACCTTGCCAGAAGTAGAGGAGCGGTACAGTTATAAAATACCGTTTTACAACTGCCACAAAAAGCCCCTGATATATTTAAATGTTTTGAAGGGAACAAATTATGTTGATGTAGCTTTTGTTCAAGGAATTCTTTTAGAAAAGCAGTTTCCTATTTTAAAAAACGACAATAACAGAAAGCAAGTACGCTCTATTCAATTAAAATCTTTAGAAGATTTAAATCATGCCAATTTTGTAGAATTACTTCTTGAAGCATCAAATATGCTTAGTAAAACCAAAAAAGCTTGGTTTGTTTGAAAACGCTTCAGCACTAGGTATTTAAGTTGTGTTTATTGTTGTTTTTTACAGGCTTAACTACTCGGTATTATACCTTAGGTTAGCTAAATCAGGTTTTCAAAACTAAGAATAGACAGGCATAATGATTTGCTTTAATGCTAAAAATTGATTATCTTAATGAATGATTAATTGTTTAGAATAAAAAAAAATTGTTATGAACTCTCAGTTATTATTTATTGTTCTTGTCGTTGTGTTTTTATTATCGGGGATACGAATTATTTTTGAATACAAACGCGCCTTAAAATTTAGATTTGGTAAGTTTATAAAAACCCTTCAGCCAGGTTTTAAGTGGATTATTCCTTTTATAGAGACTATTCAAGTTGTAGATATTCGTGTTATTACCATTAATGTGGTATCCCAAGAAGTAATGACAGAAGATAATGTGCCTTGTAGTATTGATGGGGTTGTTTTTTTTAAGATTCATAACCCAGAGAAAGCTGTTTTGGAAGTAGAGGAGTTTAAATTTGCCATTACTCAACTATCTCAGGCGGCATTGCGGGATGTTTGTGGTAAAGTGGAGTTAGATACCATCTTGTCTAAGCGCGAAGAAATGGGGAAAAATATAAAAAGTATTGTTGAAGTAGAAACTAAAGGATGGGGAATTGAAATTATAGATGTGAAAATTAAAGATATTCAGTTGCCAGAAAACATGAAACGAATGATGGCAAATCAGGCAGAAGCAGAACGTTCAAGAAGAGCACGCATCATATTAGCTTTAGCTGAAGAGCAAGCAGCAGGCAAACTATTGGAAGCGGGTAAATTAATAGATCAATCGCCATCGGCAATTAAATTAAGGTTATATCAAACCTTATCTAACATAGCAGCTGAAAAAAACTCAACTATTTTATTTCCTTTTCCAGAAGAAGTTTTGCCAAGAAAAACAGAGGGCAAATAGGAAGATTAGTTTATTTTTAATGAGTAGATTCCTCTTTTAAAAACGGAGAATAACCGAAAACGGATTTGCTTAATTCAACTTGAGTAGAATTACTTCTAAAGCTTCAAATTTGTTTACCTGAAGTTAAAAACGATGTTTAAATATTAAACACACTTCCTATTGTTACAATACGCCTGTAAAAATGTGAAATGCTGTGAAGCCCTTTCCGAGGTATTACTAGTTGTTCTTATATCGGGCATATTAATGTAGCCGCCTTTAAAATCTAATTGTAAAAAAAGTGTTTGTAAAAGGTTGGGTTTGGTCCTGAATTTAAAGAAACACCATAGCCTGACAAGTGAAATTCATCATATTTGTATTTTTCTAGCAAAGTGGTATTTGATTTAGGAACAAGTACTCCAGCCCAATACCTTCGGTAATGTTAATTTGAAATTTATCAATATTAGGTAGATGAAATACAGTAGATATACCATTGTAACGGGCAATTTCAACAAATACATAGTTTAAGCCATTGGTATGTTCAAATTGTAAGAAATCATTAGAAAGAAAACCAGTTACGTTATTATAATTGCCATTGTAAATGGCACCATCTTCGTTACTTGGTAGGTTGATAAAACCATGAAGATGTTTTGCATTGTGATCCATAACATATTTCATATGGTCTACACCCAATTAAACCATGTAATGGTCTGAAACAAAATAACCAATTTTTATATTGGTTTGTGGAATAGTAATTCTAGTGGGGTTGATGTAGTCTGTATACCAACCTTTTGGTTTATCTATTGCTGAGGCATCTTTTATTGTGAATTCGTAGTCTTCTCCTCTAAAATAAATATCCGATTTTGAAAAACGTTCTCTATTACCACCCCAACTTATATAGAGCCTCCCTTTGTTGGAAGCAGTATATTTTATAATTTCAGAATATTGAGCAACTAGGTTAAATGAAAGCAAAAAAAGGTGAGATCTAATATAGGTTTAAGCGTCATGTAAGATATTTTAGGCTTAATTAAAGTGTGTTTACCACTTTTCTTATGGCAACCAGATTGGTAAGTAGCCTTTCTAAATTATCTAGATGTAGCATGTTGGCACCATCGCTTTTTGCATTTGCTGGGTCGAAATGGGTTTCAATAAATAGACCATCTACATTGTTTACAATACCTGCACGAGCTATGGTTTCAATCATTTCTGGTCTGCCACCTGTTACACCTGCGCTTTGGTTGGGTTGTTGTAATGAATGGGTTACGTCTAAAACCGTTGGAGCGTATTGGCGCATGGTTGGGATACCACGAAAATCTACAATCATATCTTGGTAGCCAAACATGGTGCCTCTATCGGTTATCCAAGCTTTACTATTGCCAGAATCGTGTATTTTTTGAACGGCGTGTTTCATCGCTTCCGGACTCATAAATTGTCCTTTTTTTAGGTTTATTACTTTTCCGGTTTCGGCTGCGGCAACCAATAAATCGGTTTGGCGTACTAAAAAGGCTGGAATTTGTAATACATCAACATATTGAGCAGCCAATGTAGCATCACTAATTTCATGAATATCGGTTACTGTTGGTACATCAAAAGTTTCTGAAACTTTTTTAAGGATTTTCAGGGCTTTTTCATCTCCAATTCCTGTAAAACTATCCACTCGGCTACGGTTGGCTTTTTTAAAACTGCCTTTAAACACATAAGGAATTTCTAATTTGTTGGTTATAGAAACCACTTTTTCGGCAATGCGTAACGCCATATCTTCACCTTCAATGGCACATGGGCCACATAAAAGGAAAAAGTTGTTGGAGTTGGTGTGTTTTATTTTTGGAATATCTTGAAGGTTCATCAGCTTAAAATTTAGTGCTGCAAAGATAAGATTAATGCCCTAAATAAATACCCACTTTTTTAATTGAATTGACTGCCCTTAATTGATACGTGCATTAGCGATAGAAATGGCAGCCTTTTTTGTGCGCGCTTATGCGCAAAAAAGCTATAATGTATAGAGCGACCCTTTGTGGCTTAATTAGTTACGTTTGTGTTTATGGATAAACGTTATTGCCACAAAGGGTAATGCCTAAAAAAAAAATAATGTAGAATATATTCCATAATTTATAGTTACCTTTGCACGCTTAAAATAAGGCACTATTATGGCTAATATTAAAAACATTGCAATTATTGCACACGTTGACCACGGTAAAACGACGTTGGTTGATAAAATTATGTATCACTGTCAGTTATTCCGTGAGAACGAAAATACGGGTGATTTAATTCTTGATAATAATGATTTGGAGCGTGAAAGAGGTATTACTATTACTTCAAAAAACGTTTCGGTTATATATAAAGACACCAAAATTAATATTATTGATACGCCTGGTCACGCCGATTTTGGAGGCGAAGTTGAGCGTGTACTTAATATGGCAGATGGCGTATTGTTGTTGGTAGATGCCTTTGAAGGCCCGATGCCACAAACTCGTTTTGTGTTACAAAAAGCGATTGATTTAGGTTTAAAACCATGTGTTGTAATTAACAAAGTTGATAAAGAAAACTGTACGCCAGAAGAAGTGCACGAAAAAGTATTCGATTTGATGTTTGAATTGGGTGCAGAGGAGTGGCAGTTGGATTTCCCTACTGTATACGGTTCAGCAAAAAACAACTGGATGAGTGATGATTGGAAAAACCAAACGTCAAACATCGAGCCTTTGTTAGATATGGTTATTGAGCATATTCCTGCGCCAAAAATTCCAGAAGGTAATACTCAAATGTTAATTACATCGTTAGACTTTTCGTCGTTTACAGGACGAATTGCTATTGGGCGTTTAACTAGAGGTGAATTAAAAGTAGGGCAAAACATTTCTTTGGTAAAAAGAGATGGTAAGATTGTAAAAAATAAAATTAAAGAACTACATATTTTTGAAGGTTTAGGCCGTAAAAAAGTTGATGAAGTTCAAACAGGAGATATATGTGCTATAGTTGGTTTAGAAGGTTTTGAAATTGGTGATACTGTTGCCGATTTTGAAAATCCGCAAGGGCTAAAAACCATTGCTATTGATGAGCCTACTATGAGTATGTTGTTTACTATTAACGATTCGCCATTTTTTGGAAAGGACGGAAAGTTTGTAACCTCTCGCCATATTAAAGACCGTTTAACTAAAGAACTTGAGAAAAACTTGGCATTGCGTGTTAATGAGACCGATAGTGCTGATAAATTCTTGGTTTTTGGTCGTGGGGTATTACACTTATCGGTTTTAATTGAAACCATGCGACGTGAAGGCTATGAGTTACAAATTGGTCAGCCACAAGTTATTATTAAAGAAGTTGATGGTGTAAAATGTGAGCCAGTTGAAGAAATGACGATCGATTTACCAGAAAACGTTTCTGGTAAAGCTATTGAAATGGTTACACTTCGTAAAGGTGAAATGTTAAGTATGGAAGCTAAAGGCGACCGTATGGTTTGCCAGTTTATGATTCCTTCAAGAGGTATTATTGGTTTAAGAAACCAATTGCTTACGGCTACGGCAGGTGAAGCTATTATGGCACACCGTTTTAAAGAATACCAACCGTTAAAAGGTGGTATCCCAGAGCGTCAAAATGGGTCTTTGGTTTCTATGGAAAAAGGTCAAGCAATTCCTTATTCTATTGATAAATTACAAGATAGAGGTAAGTTTTTTGTAGATCCAGGTGAAGATATTTACGAAGGACAAGTTATTGGAGAAAACTCTCGTGGAGATGATATGACGGTTAACGTAACCAAAACTAAAAAGTTAAGTAACGTGCGTTCATCTGGTGCCGATGATAAAGCTAGAATTATTCCAGCTATTAAATTTTCGTTAGAAGAAGCGTTAGAATATATTCAAAAAGATGAGTATGTTGAGGTAACGCCTAATCACTTGCGTTTGCGTAAAATCTATTTAACAGAAGTAGATAGAAAGCGAAATAAATCAATATAACATTGGAGTTCTTAGGGATTTCATGTGTAGAATGGATTGGATATGCCGCTATGGCAACGGTTTTAATCTCATTCTTAATGAAATCTGTTAATAAATTACGAATAGTAAACTCCTTTGGGTGTTTACTATTTGTATTTTATGGTATTATGTTAGTGCCGTTATCAAAACCGATTATTATTACCAATACTGCTATTTTATGCATAAATGTTTATTACTTGTTTAAAAAATAACAATTTTATTTTTAATATATAAATTCTTACATTTTAAAATTGAATTTGTATTGATACGTAAAATGATTTTGTATATTTGATTCCCTGTAGATAAAAGGTTGGAAATAAATAAATTCATTTACCGTTAATTAAGAAGATTTTATTGTTTATGAACAAAAAAGTAAACCTGCAATAATTGAAAAAATTAATCGATTATATAAATAAAAACGTTTTAATTAAAGTAACCTCGTTACAAGCAGCTTCAGTATTAACCAGAATAATTGCCGGTATATTAACGTCTAAGGCTATTGCAGTTTTTATTGGTCCTACGGGATTAGCATTAATAGGAAACCTGCGTAACTTTGTAGGTTCTTTTCAAACCATTGCCATTCTTGGTTTTTATAATGGTGCAGTAAAATATATTTCAGATTTTAAGGAGGATGTTGTAGAGTTAAGTAAAACCATTTCTACTATATTTTACGTTGGTTTTACGTCTACCATTTTAGTGTCATTTTTCTGCTATTTTAATGCCCAGTTTATAAATGACATTATTTTCCCAGATTACAATAATTATTCGTTTGTAATTAAAGTGTTTGCAATAGTATTGCCGTTTTACGCTTTAAATATGTTTTCATTTTCCATAATGAATGGTTTTTCAAAGTATAAAATACTTATTGTAATTAATATTATTGGGCAAATATTAAGCGTATCCATCGCCTTACTTTTAATCTATCAAAAGAAAATTGATGGTGCATTAATATCGGTAGTTATTGCAGAGTCGTTAATATTTTTAATAACCTTGGTAGGTATTACCAATAGACGCTCTTTAGCACCTTTAATTAAAGTAAACAGCATAAGTTTTAGTTTCTTGAAAAAGATGGGCACCTACTCTTTAATGGCACTTTTTTCAGCTATTATAATGCCGCTTGTTGCCATTGCTATCCGTTCTTATATTATTGAAAATGTTGGTTATAAAGACGCTGGTTTTTGGGAGGCCATGACCAGAATATCTAAATATTATTTAATGCTTGTTAGTTCCTTAATGGCTTTATATATTTTGCCTAGATTTTCTGAAATAGATGGTATTAAAGAATTTAGAAAAGAAGTGTTCGGCTTTTATAAAACAGTTATGCCTGTTTTGGTTATAGGGCTAGTGGCCATATATTTTTTAAAACCATATATAGTAACCATTATTTTTTCAGAAGATTTTAAACCTGTTGAAGACCTGTTTTTATGGCAATTGTTAGGCGATTTTATTAAAGTGTTATCTATGGTAATAGCCTACCAATTTTTAGCAAAAAAAATGTTTTGGCATTACATTTTAACCGAAGCCTTTTTGGTAATTATCTTATATACAACCAGTATTTATTTTATAGATTTATACGATAATGTACAAGGTGCTGTTATGGCACATTTTGTAAGTTATATTATGTATTATGGTATTATTTTACTCATATTTGGAAGCTCACTTTTTGGGGTTGATACAGAGAAGAATGAAAATTAAATAGCAGAAAATTGAAAGAATTTTTTAAAAAGATATTTTATAATCAGTTTTTTAAAGTTTTTTCATTTAATGGCATTATAGTTTTAGGAAAACTAATAACATCGTTTATTGTTTCTAAAGTTAGTGCCATATATTTAGGGCCTTCTGGTTATGCTATTGTTGGAAATTTAAAAAACATTTTACAAGGTGTTTTAGGGGTAACAGCTAATGGTTTTGAAAGTGGCTTAATTAAATATATTGCCGAAAACAAACAAGATAAAAAACAATTTAATAGCGTTGTTTCTTCTGCTTTTGCTTTGAGTGTATGCCTTTCATTAGTTGTTGGATTTTTTTTATTTGTATTCTCAAATCAGCTAAGTGTTTTTATTTTAAAAGATGCTTCTTTAGCTTACGTTTTTAAGTATTTGTCAATCTTTTTGCCTTTAATTTCATTAAATTTTTTAGTAGTTTATATTGTGAACGGATTGCAAAAATTCAGGCTGTACACATTACTAATTAGTATATCAAATGTGCTAAACGCCGTTGTTACATTTTTACTTGTTTACTTTTTTAATTTAAATGGGGCGTTAATGGCAAGCATATTAATTCCTGTTTTAAGTTTTGTTTTAAGTATTTTAATTAAAGATGTTAGGTTGTTTTTTGTAGAGGCTATTACCAATTTAAAAACAATATCCATAAACTTTTTAAGAGCTATCTCCACATATATTGTTATGGCAATTTACTCTACAGTATTGTTGAGTTTAAGTTATTTATTTATTCGAAACACTATTATTTCTAATATTGATACAAGTACAGCTGGATTATGGGAAGCCATGAATAAATTATCTGGTTTTTATATGATATTTTTCTCTTCGTTGTTTACGCTGTACCTTTTACCGCTATTGGCATCAAATAAAACGGTTAAAGGTTATGTTGAGATAATGAGAACGTACTTTAAGTATTTAATTCCTTTTGTAATTATTTTGTTTTTAGGAATTCTGTTTTTCAGGGTTTTACTTATAAAGTTGTTTTTAACAAACGAGTTTTTAATTGTAGAACAATTTTTTTATCTTCAACTGCTTGGAGATTTTATTAAAATTATCGCCTTTTCGTTTGCCTACCAATTTCATGCTAAAAAAATGGTAGCTTCCTATTTTATAACAGATGCCATATTGTATGTGTCTTTTTATCTGTTAAGTATGTATGGGCTTAAATATTATAATCTTCAAGGTGTATTTTATGCTTATATTGCAAGCACATTATTGTATTTAATTGCAGTATGTCTTTTCGTATTTTTAAACCGTACAAAGCATTTAAAAAGTGAATCACAAACCGTATAAGTTTTTTTTAATTTTAATACTGCCGTTACTATTTAAGTATCTTTTTCTGGTTTTTTTTATTGATTTAAATCTAATCGAGATAGGAGACGTTTTAGAAGACCTTTTTTTCTTTTTTGCTATCATATCAATTCTATATAGCAATGTTTTTAAAAAACAGTTTTTTATTGATGTTTTATGTTTTTTCTATGTAGGGTATTTTGTATTAGAAACTACATCTTATATGGCGGTTTCATCAAATTTCACATCGTCTTACATGTTCCTTTTAATAGAATCGAACCAACGGGAATTAAGTGAGTTTACAGCTTCATACATTAACACAAAAATAATCTTGTTTCTAGCTTTAATGGTTGTTTCTTTTTTTGTTATTAGAAAGAAGAAATTGGAAATTAAAAACTCAAAAAAAGTTCTTTTTGGGGCTTTGTTTTTTTTAGGGATTATTGCCACATTAAAATTAACTGGGTTAATAGAAAATAATGCCTACCATAATATTGTTAGAGGTACTTATGGCTATTTTGAATTGCAAAAGAGTGTTAAGTTTAATACAGAAATATCAAAAGAAGATATTCAAATTACTGCCGATAATGAAGTTTTAGTGGTGGTTTTAGGAGAATCTACAACAAGTGGGCACATGCAACTTTATGGCTATAAAAGAGAAACTACACCTCTTTTAAGCGCATTTAAAAGCAGTTTATTTGTGTATAATAACGTTATTTCTACCGATGTTTTTACGCTTAAAGCAGTTCCAAAAATATTAACATCATTAGATAATACCAGTACTGAAGATACAACTACAAACCTTATTGAAATTTTTAATAAAGCAGGTTATAAAACCTATTGGCTTTCAAATCAAAGACCCATTAGCTTTCATGACAATGCAATTAGTAAAATTGCATCGGCTTCTTATCAATTTAAATTTTACAATCATAAGATTGATAAACACACGACTATTTTAGATGAGATTATTTTTCCAGATTATAAAGATATACTGAATCAATCCGGTAAAAAAGTTGTTTTTCTTAGACTAATAGGGACTCATTTTGATTATAACAAACGTTATCCAAAAACTTATAATAAGTTTGTAAGTGATGCAAATGCAACTAAAAAGGAAACCGTTATAAATTATTATGATAATGCGGTTTTGTATAACGATTTTATAGTGTATTCACTTATTAAGGAACTTCAAGAGCGCCCTGAAAAAAGTGCACTTTTATATTTATCAGACCATGGTGAAAATGTGTATGATAATACCGATTTTTTTGGTCGTTCCGAAACCATATTAAGGAAATGTATGTTTGAAATTCCTTTTTTTGTTTGGGTTTCCAAAGATTTTCAATTACCTAAAGATTTTGAATATAAGCCCAACAGGGTTTTTATGGCAGACCATACTTATGAAAGTATTGGGCATCTTTTTGGGGTGATGTATAAAGATATGGATGCCCGTAAAAGTATTTTTAGCAATACATTTAAAGAGCGAAAAAGAAAAGTAATGGACAATATAGACTTCGATACCTATTTTTTAGAAAAACATGATTAAAAAAATATGTTTACTTACAGATAGTCTTGGTTCTGGTGGTGCAGAAAAAATGGTATCTAATTTGGCTATTTCTTTATCTGAAAAAGGATATACTGTAACCGTAGTAACCATGATTGATGTCGTTGTTTATCCATATAAAGGATCGCTTTATAATTTCGGAAAAATAAAAAACAGCAATAAGCTAAGATCTTTTTTTAAGTTTAAATCTTTTTTTAAAACACAACAATTTGATGTTATTTTAGACCATAGAGTAAGGTCAAATTTTATTAAAGAGTTCATTTTTTCTAAAATAATCTTTAAAAATGAGAAGGTTATTTATTGCGTTCACCATTTCAATTTAGAACTTTATTTTCCTTTAGTAAATGTGCCTTGGCTTTCAAGAAGCACTTTTGTAAAAAATAGGGGAATTGTTGCGGTAAGTAAAGAAATTCAAAAGAAGATTAGCCAACGATTAGGTTTAGAAAGTCATGTAATTTATAACTATGCGATATTAAATAGCATAGGTGTCCACAGTGATTTAGATATATTAAGCAACTCTAATTATATTATTGGTGTAGGAAGGTTAACAGATATAAAACAATTTAATGTTTTAATAAAAAGCTATAAAGACTCAAAATTAATTGGGCATGGTATTAAGCTGTTAATTTTAGGCGAAGGGGTTGAAAAGAGGAATTTAAATAAGCTTATTAACGATTTACACTTAAATGCTTTTGTTAAGTTAATGGGATTTAAAAGCAATGCATTAGCGTATATACAAAAAGCGAAGGCTTTGGTTTTAACCAGTAAATCGGAGGGGTTTCCTATGGTGCTTATTGAGGCATTATCTCTAAAAACTCCTGTTATTTCATTTGATTGTAAAAGCGGACCTGCTGAAATAATAAAACATGAAGAAAATGGTTTGTTGGTAGATAACCAAAACGCAGATATGTTAACAGAATCTTTAAACAAATTGCTGTTAAACGATGCTTTTTACAAAAAAATTAAAGGTAATTTAAACCAAAGTTCCAACCCGTTTTCAGAAGAAAATAACATTCAAAAATGGATTGATTTATTGAGAAAATTCAAATAATTTAACATCTACCCTTCTTTTGGCTTAAAAATAAACAGGGCATTAAGTTTAAATTTGTTTTTAATATAAAACAACCATTTAATAACAGGGTTGGGTAGGTAAAGCAAGGTTTTTTGGATTAAATTCAAATTATTCAAATTAATATCTTCAATTAAAATTTTGCTTAATTTATTGTTTGAAGCAAGTTTAAAATTTATAACTAATGAAAACCTGTTATAATCAATGTACTTTTTTAAATCTTGGTTGTTCTTTTCAATGTTTTTATAAGTAAAAACAAATTTCGGAATGTTTTTTTTGAATAAAGCGTTTGAAATGCCATCTTCCATAGTTCGGTTATAAATGGCACTAACGGACGTATTATCTAAAGCTACTTCATATTTGGTGGCTATTCTAATATATAAATCAGTGTCTTGTTCAGAGAAAATTTCCGGATCAAAGTCTCCCACATCATTAAAAACATCTTTTGGGATACAAATTGCAGAAACCCATGCTACACAATTCTGCAAAGAGTGTTTAAAAAAATCAGGAACAATTCCTTTAAAGTTTTCTGGTAAGCCATTAAATTGCGCTCTATGAAAAATAGTAGCAGATTTTTGTAATGTGTAACCTGTGCAATACAACCCTTTACTTGGGTACGTGTTTATTAGATTGTATAGTTGTTCCAAATGGTGGGGCAACCAAAAATCGTCAGCATCAATAAGCGCAATGTAATTTGCTGTTGCCTTTTTTATTCCAGAATTTCTAGCACCAGATAATCCTTGGTTTGTTTGGGTATAAAGTTTAATTCTTGGGTCGTTAAATTTTTTTACTTCTTCTACACTATTATCGGTGCTTCCGTCATTAATAATGATAATTTCAAAGTTTGAGAATGTTTGGTTTAGAACACTTTTTAAAGTTTCCTGCACGTATTTTTCTTTATTGTATAATGGTGTTACTATCGAGAAAAAAGGAGTCATTTCTTATTTTTTAGAAAACAATAATAGCCTAATCTATAAAAATCAAACAATAATATGGAAGGATAATTGGAATTAAAATTTTTTAGTAACAAAGGTTTAAGCCATTTGAAAAGTAAATAAATAAATTTATCCAAACCTAACGGGCTAAGTTGCATGTAAAGTTTGGATATTTTATAATGTGAAATGCTTAGTTTGCCTTCATCAATTAATTGTATTAAATTTTCAATGGCAAACTCTGTTTTTTTTACAAAAGTGTTAGCATCATCATCTGCTTCATGAATTACCGGGTTGTTTATTTTAAGAATTTTGACATTGCTTTTTGCGAGATTATCGAAAAATAGTACATCTTCACAGCCATATTTTTTTAATGATTCGTTAAATAAATTTAATTGAAATATGCTTTTTTTAATTAAAAAATTTGATGAATGCAATCCTTTATTTGTTTCTCTTTTTTTTGTGTAGAGCCATCGTAATTTATAAGGTTTTTTAACTGGTTCTTCACCAAAGGTCATACCGCCTATAATTAGTTCCTTGTTGTTAATAGAAATATAATTTTCTATAAAATCTTTTTCTTTTGGAAATGTTCCAGCATCAATAAATAATAAAGTTTCATATTTTGCATTGGTACCAAGAAGGTTTCTAATGGCGCTTCGGCCTATATTATTGGGTAATTCCTTAAAACAGCAATTTTCAATCAAGTTAATAGTTTTGTTTTTAGTGTTTAGTGGAGAATTAGAACCATCGTCGTAAACTAAAATTTCAAACACAATATCGCATTTTGAAACCTGTTCAAAAATTTCTTCAACCAAAGGAACAATGTTGTAGTTGAAAGTTGGAATTAAAATAGAAAGCATCGATGGTTATAATAAAGTATAAAAATACATTTTTAAAATGTTTAATTTAACTTTTAGCTTAAAAGGTTATAAATTGCAATGTATAATAATAGGCTTATGACTGGTTTAACTTCCAAAGAGATTTCAAATTTAATAGTTGATAAAATTGATAGTGTAAAAGAAGCCCTTAAGGTGGCTTATTCAGCATCAAAAAATCAAATTGGGTGCTTTTACATTGATGATTTATTGCCTGAAGATTTAGCTCAAGCCTGTTTTGATGCATTTCCTGATAAAACTGAAATGCGGATTTTAAAAAGCATTCGCGAATATAAATGTGTTTCTGCTCAAATGGATAAACATAATAAACTTTTAGAGGAGGTTATTTATGCATTTCAAGATGAAAAAGTGGTAAATTTAATAGGCGATATATGTGGAATAAAGTCCCTTTATGCAGATGAATCGTTGTATGCTGGGGGTTTGTCACTTATGGCTCAGCATAATTTTTTAAATCCACATTTAGATAATTCCCATGATGCTGAACGCGAGCGTTGGCGTGTGCTTAACTTGTTATATTATGTCACACCCAATTGGGAAATAGAAAACGGAGGGCATCTTGAATTGTGGCCAAATGGCCCTAAAAAGAAGCCTGTTTTAGTAGAGAGCAAGTTTAACCGATTAGTTGTAATGGCAACTCATGATACTTCATGGCATTCGGTAAATAAAGTAACTGTAGATAGAAGTAGATGTTGTATTTCGAATTATTATTTTAGTGATGAAGCTTTAAAGGAAACCGATAAATTTCATATTACTAAATTTAGAGGACGTCCTGAAGATACTTTTAAAAATATAATCTTAGATTTAGATGCTAATTTAAGAATGATGATACGAAAAATTTTTAAAAAAGGCATTCGTAAAAATCCACATATTTATAAAAAAAAGTAAAAACCTCATTATTTTGTTGCTATTAAAACAGTTTCTTGCGAATTAAAACCAAAATAGAAACCATTACCCTGATTATTGAATGTTTTTTCCTCAGTTTTAAAGCCAGCGGTTTTTAATCTTTCTTTTAATCCATTAACAGAATATATTCGAACATGATCGTCTTGTCCAAAATGTTTTAATCTGTCTTTTGGCAAAACAATTGAAAAATTTTCATAGATGCTTCCTTCTTTAAATGGTGTTTGTATAAAAATAGTGCCTCCAGGCTTTAAAACCCTATATAGTTCGTTTAAAGCTTTTTTGTCATCAACAATATGTTCTAGTATATGATAACAGATAATAGTATTAAATTTGTTGTCTTCTTGATCGATACTTGTGATATCAAATTTATAATCAGCTAAAAATTCGTTTTCAAAATCACTACTATAATAATCGATAGATTCTATCTTTTTCAAGCTTCTGTAAAGGCTTCTTGAAGGTGAAAAGTGAAGTAGATTACCATTTAGGTGTTTATCTTTCTTTAGTAATTCCCATAGTCTTCTGTTTCGCGATAAACTTCCGCAAAACGGACAAAGTAATTCGTGGCTCTCTAGTTGTATAAATGTTCTGAGCTTGTTGCTGCATACATTACATTCATGTTTGTTTCCTGAATAAAAAACACCATAAAATTTGCGAAACAGCAATTCATTTTTAAATAAATATTCCTTTGGTACAAGTGATTTGATATTTTTTTTAAGAAATTGATACATATTTATGCTTTCCTCTGCACCACCTCAAAAACCTGACTATCTTCACACTTCAGCGTTTTACTAGGGTATTTTAATAGCAAGGCATAATCGTGGGTAGCCATTAATATGGTATTGCCATTCTTGTTTATTTCTTGTAAAACCTCCATAACTTCAATGCTGGTTTGTGGGTCAAGATTTCCAGTTGGTTCATCGGCAAGAATAAGCTCGGGGTTGTTAAGCAACGCTCTGGCAATAGCCACACGTTGTTGCTCACCACCAGAAAGTGCATGTGGATATTTAAAACCTTTTGTTTTCATATCTACTTTACTTAAAACCTCATCAACGCGTTTGTCCATTTCGTTTTTATCTTTCCATCCTGTAGCTCTTAAAACAAAGAGTAAATTTTCGTTTATTGTGCTGTCTGATAGTAATTTAAAATCTTGAAAAACCACGCCCAATTTGCGTCTTAAATAAGGGATGTCCTTTTCTTTTAAGGTTTTTAAATCGAAATCTACAATATGGCCTTCACCTTCGGTTAAAGGTAAATCGCCGTAAAGTGTTTTCATAAAACTACTTTTTCCGGTACCCGTTTTTCCAATTAAATAAACAAAGTCACCTTTGTTTATTTCAACATTTACATTAGAAAGCACCAAGCTATCACCTTGATAAATAGATACGTTTTTTAATTCTAAAATA
The DNA here is from genome assembly GCF_039650365.1 of Mariniflexile soesokkakense. Taxonomy (NCBI): domain Bacteria; kingdom Pseudomonadati; phylum Bacteroidota; class Flavobacteriia; order Flavobacteriales; family Flavobacteriaceae; genus Mariniflexile; species Mariniflexile soesokkakense. The sequence continues at coordinate 588,193 of NZ_JAZHYP010000001.1, read as the reverse complement.
GGAGTAGGCATAATTGTTTTCGACTTTTTTAAACGTTGTAAATGTATTATTTAAAAGTTGAAAGTTGAAAGTTAAAAGTAAAAAGTTTCAAAGAATCAAAGATTCAAAGAATCAAAGATTCGAAGTTACTAAGAGTTTTTTTCGGGTGGGTGAGACTGAAAACTGCAACTGCGACTGCGACTTTTTCCTTTTTTTAAACTTTTAATAAGTCGGTTTATAATTATAGCACGATTGTTGCGTTATAAGATTTATATTGAATTATCTTTGATTTTAAATTAAAAACGAATCGTTAATGACTATAAAAAACAGTGTTTCCCTTCTGGTTGCCATAAGTTTTAGTTTTCAAATATGGGCGCAACAATCTGCCACTTACACCAGCAATTTAACAGAGTACCAAAAAGCTCTATCCCTTTATAATAATCAACAATATCTTGCAGCACAATCTTTATTTGGAAGTGTTAAAAAAAGCACGAAAGAAACGGTATTGTTGTCCGATTGTGCTTATTATATTGCCAATTGCGCCGTGCGATTAAATCAGCAAAATGCAGATAAGTTGGTTGAGGATTTTGTTGAAGACTACCCTACAAGTACCAAACGTAACACTGCTTATGTGGATGTTGCCGATTATTATTTTGAAAACGGAAAATATGCTTATGCCAGAAAATGGTACGATAAAGTAGATGAAAGCGGATTAGGAAGAAACGAAAAAGAAAAATTTTATTTCAACAACGGCTATTCGGCATTTTCAAGTAAACAATATAAAGAAGCCAAACAGTATTTAACTCGTGTAGAAAACTCAAAGCAATATGGTTCGCAAGCTAAATATTATATTGGTTTTATGGCTTATGAAGGCGATGATTACGAAAATGCCAATAAGTATTTTGACCAAGTTAGCAACCAAGAACAATACAAAGAAAAGCTGTCCTACTATCAAGCCGATTTAAATTTTAAACTAGGTAATTTTGAAAAAGCTATTGAACTTGCTAAAGCGAAATTAAAGAGCAGTGATAAAAATGAAGTGTCCGAACTTTCAAAAATTATAGGAGAAAGCTATTTCAACTTAAAAAAATATGCCGAAGCCATTCCGTATTTGCAAGCTTACAAAGGCAAAAACGGAAAGTGGAGCAATACCGATTTCTATCAATTAGGGTACGCGTATTACAAACAAGGAGATTATGAAAAAGCCATTTCAGAATTTAATAAAATTATAGGAGGTACTAACTCCATTGCACAAAATGCCTATTATCATTTAGGTGAAAGTTATATTAAATTGAACAAAAAACAGGAAGCGTTAAATGCTTTTAAAAATGCTTCTGAAATGGATTTCGATTTAAAAATTCAAGAAGATGCTTGGTTAAATTATGCTAAAATCAGTTACGACATTGGGAATCCATACCAATCGGCACCACAAGTTTTAGCAGCTTATTTAGATAAATATCCAAAAACTACTTATAAGGAAGAAATTGAAACGTTGTTGATTGATTCGTACATCACTTCAAAAAACTATAAAGAAGCGCTTAAATTATTAGAAGGTAAAAAGAGTTTTGAAAATAAAGCAGCTTATCAAAAAGTAGCATTTTATAGAGGATTGGAATTATATAATGAAAATAGTTATATAGAAGCAAAAAATCTTTTTGAAGCCTCTTTAAAAGAACCACGAGATGCTAATTTTACAGCAAGAGCCACTTTTTGGAAAGCTGAAACCGATTATAATTTAACCAATTACAACGATGCTTTAATCAGTTTTAAACAGTTTCAACAGCAAACAGCAGCGGCATCTACACCTGAGTATAAAAACATAGATTATAACTTAGCTTACACGTATTTTAAGTTGAAAAACTATTCACAAACAGCACAGTATTTCGGTCAATTTATTGCATCAAATAAAAAAACGGATAATGTGCGTTTGAATGATGCCTATTTACGTTTGGGTGATGCCTATTTTGTGTCGAGCGACTATAAAAATGCCATAAACGCTTATGAAAGTGCCATAAAGTTGAATACGGCAGATTCCGATTATGCCTTTTTCCAAAAAGCCATTAGTTCTGGTTATGTTGGGCAAGATTCAAAAAAGATAAAAGAATTAGAACAGTTTATTGTAGAATATCCAAAATCGAAACTTCGTGATGATGCTATGTACGAATTGGGGAATACCTACGTAAAAGCGGGTGATACCGACAAAGCGATGCAAATCTATAATCGTTTAAGTTCAGAATACAAAATGAGTTCGTTTGTGCCAAAAGCATTATTGCGTCAAGGATTGGTGTATTATAATGGCAGTAAAAATGAACAGGCATTAAGCAAATTTAAACAAGTAGCAGGCGAATATCCAGATACACCGGAAGCTGTTCAAGCCGTATCAACAGCTCGTTTGATTTATATTGATTTAGGGCGCGTTAACGAATATGCTAGTTGGGTGAAAACCCTAAAATATGTAGAGGTAACTGATGCCGATTTAGACAATGCTACTTATGAAGCTGCCGAAAAACAGTATTTAGACAATAATACCGATAAAGCCATCATGCAATTTAATGGTTATTTAAACCAGTTTTCAAACGGGTTGCATACCTTACAATCGCACTTTTATATTGCGCAATTGTACTATAAAAAAGGATTGGTAAGTAATGCGGCACCACATTACAAATATGTTGTGGAAACTTCAAGAAGTGAGTTTTCTGAAGAAGCCTTATCGCGTTTATCGCAATTTTATTTAGAAAGTAAAGATTGGAACAAAGCCATTCCGTTGTTGGAACGTTTGGAAGATGAAGCTAACTTTCCGCAAAACGTAGTATTTGCACAATCGAATTTAATGAAAGCTAATTACCAATTGGAAAGCTATAACAAGGCGGTAGCTTATGCAGAAAAAGTATTAGCGAATTCAACTATTGATAATAAAATTAAAGCCGATGCGAATGTTATTATTGCACGTTCAGCTATAAAAACTAACAATGAAACCAAAGCAAAAGAAGCCTATGCAAAAGTAGAAACCGTTGCCACAGGTGAAACAGCTGCCGAAGCTTTGTATTACAATGCCTATTTTAAAAATAAAGAAGCGAAGTATGAAGCCTCAAATACAACGGTACAAAAACTGGCAAAAGATTTTTCAGGTTATAAATATTACAGTGCCAAAGGATTAGTGCTTATGGCTAAGAATTTTTACGCTTTAAAAGATGCATTTCAAGCCACTTATATTTTAGAAAGCGTGATTCAAAATTTCACAGAATTTAATGATGTGGTTACCGAAGCAAAAGCGGAATTAAGCAAAATAAAAGCACAAGAAGCAAAAACCAATTCGTCTATTCAAGCAGGACAAAATTAGTTTTTTAAAAGTTAAAAGTTAAAAGTTAAAAGTGTCTGGTTGAGCGCAGTCGAAACCTCAAAATCAAAAATCGTAATTCGTCAATCGTAAATCAAAAATATAAAATATGCGTAAGCAAATAAAAAATATATTATCAGCAGTTTTTGTACTAAGTGTAACTTTTGCTTTCTCTCAAGTGAAATCAAACGACACCATCAATACAGGGGTTATAGACGTTGTAAAACCGTATACGCCAACCATATCGGATGCTTTTAAGGTAAAGGAAGTACCATCTACCGATGATGAAACGACACAAGCTAAAAAGGAAATCAAGTACAACATATTTTCGTTTCCAGTGGCTTCAACGTTCACACCTGCAAAAGGAAAAGCGGCAGTTGTAGATAAAGCAAAGCCTATAAAACTATATGATAATTATGCGACTTTAGGAGTTGGTACCTACACCACTATTTTAGGTGAAGTGTATTTAAATCATGCTATTAGTCGAACCGAAAGTGTAGGTGGTTATGTAAGCCATCATTCATCTGGAGGCGGTATTGAAGGCTTATCTTATGATGACGATTTTCTTAATTCAAAAGCAAATGTAAATTATTCATCACGCTTACGAGATTTGGCGTGGAATGTAGAAGGTGGTGTTGGTTACCAAAGGTATAATTGGTATGGTGTTCCCCAGTCGCAACTAGCCGCATCACAATCCAATAACATTCAAGTAGATCATTCTTTTTTTAATGCGCATTTAGGTGGCGATATTTCTTTTGAAGATACCTATATTAATTCAGCTAGTTTCTTGTTCAGACGTTTTGGAGATAATCAAGGTTCAGCAGAAAATAGATTTAGATTTAAAGGAAAGGTAGATGTGCCGATTAATGATTACGAAATTGCTACCGATGTGGTTATTGATTATTTAAGCGGAGGTTTTGATAGGGGTTACAACACGGTAAATGAGTTAAACTACGGAAACATTCAAGTAGGTATTTCTCCAACGTATGAGCTTAAACAAGACGATTTAACCTTAAATTTAGGCGTGTCATTATTTTACATGAGAGATAATGAAGCAGATGACAGCAAAATATATTTATACCCAAATGTAACCGCAACCTATAGATTGGTAAACGATGTATTGATTGCTTATGGAGGCATACAAGGAGATTTAATTCAGAATTCGTATTATGGTTTTGCTAATGAAAACCCGTTTGTATCGCCAACTTTGGAAATTACACCTACAGATCAATTGTATAATGCTTATGTGGGTTTAAAAGGAAAAGTAACCAGCAACGTGAGTTATAACATTAGCGGACGTTATTTAGCCGATAGAAGTAAAGCCTTGTTTAGAAATAATGAAATTACATTAACTACTCAAGATTATTCGTATGGTAACTCCTTTGGAATTGTGTACGATAATGTAAAAACCTGGGGTGTTTCGGGCGAAATAAATGTAGATGTAAACCGAAATTTCAAATTAGGATTAAAAGCAGAAACATTTACTTATAAAACTGATGATGAAGCCGAAGCGTGGAATTTACCAGATTTTAAAGGCTCTTTGTTTTTAGATTATCAAATAAACGAAAAGTGGTTTGCTGGTGCTAACTTGTTTTATGTAGGCGAACGTAAAGACCAATTCTTTTTAAATGATGGCATGACGGCTACAACGCCTTTTACCGTAAATTTAGATAGTTATTTTGATGCTAATGCACATGTGGGCTACCATGTAAATAGCCAACTTTCCATATTTGCAAAAGCGAATAATATTGCAAATGAAGGGTATCACAAATGGCAAAACTTCCCGGTACAAAGTGCACAGTTTTTAGCAGGGGCTACTTATAAATTTGATTTTTAGTGCATAAAAAGCGTTGTTTAATAAAAATTCACTTTAATGATGTTAAAAAGCTCAATTACATTTTTTTTGTTCTTTGTTACTTTTTTTATAAATGCACAATATAAAGATTTGACAGATGCAGAAATTTATTTAAAAAGTGGAGAAATCTTAAAAGGTAAAGCTAGATTGACGATGATTGAAGCTAAAGGAGGGTTTCCTTTGTCTTCAGATTCAAAAGAATACTTAATTTATTTTAACACTGAAATTAAACAAAGAAAAGGAACAAAATTTAGTCCTGAAGAAGTCGAAAAAGTTTTTTTCGATTTGGATTTAAAAGTAAATGGTAGAAGAGTAAAAAAACAAACAGCATATATTCCTGTAATTAAGAATGAAAAGAAAAGTAAACTTGGTTTTGCAGAACTTATTATAGATGGAACCGTTAAATTAGTTCAAAGATCTGTTTCTAACTCTTCTGATAATAGATTGCGTATTTATAAAGAATCATTGTTGGTGAGAGATAATAGTGAAGCCATTGTTTTTAATTATGCAGAATTAAAGTCATTTAAAAAACGGGCATCAGAGTATTTTAGCGATTGCTCTAGTTTAGTTTCAAAAATTGAGGATGAAAAGTATAAACGTAAAGATTTAGAAGATTTGGTGAATTATTACAATGATAATTGTGCCAAATAATCAAAATGCTCTCCTTCAGCAACTAATTCACATTTCAGTCCAACGGTTTCACAGGCCAATTGTAATTTTTCAAAATCTAAATACAACCATTTCATAGGGTCTTCTTCGTCGCCTTTATAGCTTAAAAAGTAGTCGAGTTCGCCATGGTAAGCAGCATTCATATCCATCCAAACGCCACCGTCTTCATCTTCATACATATACTGAATGTCCGATGAATCAATGAAAATTTGTCCGTTTGAATTCAACAGACTTTTTAAATGCGATAAGTATTTTGAGACTTGAACCAATTCCTGAAAAATGCCCGTACCATTCATCAGCAATAAAATGGTATCAAAGTTTTCAGTTTCGTTTAAAATGTGTTTTACTTCAGCATGTAAAATACCTCGTTGTTTGGCCACTTCAATAGCCCCTTTTGATATATCGATGGCTTTTACTTTAAACCCTTTTTCTTGTAAATATAAACTATGGCTTCCTGCACCACAACCAACATCCAAAATACTTCCTTTGGCTAATTTCAATGCTTTTTGCTCCAGTTTGGGCATTTCTTTAAACGAACGAAATAAATAGGGTAGTGGCAAATCGTCTTCCTCTGAAATATTGGTAGAGGTGATAATATTTTCGGTATAACGTCCGTTTTGGTAATCTAATAAGGCTTTTCCAAATAAATCTTTCAAAATAAAAAGTTTAAAGTTTAAAAAGTTTCAGGTTTAAAAGTTATATTTTTGATGTGTAAACTTGAAACAAACAACTTGGAACAATTTCTAAAAAACCTTCCAAAGCTCGCCAAAGATAGGCATAACGAGACTAAAAAATTCTTCGCGAAGCTAAAAAGTAAACCGCCCAAAAATTTGGATTATGTGATGCAAGATTTACATGATGCCGAGTTTAAAAAAACGGATTGTTTGGACTGCGCCAATTGCTGTAAAACCACCGGGCCATTGTTTACAGACAAGGATATTGAGCGTATTGCAAAACATTTTAAAATGAAAACACAACAGTTTATCAATCAGTATTTGCAGATTGATGAAGATAACGATTACGTGTTGCAAAGTGTACCCTGTACTTTTTTAGATACCGATAATTATTGCTCAATTTATGAAGTGCGCCCAAAAGCGTGTCGTGAGTTTCCGCATACTGATAGGAAAAAGTTCCAGCAAATTTCCAACTTAACTTTAAAGAATGTGGCTATTTGTCCGGCAGCATTCAACATTGTTGAAGAAATGAAAAAACGGATTAAGGGCTAGGCTTTAGCTATAGCGATTAGAAAAAAATCTTTCCAGTTTCAAATCTTAATCAATAAAAACAGCTTCAAGTTCTTTGCCAAAATCTGGCATTGAAATACCTGTGGTATTAGCTAAAACGGTAATAACAAGTTCTTCTTTAGGGTATACCATTAAAATAGTTGAAGCGCCTACGCCACCTCCCGTATGATAATATTTTGGTGTGCTATTTTTTGAAGTTTCAACCGAAAAGCCAATACCATAGCCTGTTCTTTCTCCAGTTTTTAAATGTTGAGATGTCGTAATTTGAGAAAGAGTTTCTTTAGATACTATTTTTGGTGAAATGAGTTCGTTTCCAAATTTAATCAAGTCTTCAGATGTAGATAAAAAACCGCCTCCAGCAATCTTAAATTCATTACAAACAGGACTAGCGGGGATATGTTTTTTTAATAATGAATTTTTGTAAAAATGGGTACAATTAGGAACTATAACGTCTGATGCATCCATCATAGAATGTGTCATGTTTAAAGGCTTGAAAATGGTGTCGGTTACAAAAGTATCAAAAGGAATGTGGGTTACTTTTTGCATCACTTCACTTAATAAAACATATCCAAAAGAACTGTAATTAAATTGAGTTCCTGGTTCAAATAAAAGCGGATCGTTTTTAAATAAATCCAACCCTTCAGTAATGCTCATTTTTTTGTTTAAAGCATATTCCGAGTTGTCTTTGTAGTGACGAATTCCTGCTAAGTTACCACCAAGATGCCTTACGGTTATATCATACGTTTGCTTTGGGTAATCGGGTATAAAATTATAGATACTAGAATCTAAATCAATCAATTTATCATCAATTAATTTAGCTAAAGCAAGTGCAGTAATAGATTTTGAAATACTGGCAATTCTAAAAATGGTACTGTCTGGTTTTACGCGTGTTCTTGGTTTTCTGTTTGAAAACCCAAATCCTTTAGACCAAAGGAGTTCGCCATGTTGAGATACCGATATGGACATGCCCGTAATGCCATGTTTTCGCAGAAATTTTTTAGCAAGTTTATTGGCTGTTCTTGTTTTAACTTCTGTTGGGCTTTCAGTAGTTTGGGTAAATCCTATAGCGCTTAAAAGAAGCATTATAGAAGCAATAATTCTTTTCATTACTGTTAAAGTTACTTATAAATTAAGTGTTTGTTTCTTGTTTTTTTAAAGGTGTTTAATCCTTCTTGCCATGTGGCTTTTATTTCGGTTTCTGTTAAACCTGCTTCAATTTGTTGTTGTAATTTTTTAGTCCCTGCTAATTTCGTAAAAAAGGCATTGAAAAATATTTCTTTTGGGGCGTATTGTTGATTTGATTTATAAAATTCAATTAACCAATTTAAGTTTAAACTATTTAATGGCTCATTATTAGATAAATCATAACCATGACAAACTTTGCCTTGATATAAAGGTTGTTTCGCACCCTCATTTGGTTTAGGGGTGAAGTCAAAATTATGTCTTTTTAGGTAAAAAAAAGGAATTCCAATCACTTGAAACTGTTTATCTGTTCCACGCCCCACACTCACATTCGTACCTTCAAAAAAACATAAACTTGGGTAAAGGTTTATGGAAGTGTCATTTGGTAAATTAGGACTCGGTTTTATGGGCAAACTATAAGTTGTTTGGTGTGTATAATTTTTATTAGGAATCACTTTCAATTCACATTGAATACCGTTTTTTAACCATTTTTCACCGTTTATCATGTTAGCATATTCACCAATAGTCATGCCATGAACCACGGGAATAGGGTGCATGCCCACAAAACTTTTGTGTTCCATATCTAAAATCGGGCCATCAATATAATGTCCGTTAGGGTTGGGGCGGTCTAAAATTAATACAGGAATATTAGCTTCAGCACAAGCTTCCATCACATAATGTAACGACGAAATATACGTGTAAAAACGCGCTCCAACATCTTGAATATCAAAAATGATGATATCCATATTTTTAAGCTGTTCGGATTTTGGTTTTTTATTGTCCCCATAAAGTGATACAATAGGGATGCCCGTTTTTGTGTCAATACCATCTTTAATATGTTCGCCTGCATCGGCAGTACCTCTAAATCCATGTTCGGGTGCAAATACTGTTTTTATATCAATGTTTAAAGCAATAAGTGAATCTACAAGGTGGGTGTAGTTTGGGTCTACCGTCTTCTGTCTACCGTCTATCATCTTTTTAAATATTACAGAAGTTTGGTTCGCCACAACACCAACACGTTTTCCTTTCAACAATGGTAAATAAACATCGGTTTGGTTGGCACCAACTATTATTTCGGGGGTTTGGTTTTTTGGTGTTTGTTCTTCGGTCATTGGTCTTCCGTCTTCTGTTACCAATGGATCGACATTCTTTTTCGAAAAGTTTCCGCAAGAAATCATTCCTAAAACAAATAATAAAACTGTATTTTTGGCAACATTAAACCGCATAGTATATTTTGAATTACGAGTTTTTTTTAGCTAAACGCATTATTGGTAGTAAAGCGTATAAAAGTAGTGTTTCGGCACCAATAATAAAAATTGGTATTGCAGCAATTGCTATTGGTATTGTGGTTATGATGGTAGCCATTGCAACAGGCATAGGGCTTCAGCAAAAAATTCGTGATAAAGTGGTGGCATTTAATGGGCATGTTACTATTACAAATTACGATAGCAACAATTCGCAGGAAAGTTTGGTTCCTATATCTAAAAAACAAGATTTTTACCCCAAGTTTAAGGAGGTTGAAGGCGTAAAACATATTCAAGCAGTAGCTTCCAGGTTTGGCGTTATTAGAACCGAAACCGATTTTGAAGCAGCCTACCTTAAAGGGGTGGGAGCCGATTATGATTGGGACTACTTTAAAGAGTTTTTAATTGAAGGCAAACTACCAGATTACACCAAAGACAGAAACGAAGATGTTTTAATTTCGCAATATTTAGCCAATAGGTTGGGGTTTAAAACAAACGATACCTTTCAAATGGTGTTCCCTAAAGACGATGCTGAGAAACTGCCAAATATTATTACCTATAAAATTGTGGGGATTTACAATTCAGGGTTTCAAGAGTTGGATGCGCAATATCTTTTAGGCGATATTCGCCACATACAACGCATCAGTAAGTGGGATGCAGATCAAATTGGCAATTTTGAAGTGTTTATTGACGATTACGACCAGCTTCCAAGAAAAGGCATCGAAATTTATAGAGCCACCCCATCCACACTAAACACCCAAACCATAACCGATAAATACGCTTCCGTTTTTGAGTGGATAAGTATTTTTGATAAAAATATTTATGGCATTATTGGCATCATGATTTTGGTAGCGGGCATAAACATGATAACCGCACTGCTGGTTTTAATACTAGAACGCACCCAAATGATAGGTGTTTTAAAAGCCTTAGGCAGCAACAATTGGAGCATCCGCAAGCTATTTTTATACAACGCCAGTTACCTAATTATATTAGGTCTTTTCTGGGGAAACCTTATTGGTTTAAGCTTGCTATTTGCACAAAAATACCTCAAACTATTCCCGTTAGATCCTGGCGTGTATTACGTGACCGAAGCACCCGTTTACATTAGTTTTAGCTATATAATATCCTTAAACATTGGCACCTTACTACTGTGTTTACTCATGCTGCTAGTACCTTCGTACATCATCACCAAAATATCGCCAGTAAAAGCCATCCGTTTCGAATAGTTTTTTGGGCGTTACCACAAGGGTCGGGTTTTACATGCAAGTCCTCGCTCGTACCTCGCTGTGGGCTTTTCACTGCAACCCCCAACGCACCAGCACCAAAGTACAGTGTTTGTTTAAAACATCATGGCGAGACATTATGTCATCTGTACATAATTTAGTAAGAAAACCAAATAATTACCATATTGGTAACTTTTTTGTTATATTTGCGACAAACAACTATAATGTGCGGGTAATAGCAAAACGAACTTTACGGGATTTTTGGGAAAAACACGCTGATTGTGAAGAACAATTAAAATCGTGGTATAGAGAAACCGAAAAATCCGAATGGAAAAACATTAACGATTTAAAAAATGAATATCCAAGTGCGAGTATTTTAAAAGACAATCGAATAGTTTACAACATCAAAGGCAATAACTATCGCTTGATTGTAAAATTCAACTTTGAATACGGAATATGCTGGATAAGGTTTATGGGGACTCACGCAGAATATGACAAAATTGACGCAAATAACATCTGATTATGAAAATATTACCGATTAGAAACGAAAAAGACTATAAAAAAGCGCTCGAAAGACTTGAGGATATTTTTGATGCAAAAAAAGGAACGGAAGCAGGAGACGAATTGGAAATCCTTTCAATCTTAATTGACCGATACGAAAATGAGAATTTCCCAATCGGAATGCCCAACCCAATCGAAGCAATTAAGTTCCGAATGGAACAAATGGGAATGAATCAAAAAGATTTGGCAGAAGTTATTGGCTTTAAAAGTAGAGTAAGTGAGATACTAAATAAAAAAAGAAAACTTACTTTGGATATGATTAGAAAACTTAACACCAATCTAAATATTCCAACCGAAGTTTTAGTTCAAGATTATTAAATAAAGCCAATGGCTAAATTGGGCTTTAAGCAATTGCTAGTCCTTGCTTACTTCTTAAAATCTTAACGTACCTCGCTGTGGGCTTTTCACTGCAACCCCTAACGCACCATCACCAAAGTACACTGTTTGTTTATAATGTTATGTCAAATCACGAAGCTATCTGTCTATTTTTTAGTTAAATAAAATAGGAGTTTTTTGTAAGTGAATATTTATTATGTTTGTGAATACATAAATTGGATATGGATAATTGTTTATATTCAATTGTTGTAAAACATTTACGAAACGCAACCTGAATGGAAATAATCAATCAATCTGACATAAAAAAATACTATAAAATTTTTGGATATGTAAATCTGATTTTCAGTATTCTTCTTGTGATTTTTTTGACTGATATAGACCTAAAAGAACGGATTTTTGCTCTAATAGCAATTAATGTCGGATATCATATGCTCTATTTGTTTTTTTCAAGCCTATCAAAGGATTCATCTCGAATGAATAATAATTTCAATAAAATTGTTGGAACTGGAATGCTAAAACTTTTCTCAATATTTGGAATAGCATGCTCTTTCACAATAATTTACATTTTCATTTCAACCGCTATTTCAGAAAAAGAATATATTGGACTTTTTGGAATTTGTATTGCTATCGGACTTTTTCTTGGAGCCTATTCTTTATGGACTGATTTGAATAATGAATAAAAAAAAACATTTTACAACATTTAAGCAAAAATTAAAACTCTGTTTGAGATTATTTAAAATATGAATTTAAGTAAATTAAATAAAAATAAATGGATGGTATATATTGCAAACGGACTATTGCTTTGGATTACGTTCATGACTTTTATAATATTTACGATAATGAATAAGTATTCAAAAAACGCTGAATTGTTTGATGAGTTTAAGCGAATAATTGTTGATATAAACGCCCCATTTATTCATGGAGGAATTATATTAACTATTGGTCTTTTTCTCATGATAATTTCTAAAATATTAAAATCAAATATTTCTATTATAGCAACTGGAATATTGACCCTTATTGTATATTACTTTAAGATGCTATGGATTGGAGTATAAAAAACGTTTTACAACAAAGAACTGAGCTAAAAAACAAGTTCAATTATAGAGTTAAGCACTAGAAGTTCCTTACTTTCTAGTAAAATTATGATGCTGCGTAGCCGTAAAATAATCTCTAAAAATTCTATTTAGTACATGGGTTTCACTACAAGCCTTCATACCCAATAGCGGATATACTTTTATAATAGCTTCCGTAATTTCTTTTACCGATGCCGATGCGGTGGCGTGTACAGTTTCTATATAGGCTTCTGTAATTTCGGTTTCGTTAGCAGTAAATACTTCAATAGCTTCAGCAAATTTATAAAGTTGTTTGTTGGTTTTATAAAGCATCAGAATAAATGGCTTTAATGGGTCTTGTTCTAAAACACTAGAAGCTTCATCAAAAAAATGCTCCGCCATTCCTAAATAATTCACCCAAAGCGTTAAATCGGCAAATACCGAAAACGGTATTTTAAAAATAGGTTGTGGCAAATAAAAGGTATTGTAAACAAACGCATATTTTGAAGAAACCTTTACCGACTCTACCTTAAACGAATGGGTGGCTGTGGCTTTTAAACCCATAGTATGCCAGTCTTCAATAATGCTAACTGCTTCTTTTGGAATCACAAACGAATAAACCAAAGGAGTTCCATCGGCATTCAAAACAGGTTTTCCGTTGTCAATAATTTTAGCGTTCAATGTAAAATGAGAGAGGTAAGGAGCGCCCGTGGCGTAATGCCATTCCCCAGAAATAATATAATCATCACCCTGTTTTACCGCTTCACCAAAAACACCACCACTACCTCCAAAACACACGGTGTTTTTTGGGTTTAAAAAAATATGGTTGGCAATTTCGGGGTGTAAATTTCCAATAAAATAGGTGGCACCACTGCAAAGTGTAACGGTCCAGCCTAAACTGCCATCGATTTTAGCAAGGGCTTGAAGTTTCTTTAAACCTTCGGTTAGGGATAGTTCCAATCCGTTAAACGCTTTTGGAACCCATAAACTCCAAAGGTTTCTATTGGCTATCCATTCCAAAGTTTCGGATGAAAATTCAGGAGCTTCCAATAGGTTTGGACTAAGCGGTTTTGTATTGATTTCTTGATTCATTTAATATAATTTGTCGCCATTTAAAGTACCCAGATGTGCCAACTGCAAATAGGAATATAGTTAAACCAGCATAAATGTATAGTTCTTTATAAAATAATAACGGAATGGAAATGATGTTGCTAACGTTTAAGTAAATCCAGTTTTCCATTTTCCGTCTTGCCATAAGCCACATACCAGCCCAGGCAAAAGCGGTGGTGGTAGCATCCCAATAAGGCACATCGGAATTGGTGTGTTCAGATAGCCAATATGCCATAATGATGAAACAACCTACTACAATGCCAATGCCTTTTAGGTGTTCTTGCCAATTGGCGTACGTAATAGGAACTTCTTCTTTTTGCTTGCCAAACTTCCAATAAAACCAACCGTAAATGCTCATGGTTAAGTAGTAAAGATGCAGTAGGATGTCGGCATACAATTTTGAGGCATAAAGCACCCAAATACCAATGAGTATGGAAATAATGCCAAATAAATAATTGTGAATATTATTTTTTCGAGCAAGAAGTACTTGGGTAATGCCGAAGCCAGTACCAAGCCATTGTAAGATAATAATTGGTGAAAAAAAATCGGTCGTCATTGTTTTTAGTTTTAAACGAATGAAATGAGAGGAGACGAGCCATAAATGGAAAGAGGTGAAAACCGATTCCATAAAATCCCTACGCTGGCATTACCCAGATCAGGTACCGAGTTAAAAACTCTTGGGTATCATCTCAGCCTGTTTAAAACAAGCACCCCATTCTATTGCAAATCTAGAACTAAAGATGGTATAATAAAAGTGAATCTGCTTTTTTGTTTAATTGAATTATGCCAGCAGCATCTTACCACACTATTTAAGTAGAATACTGTCAATTTCTAATTTAAAAACTTCTTCTTTCTTGTTCCCAATTAAAAAAGCAATTTGTTCCATCTGTTCCCCTGAATAGTTTGGTAAATCTAAGGTTTTACCTCTAAATGCAGGATACATACTGCTAAATGGAATTTCGATAGTGGTCCAATTTGAAGTTGTATTAAATAGTGCTATATAAGAGTGTTTATCGGTTGCATGACTTTTAATTCTAAACTGATAAGTTTTACCATCTCCTTTTATTTTAAGGCATACTTTGGTGTACATTGAGGTGTTTTTAGTGTCAAAACAATAGTTCACCATCGAAAAACCGCCATTGTTTTCTAAAGAAACTTGACCACTAAAAACACCAAAACCAGCATCATTTAAAGTAAATAAACTATTGGATTTACCACCCATAACCACGTCGTTAATGGTTTTCCAGTTGGTAATATCACTAGAGGTATTAAAGTTGAATAATTCCATTACAATTTGCTAACATCAATTTTAAATAAATCGGCAGCATTTTTCCAAAGAATCAATTCCTTTTTTTCTTCAGGAAGTTCTAATTGGTTCATGAATTTCAAATACGATTTCATATTCGAAATTGGCCAGTCAGTCCCATAAAGTAAGTATTTGGGGTCGCCAGCATAGGTTATCATTTCTTCAATTTCTTTTTTCATATAGCGTTCAAACTTATCGGAGAAATCGCCTAATACCAACCCAGAAATATCTGCATGTACGTTTTGGTTTTTGTAAACTACTTCCATACAATCTTTAATCCACGGGTTTCCAACATGGCAAATGACGATTTTTAAATCGGGGTAATCCACCGCTAAATCATCAATATGCAAAGGGTGTGAATATTTTATTTTTCCTGTTGGGGCATAGGTGTCTCCAGAGTGGAACATAACAGGTACATCAAATTCAATAGCCATATCGTACACCACTTTCAATCGAATATCATTGGGGTAAAAAGGTTCGTAACCAGGGTAAAACTTTAAACCTTTAATAAGTCCAGATTCCAGGTATTCACTAATTTCTTTTAAATCGCGGTAGTTGTAATTGAGGTAACTAATGCCAGCAACGACCCCAAGGTTATTTCGCCCGCTTATTGCTTCTACCACTTGTTTAGTGCTTGGTCTGTGTTCGTTTACTTTATAAGATGAAAGCACTAAGGAATAATCTACCTTGTTTTCTAACATAGTGTCTGTTAGCTTGTCTAGGCAATCGTTTAAAGAAACTACACGCTCTTCGTGGTAGTTGTTAATATGAGTATGTACGTCAATAATCATAGTGTGCTATTTTTTAATTAATTTTTAGGTTTTAATATTTCCAAACTAATACATCTGCAGTTTTTAATGTCTTGTTACCTATTAAAATCTCGGAGTTTTGAGGTAAATTCATGTTATATGGTTTGTCAGAATAATTTACAGCAATACCAAAACCGTCGCGATATTCAACCATAATACCTTCAGGATAGTTTTCAATAGCGATATTTTGTTGCTTGTATAATTTGGTTAATACTTGTTTTTCAAGATCACCATTTTTTGAATCAACTCCAATATAGGTTACGGTGCCTTTATCTAATTTATAATGGACAATTGAAGGAGTTCCAGAATAAAATTCACTATTGTAAGTGCCCCAAGTTTCTGTTCCTTTAAAAGGTTTTAATAAATCGCCCCAACTTGTCCATTCAAATTCTTGGTTGTTAAATTTGGTTTTTCCAGTTGATTGAGGCATTAACAAATCGTAAGATTCAATTTCTGAACCTATGAGTTTCCAGATGGGTTCGTAAAATTTAGCTTCCCAAAGATGTCCGTTTCTATTTTGAATTCCCGAACGGCAACTCAACACTAAATTACCACCGTTTTGGGCGTAGGAGGTTAATTTATCAATCATTTGTTGGTCAATCATTTGGTAAGCTGGTGCTATTAAAACCGGGTAGTTTGAGAAATTAGTAGAATCTCTAACAAAATCTACTGGAGCACCAAATGATTTTACAGCCTTATAGTATTTTAAAAAGTGTGCTTCAGTATCCCATTCTTTGGTTTGTTTGTTCAAATTGATACCCATAACATTATCGGAATTGAACAAAACACCTGTTTTTCGCTTTAAATATGATTCCGGTAACGTTACCTTAGCATTAAATTTCTTCCGTAGTTTATTAATTTCATTAATGAACTGATTGAATTCTTTGCCACCTGTAGTTGGAGTAACACCATCGGTACCTACAATGCCGTAATGATATTGTTCGTAGCCATACAATGGTGCGCGGTAGCGATAAGTGCAAGTAAATTTACTGCCACCAGCAAATACGTGCCATAACCACATACGTATAGTGCCAGGTAATGGTTGTGGATTGATACTGCCCCAGTTTACTTGTCCGGGTTGTAATTCCATAACACCGTACATGCCTTTTAATGGGCGAAAAAAGTCGTTTGCCATAGCAATACGCGAGTATTCACCAACCCGGTAGCCTTGAGATCCAATGCCTAAATCGCTACCATAAACCATGTACCGCGTATAACAATCAAAATCTAATTCTTTGCTCATGCCCACATAACCAACATCGTACATAGGGATATAATTAGATGTTATCCATTGGTTTTTAGTGGCATACTTTCGAATTTCAATAGCTTGCTCATCAAGAAACGAAGCTGTTTCATGGTCGGCAAATCGGTAATGGTCTAACTGTGAATGTAAATTCATGCCCCATTGTTTGTGCAGAGGCAGGTTAATTTCATCAAAATGGCTATAGGTTCCGCTCCAAAAATTATTTCCCCAAGCTTCATTTAAAACATCAATGGTTTTGTATTTTTCTTTCAACCACTCTCGGTAACGATTTAAAGCATCATTTCCATAATCAAGAGAACGACGTGGTTCATTGTCTATTTGCCAACCTATAACACGCTTATCGTGGCCGTATTTTTTAGCTAGTTCTGCAATCATTTTCATGGAATAAGAGCGGTAGTAATTATTTGAAAACGTAGCATGTTGACGTGAACCATGATCCATTTTAGAGCCATCTTCCATAGTAGCAAGTACATCGGGGTGTTTACGTACCAACCAAACAGGAGGTGTTGCGGTTGATGTGCACATAATAACTTTTAAGTTATATTTCGCTGCAAGTTCTAAAGCAGTGTCTAGCCATTTAAAATCGTATTTGCCTTCTTCGGGTTCTAGTTGTGCCCAAGCAAATTCACCAAAATGGGTAAATTCATATCCCATTTCAGCAATGTTTTTTAAGTCGCGTTCCCATTGAGTAGGGTTCCAATGTTCGGGGTAATAGTAAACACCTACTGTTGTTAAGTTTTTTGTTGGAAAAAAATGGTCGAACTGTTGTGCAAAACAATTTATGTTTAGCATTATAAAAAAAGCAGTTAGAAATGTTTTTATTTTAAACGTCATTGTGTTTAGTTTAGTTGAAAGTGTTATTAGTTGTTTTCAATATCGCTAATATGGTGTTCTAAGGCTTTTACAGAAATTTGAATTTCCATAATTAATAATGCCAATGATATAATTAATAAAATAAGAGCAGCACCAAACACCCAAATGGCCATAGTTTGCTGTTGTATATAAATTAAAAACATAGTTAAAACACATAGCAATAAACTAGAAATTCCGAAAATTTGCATAGATCGTGTTAGGTACAGGCGTTGTTTTATGTTTTTTATTTGAGCAATTAAAACCTTGTCTTTATTCTTTTTATACTTGCTGTGTAAATCTCTAATAACTGAAGCGTAAGCTAAAAACCGATTGGTATATGCTAGCATTATTAAAGAGATTGCAGAAAAAAGGACTGCAGGTGTGGTAAGTGTTAAATCTTCCATTTTATAAGAATTTAACCAAATTTAGAAACTTTAAAGTTTTAACGGGTATATTTAGCTTCAAATTATTTTTTACTTTAGGTGCATGCAAGAAGATTTTTTACACTATATCTGGAAACATAGAAAATTTGAACAGAATAATTTGGAAACCACACAAGGAGATTCTGTTTTAGTAGCTTCTGTTGGGCAGCATAATTTCAATTCAGGGCCCGATTTTTTTAATGCACAACTTAAAATTGGCAATCAACTTTGGGCCGGCAATGTAGAAATTCATGTAAAATCATCCGATTGGTTTTTACATAACCATGAACAAGATAAAGCTTACGATACTATTATTTTGCATGTGGTTTGGGATCATGATACTGATGTGTTTAGAAGCGATAATACTGTAGTTCCTACGTTGCAATTAAAAGATTTTACTAGAAAAGAGGTTTTAAATAATTATGAAAAACTCTTTTTGAAAAATGGTAAATGGATTAATTGTGAAAACGATTTTGCATCGGTTGAAGGTTTTCTACGTAACAATTGGCTTGAACGGTTGTACTTTGAGCGCTTAGAACGTAAATCGGAAACAATTCAAAATTTATTGAAAGAAACAAAAAATGATTGGGAAGCGGTATTTTTTATTATGCTAGCTAAAAATTTCGGACTGAAAGTAAACGGAGAATCATTCTATAGTATCGCCAAATCCATCGATTTTCCTGTTGTTAGAAAATCTCAAGTAAATAAACAAACGTTAGAAGCTTTATTGTTTGGGCAAGCAGGAATGTTAGAAGAAGGCTTTGAAAATGCTTATTATACAGATTTGGTTAAAGAGTATAAATTTTTAAAACAAAAGTTTAATTTAGAAAACAATACGGTTACACCTTTACAGTTTTTTAGATTGCGACCACCAAATTTTCCAACCATCAGACTTTCGCAATTAGCAAGTTTATATTATGAACATAAAAATTTGTTTTCAAATGTGATGGAAGCTGAAAGTTTAGAAGCGTTCTATAAACTGTTTAAAGTTTCTGCATCATCGTTTTGGAGTTCACATTACACGTTTCAAAAAACATCTAAAACATCAACAAAAACACTAACTAGATCGTTTATAGATTTATTGTTAATCAACACGGTGTTGCCTGTTAAATTCTGTTATTCAAAAGAAAAAGGGGAGGAGGTTGATACCGTGATTTTGAAAATTGCATCAGAGATTGCTTCAGAAAAAAACGGTATAGTAGATGCATTTAATGGTTTGAAGAAAGTTTCAAATTCATCATTGCAGTCGCAAGCACTCATTCAACTTAAAAATGAATACTGTAATAAAAACAAATGCTTGCAATGTGCTATTGGTAATTCACTCATAAATCCATAAAGAAATAAACTCATAAACTTTTAAACTAATAAACTTAATACTAAATTGCAGCATGAACGGATTTTATAAACCACTATTGTTTTTTCAGAAGCATGGTTATTACGTGTGCCAACGTATTGCAGAGCGTTTGGGCATTAGGGCAAAAGTTGTTAGAACATCATTCATGTATTTAACTTTTGTAACGCTTGGATTTGGTTTTGCTTTGTACCTGTTTTTGGCATTTTGGATGCATATTAAAGATTTAGTTTATACTAAGCGATCTTCTGTTTTCGATTTATAATTTATGAACCCACTTATCAAGTTTTTTAGAACCAAAATTTATACAGCTATTTTTTTTCTGGTTGTTATATTGTTAATTGGTATTGTAGGGTATAAGTTCATTTCAGATTATTCGTGGATTGATGCTGTTTACATGACAGTGATTACTTTAACTACCGTAGGTTTTGGCGAGGTAGTACCATTAGATTACAATTCTAAAATTTTCACCATATTTTTAATATTAGCTAGTGTTATAATAATGGGTTATGCACTTTCTATAATTACCGAATATATTTTAAGTAAAAATAATCTTGAAGAATTAAAATATAAAAAGATGCAAAAAGAGATTAATAGTTTTAAAAACCATGTGGTTATTTGTGGTTATGGTAGAAATGGTAAACAAGCAGCAAGTAAATTATTGGCTCACAAAAAAGCATTTGTAGTTATAGAGAAAAGTAAAGACATGGAAGAGCGCTTGCAATTAGATAATGTGCATTACGTAATAGGGAATGCGAATGAAGACGAAGTACTCATGCAAGCAGGAATAGATCGGGCATCTAATTTTATTTCGGCATTACCTAATGATGCAGACAATTTGTTTGTAGTGCTATCTACAAGACAAATCAATAAAAATATTAATATTATTAGTCGCGCATCTAACGAATCATCATATAATAAATTAAAATTTGCAGGGGCTAATAATGTTATTCTACCCGATAAAATTGGTGGTGACCATATGGCATCTTTGGTAGTGGTCCCTGGTTTAATGGAGTTTTTGGATAACTTATCTATTGTAGGGAAGTCAAATATTAATGTTGAAGAAGTGGCGGTAGAAAAGTTATTTAACAAACAAAAAATAACAACTATTAAAGATTTAGATCTTCGTAAAAAAACAGGTTGTACTATAATTGGTTATAAAGATGAAAACGGAGAGTATATAGTGAATCCTGAAGCAGAATTACAATTGGCTCCAAATTCTAAAATCATTGTTTTAGGCAGACCAGAACAAATTGAGGTACTAAACTCTACTTATAATATTGAATATTGAATCTTCTAATTTAACAGCCAATGTTTTAAAAAATCATTTTTTTTTAGCATCTTGCTGCTTTTTAGTGTGAATCTTTCAAAAAAACAAACTAATTCAACATCTCTATGAAGAAATATCTTCTTTCAATTCTTGCTTTAATTTTACCATTTTTAACATTTGCTCAAGACACCGAGATTGGTCTCGACGAAAAAGTAAATAATGCTTTTATGCCTGTAGCTACTTGGTGGGAAGGTTTTGTTTTAACTAGAATACCTTTGGGAGAATACCATATTCCTCTTGTGGTATTGTTATTAGTATTAGGAGCCACTTTTTTCACTGTTTTTTTTAAATTCCCTGCTTTTACAAAATTTAGGACTGCCATTAATACGGTAAGAGGTAAATATGTGGATATTGAAAAACATGGCGTTGACAAACTTTATAATAATGATGAAGCTTTAGCGGTAGAAGATATACCAAATACAATAAGAGACGAAAGTGCACACGGTGAAGTTTCTCACTTTCAAGCATTAGCTACGGCGGTTTCAGGCACTGTTGGTTTGGGTAACATTGCAGGTGTAGCTGTAGCCATTGGTTTAGGTGGGCCTGGTGCTACATTTTGGATGATTGTTTGTGGTTTGTTAGGGATGTCGACCAAGTTTGTAGAATGTACATTAGGTGTAAAATATAGAGATGTAGGTCCTGATGGTACTATTTATGGTGGCCCTATGTATTACCTTTCTAAGGGCTTGAAAGAAATTGGATTTGGTACTTTTGGAAAAATTTTAGGAGTATTATTTGCTGTGCTTTGTGTAGGAGCTTCATTTGGAGGTGGAAATGCATTTCAATCTAATCAAGCCGCAGTTCAAATTAGTACGTTGCTTAAATTAGAAGGAGGTTCTAATGGTGTTATTATAGGTATCGTTCTCGCAGCTATAGTGGGAGTGGTTATTATAGGTGGTATAAAACGTATAGCTAAAATTACCGAAAAAATTGTGCCTTTCATGGCAGGACTTTATATCTTGGCTTCTATAGTTATAATTTTTGCTAACATTAGCGATATTGGTTTCGCTTTTCAATTAATTTTTGATGGTGCATTTTCACCAATGGCAGGACTTGGTGGAATGGTTGGTGTATTAATAATTGGCTTCCAAAGAGCCGCATTTTCGAATGAAGCTGGCGCCGGTTCTGCTGCTATTGCTCACTCTGCTGTTCGAACTAAATATCCGGCTTCTGAAGGTATTGTTGCACTCTTAGAACCTTTTATTGATACGGTTGTTATTTGTACAATGACTGCTTTAGTTATTATATTTTTCAATATTAATGGAACAGATGCACAATCTGTATTTAACTATACCGCAGAACACGGAAGTAGTGTTATTTTAAATTCTAATGGAAATACAATTAATGGAGTTGATTTAACATCAATGGCTTTTGATTCTGTTATTCCTCACTTTTCGTATGTGCTTACTATAGCTATTGTGTTATTTGCCTTTTCAACAATGATTTCATGGTCTTATTATGGGTTACAATCTTGGAAATACTTATTCGGAAAAGGAAAAACAGCCGATATGGTTTATAAAATATTATTCTTATTATTTGTAGTAATTGGTGCTGCTGCAACTTTAGATGCTGTAATTAAGTTTTCTGATGCTATGATTTTAGCACTGGTGTTTCCTAACATGATTGGATTATTATTCTTATTCCCGAAAGTAAGACAAGAAATGAAGCGATATATGTCTGCAATTTCTATTAAAAAGGAGGCTATTCAAGATGGTGCAGAAGATATTACTAAACATATGTAATAGTTAAAAATGAATTTTTTAAAATCATCCCATTTCACGTTTTCTAAAAGTCAGCGAAATGGGATTTTTTTGTTAATACTGCTCATTGTTATTCTACAATGGTTTTATTTTTATATTGATTTTTTTTCTGAAGACATCCAAATAAACAAAACCGAACTTGCTAAATTTAATAATGAGATAGACTCGCTTCGTTTGGTAGAAATAGAGGAAAGCAAACCAAAAACATACCCTTTCAATCCTAATTATATAACAGATTATAAAGGAGCTTCACTAGGAATGACTAATGAAGAAATTGATAGGTTACTTGCCTTTAGAAAACAAAATAATTGGATTAATTCCGTGCAGCAGTTTCAAGAAGTAACCAAAATATCCGATTCGCTTTTACAAGTTATTTCGCCATATTTTAAATTTCCAGATTGGATTTCGAATCCTACTTCTAAACCGGTAGAGAAGGAAGCGTTCAATAAAAAACCTAAAACTTTTCAACAAAAACAAGACTTAAATAAAGCAACAGCACAAGAGTTGCAAAAAATAAATGGTATTGGCGAAGTGCTTTCCGATAGGATAGTAAAGTTTAGAAATAAATTTTCAGGAGGTTTTATTGATAATATTCAGCTTCAAGATATTTATGGTTTAACACCTGAAGTTTTAGAAAAAATTAATCAGGAATTTATAGTAAAAACACCAAGACTTATAAAGAAAATAGGTTTAAATAAAGCAACAATCAATGAGTTGGTAACTATTCAGCATATCGATTATAATTTGGCATTTAGCATTGTTGAACAGCGTCAGTTAAGAGAGGGCTTCAAGTCCTTCGACGAATTAAAAAAAGTAAAAGACTTTCCAGTAAATAAAATCGATATAATTAAATTATATTTGTCGCTTGACTGAAAACGAGCGTATAAATGAATAGTATGTACTTCACAGAAGAACATCATCTTTTTAGAAAAAGCCTTCAAGATTTTTTACAAAAAGAAGTCGTTCCGTACATTGAAACTTGGGAACAAACAGGTGTGATAGATAGATTTATCTGGAAAAAATTTGGAGATATGGGCTTTTTTGGCATCAATTATCCCGAAGCTTATGGCGGTTTAAATTTAGATTTATTTTATTCTGTTATCCTTTTAGAAGAACTGCAGAAAATTAACTCAGGTGGGTTTGCGGCGGCAATTTGGGCACATGTTTATTTAGCTATGACGCATCTTAATGCCGAAGGTAGTGAAGTTATCAAGCAACAGTATTTAGCGCCAAGTATTGCTGGCGATAAAATAGGCTGTTTATGTATTACAGAGCCTTTTGGTGGTAGCGACGTAGCAGGCATGCGAACTACGGCTGTTAAAAGTGGTGACCACTATATTGTAAATGGATCCAAAACATTTATTACTAACGGGGTATATAGCGATTATTTAGTAGTAGCCGCAAAAACAAGCCCCGAGTTAGGAAATAAAGGCATTAGTATTTTTGTAATAGACAGGGAATCGACAGGTGTATCTGCAACCAAATTAGATAAATTAGGATGGCGTGCATCCGATACAGGTGAAATTGCTTTTGATAATGTAAAAGTGCCCGTTGCTAATTTAATGGGGGATGAAAATAAGGGCTTCTCATATATCATGCAACACTTTTCGTTAGAACGATTAATTATGGGAATTAACGCTCATGCACGTGCGGAATTTGCTTTAGAATATGCATTGCAATATATGTCCGATCGAATGGCTTTCGGCAAATCAATCGATAAATTTCAAGCATTAAGACATACTATAGCCGACTTATATACCGATATGGAAATCTGTAAAGAATTTAATTATTCGGTAACTTTCAGATTAAATAAAGGTGAATATGTTGTAAAACACGCCACCATGTCAAAACTCAAGTCAACAAAAATGGCCGACGAGGTTATTTATCAATGTTTACAGTTTTTAGGAGGTTACGGTTATATGGAAGATTATCCCATGGCAAGACTGTTTAGAGACAGTAGGTTAGGACCTATTGGAGGTGGTACTTCAGAGATTTTAAGGGAAATTTTAGCGAAGATGATTATTGACAAAAAAGAATATAGGCCAGCAACATAAAATAATTATCAATTGATAATTGTAAATTGATAATTGTTTTTATATTTGCACCCTGAAAATCTAAAAGAGAGGAGGTTAAGACACTATGTTAATAATACCAATAAAAGAAGGAGAAAATATAGATAGAGCGCTAAAGCGTTTTAAAAGAAAGTTTGATAAAACTGGAACTAAACGTCAGTTAAATGCTCGTAAACAATTTACTAAGCCATCTGTAGAACGTAGAGCGCAAATACAAAAAGCACAATACATTCAAGGTTTAAGAGATGCAGAAGATATATAATATCGTTCTCATATATAAATTAAAATCCCGCTAACCAGCGGGATTTTTTTTGCGCCAATACCCGTATTAAAGTTGCAGTATAACTTTTAAACTTTTAACTTTAAACTTTAAACCCTTAATTATGCCTTTCAAATCGTTTACAGATTACCTTTTGTTGGAGAAAAACTATTCTGCATTAACCGTTAAGGCGTATCAAAATGATTTAGATGTTTTTTTAGAGTTTATTAAATTAGAATACCAAACCGATTCAATCAACAACGTTAATTATGCTCAAATTCGCACATGGATTGTTTCTTTGGTAGAAAGTGGCTTGTCCAACCGAAGTATTAACCGTAAAGTTTCGGCATTAAACACGTATTATAAATTTCTTTTAAAAACAGGAACCGTACAGGTTAACCCATTAGTAAAACATAAAGCTTTAAAAACAAGTAAAAAGATTCAAATACCATTTTCAGAAACTGAAGTATCAACCGCTTTAGATGATTTTAATTTTGAAAATGATTTTGAAGGCATTCGAAATAAACTCATCATCGAATTATTTTACTCAACAGGCATACGAAGAATTGAGTTGTTAGAGCTAAAGTTGCTAAATTTCAATTTACATAATAAAACGTTAAAAGTACTAGGTAAAAGAAATAAGGAGCGTATTATTCCGTTATTAGAATCAGTAATAAGCACCTTGCATTTATATTTGAAAGAGCGAAGTGGGCTAGAGCATGTTACCGATAGCGATTATTTGTTTTTAACAAAAAAAGGAGTTAAAGTTTATGAAACGCTTGTTTACAGAATAATAAATGATTATTTTAGTAATGCATCTACCAAAGTAAAGAAGAGTCCGCATATATTAAGGCATTCCTTTGCAACTCATTTACTTAACCAAGGTGCCGATTTAAATGCTGTTAAAGAACTTCTTGGTCATTCAAGTTTGGCAGCTACCCAAGTTTATACTCATAATAGTATAGCAGAGTTAAAAAAGGTGCATGTAAATTCACATCCAAGAAGTAAAAAATAGTATTGAGCATTATTGTCTAACCAAAAAACAAAAAGAATGAAAGTAATCACCCAATCAG
This sequence comes from Mariniflexile soesokkakense, assembly GCF_039650365.1. Taxonomy (NCBI): domain Bacteria; kingdom Pseudomonadati; phylum Bacteroidota; class Flavobacteriia; order Flavobacteriales; family Flavobacteriaceae; genus Mariniflexile; species Mariniflexile soesokkakense. The sequence continues at coordinate 561,903 of NZ_JAZHYP010000001.1, read as the reverse complement.
TTAATTTTAATGCAGACAAAAAGTTAATAGACTTTATTCAAAAACGAATGGATAAATTAGATATGTTTTATGATAAAGTCATTCAATCAGATGTTTTTTTGAAAGTAGAAAACACTAGTGATAAAGAAAATAAAATATTTGAAGCAAAGCTAAGTGTGCCAGGTGATAGTTTTGTAGTAAAAAAGCAATGCAAGAGCTTTGAAGAAGGCGTAGATATGGCTGCAGCTTCGTTAGAAAGACAGTTAAAAAAGAGAAAAGAAAAATTAAGAGCACATTTATAATAAAATTTCTCTAAAAATGTTTTGAATAAAAAAATAAATCTATACATTTGCAGTCCGTTAGAAATAGCGGGCTTTTTTTATGCGTAAAAAGTGTAAAAATGCCGATGTAGCTCAGCTGGCTAGAGCAGCTGATTTGTAATCAGCAGGTCGTGGGTTCGAGTCCCTCCATCGGCTCAAAAAAAAACAAAAAACGAAGTGTTGTTGATTTCGTTTTCAAGTTCTTTAAAAAGTGTTAAAATAAGTTATTGGGGAGATACTCAAGCGGCCAACGAGGGCAGACTGTAAATCTGCTGACTACGTCTTCGCAGGTTCGAATCCTGCTCTCCCCACAAAATTGCTGCGTAGGTAGTGATTTTTAAATTTTGAAATATTGAAACCATACAAGTGAAAGCTTGTTGAAAAATGCGAAAGTAGCTCAGTTGGTAGAGCGTCAGCCTTCCAAGCTGAATGTCGCCGGTTCGAACCCGGTCTTTCGCTCTAAAATTCCTGCGAAGGCAGGAATCTCAATTCAAAATTGATTTGGAGAGAGGATGTAAAAACTTATGAGTTTTAGTTTAAACGTGAAACCTTAAACTTGAAACCAGCAATTAAAACCGCCGGTGTAGCTCAGGGGTAGAGCGTTTCCTTGGTAAGGAAGAGGTCACGAGTTCAATTCTCGTCATTGGCTCAATTTAGAATTAAATTAGAATACACTAATATTATTATATAACTAAGATTAAATTATTTAAAAAACATGGCAAAGGCAACTTTCGATCGTTCAAAACCACATTTAAATATTGGTACAATTGGACACGTAGATCACGGTAAAACAACTTTAACTGCTGCTATTACTAAAGTATTAGCTGATGCAGGTTTATCAGAAGCGAAATCATTCGATCAGATTGATAACGCTCCAGAAGAAAAAGAAAGAGGTATTACAATTAATACTTCTCACGTAGAATATTCAACAGCAAACCGTCATTACGCTCATGTTGACTGTCCAGGTCACGCGGATTACGTAAAGAACATGGTAACTGGTGCTGCTCAAATGGATGGTGCTATTTTAGTTGTAGCTGCAACTGATGGTCCAATGCCACAAACTCGTGAGCACATCCTTTTAGGACGTCAAGTAGGTATTCCTCGTATGGTTGTATTCATGAATAAAGTGGATATGGTTGATGATGAGGAGTTATTAGAGTTGGTTGATATGGAAATTAGAGATTTATTATCTTTCTACGAATATGATGGAGATAATGGACCTGTAATTGCTGGTTCTGCTTTAGGCGCACTTAACGGTGAAGCTAAATGGGTAGATACTGTTATGCAATTAATGGAAGCTGTTGATACTTGGATCGAAGAACCGTTAAGAGAAATTGATAAGCCTTTCTTAATGCCTATCGAAGATGTGTTCTCTATTACTGGTCGTGGTACTGTAGCAACTGGTCGTATTGAAACTGGTATTGCTAAAACTGGAGATCCAGTTGAAATTATTGGTATGGGTGCTGAGAAATTAACATCTACTATCACTGGTATCGAAATGTTCCGTCAAATCCTTGATAGAGGTGAAGCTGGAGATAATGCTGGTATCTTATTAAGAGGTATTGAGAAAACTCAAATTTCTAGAGGTATGGTTATCGTTAAACCAGGATCTGTAACACCACACGCTAAATTCAAAGCTGAGGTTTATATCTTGAAAAAAGAAGAAGGTGGACGTCACACTCCATTCCATAACAATTACCGTCCACAGTTTTACGTACGTACAACTGACGTAACTGGTAACATCCAATTGCCTGATGGTGTTGAGATGGTTATGCCAGGAGATAACTTAACAATTAATGTTGAGCTTATCCAAAAAATTGCAATGAATGTTGGTTTACGTTTCGCTATCCGCGAAGGTGGACGTACAGTAGGTGCAGGTCAGGTAACTGAAATTTTAGACTAATTAGTTTAATATATAATAAGCTAAGGTATTCCGTTTATTCGGAATACCTTGACTTATGTTTACGGGTTTAGCTCAGTTGGTAGAGCACTGGTCTCCAAAACCAGGTGTCGAGAGTTCGAGTCCCTCAACCCGTGCATAGAAAAGCATATTACTTAAAAGTAATAGCTTAAAGAGAATTAAGAAAAAAAGATTTCACTTAAATCAATTTTAAATTGATAGACAGAAATTTTTAATCTGTTGAAAAAAATATATAAATGGCTGGAATTGTAAATTACGTAAAAGAATCATTTGGCGAACTTAAAAATAATGTGAGCTGGCCAACTTGGGCAGAAGCACAAAGTTTAACTGTTTTAGTTGCTGTATTTTCAATTATATTTTCCTTGGCAATTTGGGGAATAGATACGGTATTCAGTAAAGTGATAGCATTATATTTTCAATTGATTGGTTAAAGAATAAATATGTCTGAGGTAAGCGAAAAAAAATGGTATGTTGTTAGGGCTGTAAGTGGTCAAGAGAATAAGATTAAAACTTATATAGAGAATGAAATTGCTCGATTAGGTTTTCAAGATTATGTTGATCAAGTATTAGTTCCAACTGAGCGCGTGATTCAAATACGTAATGGAAAAAAAATACACAAAGAAAAAGTTTTTTTCCCTGGTTACATCATGATTCAAGCTAATTTATCAGGTGAAATTCCTCATATCATCAGATCGGTTACAAACGTAATTGGTTTTTTAGGTGAAACAAAAGGTGGAGATCCTGTGCCGTTAAGACAATCTGAAGTAAACAGAATGTTAGGTAAAGTAGACGAGTTGTCGGTTGAAGAGAATTCAACTGTGGCAATTCCTTTTACTAAAGGTGAAACTGTTAAAGTTATAGATGGCCCATTCAATGGATTTGATGGTACTATCGAAAAAATAAATGAAGAAAAGCGTAAACTAGAAGTAATGGTGAAGATTTTTGGAAGAAAAACACCATTAGAGCTAAGTTATATGCAGGTTGAAAAAGTATAATAATTGTTACACTATATAAAATGATACGTTCTTTTGCTTCCTTATAAAAGAAGCGTATCGACTTAAATTATTAAAAATGGCAAAAGAAATTGGTAAAGTAGTTAAGTTACAAGTTCGGGGAGGTGCTGCGAATCCGTCGCCACCGGTTGGACCCGCTTTAGGTGCTGCTGGGGTTAACATTATGGAGTTCTGTAAGCAATTTAATGCTAGAACACAAGATAAACCAGGTAAAGTATTACCTGTTGTTATCACCGTATATAAAGACAAGTCTTTCGACTTCGTTATTAAAACACCTCCGGCTGCAGTACAATTATTAGAAGCGGCCAAGTTAAAAAGTGGTTCAGGAGAACCAAACCGAAAAAAAGTAGCTAAAGTTTCATGGGATCAAATCAAAACTATAGCAGAAGATAAAATGGTAGATTTAAATGCATTTACTATCGAATCTGCTATGACAATGATAGCTGGTACCGCAAGGTCTATGGGTATAACCGTGACTGGAAACGCACCAAAGTAATCTATAAAAGACATTAAAAAATGGCAAGATTAACAAAAAAGCAAAAAGAAGCTTTAGCAAAAATAGAAAAAGGGAGAGTTTACTCTCTTGATGAAGCATCTGCATTAGTAAAAGAAATTACTAATACAAAGTTTGATGCATCAGTAGACATTGCTGTACGTTTAGGAGTAGATCCACGTAAAGCAAACCAGATGGTTAGAGGAGTGGTTTCATTACCTCACGGAACTGGTAAAGACATGAAAGTATTAGCATTAGTAACTCCAGACAAAGAAGCAGAAGCTAAAGAGGCTGGAGCAGATTACGTTGGATTAGACGAATATCTTGACAAAATCAAGAATGGTTGGACTGATGTAGACGTTATTATTACTATGCCAAGTGTAATGGGTAAATTAGGTCCTTTAGGGCGTGTATTAGGTCCTCGTGGTTTAATGCCTAACCCAAAAACTGGTACAGTAACTATGGATGTTGCTAAAGCTGTAACCGAAGTTAAAGCTGGTAAAATTGACTTTAAAGTTGATAAAACCGGCATCGTGCATGCTGCAATAGGAAAAGCATCTTTTAGTGCTGATAAAATTGCTGGTAATGCAACAGAATTAATTCAAACATTAATAAAACTTAAGCCAACAACTGCTAAAGGTACTTACGTAAAAAGTATTTTCCTTTCTAGTACTATGAGTCCTAGTGTTGCTGTTGATCCTAAAGTTGGTTAATTAGTTAAATACTTTTATTATGACAAGAGAAGAAAAATCACAAGTAATTGAGGACTTAACTGCAGAATTAGCCAGTAATGCTAACATTTATGTAGCAGATATTTCAGGATTAAATGCATTAACCACCTCAGAGTTACGTCGCGCTTGTTTTAAAGCAAACATAAAGCTAGCAGTCGTTAAAAATACATTACTTGAAAAAGCAATGGAAGCATCTGAAAGAGATTTCGGAAACCTTCCAACAGTTTTAAAAGGAAATACATCTGTGATGTATTCTGAAACAGGTAATGCTCCAGCAAAGTTAATAAAAACCTTCCGCAAAAAATCAGAGAAGCCTTTATTGAAAGGAGCTTTTATTGAGGAGTGTGTTTATATTGGCGATAACCAATTAGACATGTTAGTTGATATCAAGTCTAAAGAGGAATTATTAGGAGACATTGTAGGATTATTACAATCGCCTGCTAAAAACGTTGTTTCAGCACTTAAATCAAGTGGTGGAAAACTAGCTGGTATCTTAAAAACACTATCTGAAAAAGAAGGATAGTATTAAACAGTACGCACTATATTACAATTATATTAAAATTAAAAATTTATTAAAAACGATAGAAAAATGGCAGATTTAAAAGATTTCGCAGAAAAATTAGTTAACCTAACAGTAAAAGAAGTAAACGAGTTAGCTACAATATTAAAAGATGAGTATGGTATCGAGCCTGCTGCTGCTGCTGTAGCGGTTGCTGCTGGTCCTGCTGCAGGTGGTGATGATGCTGCTGAAGCTCAAACTGAGTTTACAGTTGTATTAAAAGCTGCTGGTGCTTCTAAATTAGCAGTTGTTAAATTGGTTAAAGAATTAACTGGTTTAGGATTGAAAGAAGCTAAAGAATTAGTTGATGGTGCACCAAGTCCTGTTAAAGAAGGTGTTTCTAAAGACGAAGCTGAAGCTTTAAAAGCATCTTTAGAAGAAGCAGGAGCAGAGGTTGAGCTTAAATAAGCTTAGTTACCTAAAATCATAAAGGTTTAGGTCTGGGGAGAAGTCTTCAAGACCTAAACCATTTTGCGTATATAATCATTACATACGCCACAACTATTATTTTTTAATCAAAATTCCGTCCATTGATGTTATCAACACAAGCTGAAAGATTAAATTTCTCGTCTATTGTAAATAGAACAGAATACCCAGATTTCTTGGATATTCAGATTAAATCCTTCCAGGATTTTTTCCAATTAGAAACTAAATCGGATGAAAGAGGCGATGAAGGTCTATACAATACCTTCATGGAAAACTTTCCAATCACAGATTCTCGTAATCAATTTGTTTTAGAATTTTTAGATTACTTTGTAGATCCACCACGATATGCTATCGATGAGTGTATTGAAAGAGGTCTTACTTATAGCGTTCCGCTAAAGGCAAGGTTAAAGTTGTATTGTACAGACCCTGAACATGAGGATTTCGAGACCATTGTTCAAGATGTGTACTTAGGAACCATACCTTACATGACACCAAGCGGTACCTTTGTTATCAATGGTGCAGAACGTGTTGTAGTATCTCAATTACATCGCTCACCAGGGGTATTCTTTGGTCAGTCATTCCATGCAAATGGAACAAAATTATATTCAGCTAGGGTAATTCCTTTTAAAGGATCTTGGATTGAATTTGCTACAGATATTAATCAGGTAATGTATGCGTACATTGATAGAAAGAAAAAATTACCTGTTACAACGCTTTTCCGTGCAATCGGTTTTGAGCGTGATAAAGATATCTTAGAGATTTTCGATTTAGCTGAAGAAATTAAAGTATCTAAAACAGGATTAAAAAAATACCAAGGACGTAAATTAGCGGCGCGTGTTTTAAATACATGGCATGAGGATTTTGTTGATGAAGATACAGGAGAGGTAGTATCAATTGAGCGTAACGAGATTATTCTTGATCGTGATACTATTTTAGATAAAGATAATATTGAAGAAATTATTGAAGCAGATGTTAAAGCGATTCTTTTACACAAAGAAAGTGCTGAGCAAGGCGATTATGCCATTATTCATAACACCCTTCAAAAAGATCCAACAAACTCTGAAAAAGAGGCTGTTGAACATATCTATAGACAATTACGTAATGCGGAGCCACCAGATGAGGAAACTGCACGTGGCATCATTGATAAATTATTCTTCAGTGACCAACGTTACTCTTTAGGTGAAGTTGGGCGTTACAGAATGAATAAAAAATTAGGTCTTAATATTGAAATGGATAAGCAAGTGCTTACCAAAGAAGATATTATTACCATTATTAAATATTTAATTGAGCTTATCAACTCTAAAGCTGAGATTGATGATATTGACCATTTATCTAACCGTCGTGTACGTACAGTAGGTGAACAATTATCTCAACAGTTTGGTGTTGGTTTAGCACGTATGGCACGTACTATTCGTGAGCGTATGAACGTTCGTGATAATGAGGTATTTACTCCAATCGATTTAATTAATGCTAAGACTTTATCGTCTGTTATCAATTCTTTCTTTGGAACAAATCAGTTATCTCAGTTCATGGATCAAACAAATCCATTAGCGGAGATTACTCATAAGCGTCGTTTATCTGCACTAGGACCAGGAGGTTTATCTCGTGAAAGAGCAGGTTTCGAGGTACGTGACGTTCACTATACACATTACGGCCGTTTATGTCCAATTGAAACTCCTGAAGGACCAAATATTGGTTTAATTTCATCACTTTCAGTATTTGCTAAAGTGAATGGAATGGGCTTTATTGAAACGCCTTACCGCCCTGTAACTGATGGTGTGGTAGACATTAAAAATCAACCAGTATATTTAAGTGCTGAAGAAGAAGAAGGAAAATTAATCGCTCAAGCTACTGTGAAAGTAGATGAAAGCGGTAAAATTTTACACGATAAGGTAATTGCACGTATGGAAGGCGATTTCCCAGTAATGGATCCTGCAAATCTGCATTATACAGATGTGGCGCCAAACCAAATCTCGTCTATTTCGGCTTCTTTAATTCCGTTCTTAGAGCATGATGATGCGAATAGAGCCTTGATGGGATCGAACATGATGCGTCAAGCAGTTCCATTATTATTGCCTCAAGCTCCAATTGTTGGTACAGGTTTAGAACGTCAAGTAGCATCAGATTCTCGTGTATTGATCAATGCAGAAGGAAGCGGTGAAGTACTTTATGTGGATGCTAATGAAATTAAAATTAGATACGATCGTACTGAAGATGAGGCTAAAGTAAGTTTTGATAGTGATGTTAAAACATACCAATTAATCAAATTCAGAAAAACCAATCAAGGTACTTCTATCAACTTAAAACCAATCGTGGTAAAAGGAGATAAAGTAGTTAAAGGTCAAGTTTTATGTGAAGGCTATGCAACTCAAAAAGGAGAGTTGGCATTAGGTAGAAACATGAAAGTTGCCTTCATGCCTTGGAAAGGTTATAACTTTGAGGATGCGATTGTTATTTCTGAAAAAGTTGTACGTGAAGATATTTTTACATCTATTCATATTGATGAGTATTCATTAGAAGTTAGAGATACGAAATTAGGTAACGAAGAGTTGACTAATGATATTCCTAACGTTTCTGAAGAAGCTACAAAAGATTTAGATGAAAATGGAATGATTCGCATTGGTGCAGAAGTGAAACCTGGCGATATTTTAATTGGGAAAATTACTCCAAAAGGAGAATCTGATCCAACCCCAGAAGAAAAATTATTACGTGCTATTTTTGGAGACAAAGCAGGCGATGTAAAAGACGCTTCGTTAAAGGCGTCGCCATCTTTAAATGGTGTTGTTATTGAGAAAAAATTATTCTCTAGAGCAGTAAAAGATAAACGTAAGAGAGCTCAAGATAAAGATGATATTGTTGCATTAGAAGCTATATACGATAGAAAATTTGATGATTTAAAGGAAATTTTAATCGAAAAATTATTCAATATTGTAAACGGTAAAACGGCTCAAGGTATTTTTAATGATTTAGGGGAAGAAGTATTACCAAAAGGTAAAAAATTCACTCAAAAAATGTTAAATGCTGTTGATGATTATGCACATTTAGTGTCTGGAAAATGGACAACAGATGACCATACAAACCAATTAGTTGCCGATTTAATTCACAACTACAAAATTAAAGAAAACGACTTACAGGGTTCTTTAAGACGTGAGAAGTTCACTATTTCTGTAGGAGATGAATTACCAGCAGGTATCATTAAATTAGCTAAGGTTTATATTGCAAAAAAACGTAAACTTAAAGTTGGTGATAAAATGGCAGGACGCCATGGTAATAAAGGTATTGTTGCTCGTATTGTAAGAGCAGAAGATATGCCTTTCTTAGAGGACGGAACACCTGTTGATATTGTATTGAATCCACTAGGGGTGCCATCTCGTATGAACATCGGCCAGATTTATGAAACTGTTCTTGGATGGGCTGGTCAAAAATTAGGACGTACATACGCTACTCCTATTTTTGATGGTGCTACTATCGATCAAATTAATGAGTTGACTGATGAAGCTGGAATTCCAAGATACGGTCATACTTATTTATATGATGGAGGTACAGGAGATCGTTTCGATCAACCTGCAACCGTTGGTGTTATCTATATGTTGAAATTAGGACATATGGTTGACGATAAAATGCACGCACGTTCTATAGGACCTTACTCATTAATTACACAACAACCTCTTGGTGGTAAAGCACAATTTGGTGGACAGCGTTTTGGTGAGATGGAGGTTTGGGCACTTGAAGCTTACGGTGCATCTAGTACACTACGTGAAATCCTTACAGTAAAGTCTGATGACGTTATTGGAAGAGCTAAAACGTACGAAGCTATTGTAAAAGGCGAACCAATGCCAGATCCAGGACTACCAGAATCTTTCAATGTATTAATGCATGAATTAAAAGGTTTAGGTTTAGATATCAGATTAGAGGAATAAAAAAAGTATGCAGTTGCAGTGTTCAGTTTAATTTTAAACTGAACACTGAGACTGAGACTGAATACTAAAAGAACATGGCAAGAAAACAAGATAAGAATACAGTAAGAAGATTTAATAAAATCTCTATTGGTTTAGCATCACCAGAGTCTATTTTAGCAGAGTCTAGAGGTGAGGTTTTAAAACCAGAAACTATCAATTATCGAACTCACAAACCTGAAAGAGATGGTTTGTTCTGCGAGCGTATTTTTGGTCCAGTAAAGGACTACGAATGTGCTTGTGGTAAATATAAAAGAATTCGCTACAAAGGTATCGTTTGCGACCGTTGTGGTGTTGAAGTAACAGAAAAGAAAGTACGTCGTGATAGAGTAGGACACATTAATTTGGTGGTTCCTGTTGCTCATATCTGGTATTTCCGTTCGTTGCCAAATAAAATAGGGTATTTATTAGGTTTACCATCTAAGAAATTAGATATGATTATTTACTACGAACGTTATGTAGTAATTCAACCTGGTAATGCCAAAAATGAAGAAGGTGAGCCAGTAGAAAAAATGGACTTCTTAACAGAAGAAGAATATTTAAATATTCTTGAATCACTTCCTCAAGACAATCAATATTTAGATGATCATGATCCAAACAAGTTCCTTGCTAAAATGGGAGCTGAATGTTTAATTGAATTATTATCAAGAATCGATTTAGAGGCTTTATCTTACGAATTGCGTCATAAAGCGAATACTGAAACGTCTAAACAACGTAAAACAGAAGCTTTAAAACGCTTACAGGTTGTTGAGTCTTTGAAGGAATCTAACAATAACCGTGAAAATCGTCCGGAGTGGATGATTATGAAGGTTATTCCAATCATCCCACCAGAGTTACGTCCGTTAGTGCCGTTAGATGGTGGTCGTTTTGCAACGTCTGATTTAAATGATTTATACCGTCGTGTTATTATCCGTAATAATCGTCTTAAACGTTTAGTTGAGATTAAAGCTCCTGAAGTAATTTTACGTAACGAAAAACGTATGCTACAAGAATCTGTAGATTCGTTATTTGATAATACACGTAAATCTTCAGCTGTTAAAACCGATTCTAACAGACCATTAAAATCGTTGTCAGATTCATTAAAAGGTAAACAAGGACGTTTCCGTCAAAACCTTTTAGGAAAACGTGTGGATTATTCAGCGCGTTCGGTAATTGTTGTTGGACCTGAATTAAAATTACACGAATGTGGATTGCCAAAAAATATGGCAGCAGAACTTTACAAACCTTTCGTAATTAGAAAATTAATTGAAAGAGGTATTGTAAAAACTGTAAAATCTGCAAAGAAAATTATAGATAAAAGAGAACCAGTGGTTTGGGATATTTTGGAGAACGTTCTTAAAGGACATCCAGTATTACTAAACCGTGCTCCTACGTTACACCGTTTGGGTATTCAAGCATTCCAACCTAAATTAATTGAAGGTAAAGCGATTCAATTGCACCCGCTAGTGTGTACTGCATTTAATGCGGATTTTGATGGGGATCAAATGGCTGTACATTTACCATTAGGACCAGAAGCTATTCTAGAGTGTCAATTATTAATGTTGGCATCTCATAATATCTTAAATCCTGCAAATGGTTCACCAGTTACGGTACCTTCTCAAGACATGGTACTTGGTCTTTATTATATGACCAAGTTACGTACGTCTACACCAGAAGTTAAAGTAAAAGGTGAAGGTTTAATATTTTATGCACCAGAAGAAGTTGAAATCGCTTTCAATGAAAAAAGAGTAGACTTAAACGCGGGTATAAAAGTTAGGACTTTAGATATTAATGAAGATGGAAAATTAGCACCAACAATTATTGAAACAACAGTTGGTCGTGTGTTATTTAACCAAAAAGTGCCACAAGCAGCTGGATATATCAACCAAGTACTTACTAAAAAATCATTAAGAGATATTATTGGTAATATCTTAAAATATACATCAGTTCCTGAAACGGCAGATTTCCTTGACTCAATTAGAGATTTAGGATTTAAGTTTGCATTCCAAGGAGGTTTATCATTTAGTTTAGGTGATATTATCATTCCACCGGAAAAACAAGGAATGATTGATAAAGCTAACAAGTTTGTTGATGGTATTATGGGTAACTATAATATGGGACTTATTACCAACAACGAGCGTTACAACCAAGTTATTGATATTTGGACTTCTACAAATGCGGAATTGACTGAATTGTCTATGAAGCGTATTCGTGAAGACCAACAAGGATTCAACTCGGTGTTTATGATGCTTGATTCTGGTGCGCGTGGATCTAAAGAACAGATTCGTCAGCTTACAGGTATGCGTGGATTAATGGCGAAACCTAAAAAATCGAATGCAGGTGGTGGAGAAATTATTGAAAACCCGATTCTTTCTAACTTTAAGGAAGGTCTTTCAATTTTAGAATACTTTATCTCTACTCACGGTGCTCGTAAAGGACTTGCGGATACCGCTCTTAAAACAGCCGATGCTGGTTACTTAACCCGTCGTTTGGTAGATGTTTCTCAAGATGTTATTATTAATACTGAAGATTGTGGAACTTTAAGAGGTGTTGAAGTAGAACCATTAAAGAAAAACGACGAAGTTGTTGAAACTTTAGAAGAAAGAATTGTTGGTCGTGTGGCATTGAATGATGTTTACGATCCATTAACAGATGAGTTGTTAGTAGCTTCAGGACAATTAATTGAAGATGATATTGCCAGAAAGATAGAAAATTCTCCAATTGAAAGTTTAGAAGTGCGTTCAGCATTAACTTGTGAAGCGTTACAAGGTATTTGTGCTAAATGTTACGGTCGTAACTTAGCTACAGGTAAAATGGTACAACGTGGTGAAGCTGTTGGTGTAGTTGCTGCACAATCTATTGGTGAACCAGGTACACAGTTAACACTTCGTACCTTCCACGTGGGTGGTATTGCTGGTAACATTTCAGAAGAAAACAAATTAGCTGTTAAATTTAACGGTATTGCCGAAATTGAAGATTTAAAAACTGTTAAAGGCAAAGATGGTGAAGGTAAAGATATCGACATTGTTATTTCTCGTACCTCTGAACTTAAATTAGTTGATAAGAAAACAGGTATTACTTTAAGTACAAATAATATTCCTTATGGATCTAATTTACAGATTAAAAACGGTCAGGAATTAAAAAGAGGCGATGTAGTTTGTACTTGGGATCCATATAACGGTGTAATTATTTCAGAATTTGCTGGAAAGATTAAATACGAGAATATTGAACAAGGTATCACTTACCAAGTTGAAATAGATGAGCAAACAGGTTTCCAAGAGAAAGTAATTTCTGAATCTAGAAACAAGAAGTTAATTCCAACACTTCATATTGAAGATGCTAGCGGAGAGACTATTCGTTCTTACAACTTACCAGTTGGTTCTCACTTAATGATTAACGACGGAGAGAAAATTGGTGTAGGCAAAATTTTAGTTAAAATACCTCGTAAATCTGCTAAAGCAGGTGATATTACAGGTGGTTTACCTCGTGTAACCGAGTTATTCGAAGCTAGAAACCCTTCAAATCCTGCTGTTGTAAGTGAGATTGATGGGGTGGTTTCTTTCGGAAAAATCAAACGTGGTAACCGCGAGATTGTCGTAGAATCTAAATTAGGTGAAGTTAAAAAATACTTGGTTAAGCTATCTAATCAAATTCTTGTTCAAGAAAATGATTACGTTAAAGCAGGTATGCCTTTATCAGATGGTTCTATAACGCCGGATGATATTTTAAATATTAAAGGCCCTTCAGCGGTACAACAATATTTGGTAAACGAAGTACAAGAGGTTTACCGTTTACAAGGTGTGAAAATTAATGATAAACACTTTGAGGTTGTTGTAAGACAAATGATGCGTAAAGTACAGATTATTGATTCTGGTGATACACTTTTCTTAGAAGATCAATTAGTTCATAAAGATGACTTTATCCAAGAAAATGATGCCATTTTCGGATTAAAAGTTGTTGAAGACGCAGGAGATTCTTCAACCTTTAAACCAGGTAAAATTGTTTCATCACGTGAATTAAGAGATGAAAATTCTATTTTAAGAAGAGAAGATAAAAATCTTGTTACGGCTAGAGATGCGAAACCAGCAACAGCCACACCTATATTACAAGGGATAACAAGAGCATCGCTTCAAACGAAATCATTTATATCGGCAGCATCCTTCCAAGAAACCACTAAAGTACTTAACGAAGCAGCAGTAGCTGGTAAAGTTGATAGTTTAGAAGGCTTGAAAGAGAATGTAATTGTTGGACACAGAATTCCAGCAGGTACAGGTATGCGTAGATATACTGATATTATTGTTGGCTCTAAAGAAGAGTTTGACGAAATGATGCAAGTAAAACAAGAATTAAATTATAACTAATTGTAGTTCCTGCGAAGGCAGGAAACAAAAGATAAAAGCCTTCATGTAAAATAACTTGAAGGCTTTTTTTATTTAAAATTATTAAGATTATGGCAGACGAAAAAGATATCCCAAAACCAGGACAAATTAATATTGAATTAGACGAACAAGTAGCCGAAGGAATATATTCCAATCTAGCTATTATTAATCATTCTGTTTCAGAGTTTGTTGTAGATTTTGTTAGCATTATGCCAGGGGTTCCTAAAAGTAAAGTGAAATCTAGAATTATTTTAACACCACAACATGCAAAGCGTTTGCTTAAAGCTTTAGGTGAAAATGTATCTAGATTTGAAAATGCCCATGGTGAAATAAAAGATTACGAACAACCTCCTATACCTTTAAATTTTGGTCCAACTGGTCAAGCATAAAACTAATACATCCCATTGAAATTTTCAATGGGATGTATTTTACAAATCTATTTATGAAGCTTGTTTGCTCGTATTCTTGCGATATGTTAATGCACCAGAAGGGCATTTTTTTATTTGGTTAATAATACGTTTAGTCTCGATACCATCTAAATTAATCCACGGTATTATACTAGTACTAAAAACATCTGATAATTCTTGGGCACATTTTTCAGCATGTACACACTTGCAGGGTTCAAAGCTAACAGTAATTTCGTTATTACTGAATTCATTTTTATAAGACTCCATAGGTTTTCAAATTTGGGTTCTGAATTTCTATTAATTTCGAATATCGTAAAATATTATCACAAAAATAATAATTTATTAATACAAGACACTTAAAATTATGAATATCTTATTTTTGTTAAAAATATAATCGTTGATTTGTTAAAACTCAGAGGTGAAATGGAATTTTATACTTGGATATGTTTGCTGAGTCATCTGTAAAGAAAAGGAAGAATCTGCTAGAAATACCAATTGATTTTGTTTGTCTTTAGCCAAAAACCTTTGTTTTACACGTACAAATTCTTTGTATTCATCAGTTTTTGATCCTTTAGGATCTATCCAACATGCTTTAAATACGTTTAAGTTTTCATACGTACATTTTGCGCCATATTCATGTTCTAATCGGTACTGAATAACTTCATATTGAAGCGCACCTACAGTTCCAATTACTTTTCGCCCATTAAGTTCTAGTGTAAATAACTGAGCGACACCTTCATCCATTAATTGGTCAATACCTTTAAATAATTGTTTGGATTTTAAAGGATCGGCATTATTAATATATCTAAAATGTTCTGGTGAAAAACTTGGGATTCCTTTATAATTAATAATCTCACCTTCAGATAAGGTGTCTCCAATTTTAAAGTTTCCCGTATCATGTAAACCCACAATATCGCCTGGATAAGATATATCTACAATCTCTTTTTTCTCTGCGAAAAAAGCATTCGGACTCGAAAATTTTAACTTTTTGCCATGCCTAACATGTAAGTATGGTTTATTTCTTTCAAAAGTACCGGATACAATTTTTATAAATGCCAATCTATCACGATGATTGGGATCCATATTCGCATGAATTTTAAAAACGAATCCAGTAAATTTGTCTTCATTAGGCTCCACTAAACGCTCTTCACTTTGCTTTGGTCGGGGTTTTGGTGCTATATCAATAAAGCAATCTAATAATTCACGAACACCAAAATTGTTTAAAGCTGACCCAAAAAACACAGGTTGTAAATGCCCATCTAAATAGGTCTGTTTATCAAATTCCGGATAGATGCCTTCAACTAATTCTATTTCCTCTCTTAGTGTTTTTGCTGCTTTATCCCCGATAAGTTTGTTCAATTCGGGTGAATCCAAATCTGATATTTCAATGGTTTCTTCAATGTCTTTTCTACTATCACCACTAAATAAATTAATGTTTTTCTCCCAGATATTATAAATGCCTTTAAAATCATAGCCCATACCAATTGGAAAACTTAAGGGCACCACTTTTAAACCTAATTTTTGTTCAATTTCATCCAATAAATCAAAAGCATCTTTACCTTCTCGGTCCATTTTATTAATAAACACAATCATAGGTATATTACGCATGCGGCAAACTTCAACCAATTTTTCGGTTTGTTCCTCTACACCTTTGGCAACGTCAACTACCACAATAACACTATCTACTGCTGTAAGTGTTCTAAAGGTGTCTTCAGCAAAATCTTTATGTCCAGGAGTATCAAGAATATTAATTTTTGTGCCGTTGTATTCAAAAGCCAATACAGACGTAGCAACAGAAATCCCTCTTTGGCGTTCAATCTCCATAAAGTCACTGGTTGCACCTTTTTTTATTTTATTACTCTTTACGGCTCCAGCTTCTTGTATAGCTCCACCAAATAATAATAATTTTTCAGTTAAGGTTGTTTTACCTGCATCTGGATGCGAAATAATACCAAAGGTTCGTCGTCTGTTAATCTCCTTAATAAAACTCATAATAATCTTGCAAATTGGTCTGCAAAGATACTTTATAATTTATGATTTCAGAATCCTCATTTTAGATTTTATAGATAGAATTATTATATTAATGTTTTACTTGGTATTTTTGTTTTCTATGGAAGAAGAAAAAGTAATTCTTGTAAACGAAAACGACGAACCAATAGGTACAATGCCTAAAATGGAGGCGCACGAAAAAGCCTTGTTGCACCGGGCATTTTCAGTATTTGTTTTTAATGATAAAAATGAATTAATGTTGCAGCAGCGAGCAGCCCACAAATACCATTCGCCCTTATTGTGGACAAATACATGCTGTAGCCACCAACGTGTAGGTGAAACCAGTATTCAAGCAGGAAAACGTCGATTAATGGAAGAAATGGGCTTTGTTGTAGAATTAGAAGAAACTATTTCGTTTATTTATAAAGCCCCTTTTGATAATGGATTGACTGAGCATGAATTCGACCATGTGCTTTTAGGTAAATACAATAGTATTCCAGAAATTAATCCAGATGAAGTAGCCAATTGGAAATGGATGACGCTAGAAGCTGTAAAAGAGGATATATTAAACCAACCGGAATTATACACCGAATGGTTTAAAATTATTTTTGATAAATTCTACGAACATATAAACATTATAAAATGAAAGTAACGGTTAGTAGAAAAGCACATTTTAATGCTGCGCATCGTTTATATAGAAAAGATTGGACACACGAAAAGAATGATGAAGTGTTTGGTAAATGCAACAACCCAAATTTTCATGGGCATAATTATGAATTAATTGTTAGTGTTACTGGTGAGATTGATATTGAAACAGGCTATGTAATAGATATGAAGGTTCTAAAGGACATCATTAAAGATGAAGTTGAAGATGCTTTCGACCATAAAAATTTGAATATTGAAGTACCTGAATTTAAAGATTTAAATCCTACTGCCGAAAATATTGTTGTGGTTATTTATAATAAAATCAAACCAAAACTAGATTCTAAATTCAATCTAGAAATAACACTTTTTGAAACACCACGTAATTTTGTAACCTATTCAGGAAACTAAAAAATGACTATTCTGCAAGGTTTAGGTACCTTGTAGGTAATAAATTAAGTTTAAAATGATGAATAACTTATACCCAATTAAATTTTACCCTATTTTAAAAGATAAAATTTGGGGTGGACAAAAATTAAAAACCTTACTTAATAAAAACAGCGATTTACCAAATATTGGTGAAAGTTGGGAAATTAGTGATGTAGAAGGAGATACATCTATTGTTAGTAACGGTAGTTTAAAAGGACAAACATTAAAAGAACTTTTAGCAACTTTTAAATCTGATTTGTTAGGGCTTCAGAATTATAAAATTTTTAAAGATAAGTTCCCGTTGCTTATCAAGTTTATAGATGCTAAAGAAGATTTATCTATACAACTGCACCCTAATGATGAATTAGCTGCAAAACGACATAATTCTTTTGGGAAAACAGAAATGTGGTATGTATTTCAAGCGGATATAGGTTCTAATCTTATTGTTGGTTTTAATCAAGATATGACACCTAAAAAGTATTTAAAGCATTTAGAGAATAAAACACTTACTGAAATTTTAAATTTTGATAAAGTTAAGGAGGGAGATACCTATTTTATTGAAGTTGGTCGTGTGCATGCTATTGGGGCAGGTGTTATGGTGGCAGAAATTCAACAAACTAGTGATATTACATATAGGGTTTATGATTGGGACAGGGTAGATGCCGATGGTAACGAACGCGAACTGCATAATGATTTAGCTATTGATGCTATCGATTTTAATATGCCAGATAATTTTAGAGTAACTTATAATAAAACCGAAAATCAATCAAACGAGATGGTTAGTTGCCCATATTTTACAACTAACTATTTAAAGGTTAATAAAAGTATTCATAAAGAAAATAATCACGATTCCTTTATTATATATATGTGTGTAGATGGTGAAGGAGAAATTAAGGCTAATGGTTTTTCAGAAGTGATAAAAAAAGGAGAAACCATTTTACTTCCTGCAGCCATTAAAGCTTATGAAATAGTTTCTAAAGAAGCAACTTTATTGGAAGTATATTTATAAAAAAAGAAATTCCCAAGAGTTACTCTTGGGAATTTTATTTAACAAGCTGTTCTATTTGTACTGTACTTTTTCTCTACAGGAAAGTCAAACAACGCACTACAAATACGTTCTTGATGATTTGTTGTAGATTTTTCCTTTGTAACAGTAATATTTACCCAATAGCCTTCTTTGTTTTGTTTTACTAATTGGGCTAGAATGGTAAGTTTATCATTTACAAATGCATTTTTATACATTTTAAATTTAAAATCGCCAATCTCTGGGATGTCTTGTAAATAAAATTCTTTTACGGGGTAGGTGGCAATCGTTTTTATTTTGTCATAAAGTATATGAGGCAATAAAAAACCGTTAGCATTGCTTATGTCTTTTGTTACTATAAACGGGGTGTTTATGTGATGTGTATTCATGGTTATGTTTTTTAAGGGTATAATAATAAAGGTGTTAAGTTGTAAGTATGGTACGTGCTATATGCAACATTAGAGCAAATAGTGGCGTTGATAAAAAATTGGATTTTCTGTTTCATTGATTTTAGTGTTTTCATAATTTTTAAAGATTTAATTGATTTAAAATAAAAAAGGTGCCTTAAAAAAAGCACCTTTATTGTTATAGATAAAATTGTATTATTTAACGTTTATTCAAGATGCATATAAGTTTTGTTTTCGGCCATAAAACATGCCACCGACTTATCCTGTTGAGAGGTTCGGTTACTAATTAGGTTATATGACAATTTTATTGCATCCATTAAGACCAAATATAATAATAATTATAAAATTAGTAAGCTTTTATGAAAATTTTATTTAAGATTAATGTAATTTTGCGTGAAATTAAAATATTGAATTATGGCAAATGTTAGAAACCTAAAAAAAGATATTAATTACGTTTTAGGAGATATTATAGAAGCAGCTTATGTTTGGGAGTTAACAAACGCAAGTAAAGACAACAAAAAAAGTGAAGCAATTATTGAAGAAGCAATTGCTACATTCGACGAATTAATTGCAAAAGTAAATGCAAAAAATGTAGATAACTCAAAAGCGCATTTTAAGAAGATTAACAATGAGTTAGAAGCTAAAGGAAAAGCGTTAATTGAAAAAATAAATAAATTAGCATAATTTTTTTTGCGGACTGCTTGCAAATTTGATTTTTGCTATTATATTTGCACCCGTGAAACGCCGATGTAGCTCAGCTGGCTAGAGCAGCTGATTTGTAATCAGCAGGTCGTGGGTTCGAGTCCCTCCATCGGCTCTCAAATAATTAAAAAGACCTTTCAATTTGAAAGGTCTTTTTGTATTATAATAAGTTGATTATTTTATTTCTCCGATTGTTTTATATCATCAATAAATCCTTGTAATTCCTTACCATATTTAGAAGCTTTAACTTTAGGTGTTAAAGACTTGTTTATAGTATCTAAAAATTTAACTTGAGCGTTATAGATTTCTGTTAGCGCTAGGTAAGGAGCAACTTCACTATCTTTATTATTTAAGGCGAAATTTACCGTGTATAAATAACGGCGTTTTAAGTTGTTATCCGATTTTTCTTGAATAGTA
This sequence comes from Mariniflexile soesokkakense, assembly GCF_039650365.1. Taxonomy (NCBI): domain Bacteria; kingdom Pseudomonadati; phylum Bacteroidota; class Flavobacteriia; order Flavobacteriales; family Flavobacteriaceae; genus Mariniflexile; species Mariniflexile soesokkakense. The sequence goes on along the minus strand of NZ_JAZHYP010000001.1, from coordinate 542,130 downwards.
TTAGATTTAGCGGTATCGCCTTTTCGCAATGCTTCAAAGCGTTCTTTTATTAAGTCTAGATTTTGTTCGTTAAAACGAGACATGACCAACTTGTAATCTTCATATACCTTTTGCTGTTTAGAACCATTTATTTTGGCTTCATATCCAAAATTCTTAACAGAAGTTTTTATTTCTGTTACGCCTTTATCAGCAAAAAATTTAACTTGGTCTTTTTCTGAACTGTTTTTATCTAAAAACAAATAAAATACTTCAGGCGATTCTAAAGAAGCGGCATGCAATTCAACATCAGAATTCCCGTTCACAGCTACGGTATCAACAGTAATTAAATTGTTGTTTTTTATTTTTTTCAAATAAAGAACCCCTTTTTTTAATCCGTTTACGCTAACTTTTACAGTTAAATCGTGTTCCTCTTTGCTACAAGCTATAATTAATAGAGATAGGAAAATGTATAGTGCTTTTTTCATTAATGGGTTTGTTTTTATAAAAAGCAAATATCTTATAATTATAGTTTAAATACTAACGGCTTGTTGCTATTTTATAAGATTCTTGTGTGTGTATTTTTTATGTGATTTATTTTTTATTTTAAATTCTAATTTTGGTTTTTGGCACAGAAATTGATATTTAAATAATAATTATATTCATACGTGGTTTATTGAGTGGTTACTTTAAACTTTGAATAGTAATTCATATTTTAGTTGGTTAGTTAGTTAAAAAGCATCCCCAAAAAGGATGCTTTTTTTAGTCATACACATTTCTAAAACATGTTTTTAATCGATGAAATGCAATATTTCGTCGTTAAATGTTAAAATTAAATGTATTTCATCGATTTATAATGTATTTTATCGTTAGTATTCGTTTTTAATTATATCTTTGAAGTGTACTAAATGACATACTTTTTAGTTCAATGGATTAATTAATTAATATTTGCATTATGTTGTTGAAATAGAGACCCTAAATCTACATCGTAATAAATAAAGCAAATTAGAGAAAACCGAGTTTGAGGGAACTCGGTTTTTTTGTGCTTTATATTTTCCTATGCTTTTTTGATTTTATAAGTTGAAATAAGAATAAGCCCAATACATAAGTAGAAACTGTAAGGGAATTCTAGAAATAAGTACCCATTTTGGTAATCCTGCCGAAGCTTTTTTGCTAGTAAGCATATAAAAGTGTACCAATAGAAATACTAAAAGCATTATTATTATAAAAATGATGGCTATATTTTTAACCAAAGGAATGCAAACCATAATACCTAAAAACACTTCTGCAACACCGCTTAAATACACCAATAAAGTATGCTTGGGTATATAATAGGGCATAATACGTGTGTAAAGTTTCGGTTTTATAAAATGATTGGTTCCTGCAACAATATAAAGTGCCGCCATTGCGTATAAATGCCAAGGATAGTTCATGCTAAAATTTAATTTTTCCTAAATTAGCATAATTAGAAATATATATGAAATATAATATTACGTTTTTATTTGTATTTGTTTGTTTGGGGGTGTTTGCGCAATTACCCGACGGTTTTGTGTATGTAAAGCCTATTATTCCAGATTTAGTGGTAGAATTAAAGTACAATACCAAAAACAATTTTGTTGGCAAACGTGTAGATGGTTACCACTCAAATAAACTCATATTAACTAAAGAGACGGCTTTGGCTTTAAAAGAAGTTCAAAAGGTATTGCTGGATAGAAATTTATGTTTAAAAGTGTACGATGGTTACAGGCCACAACGCGCAGTAAACCATTTTATGTCTTGGGCACAAGATTTGAATGATACCATTAACAAGGCAAATTATTATCCTGATGTTGATAAATTGAATTTGTTTGTTGAAGATTACATTGCCACAAGGTCTGGGCACAGTAAAGGAAGTACAGTAGATGTTACAATTATAGATGGCAATACAGGTAAACCGTTGGATATGGGAAGTATGTATGATTTTTTTGGGAAAGAATCTTGGACCGATTATAAAGACATTACAGAAACACAAAAGGCCAATAGAAAGCTATTGCTAGAAGTAATGACGCAACATGGTTTTGTGAATTTCTATAAAGAATGGTGGCATTTTACTTTAAAAAATGAACCCTTTCCAAATACTTATTTCGATTTTCCTGTGAAATAAAATGAATTTGTATAAAAAGTGTATAATGTTTTAGTTGTCAGGAGCTTGTCGAAACCTATATTGATTATTGAAAAGTTGAAAATATTTCGACAAGCTCAATATGACATACAGCGACACTTTTTATTATACAGTCTCTTTATTTCCTAATTCTTCTCGCATTTGTTTGATGGTTAAGGTACTTCCATCATGGCTCCACCCAGGTGGTCCAAAAGCATACATGAATTTGTGATATAAATTCGAACTCTTCTTCATATCGCTCCAAATATCTTTATATTCATGGGTTAAAATCACCAACGGATTATAAGAATTTGGTGGTTTTGTAACGCCATATTCAATATCTATATCATCATCCAGTTCTTTCCAAGTACCAAAAAGTTTATCGAACATATTTAAAAATCCACCATGGTTTTTATCCATGTACTCTAAATTTTTAGCATGATGAACCTGATGCATAGTATGTGTATTGAAAATTTTTTCAATAATACCCATTTTTGGAACATAAGCAGAATGCAATTGAAATTGCCAAAGTGCCTCGACGCCTAAGCATACAATCACCATTTCTGGTGGAAAACCTATAGCAGGTAACCACATATAAAATAAAGGTTTATATAAAATTGTGAACCAGCCGTTTCTAACAGCGGTTCCTAGGTTGAAATTATCGGAAGAATGATGCACAATATGTGCTGCCCATAAAAAGCGTACCATGTGGTTTTGGCGATGAAACCAATAATAGGTTAAATCATCTAAAAACTGGCAAGCTAACCAAACAGGCCATGAGTAACCAAAAGATTCCCAACCCATAATATTGGTACGTACACCATCAACCATAGGATTGAACAATTCATACAAATAATTAAAGATGATGATGGCAGAAACCGTTTTTATTAAAGGCGCCAAAACTACCGAGCCTATGCCCATAGTTAAACTAGAACCTAAATCTTTCCATTTGTAAAGGTCTTTATCGTCGTGGGTTTTGCTGTAAGTAAGCTCCAATAAAATCAGTCCTAAAAAACAGGGGATGCCATATACTAACGGGTTTGTAAAATTCATTTATTTTTTAAATTTTAAAAGCGTTAGAATGGTAAAAGGAAATGGTAAAAGGAATTTTGATGTTTTTTTTAATTTTGGTGAAGATACTTATTATATAACGGAATCACGAACGTTTTAGTACCAGCGTTTCTTTTTCTTTTTAGAACCTTCGCTTTTACGTCCTTTTTTGTGTTTGCTTTTTCCGGGTGTTCTATGGATTTCTTTTTTGGCTTTTGGGTCTAACGGATAAGGATGATCTTCAATAACATCCAATTGCAATTGAATAAGTTGCTGAATGGTTTGTACATAGGTTTTTTCATCCGCAGAACAGAACGAATATGCAGTTCCCAATTTTCCAGCTCTGGCGGTTCTACCAATACGGTGTACGTAGGTTTCGGGCACGTTTGGTAAATCGAAATTTATCACCGCATCCAATTCATTAATGTCAATACCACGTGCAGCCACATCGGTAGAAATTAAAATATTTACGTTATTACTTTTGAAGTTTTTTAATGCCTCTTCTCTTAAATTCTGACTTTTATCACCATGTAAACTATCTACCTTATAGCCGTTTTTCTTTAAGGTTTGTTCCAATTTTTCTACACCAAATTTGGTACGTCTAAAAATAAGAATACTGCCTTTTATGTTGTTACGTAGTAAGTGTAAACACAATTCAATTTTATTGCGTTTAGGCACATAATATAAAACTTGGTTAACGTTTTTTGAGGTAGAAGAATTTTGTGCCACTTCTACACGTTCCGGTTCATTTAAAATAGTGTTTGCCAGTTGTTCTACTTTAAAAGGAATGGTTGCCGAAAACAATAAAATATTCTTTTCGTGGGTGCAAAGGCGTTCAATTTTACTCACGTCATCAATAAAACCCATATCTAGCATTAAATCGGCTTCATCTAAAACCAAGGTTTCAATATAATCGAGGTTTACAACATCTTGTTTATGCAAATCGAGCAAACGCCCAGGAGTGGCGATTAAAATATCAACCCCCTTTTTTATAACATCAATTTGAGGTTCTATAGAAGCACCGCCGAAAACAACCGTAGTTCTTAAGTTGGTATAGGTGCTGTATTTTTTGAAATTTTCATTTATTTGAATGGCTAATTCGCGCGTTGGACTTACTATCAACGCTCTAATTTTTTTGCCTTTTTTAGTAGCATCTTGCTTATCAAACAACATTTGTAGAATAGGCAATGCAAAAGCAGCGGTTTTACCAGTACCTGTTTGGGCAGATACAATTACGTCTTTTTTTGCCAAAACAAAAGGAATGGTTTTTTCTTGAACCAAGGTTGGATTATCGTAACCTGCCTCGGCAACGGCTCTTAAAATAGGGCGGTTAAGTTGTAAGTCTTTAAATGACATGAAATATAATTTGCTACAAAGATACACAAAAGTTAATCGGGTAATTTTAACCCGTTGTGTGTAATTCAAAAGTTTATTTAGAAACTATTTATTTCATGTAAAATAGATGTCAATTAGTTCCAGAATGTCAGTCTGAGCTTGTCGAAGACTTTTAAAATGGCACTTCGACAAGCTCAGTGTGACATCGAAGTCCCATTTGGCTTTTGAAAAATAAATACAAACAAAGGATTCATTTTGGTCATAACATTTTATAATTTTACCGCTTTAAATATTTAATAACAAACGGTAAGACTTAAATGTTTGATAATAAAAAATTTAATGTTTTGTCATTCCGACATTGGAGGAATCGCACAAGGGAATCATTTAATGTGATTTCTCGTTCCTCGAAATGACAAAAAAGGATATTTTTTTTTCTGTAAAATCATTAAAGTTCAATATTTAAACTTAATTAGCACCAACAGTTAACAATAATTTTCAATGGTACAATACAACCCCAAAGATTGGATTACCTTTATTTTTAGATTTCATAAATCGGATACGTTTAGGAAACTGTTTCCTATGATGATTTTTATCGGACTTTACACTTACGGCGTTGGCTATTTGGAACTTGAGTATTGGAAACTTTCAGAAAAAAACCATTTATCAAACATTACGGTGATGCACGGTATGTTGGGGTTTGTTATTTCTCTATTGTTGGTTTTTAGAACGAATACCGCTTATGATCGTTGGTGGGAAGGCCGTAAACTATGGGGCGCCTTGGTAAACAACAGCCGAAATTTAGCCATAAAACTGCATGTTATTTTAAAAGAAGAACACGATAGAAAATATTTTGAAAAATTAATACCAAGTTATGCCTCTATTTTGGTAAAACATTTAACCAATAAAGAAACGAGTTTGCAACTTTTTGATCATGCCGAATTAAAGATAGACCAACACAAACACCACCCAAACCAAGTGGCGAAAATGATTTTCCAAAAGGTGAACGATTTGCACGAACAGAAAAAAATTACCGGCGATCAACTTATAATATTAAATGCCGAAATACAATCGTTTACCGATATTTGTGGTGCTTGTGAGCGTATTAAAAACACACCCATTCCGTATTCGTACAGTGCGTTTATTAAAAAATTCATCTTTTTTTACATCATGACCTTGCCTTTTGGCTATGTGTTTAGTTTAGGCTATTATGCCGTACCCGTGGTTGTTTTTGTGTTTTATGTTTTGGCGAGTTTAGAATTAATTGCCGAAGAAATTGAAGACCCATTTGGCTTTGATGCCAACGATTTACCTATTGATAAAATAGCAGCAAATATTAAAAAGCATGTGGAGGAGGTGTTTTGAGAGAAATTAGCAACCTTAAGTTTTTAATTGGATGTTGTTTTTTTAAAATATAGTTTTTAATGTTTTGGTTTTTGATTGGGTTAAAGTGCAATACTGTTTTTAATGAGATTTTGAAGGGTTCGTTTAACGTATTTGTATATGATTAGTGGCGTGTTTAAGGACCTTATTTAGCAAATAAAACCGAATAGAAAATCCGCGAGGATTTTCGTAAGTAGGCGAGAACTAGCCATTAATTATACACCGTGTTGTGGTTAGTACTTTATCAAAAGTTTTGTTATTTTTTGTCTGAATTGTAATATATTTGAATTTGCAATTTCAGATTCATTAATGCTTCAAATACTACATACAATTCATAAGCCAGATAAAGTTTATCCAACAGCGGGAAATCCGATGTTAGTTACTTGTGATGATTTAGAATATTGGATTTGTAAACATAGTAGAGATGTGTCCAAATTAATTAATGAACTTTTAGGCTCAAGTTTCGCAACAATTTGGGATTTAAATACGCCCGAAATAGCTTTAATTAATGTTAAAAAAGAGCATATTCCACATAATGTTCAAGGAGTGAATTTTGATAAACCTTGTTTTGGTTCAAAGTATATTCGGTCAAGTAAGGAAATTGATGATACTATTTTGGTTATGTTTGAGGATGCTAGTTTTAGAAAGAAAATAGTAAATAGAGAGGATTTTTTAATGATAGCTTTTTTTGATATTTGGCTTTCTAATGAAGATAGAAATCACAATAATAGTAACTTGCTAATAGATTTCTCAATTCAAAATGAAATCTACTTTACTGTTTTTGATCACGATGCTATATTTAACTCCAACGCATTGCATAGAGGAGTTTATCAAATCAATGATTTTGAATCATTGATTAATACTCAATTAGCTAATATATTATTTAAGAGAGGACGAAATCTTGTTAAAATTGTTGATAACTTGGTTAAGAAGTTCTACCTTTGTACTAAAGAGTGTGAAGACAACATTGATAATATTATTGCGTTAATACCTGTAGAATGGGGAGTTAACATTAATTCTTTGGAAGACCAATTAAGAAAAAATTTGTTTACTAAAGAATGGCTTAATAGTTGTGAAAATAATTTTAGAACTCTAATTCAAGAAAACATTAAATAATGAATACCTTTTTTAGCATAATGTACTTAACCCTAAATGCTAGTCTTAAAGAAAAGATTAGTATAGGGATAATTATGGCTAATGGTGAAGATGTCAAATTTAAGATATCAGACACGAAGTTGGGTATTGTCAAACAACTAATTCCTAATCAGAATTATAGTTTTTTAAAATCTTATTTTAAAAACTTAAATAATGATTTGAATTCTAGTTTTGAAAATAATGATTTACTAAATCTTAAAAATGACATTTCACATAAGTGGATTAATGAGAAATATTTTAGCTATCTCAATCGATACTCTAATAACATTGTAAAATTTTCTGAACCAAGAGCGATAGATATTGCTTTTGATGATATAACATTTTTAAAGTTATTTGAGAAATATATTTTTAATTATGATGAAGAATTAGTAATAAAAGAACCAAAGAATGATATAGTTAATATAGTTAGAACAAAATTATATTCTAAAATAAGATCCAAGGTTAATTTAGATGCTACAATTAATCCAAATGATTTTAAAGAGTTAATTTCTCCTGTAAATGTTAATTTTATTGGAGAGAATGGTCAAATTGTTGCAGGTCAAACAATAGATTTCTCTAAAAGATATGTTGACCTTGAAAGAGATTTGACAAAATATATTTCCTTTACAAAAGCAGTTGACTACGAAAAAGGAGGAGGACATTATTTCCTAGTAGGGAATGAACCGAAAAAGAAATTAGCTCAAAAAAATCATGCTATTTGGAAACATATTTATGAAAGTAATATTGTAGATTATGTTCCTTTAAGTGAAACTGACAAAATAAAAGACTACATTGATTTAAAGGGTGTTCATCCTTATTTTGAAAAACGAAATTCAGAAGAATAATGTAGTTGTTTTTTCTGATAAAGTCAAGAGAAAATCAATCACAAAACCAATAACCCATTATCACGTAAAACATTCAAAGGTTTAGAAAACCAAAACAGTTCAAAATCTTCAAATTGGGTTTCAAAATCTTTTTTTAATTCTAAAAAGGAGGGAAGTTGGTTGTTGCTTCTATTTAAAGCATCTAATTGGTTTAAAAACCACGTGCCTTTATCTTTATCTAAAGTAATTTCGAACGTGTCGGTGGTGTTATGAAACGTCAATTTTAACGAATAAAAGGTGTTGCCTTTTTTGGTTTTAGACTGTTCGGTTACCAAAGGTTCGGTGCCCAACCACATAATTTTTGCGGTTGGTTTTATGTTGAAATTGGTTTCGGTTTCTAAAGCATTATAAATAAAATCAGGGGTAATCGTGGTTTTTGGTATTTTAAAATCGAACCAATCTTGCAAAGGCATATCGAACCCAATACCGTGCATAAAATTGAAAAGTGATTTTTTTAATCCGAAACTAAATTGGCTGTGGTCTATGCCTGTGGTATCGGTAAAGTCTACGTCGTTATTCGCAAACGTGATGTTTTTTGTGTTGGGAATGATGTGATAATCAGCCGGATTTAGTCCAATCGGGCTATGCGCTGTTAATGCAAACTGGTGCCAAAACCCCGATTGTAAGACGCCAATTTCGAATAGTTGACGCACCATTTCCAAACTATCCACCGTTTCTTGAACGGTTTGCGTTGGGTAGCCATACATTAAATAGGCGTGCACCATCATGTTGGCTTCGGTGAAATTGCGAGTTACTTGCGCCACTTGTGCTACGGTGACGCCTTTATCGATGAGTTTTAACAACCTATCGGAAGCGACTTCCAATCCCCCAGAAACCGCAATACAACCAGAGGCTTTTAATAGTAAGCATAAATCTTTGGTGAAGTTTTTTTCAAACCGAATATTTGTCCACCATGTTACGGTCAGTTTCCGTTTTATAATTTCTAAAGCCAAGGCTTTCATGAGGGCAGGAGGTGCTGCTTCGTCCACAAAATGAAACCCTGTTTCGCCCGTTTGCTCCATCAATTGTTCCATGCGATCTACCAGTAATTTGGCAGCAATGGGTTCGTATATTTTAATGTAATCTAAAGAAATATCGCAAAAGGTACATTTTCCCCAGTAGCAACCGTGTGCCATGGTAAGTTTGTTCCAGCGGCCATCGCTCCATAAACTGTGCATGGGGTTGGCAATTTCTATAACTGAAATGTAATCTTTTAGCAATAAATCGTAATAATCAGGTGTGCCAACATCGGCTTGTTTGTAGTCTGGTTTGGTGCTGTTGTTTTTGTAAACTACTGTTCCGTTTTCTAGGAGGAAGGTGCGTTTGAATTGATTTGAATGATTGTGATTTCGTTCTTTTTGATCGTCTTCGACAGGCTCAGACTGACAGACGTGTTCATATAATAATTCTATGGGTAATTCGCCATCATCCAAAGTGATGAAATCGAAAAACTCGAATACCCGAATGTCGGTTACCGACCGTAATTCGGTGTTTGGAAAACCACCACCCATGGCAATTTTTATGTTTTGGTAGTTGGTTTTTATGTGTTGCGCACAACGGAAGGCACTGTATAAATTTCCTGGAAATGGCACTGAAAAACACACCAATTTGGGTTGTATGGTTTTAAGTTTTTCGTCAAGAATTTCTAAAGTGATGTCGTCTATAAAAGTGGGTTCGTCTTGTAAATGTGCATATAACTCATCAAACGAATTAGCACTTTGCCCCAAGCGTTCGGCATAACGACTGAAACCAAAATTGGGGTCGATGCATTCTATAATGAAATCGGATAAATCTTCAAGAAATAAGGTTGCTAAATGTTTTGCTTTGTCTTGCATACCCATGGAACCGAATGCCCAATCTAAATCGTCTAACTGATTGAAACGGGAGGCTCTTGGTAAAAAATTATCGGTGCAAATTTGTCTGGCAAACGTTGGCTTTTTGCCTTGTAGAAAGGCTATGGCATCTTCTAAAGGTTGTAAATAAGCATTTCTTAAAGCGTAAATGCGCTGGCAATTTTCTGAAACAATGCTGTTGTTTTCAAAAGCAATATCGAATAGGTCTTGAAAGGTGTCTTTTTTGAAAAGTTCTAAAATCACTTCAATGCCCAAATCCATTTGAAACGCACTAATATTTTTAGTGTTTAAAAAGCCTTTAAGATATGCCGTAGCAGGGTAGGGCGTATTTAATTGAGTAAATGGGGGAGTTATGAGTAAGAGGTCTTTCAAAATGGTGAATTAAAATATATGGCAAATATAATTAAAACTTGTACTTGGATTGGTTTATGTCTCGCAAAGCCGCAAAGGCGCAAAGAATCAAAGAAACAAAGTTGAAGAAAGAGAAACTAAGTTAGAAAAGGTAGTAGGAAGATGGAATTTTTAGTTTTGTTAATTGTTAATTGTTTTCTCGTTATTCAAAATTTCAGCAACGGCTTGTGTGTAGTTTCTTGGGCTACCTGCTTTTTTGATTTTTTTATAGGTTTTTTGCGGATTTGAAAACGACTGCGAAAAGTATTCCCAGAAGCCCAACATTTTCATTTTGATGGGTGTTGGTCCGGAAAGTGCCGCATCGTATTGTTGGTAAATGGTATCGTGAAACTCACTAAAAATTTGCCAACGGTTTGCGGGATATTCTGTGGTGTTGTTTTTAATCATGCTGGGTAAAAATGGGTCGGCGATGAGGCCACGACCAATCATGAAATGGTCGATGCTTGGGAAACGGTCTCGCATTTCTTGAAATTTAGCAACGGTAGTGATATCCCCATTGTAGTATAGTTTGTGTTTGGTACTATCTACACATTTTTGAAAAGCTTCTAAATTAACGCCTCCTTTGTACAATTGCTTGCCTATACGAGCATGAATAGCAATGTTTTTAAGCGGATAATTGTCTAAAATAGGGAATACGTCTAGAATTTCTTCAGGGTTTTCGTAACCCATGCGCATTTTCATGGACACCACAACATCGGTTTCGTTATGTGCACGTTCTAAAATATGATTTATTTTTTCGGGGTTGCAAATTAGTCCTGAGCCCATACCTTGTTTGGTAACCATGGGGTAGGGACAGCCTAAATTCCAGTTGAGTTCATTATATCCTAATTCTTGAATGTACTTTACAACGAATAGAAACTCATCGGCATTATTGGTCATTACTTGCGGAATAACCTCTAATGTGGTATTGTTTTCGGGGTTTAAATCGCGTTGGTAAGACGATTTTATAAGCATTTTACCATCCAGCCGAATGTAGGGCGCGTAAAAGGTGTTGATGCCTCCAAAATAATGATGGAAGGCGTTGCGAAATCTAAAATCGGTAAAACCTTGAAGCGGTGAAGAAAGTAAAGTGATTGCCATTTAAAAATTGAGTTGTGCAAATATACTTTAAAAGAATAGACACTTTAAAGAATTTTAAATGGTGTGAATTATATAATGTATTCACGCATTTTGTCTCTTTTATACTGCGGAAGTGCTTCGATATGTACAGCTAATTTTAGGTGGTTTTGATTTTTGCTTTCAGAAAAAAGTAGTTTGTAAAACTGCGCTGTGGTTAAACTGTTTTTTGCTTTTTCAATAAGTTCGAGATGGTCGCCTGTTTTTACAAAACCTTCTTCTAAAATACGAACATACGTACCAGGGCGACCGTGTTTAATAAATTGTTTTAAAACTTTTTGTGTGCCGAATTTAACACCAAATTTATAACAAGGTTCTCGCGGTTGGGTTATTTGCACCAATGCCGAACCTAACTTATAAATATCGCCAATATGAATTTTGGTTTCATCTAAGTTGGACACGGTTAAATTTTCGCCAAACATACCCCAATTCCAATCTAATTTCGGGTATAGGTTTTTCCAATAGGCATAATGGTTTTCTGAAAATAAATAACAAGCTTTAAACTCGCCACCGTGGTTTTCTCTATCGGATACTTCATCACTACTAACAGTTTCTTTACCTAAATAAATAGGTTGGTTTGTGGGCGTTTTGTAAATACCAGTTATAACTTTTTCACCAGCGAAAATGATGGTGGTTGGTTTTGCTATGTTGGTAGAAAGGATTTGCATGGATTAAAAGTAATGAAAAAACCACTTTGTAAAAAAACAAAGTGGTTTTGATATTGCTATATTTTGAAATAATATAATGAGATTCCTTCCTTCGAAGGAATTCAGAACTATTTAATCATTTCATAACTGCGTTTAATAAATTTGGTAAGTTCTTCACCTTTTAATAAGCCTTGTGATAAACGTGCTAAATCTAAACTTTGGTTAATTAAACGCTCTTGTTTAGGTTTCGTTTTGGTTTCTAAAATTTCACTAACCAATTTAGAGTTTGTGTTTACTACCAAGTTGTACATTTCTGGCATATTACCAAACATATTCATGCCGCCACCGCCAGTTGCTTGCATTTCTTTCATTCTACGCATAAATTCTGGTTGCGTAATGATGAAAGGCGATGCTTCACTATCCATAGCTTCTAATTGAACCATGAATTTTTCTGAAGGAATCACTTCTTTCAACAGGGTGTCAAGGGCTGTTTTTTGCTCTTCAGAAAGTTTAGAAATAGTGGTTTCGTCTTTCTTGATTAAATTATCAATGTGGTCGCCATCAACACGTGCAAACGTAATGTTTTCTTTTTCGCTTTCTAACTTCTGAATTAAATGTGATACTATTGGTGAATCTAACAATAATACTTCATAGCCTTTTGCTTTGGCAGTTTCAATATAACTGTGTTGTGCATCTTGATTTGAAGCATATAAAATAACCAACTTGTCATCTTTATCGGTTTGGTTTGCTTTTATTTTGTTGAATAATTCCTCGTATGTATAGTAAGTACCATCAACAGTAGGATATAATGCGAAAGCATCTGCTTTTTCAAAGAATTTATCTTCGGAAAGCATCCCATATTCAATAACAATTTTAATATCGTTCCATTTGGCTTCAAAATCTTCACGGTTATCATTAAATAACGACTTTAATTTATCGGCTACTTTACGGGTAATGTAAGACGAAATCTTTTTTACAGCACCATCAGCTTGTAAATAAGAACGCGATACGTTTAATGGAATGTCTGGAGAATCAATTACACCACGAAGCATAGTTAAAAATTCAGGTACAATGCCTTCAACATTATCGGTAACATACACTTGGTTTTGGTACAGTTGAATTTTGTCCTTTTGGATGTTCATATCTTGACCCATTTTTGGGAAATACAAAATACCAGTTAAGTTGAATGGATAATCTACATTTAAGTGAATGTTGAATAAAGGCTCTTCAAATTGCATTGGGTACAATTCGCGGTAAAAATCTTTATAATCCTTATTTTCTAAATCGGCTGGTTGTTTGGTCCATGCCGGGTTTGGATTATTGATAATGTTATCAACTGTAATTTTACGTTGTGGCTCTTTAGTTTCTTTTCCGTCTTTATCGGTTATAGTTGCAGGTTCGTGCTCTGGATCGTTTATTTCTTTAGTTCCAAATTTAATTGGAATAGGCATAAACTTATTATACTTCTGAAGTAATGCACTAATACGAGATTTTTCTAAAAACTCGGTAGAATCTTCAGCAATATGAAGGACGATTTCTGTTCCTCTTTCTGTCCTGTCTGAAGCTTCTAAAGAAAATTCAGGAGATCCATCACATGTCCAATGAGCAGCTGGTGCATCGGTATGAGATTTTGTGATAATCTCTACTTTTTCAGCCACCATAAATGCTGAATAAAACCCAAGGCCAAAATGCCCAATAATTCCTGAATCTTTAGCTGAATCTTTGTATTTGTCTAAAAATTCTTCAGCACCGGAAAAAGCCACTTGGTTGATGTATTTTTCAACCTCTTCGGCAGTCATACCCAAACCTTGATCAATAACATGAAGTTTTTTACCTTCCTTATCTATTTTAACTTCAATTTGTGGATTACCGTATTCAGATTTAGATTCACCAATACTTGTTAAGTGTTTTAGCTTTAAAGTAGCATCGGTACCATTACTAATTAACTCACGTAAAAAGATTTCGTGGTCGCTATACAAGAACTTTTTAATGAGTGGGAAAATGTTTTCTACTGAAACATTAATACTTCCTTTTGTCATAATAAATAATTATTTTTTCTTTTCCGCAAAAGCGAAAAATAGGTTATACTTAATTTTAATTAACTCTTTACTGGTAGTCAAAAAAAGTACCAAGAGTGAAAGTGTGACAAACTGACATTAATTATATATGAATTACGAGATACGATTTACAATTTTGGATTTATTAATTAGAATTTGGAATTTAAAAGATTGGAATTTCAGTATTTAATTTTGTACTTTGTGATAATAAAATTAGGAGGGATATGTACAATTCAAAGATAATAGGATTAGGTAAATATGTGCCAGATAATGTGGTTACAAATGATGATTTGTCTAAAATGATGGCTACTGACGATGCATGGATACAGGAGCGTACCGGTATTAAAGAGCGCCGTTGGATAAAAGAGGGAACGGACGATACCTCTGCAATTATGGGGGCGAAAGCTGCTAAAATAGCCATAGAGCGTTCTGGTTTAACGAAAGATGATATAGACTTTATTGTCTTTGCTACTTTGAGCCCCGATTTTTATTTCCCAGGGTGTGGTGTACAAATTCAAGATTTGCTGGATATGCGAACCGTTGGTGCCTTAGATGTAAGAAATCAATGCTCTGGTTTTGTGTATGCCATTTCGGTAGCCGACCAGTTTATTAAAACGGGCATGTATAAAAATATTTTGGTTATAGGGTCAGAGTACCACAGTAACGGATTGGATAAAACTACACGTGGACGTGGTGTAACCGTTATTTTTGGCGATGGTGCAGGTGCTTGTGTATTAACTAGAGAAGAAGATAATACTAAAGGTATTTTATCTACGCACTTACATAGCGAAGGTAAATACGCCGATAAGTTAATTGTGGCTTCGCCAAGTATTGCCCATTGGGTGCCAGAAATTTTAGAAGCAGGAGAAGAAGATGTATCGTATTTTCCATACATGGATGGTACGTTTGTATTTAAACATGCGGTAGTTCGTTTTAGTGAAGTTATTGTAGAAGGTTTGCAAAAAAATGGGTTACAGAAAGAAGATATTGATATGCTAATTCCGCACCAAGCGAATTTGCGTATTGCGCAATTTATTCAAAAGAAGTTTGGTTTAAACGATGATCAGGTTTTCAATAACATTATGAAATACGGAAATACAACTGCTGCTTCTGTTATTATAGCACTTACCGAAGCTTGGGAAGAAGGTAAAATAAAACCAGGAGACCATGTGGTGCTTGCTGCCTTTGGAAGTGGTTTTACCTGGGGAAGTGCTATTATTAAATGGGCATAAATATTAGTATATAAAAAAAACGAAAAGCCCGAAATTCTACATTTCGGGCTTTTCTAGCTATTAATCAACTTCAACTAACACTTAACTATTGTGAAGAATCTTTATATTAGACGTATTAAATTAAAAAATATTGCATAAATATTGCTATTTAACTCATATTTAACATAATACAAAAACTCGAAAACAAATTTTCGAGTTTTTGTGTTATGTATACAAATCTTTATTACGAAATTTTTTATGTGAAGGTGACTAACTCTTATAATAATTATTCTTCCGTTCAGTTAGATTGTATGCTTCTATAACGTTTTGGTTTTGTGTTTATTGTGTAGAAAAATATTTTTTTAAATTTAAAATTTTCAATAAAATAGATGCTATAAAGCAAAAACCCAAAGTTGATAAACTTTGGGTTTTCTTATTCAACGGTCTAATAATAATACCAACCATCAATTATTAAGCAGACTGTTAAATTATGTTTTATAAGAATCCACCTCCAGATTCTTCATTATTGTCTCGGTTTTTTCTAGTTTTAGCCTGGTATTTTCTGCCACCAAATCTATACGATAGTCCAACATTCCAGGTATTGCTTTCCCAATTAAAAGCACCGTTTTGTACAAATGGTTTTTTTCCATTAAAAGCAAATTCCATAGTATCAAAAACATCATTTAAATTAAAGCTGAACGTCCCTTTTCCTTGTGCAAAACCAACTCGAGCGCCAAGATTTACAAAATACATAGGTTTCATATCAAATTGTAACGATTTGTTTTTTCCTCTGTAAAAACCAAATGCAGTAAACGATACTGTTTTGCTTACACTAAAATTGTTAAACATTCTAAAATTCCATGCCACATTGTCAATTTCAACTACGTTAGTTTCAATATCATCAACAGTTGCAGTTTCTATAGGAGCAGTTAAATTTTCAGCAATACCTTTTTGGGTTTGTGAATACAAATCAAAACTAGAATTGATATTCCACCATTTTGTTGGTTTGTAATTTGAGGATAATTCTACACCATAAGCAGAGGTGTCATCAAAATTATCATGGGTTAGTATTACTCGACCAGAATTAATATCGGTTCTGTCTATAAATAAGGCTCGATTAATATCATTAGTAATGATGCGGTAAAACATACCACCTGTTATTGTGCCTTTTTTATCTTTTAATGTTCTGGTATAATTCGCTTCAATAGAATTGGTAAACTGTGGTTTTAAGTTAATGTTTCCATACGATGAAATTAGAGGCGAACTCCATTCTTTAATAGGGTTCACTTGGTCTATACCTGGTCTGTCCACACGACGGCTATAACTAAATTGGTATGAGTTTTTTTCTGAAGGTGAATAGGTTATAAAAGCTGAAGGATATAATTCGAAATAATCATTTTTAAATGACTGGGTGCTTTCTGCTTCGGTTGATAAAGCCAAGGCATCTTCTTGTACATTTTCGGTACGTAGCCCTAATTGATAGCTCCATTTTTCAAATTGCTTGTTGAAATTAGCATATGCTGAGTAAATATCTCTTGAATAATCAAACGCAGTACTTGGGGTTGGTCTTAATACGCCAGAATTATTATACGAATCGCCAGTTGATGCATAAGCTATATCAGAATTAAATAGACGTGCCTCTAAGCCTAACTCTAATTTTGATTTTTCTGTCAAAGGGTTTGCATAGTCTAAGTTTATGGTTGTGCTTTTTCTGTCGGTATTATTAAAATCTGTATAATTGGTGTTAGAACCTAATATGAAAAGAAAATCTACGGGTCTATTATCTTCAAAAATATTGTAATCGACCTCAAGTTCTATATTGTGACCTTCTTTTGAAAAGTCGTGTTTATAATCAAAATTATATTGTGACGATAGGTTATCACTAATAGAATTTACTACTTGACTTTGGTTGAATGATGAATTGTTGTAGAAAAAAGCTTCTGTTAAACCATAATTACTGCTTTCTGAAGTGTTTTGAGTTGTAAAAACAGACACCGTATTTTTATCATTTAAATAAAAATCGACACCCACTTTGTATAAATGCGATTGTCTTTTATCTAAAAATTCAAAGAATTGTTCCGAGTTGTTTTCTGGTCTAGATATGAAACCTTCATTCCTGTTTTTAGAGATGTTATTACTGTAACTGCCGTATAAATTGAATTTACCGTTGCGGTAATTCACATCTAACGAGCTATTAAATTTAGCTTCTGTTTCATGGGTTAAACCGATGCTTATATTACCATTAAAACCTATCATGGTATTTTTGTGCAGTATGATGTTTATTATACCACTCATCCCTTCAGGATTGTATTTAGCTGATGGATTAGTAATTAATTCGATAGATTTTATAGCTGTTGAAGGAATTTGTTTTAATAGCTGTGCAGTAGGTATGTTAGATAATTTACCATCGACCATAACACGTACATTCTGGTTTCCACGTAAGCTAATATCCCCAGTTTGGGCATCAACACCAACCGATGGAATACCAACCATTAATTCGGAGGCGCTTCCTGTGGCGGCTAAATCTTTTCCTATGGTTATAACTTTTCTATCTATTTTTTGTTGAATGGTTGAGGTTTCGGCTACTACAGTAACTTCGTCCAAACCTTCGGCAGCTTCTTCTAAAAATATGTTCCCTAGGTTTATGTCGTAATTGCCTTTTTTAATGGAGACTTCTTTTCTAATAGTTTTGTAACCTATATATTGGATGCTTACTATTATTTTCCCTTCTTCAACTTTTTCAATTTTAAAGCTACCATCTTCAGAAGTAATGCTACCTGTTAAAACTTCTTCTTTAACATTTTTTATTATGATATTTACATAAGGTAAGGGCTGGTTTAAAGTAGCGTCTAATACTTTTCCGGATATAGTGCCGGTTTTATCATCGGGTGACATTGGATTGGAGGCATATGTTTTGTTCATTAAAGACATTATTAAAGCACATGCTAAAAATAATTTTTTCATTTGATTGATTGTTTTTTGATTGATTATAAAGTAGACGACGAGGATTATGTTCTGTTACTTTTTTTGGCGTATATTAACATCTTTTTAACATTATGAGCAAAAAAACATTGGTGCTTGGGGCATCTTTAAACCCAAGTAGATATTCAAATTTTGTAATTCAAAAGTTAGTGAATAACCATATTGAAACGGTGGCTTTTGGGAGGAGGGCCGGAGTGGTTGCAGGCGTAACCATTAATACAGAATTATGGCCTTTTGAAAATATACATACCGTTACATTGTATCTTAATGCTAAAAACCAAAAGGGTTATTATGATTATATAATTTCGTTAAAACCAAAGCGCATAATTTTCAATCCCGGAACCGAAAATCCTGAGTTTTATAACATTTTAAGGCAAAACAACATTCCTTTTGAAAAGGCGTGTACTTTGGTGTTACTTTCTACGAATCAATATTAAACCTAAAAAGGTAATAAGACCATTAACAACTAATAACTCATAACCAAATTTATAGCCTCCAAGGTATTCTGATGGAATGTTGGCAATTAAGTAACTTATGGCAACAGAAGCCAAAGCAATATACGGCACTAGCTTATCGTATATTTTAAATTTAGTTAGTATACCAAAGGCAAACAAGCCTAACAGAGGGCCGTACGTATAACCTGCAACTGTTAAGATGCCACTTATTACACTTTGGTTTAATATATAATAAAAGCAGATGATTACTAAAATCATCAATATACTCATACCAACATGCACCTTTTTTCTTGTCCCTTTTTGAGTGCTTAATTCACGTTTTTCAATATTTAAAAAATCAATACAAAACGATGTTGTTAAGGCAGTTAAAGCACTGTCGGCACTACTATAAGCGGCAGCGATTAACCCAAGCATAAAAAATATGGCTACAGATAAACCTAAGTCAGATTTTAATGCAATTTCAGGATATAACAAATCTGTTTTTGCAACACCGTCAACCATTGGAACTTCAATTCCTTTTGACGCTGCATAAACAAATAATAAGGCTCCTAGAAGTAAAAATATGAAATTAACAAAAACCAATACAATACTAAAGGAAACCATGTTTTTTTGGGCGTCTTTTAATGATTTGCACGTTAGGTTTTTTTGCATCATATCTTGGTCTAGACCCGTCATACAAATGGCTATAAACATACCACCTAAAAACTGTTTTATGAAGTGGTTCTTTGCTAGGATATCTTCAAAAAAGAAAATTTTATCGTATTCCTTTATGGCTTCACTTCCAATAAAATCACCTAAACCCCATCCCATTTGTTGGTAAATAAGTACGATTGTTACAACTAGTGCAATTAACATAAGTAATGTTTGAATCGTATCAGTCCAAACTACTGTTTTTATTCCACCCTTAAAGGTATATGCTAAAATGAGTGCTACCGAAATTATAACGGTAACAGGAAATGGAAATTCCCAATGTTTAAAAACAAATTCATGTAGAACACTTGCTACTAAAAAAAGCCTGAAAGCTGAACCTAAAACTCTAGAAATAAAAAAGAAAGCAGCACCAGTTTTATGACTTGCTACTCCAAAACGGTCTCCTAAGTATTCGTAAATTGATGTAACATTTAACCGGTAGTAAACAGGCATAAGTACAAAAGCTATTACCATATAACCAAGTAGGTAGCCAAAAACAACTTGCATATATCCAAACATATTACTGCCAACGTCTCCAGGAACTGAAATAAAAGTAACGCCACTAAGTGAAGCGCCTATCATACCAAAAGCCACCAAAAACCATGGAGACGACTTGTTTGCTTTAAAAAAGGATTCGTTACTGTCATCCTTTCCGGTTAAATATGAAACGAATATTAAAACTCCAAAATAAATTACAATTAGTAATAAAACGTGTATTGGTTGCATAGGTTTTTTTGAATGAAGCCGAAATATACAAATAAAGAATTCAAAATTTACATTGGCGGTAAAACAAACAATTATTGTAAATTCGCAGCTATGGAATTCTCATCAAAATTATTAGAACGAGCAGTTAACGAAATGTCGCAATTACCTGGAATTGGTAAACGTACTGCTTTGCGTTTGGTGCTCCATATGTTGAAGCAGCCTAAAGATCAAACAACGGCATTATCTGAAGCTTTGCTAACTATGCGAAACGATATCAAGTTTTGTAAATCGTGTCATAATATTAGTGATGTTAATTTGTGTGAAATTTGCTCAAACCCAAATAGAGACGAAACACTTGTTTGTGTTGTTGAAGACATTCGTGATGTCATGGCTATCGAAAATACTAGTTCCTTTAAAGGGTTGTACCATGTTTTAGGCGGAAAAATCTCACCTATGGATGGGGTTGGACCGCACGATTTGAATATTGTTTCCTTAGTTAATAAAGTGAAAGAAGGTAAAATAAAGGAACTTATTTTTGCACTAAGTTCCACTATGGAAGGTGATACTACCAATTTTTATATTTTTAAACAAATTCAAGAATACCATGTTTTTACATCCACTATTGCTAGAGGTATTTCGGTTGGAGATGAATTGGAGTATGCCGATGAGATTACTCTTGGCAGAAGTATAGTGAACAGGGTGCCGTTTGAATCTTCTTTAAAACTATAATGATCTTTTGAAGTTATCTGTTGTCATATTAAATTATAATGTCCGTTACTTTTTAGAACTCTGTATAAAAAGTGTACAAGCAGCTATTACTAATATTGATGCTGAAATTATTGTAGTAGATAATAATTCTGAAGATGATAGTTGCCAAATGGTGAAGGAACTTTTTCCAGAAGTCATTCTCATTGAGAATAAAGAAAATTTTGGTTTTTCCAAAGGAAATAATATAGGTGTAAATCAAGCAAGCGGAGAATATTTGTGCATTTTGAATCCTGATACGGTTGTTGCTGAAGATACGTTTGCATTGCTTTTAATATTTGCAGAAACTAAAGAAAAACTAGGTGTTGTAGGTTGTAAACTCATCAATGGCGCTGGTGTTTTTCTGCCAGAAAGTAAGCGCAACATACCTTATGTAAGTGCTGCATTTAAAAAAATATATGGAAACTCAAAAGCCTATTATGCTATTCATTTAACTGAAAACGAAATAGGTAAAGTAGATATACTGGTGGGGGCTTTTATGTTGATGAAACGAGATTTGTATCATGAAGTAAAAGGGTTTGATGAAGATTACTTTATGTATGGTGAAGACATCGATTTGTCATATAAAGTATTAAAGTCTGGTTATGAAAACTATTATTGTGGCGAAACTTCTGTGATTCATTTCAAAGGAGAAAGTACATTAAAAGATAAACATTATGCACGCCGTTTTTATGGTGCTATGCAAATATTCTATAAAAAGCATTTTAAGAAAAACATATTGTTCGATATGGTTGTTTGGCTTGGTATAAGGGTCGTTTTCCTGTTTAGAAAACCATCTGTAAATCAAATAAAACGTGTTAGTGGTTATGTTTTTGTTTCTGATAAAATGAATAATGCTTTACAAGTAGCTTTACAAAAAAAAGTGAGTTTACAATCTAATTTAAATAACCTTGAAAAGAACACGGAAGTTATTTTTGATGCCAATAAATTAAGTTATAAAGAAATTATCGCAATGATGGAGGAGACGGATATAAATAAATCCATTACTTACAAGATATTGGCGAAAAACACTAAGTTTATACTTGGAAGTGATAAGGCTATAAGTAGGGGTGAAGTTATTGTTTTAAATTAGTTTTATTGTAAATAATTTAAAAAAATCAATGTTTTTTAAGTAATTTTGCAAGCAGAAATTAGAAAAGAAGTATTACGTTATTGATATGGCAAAGTTTGAGCTAAAATTACCCAAAATGGGAGAAAGTGTTGCTGAGGCAACTATAACATCTTGGTTAAAAGAAGTAGGAGATACTATAGAATTGGATGAAGCGGTATTGGAAATAGCAACCGATAAGGTTGATAGCGAAGTACCAAGTGAAGTGGATGGTATTTTAGTTGAGAAATTTTTTAATGTAGATGATATTGTTCAAGTAGGACAAACTATAGCCATTATCCAAACAGATGAAGATGGCGATGTAGATGAAAATGTTGAAGAAGTTGCTGAAATGTCATCTAATGAATCTCCTATAGAAGAAGAAAAAGCTGCAGAGCTTGTAAGTCAATCTATGGCTGTTGCCAAAGAAACGGTTATGCCAGTAGTTTCAAGTGAAGACCGTTTTTATTCACCTTTGGTTAAAAATATAGCCAAAGAAGAAGGTGTTTCACAACAAGAACTCGATAGTATTATTGGAACTGGTATCGAAAATCGTGTTACTAAAAATGATATTCTAAATTATATTCAAAACAAAGGTGCTAATGAGGCTACAGCTACTTCTAAAATAGAAACTCCAGTTGTTAAACCCATTCAACCTGAAAAGGCAAAACCAGCCCCTGCCCCAGTTGTAGTAAGTGGTGAAGATGAAATTATTGAAATGACCAGAATGGGCAAACTTATTGCGCATCATATGGTAGAATCTGTTCAAACAGCGGCGCACGTTCAAAGTTTTATTGAAGCCGATGTTACTAAAATATGGAACTGGAGAAATAAAGTTAAAGATGCATTTCAAAAGCGTGAAGGTGAAAATTTAACGTTTACGCCTATATTTATGGAAGCGGTTGCCAAAGCACTTCGGGATTACCCAATGATGAACATTTCTTTGCAAGGCGATACCATTGTTAAAAAGAAAAACATCAATTTAGGTATGGCAGCATCGTTGGCAGATGGTAATTTAATTGTCCCTGTTATTAAAAATGCAGATCAGCTTAATTTGGTGGGTATGACAAAACAAGTTAACGATTTAGCAAATAGGGCCAGAGCAAACCAACTTAAACCAGACGATGTGCAAGGCGGAACTTACACAGTCACCAATGTGGGAACTTTTGGTAGCATTATGGGAACGCCTATTATCAACCAACCACAAGTAGGGATATTGGCATTGGGTGCTATTCGAAAAGTGCCAGCAGTAATAGAAACGAGTGAAGGCGATTTTATCGGCATCCGTTACCGCATGTTTTTATCGCATTCTTACGACCATCGTGTTGTAAACGGCGCTTTAGGTGGGCAATTTGTAAAAGCGGTTAAAGATTATTTAGAAGCTTGGGATAGTAATAGGGAAATATAATATTTTCACAGTCTGAGAAATATTTTTTAGCAGCATAAATAAATGATTTTGACAGTGCGTTACTTTTAATTAAGCCAGTTGCATAGTCTTCATTATCTCTAATTACAAAAAACTCACTTTCAGTATCTGTTGTAACCACGCGATTGGGCATGTTAGGCATGTTTGGATTATTAGAAAGACCATTATATGTACTTGAAAATATTTTTTTCGTTCTGGTATATAATTTTACTTTTCCAACAACAATCAATTTCATGATGGTTTTCTTGTTTTTCTTAATGGAAACATATTCATAATAGCCAGTTTTCTCATCTGATAAACCATCAAAGTAGATTTTTGTATTAAATCTTCGTTAAATTTTTCTGTTTTGGAATTGTGATTTTTTTTATAAAACACCTTTTGTTTCCCTAAATCAAGAGGATGATTAGATTCCATTTGTATTTCAATTAATCCTTTTAATCGAATATTATTGTTTAAGAGAATTTCACCATAACTCCAATCATATTGTCCATAGCAAAATGAAAAGGAAAGAAATGTGAATAAGAAAATAAATTTGTTGAGCATTATAAATCTTTGAAGTCAGTCATTTTAATTCTTATTCTAAAATCATCATAAGAAGCAAATTTAAATAAATATATAAAAAGTATATTTGCAAAAATCACTTTTATGAATTTAAATCTCACAAAACCCATTTGTTTTTTCGACCTAGAAACAACAGGTGTCAATATAACAACCGATAGAATAGTTGAAATAGCTATTTTAAAAGTACATCCTAACGGAAAGGAAGAAAGTAAAACATGGTTGGTAAACCCTGAAATGACTATTCCAAAGGAAGTCATCGCTATTCATGGTATAACAAATGAAGATGTTGCCGATAAGCCAACGTTTAAGGAAGTCGCAAAAGAGGTTTATAATATGATTAAAGATTCCGATTTAGGAGGGTTTAATTCTAATAGATTTGACATTCCATTATTGGCAGAAGAGCTGTTGCGTGCGGAGGTAGACTTTGATATGAAAAATAGAGTAGCTGTAGATGTGCAAACTATTTTCCATAAAATGGAACAACGTACCTTAAGTGCTGCCTATAAGTTTTATTGTAATGAAGAATTAGAAGGTGCACATGGAGCCGAAGCTGATACCAGAGCGACTTTTGAAGTATTGAAAGCCCAAATAGCTAAGTATGATGAAATAGAAAACGACACGAAGTTTTTAGCTGAGTTTAGCTCCAGAAAACAATTTGCAGATTTTGCGGGCTTCATTGTTTACAATAAAAAGGGTGAAGAATGTTTTTCTTTCGGAAAGCATAAAGGAAAATTAGTAACCGAGGTTTTAGAAACCGAACCTGGTTATTTCGGATGGTTATTAAATGCCGATTTCCCGTTGTACACAAAGAAAGTATTAACGGCTATTAAACTAAGAAGTTTCAATAATAAATTAGGTTAGTCTAATGTTATCTAATAAGTCTAAAATCTAATTAAGCCTAGAATGAAAATAATTTGCATCGGTAGAAATTACACTGAACACATAAAAGAACTCGAAAACGAAAAACCCACAGATCCTGTAGTATTTTTAAAGCCAGACACGTCTATTCTGCTTAAAAAACAACCATTTTTCATTCCGGATTTTTCAAACGATGTACATTATGAAGTTGAGATTTTGGTAAAAATTAATAAAATTGGAAAGTATATTGATAGAAAATTTGCTCATAAATATTATGATGAAATTGGCTTAGGAATAGATTTTACAGCAAGGGATTTGCAAAGCGAATTAAAAGCAAAAGGATTGCCTTGGGAAAAAGCAAAATCGTTTGATGGAGCAGCAGTGGTTGGAAAATGGCTACCAGTTTCTGACTTTAAAAATGTAAATGCGATTGAATTTTCCTTAAAAAAAAATGATAATATTGTGCAATTAGGAAATACAAGCCACATGCTTTGGAAAATTGATGAATTAATAGAATATGTGTCAAAATATTTCACATTAAAGATAGGAGATATTATATTTACAGGTACACCAGCAGGTGTTGGCAAAGTAGTTGCAAATGATAAACTTAAAGGATTTATAGAAGATAAAGAACTATTTTCAATAACAGTAAAATAAAATGGAACAACATTACAAATTATTTAGGGTTCGTGAGTTGGCAGACAACGACGAAGATTTTATCGCAACATTAGCCGAGGCATTTTTGGAAGAAGTACCTGAAGATGCCGAACGTTTAAAGAAAGCTGTAGCTGAAAAAAATTATCAGGAAGCTTACCAAGCGGCACATAAAATGAAACCAACAGTTGATTTATTTGAGCTAGGGGTGCTTGATATTTTAATAGAAGTACAAGATTGGGGCAAATTTGAAAAAAGAGATTTAGATATTTCTTCTCAATTGGCTATTGTTATTTCGGCTGTAGAAAATACGGTTGCTGAAATAAAATCAGATTTTAATTTATAAATGTTAGCAGAAATAATTACTATTGGAGATGAGCTTCTTATTGGTCAAGTTATTGACACCAATTCTGCATTTATAGCTAAACATCTTAATAAAATAGGCATATCGGTATATCAAATAACATCGGTTCAAGACGATAAAGAACATATACTTAAAGCTTTAAAAGATGCTGAAAACAATGTAGATATCGTTATTCTTACAGGTGGTTTAGGACCAACAAAAGACGATATTACAAAAAAAACCATAGCCGAATATTTTGATGACACTTTAGTAAAAGACGATTCGGTCATAGAAAATATTGAAGAACTCTGGAAACATTACACTGGTGGTTTACTACTTCAAGTAAATAGAGACCAGGCGTTAGTACCTTCAAAAGCCAAAGTGCTTATGAATAAATTGGGTACTGCTCCTGGTATGTGGATGGAAAAAGATGATAAAGTTTTTATTTCACTTCCCGGAGTGCCTTACGAAATGAATGCCTTAGTTGAAGAGTCGGTTATTCCAAAGCTAAAAGAAAAATACAATTGCCCGTATATTTTACACAAAACCTTATTGGTATACGGTATAGGTGAAAGTGCCTTAGCAGAACGCATTGAATCTTGGGAAGACGCTTTGCCAAAACATATTAAACTAGCTTATTTGCCAAGTTTAGGAAAAATGAGGTTGCGTTTATCTTCAAAAGGTTTTAATGTTCAAGAAGTTACAGACAGTGTTCAAACCGAAATAGATAAAGTAATTCCTTTAATAAAAACCGAGTTTGCAGGTTTTGAAGAAGAGGATGGCTCGGTAGAAGTTGTTATTGCAAAAAAATTAAATAAATTAGGAAAAACTCTGGCAATTGCCGAAAGTTGTACGGGAGGCATGATTGCCGAACAATTTACAACGCATCCAGGTGCGTCAGCCTATTTTAAAGGTGGTGTGGTAACTTATTCAACAGAATCTAAAATTAACGTTTTAGGTGTGCCAAAAGCAGATATTGATGCTTTTTCTGTTGTAAGTGCTCAAGTTGTTGAGTCTATGGCTAGTAATGCTTTGCGATTATTTCAGTCAGATTATGCGGTGGCTACTACAGGAAATGCAGGTCCAACAAAAGGCGATTCTGAAGCCGAAGTAGGAACCGTTTACATTGCAATTGCTACTAAAAATGACGTGTATTCAGAAAAATTCATGCTGGGAAATCACCGTATAAAAGTGATAAATAAAGCTGTGAATAAAGCTTTGGAAATGCTTCTAAAAGAAATTTTTAAAAATTGATAATATTTAAGTTGTCATAATATAAAGAATTTGTATATTTGCACCTCGATTTTAAGCAACAAAAGAAATTTAAAGTTATAAATAATGTCAAGAGTTTGTGAACTTACAGGTAAGAAGGCAATGGTTGGAAACAACGTGTCTCATGCAATGAATAAAACTAAACGCAAATTTAATGCGAATTTAGTAAAGAAACGTTTTTACATTCCAGAAGAAGACAGCTGGATAACTTTAAAAGTTTCTACATCTGCTTTAAAAACTATCAATAAAATAGGTATTACCGCAGCAATTAAGGATGCAAAATCTAAAGGATTTTTAAAATAATAGCTGTATTTAATAAGTAAAAGAAATGGCAAAGAAAGGCAATAGAATTCAGGTAATATTAGAATGTACAGAGCATAAAGAGTCTGGACAACCAGGAACTTCACGTTACGTTACTAAAAAAAATAAAAAGAATACGCCAGATAGAATGGAAATTAAAAAATTCAACCCTATCCTTAAGCGTATGACAGTTCATAAAGAGATAAAATAATAAGTCATGGCAAAGAAAACAGTAGCATCGTTACAAACATCTTCTAAAAGATTAACAAAAGCAATTAAAATGGTAAAATCACCTAAAACAGGTGCTTACATGTTTGTTGAATCAATCATGGCTCCAGAATTTGCTGACGACTTTTTCAACAAAAAGTAAGAACAAGCTTTTTAAAATATACCAAGCTGCTTTCTTTATTGATAGCAGCTTTTTTATGTTTATATTTGTTTTAATTAGTTAAGGTGTTTGTTGTATAGTTATTTGGCCCAAAGCTTAACAACATACAACTAAACAACAACCAACAACCAACAATATGAGTTTTTTTAAAAAAATATTTTCCTCAGAAAAAAAGGAAACCCTCGATAAAGGTTTAGAGCAAACTAAAACCAGTTTTTTTGGTAAATTAAGTAAAGCAGTTGCAGGAAAATCTAAGGTAGATGATGAGGTTTTAGATAACCTTGAAGAAGTTTTGGTATCAAGCGATGTTGGTGTAAATACTACTTTGAAAATTATCGAACGTATTGAAGCGCGCGTTTCAAAAGATAAATATTTGGGAACCGACGAATTAAATCTCATACTTCGTGAAGAAATAGCGAGTTTATTAAGTGAAACGAATTCTGGTAATGATTCCGAATTTACTGTTCCTCAAGATAAAAAACCATATGTCATCATGGTAGTTGGTGTTAATGGAGTTGGTAAAACGACTACTATTGGTAAAATGGCACATCAGTTTAAGAAGCAAGGATATAATGTGGTGTTAGGTGCTGCCGATACTTTTAGAGCCGCTGCAATTGATCAACTTCAAGTTTGGGCAGATAGAGTGGGAGTTCCTCTGGTAAAACAATCTATGGGTTCAGATCCTGCTTCGGTAGCGTTTGATACGTTAAAAAGTGCTGTTACTCAAAATGCCGATGTAGTTATTATAGATACCGCAGGTCGTTTACACAATAAGGTAAACTTAATGAATGAGTTGACTAAAGTAAAACGTGTGATGCAAAAAGTAGTGGATAACACACCTAACGAAGTGTTATTGGTTTTAGATGGCTCAACAGGTCAGAATGCATTTGAACAAGCAAAACAGTTTACAGCAGCAACCGAAGTAACTTCATTAGCCGTAACAAAATTGGATGGAACCGCAAAAGGTGGTGTTGTGATTGGAATTTCAGACCAGTTTAAAATTCCTGTAAAATATATTGGCGTAGGCGAAGGTATTGAAGATTTACAAGTATTTAATAAATTCGAGTTTGTTGATTCTTTTTTCAAGTAAAATTACTTAGAACGCAGAAATCTGTTTAATGGATATTTTTCATAATTTTACAATTATGAGTTATTCTATCTTTCATAACTTTGTTATTAAAGCTTCACTTAAAGAAATTTTTGATGCAGTGTCATTGCCAGAACATCTTAATAATTGGTGGACTTTAAAATCTTCAGGGAAACCAGAGCCAAATTCAGAATATAATTTAAACTTTACCGATACTTATAATTGGTATTGTCTGGTTTCCAAAGTCAAGCCAAACAAATCATTTCATTTAAAAATGACACAATCTGATGCCGATTGGAATCCAACCACTTTTGGTTTCGATTTTGAAAAAAATGAAAATGGAGCGCTTGTTAAATTCAGCCATGTCAATTGGCAAGAAGCCAATAATCATTTCAAGCATTGTTCATTTTGTTGGGCATTGCTATTAAATGGATTAAAAAACTATCTTGAAAAAGGAATTGTTGTTCCTTTTGAAAACCGAGCTTAGTTTATTAATGCATTAATCTTTCCCCATAACTCATTATCAAAAGTAGAAAGTGCAAAATTAGGACCATCACCTGCATCTCCCATTCTAATAATCACCAATTTTTCACTAGGAACAATATAGATTTTCTGGTCGTTTTTACCTAAAGCAGCATACATGTCCTCTGGTGCATTCGGTATTAATTCACCATTAAATTCAATTTGAGTTTGTGGTAAATGGTAAGTTGATTTTCCGTTTAGCCACCATAAATAGCCATAAGCTTTATTGATGTTTTGTGAAGTATTTGTGGCTTCATTTAAAAATGTTTCGGGCACAATCTGTGTGTTTTCCCATTTTCCTTTAGCAGATATCATCAAACCAAAACGTGCCATACTTCGGGTGTTGCTGTTATAAACACTTAAATCACCTAAATTTACCCAAAGTCCACTCATGCCAATTTTGTCTCTAAGTTTGGTGTTAAAATAACTGTTCCATGTTTGGTTGCTTGCTACTGAAACTACATCCTGCATTTTTACATATACATTATGGTATGCCCAACGTGTACCGGCGTCTGCCACATATTGAAGGTTGGCGGGTGATACATCGTCACCTAAACTATCATCTAAACCAGAATTCATCGATAGCAAATGTTTGCAAGTAATTAGATTTTCTTTGGTAATGGAGGCACTCGTCCAGCCCGTTCCTAAATAATCAGAAACTTTATTGTTTATATTTATCAACCTTTCTTGCTGTGCAATCCCAGAAACAGCAGTGGTTAATGTTTTTCCGGCACTTGCCCAATACCATAAAGCTGTTTTGCTGTGTCCGTTAAAATAATCTTCACGAACAATTCTGCCATTGTAAAGCATCATGAAACTTTTGGTGTTTTTCTCTTCTAAAAAATCCAATAAAGGCTGTAGTTCATTTTCGTTCCAGCCTAAATCGGTTATAGACTTTGTTTCCCAAGCATTGGAATTTATTGAAGGGAAGTAAAGTGTTTCAGTTTCAGCAGGCTCGTCTTTTGAACAATTAAAAAGCGTTACAATTACTATAAACAGTAAAAAGTACAATCGTTTCATAAAGTAGGTATTAATAATAGGACATTCAAATATATGAAAGCTTTAACAAAAAGGATTAAAAGTTGAATGTAAAACAGTTGCAAATTGTTTTATGTGAATAATGAACTTAGAATTTAACAATTCTAAAATTGTAATTCTAAAATCGTTAATCCACAATCATTCCGTATCTTTGCACACTTAAATTTTGGTATGAGAACGAAATCGCTTAAAAAGAATAAGATTAATGTAGTAACGCTAGGTTGTAGTAAAAATGTTTACGACAGTGAAGTGTTAATGGGGCAATTAAAAGCCAGTGGGAAAGATGTTGTTCATGAGGAAGAAGGTAACATTGTTGTAATTAATACCTGCGGATTTATTAATAATGCCAAAGAGGAAAGCATCAATACCATTTTGGAATTTATGCAGAAAAAGGAAGATGGAGAAGTAGATAAAGTATTTGTGACAGGTTGCTTAAGTGAGCGCTATAAACCCGATTTGCAAAAAGAAATTCCAGATGTTGATGCTTATTTTGGCACAACCGAATTGCCAGGTTTATTGAAGGCCTTGGGAGCCGATTATAAACACGAATTGATTGGCGAGCGATTAACTACCACACCAAAAAATTATGCCTATTTAAAAATAGCTGAAGGTTGCGATCGCCCTTGTAGCTTTTGTGCCATTCCATTAATGCGTGGGAAACATAAAAGTACCCCGATTGAAGACGTGGTTATTGAAGCTGAAAAATTAGCAGCCAAAGGTGTTAAAGAACTGATTTTAATTGCACAAGATTTAACCTATTACGGTTTAGACTTATATAAAAAACGTAACCTTGCCGAATTACTGGAGGCTTTGGTAAAAGTTAAAGGCATCGAGTGGATTCGTTTGCATTATGCCTTCCCAACAGGGTTTCCAATGGATGTTTTGGAAGTTATGAACCGCGAACCTAAAATTTGTAATTATTTAGATATTCCGTTGCAACATATTTCAGATGCTATTTTGAAAAGTATGCGTCGTGGAACTACCAAAGAAAAAACCACACAGTTACTTAAAGATTTTAGAGCTGCCGTGCCTAATATGACCATTAGAACCACACTTATTGTTGGTTATCCAGGAGAAACGGAGGAAGATTATCAAATTCTAAAAGAATGGGTCAAGGATATGCGTTTTGAACGTTTGGGTTGTTTTACCTATTCTCACGAAGAAAACACCCATGCTTATAATTTAGAAGATGATGTGCCAGAAGAAGTAAAACAGGCACGTGCCAACGAGATTATGGAAATTCAATCTCAGATTTCTTGGGAATTGAACCAAGCAAAAATAGGAGAGATCTTTAAAGTGGTTATCGACAGGAAAGAAGGTAATTATTTTGTGGGACGTACCGAATTTGATTCGCCAGATGTTGATAACGAAGTTTTAATTGATGCCAGCAAAACCTATATGAAAACAGGTGAGTTTGCTACCGTTAAAATTACCGAAGCAGCAGATTTTGATTTGTTCGCAGACGTTGTTTAAAACAAAGCGTCGTTAGAAACCATATCTTGAAGCAACGAAAAGTTGTAAATTTTACGATCTAATAAGTGAGAAGGTGATACGTTTTGTAGTGCATTCATCATAACAGACGTTCTATCAGGGAAATCAGTTTCCCAATTGGCTATCATTTCTTTAACTTTTTTGCGTTGTAAATTTTCTTGAGAACCGCATAAATTGCATGGGATTATAGGAAAATTCATGTATTGCGAATACACCTCAATGTCTTCTTCTTTGCATAAGGCCAAAGGTCTTAATATCACCAAATCGCCTGCATCGTTTTTAAACTTTGGAGGCATGGTTTCTAATTTTCCAGCAAAAAAGAAGTTTAGTAAAAAAGTTTCTACAATATCGTTTCTATGGTGCCCTAACGCCAGTTTGTTGCAATTTAAGTTTTTGGCGGCTTCGTATAAAGTGCCACGGCGTAATCTGGAGCAAAGGCTACAAGTTGTTTTGCCTTCGGGGGTTTTTTCCATGACCACCTTATAGGTGTTTTTTTCTATAATTTTATAATTTACACCTAACTTACTTAAATAATTAGGTAATACTTCCATAGGAAAACCAGGTTGTTTTTGGTCTAGATTAACAGCAATAATTTCAAAAGAGATAGGAGCCACTTTTTGAAAGTGGAGTAGCATGTTTAACATGGTGTAGCTATCTTTTCCTCCAGATAGGCAAACCATAATGCGATCGCCATCTGCTATCATCGAAAATTGTTCTAAAGCCTCACCCGTAGACCGATGCAATTTTTTTGTAATCTGTTCTAAATTCTCCATGGGAGCAAAAGTACTATTTTAATGCGTTTGAATACATACTTTTATGGTGACTCGTTAAATTTTGAAGATTTCTTAGCTGTAATGTATAGAAAAAGAATTTTGTGGTTTTGAAACTAGTAAAGCTATTTCAATTTGTATGATAGTTGTTATTTGAATTTAATTCACCCATTTAGTTAAAAACTGTTGTAATTTATTAAACTTTGAGTGGTAGAAAGTAAACCATACCAATACCCAAAATAGCAAACCTAAAAAGAAAAACATACCTGCTTTAGTATCGTAAATTGAGATTATAAGGCTTAAAATGCCACCTATAATTACATTAAGCACGATTGCATTTTTAATACTTGAAGGAATAATTCCTGTTAAAAAATTCCAACCTTTTAATTTATTTGTCATTACAACATTTTCAGGATTAGAAAAATCGACTAAAACTTTCTGCGAAAATTCCATATCAACAATCAACGCATTGTCACGTCGTTCGTAATTGTAATCAAACTTTTTTAAAAAATCTTCAGCAGTTTCAAGTTTCATAATTCAATACTTTGGTTATCCTATAAAAATAAAGTTTCTTTCACTATTGATAATTATTTGAATGTTAACATATTGTAATGCTTTATTAATGGTTTTTAGAACTATTTTGTATTGTGGAAGATTTACCTAACTTTCTTACTTTTGGTAAAACCTTTTTTCGTGTATCCAAATACTTTTTCTGAATTCCTTTTTAAGCTTAACGGTACACCACTTCGTGTGCTAGATCCTTCTATTGATAATTCAAATTATATTGCTTTGGATTTGTCAGAAGATAACGAAGCACTGCAAATGGTTGATGTGTCTTCATCATCTAAATTAGAAAACTATATAACAAATCATATAAAAAAACACAATGCACTCGTTGCTTTTGGAGGTTATAATGAAAACCGAAATATTTATAAGCGCAGTAATTATTTTAACTTAGAAACTGCTAAAGAACGTAATATCCATATAGGAATGGATTTGTGGTACGATGCCCATTCGCCTGTATTTACACCATTGGATGCTACTGTACATAGTTTTAAAAACAATATTAATTATGGTGATTACGGACCTACCATTATTTTAAAGCATCACATAAATAATGTGGATTTTTATACACTTTACGGTCATTTAAATTTGGCATCTATTGAAAACTTAAAAGTGAATCAATTTATAAAACAAGGTGAACTATTAGGATTATTGGGTGATGCCAGTGTAAATGGCGATTATCCACCGCATTTACATTTTCAAATTATAAAAGATTTACAAGGTTTTAAGGGTGATTACCCTGGAGTTTGTAATAAGGCTGATTTAGATTTTTATTTAGAGAATTGCCCCAACCCGAATTTGTTATTGAAGTTATAGTTTCATAAAGTTTGTTAATGCTTATTGAATATCAGAATCAAAAATGGTAATTCTATAACACAAATTAAAATTGATGTAATTTATTTAATTGCAGCTGGTTGTACCTTGCGCTTATATTAATCTAAATAAACATGAAGATGAAAAAAAGAACATTAATACTCGGAAATTTTATAAGTTTTGCCATTTTCGCCACGATTATATTATTAGCTTTTACAAGTTGTAGAGAAGAGAAAGCAAAAACGGAAACCGTTGTTATAGAAAAACAAGTTGAGGCTCCTAAAGCTGAAGAAAACGATGGAACATCTCTTAAAGTTGATGGTGATGGCGTTGAGTTTTCTACTAAAGACGGAAAGAAAAAAACAGAGATAACCATTAAAGATTAGGGTGGTTATAGAGATTTTTTAAACAAAAAAGCCGACATGATTGTTGGTTTTTTTCTTTAAAAAATAGATTGTTTTTTTTTGATTTCTATTGCTAATTATATAGATAACACAATGTCTTGGAAATTAATCAGAATCAATTTTAAGCGAAGTCATTGTAAGTGAGCCACCAACGGGTTTATCGTTAAAAATAGTAACGGTTTCGTTTTTTTCTTTTAAAGCTAAGGTGTATATGAGAGGTAAATAATGCTCTGGTGTTGGTATGGCCAAATCAAATGCTTTTCCCTCATCCCTAAAGCGAATTAGATTTTGATGTTTATCATTTAAAATATATTGTTTCATCTTTTCATTAGCTTCAGATGCCCAATCGAAAGCAAAAGTATCATTTAGTTTGTTCCAAGCCACAAGCCTTAAATTATGCACCATGTTGCCACTACCAATGATAAGCACGCCTTTTTGCCTTAAACTTGCTAGTTCTTTAGCCAGTTCATAATGGTATTGTGGTGGTTTAGAATAGTCAATACTCATTTGAATAACAGGAATATTGGCATTAGGATACAGGTGTTTAATAACACTCCAAGCACCGTGATCCAATCCCCATTTATCATCTAGTTCCACATTTGTTTTAGTAATTATACTTCTAGTTTCTTTAGCTAATTCAGGGCTGCCTGGAGCTGGGTATTGTACATCAAACAAGGCTTGTGGAAACCCTCCAAAATCATGAATGGTTGGTGGATTTTGCATAGCGGTTACAAACGTGCCATTAGTTTCCCAATGTGCAGATATGCATAGTATGGCGTTTGGTTTTGCAAGATCTTTGCCCAATTGCCTGAAAGATGCAACAAATTCGTTTTCTTCAATAGCATTCATGGGGCTACCATGTCCTAAAAACAATACAGGCATTTTCTTTGTATTGCTTAAGGTTGAGACTATTTTATTTAAATCTTTTAAAGTCATACTCAAACGTATTGTAGCAATAATACTAACAATTTTAGAAAATTTATTTGAAAAACCTAATTACAAAGCGTCATGTATGGAGATTTCCAGTGCGGTTGTAGGCCTTCCTATTAAGGTAGATAATTTACGATTATTATCAAATAAATCATTTTTAGAAGCAGATATATCCCAACTTGCTAAACCTTTAGCTAGTATTTCAGGTAGACCAGCCTGTAATAAAATATTAGAATAAGTGTCTTCAGGTAAATTGTTATAAGGAATATCTTTTCCTGTTTGTTTTGATATTTCTTTAGCTAAATCTGTTAAAGTATAGCTGTTGTCTCCTGCTAGCTCAAATGTTTGCCCTTTATTTTGGTCATTTGTAATTACCACGGCTAGGGCTTCTGCATAATCCAATCGTGCTGCCGAAGAAATTTTACCGTTTCCCGCACTACCTATAAAAGCACCGTTTTTAATGGCACTAGGTACGGATGCGGTATAGTTTTCTGTATACCATCCATTGCGTAAAATGGTATAATCAATATTCGAAGCTTTTAATTCTTGTTCTGTTGCTAAATGTTCTCCAGCTAAATTTACTGAAGACGTGTCTGCCTTAAGAAGACTTGTGTAAACAATCCAGTTAACATTTGATTTTTTGGCTGCTTCTATTACATTTTTATGCTGACGGGTTCTTTGGCCTATTTCATTAGCAGAAATAAACACCAAACGATCAATATCTTTTAATCCTTTTTCTAGGATTTTTGGGTTATCATAATCAAACTCGCGAGTTTCAATTTCTAAATCCTTAGCTTTTTCAGTGGAACGTACCAAAGCAACAAGATGATTATTATGTTCTCTTTTTTTAAGTTCGTTTACTACTAATCTGCCTAATTGACCGGTAGCGCCTGTTATTCCTATTTTCATAGTATTTGTTTGTTATAGTTTCTATTGTATATTTGATGATTAAAAGTTTTTAACTTACTTTTAGTTAGTTAAATATAGTGATTAAGTATCTTTAAAACAAGAGGTTACAAATATGTGACTAGCTAACGTTTAGGTTAGTTTTATTGAAAATCAATGTATTATGAAAAAAGAAATTGAAAATAAATATACAGAACCCTCAGATTGTCCGGTTAGAAATGTTCTAGATCGTATAGGTGATAAATGGTCTATGTTGGTACTGTTACTTTTAGAAGAAAAAGGCTTATTGCGTTTTAATGAAATAGATAAACATATTGTAAGCATTTCTCAAAAAATGCTTTCGGTGACTTTAAAAGGTTTGGAGGCCGATGGTTTGGTGAAACGAACCATTTATCCGCAGGTGCCACCAAAAGTAGAGTATGAATTAACAGAACTAGGTCAAAGCTTAATACCACATTTAAATACTTTGGTAGGCTGGGCCAAAGCGAATATGCAAAAGATAGAAACTTCTAGATTGCAGTATCAAAATTAAAAAATCCCGATAGCTGCCTATCGGGATTTTTATTGATAAATTATTGTTAGCGTGTTGTTTAATCTTCAACGATTACCCAGTCGCCTTTGGCTAAAAGCGGTTCCGCTTGTTTGTATTTAAGCGTTTTATTTTCACCAGTAATAACTTGTTTGATAGTTACTTGGTCATTACGCCCAATTTTTGGTTTATCGCGCACAATAGTTTCAACTACTTGTTGCTGGCGCTGGGTATTTCCTGCAGCCCTACTTTGTGCCGAACGCTCATCTAAATTAGGTATTTCGTCTTTTTGCACATTTAGCTTTTCTTGTTTGCGCTCTCTAGCTTCATGGATGGTGTTTTGTGTTTCTTGAGGTAACTCCCCTTTAAATAAGAATGAAATTACATCTTTGTTTACTTCATCAATCATGGCTTTAAACAATTCAAAAGCTTCAAACTTATAAATAAGTAACGGATCTTTTTGTTCGTGTACGGCTAATTGCACCGATTGTTTCAACTCGTCCATTTTACGTAAATGGGTTTTCCAAGCATCATCAATAATGGCAAGTGTGATATTTTTTTCAAAATCGGTAATTAATTGTTTACCGTTGGTTTGGTAAGCTTTTTCAAGATCGGTAACTACATTTAAGGTTTTAATGCCATCGGTAAAAGGTACCACGATACGTTTGAATTTATCACGTTGCGTTTCATATACATTTTTAATAACAGGGAATGCGATATCTGCATTGCGTGCCATTTTTTCTTTGTAATGATCGAACGCTGCACGGTATATTTTACCAGTAATTTCTTGTGCAGAAAGTTTTCCGAATTCCACTTCAGTAATAGGCGAACTCATAGAGAAATAACGAATCAATTCAAATTCGAAATTTTTAAAGTCGTTGGCAGTCTTGTTAGTTTCAACGATGCCTTCAGACGTATCAAAAATCATATTTGCTAAATCCACACGAAGACGCTCCCCGAATAAGGCATGATGGCGACGTTTGTAAACCACTTCACGTTGTGCATTCATAACATCATCGTACTCCAATAAACGCTTACGAACCCCAAAGTTGTTTTCTTCTACTTTTTTCTGGGCACGCTCAATAGATTTTGAAATCATGGAATGCTGAATCACTTCACCTTCCTTCAAGCCCATGCGATCCATCATTTTAGCAATACGTTCGCTACCAAACAAGCGCATCAAGTTATCTTCTAACGATACATAGAATTGCGAACTACCAACATCTCCCTGACGACCTGCACGACCACGTAACTGGCGGTCTACACGACGTGAATCATGGCGCTCTGTACCCACAATGGCCAAACCTCCGGCTTTTTTAACTTCGTCGCTTAATTTAATATCGGTACCACGACCCGCCATATTGGTGGCGATGGTTACTTGTCCTGTTTTACCTGCTTGATCTACAATTTCAGCTTCTTTTTTATGCTGTTTCGCATTTAATACGTTGTGCGGAATTTTACGAATGGTAAGCATTTTACCAAGTAACTCACTAATTTCAACCGAAGTTGTACCAATAAGTACTGGCCTACCTGCTTGTGAAAGTGCTGTTACATCATCAATAACCGCATTGTATTTTTCACGTTTTGTTTTATAAACTAAATCTTCTTTATCGTTTCTAGCAATGGGTTTGTTTGTTGGAATCTCAACAACATCCAATTTGTAAATTTCCCAAAACTCACCAGCTTCAGTTACCGCAGTACCCGTCATACCAGACAATTTGCGGTACATTCTAAAATAATTTTGAAGTGTTACAGTAGCAAAAGTTTGGGTAGCATCTTCAATTTTTACATTTTCTTTAGCTTCAATGGCTTGGTGCAATCCGTCAGAATAACGACGACCATCCATAATACGTCCCGTTTGCTCATCAACAATCATCACTTTATTATCCATGACCACATATTGAATGTCTTTTTCAAACAAAGCGTAGGCTTTGAGCAGTTGATTAAGTGTGTGGATACGTTCCGATTTCACACCAAAATCTTTATATAATTCTTCTTTTAATTTAGCTTCTTCCGCTAAAGGTAAATTTTGGTTTTCAATTTTAGCAATTTCAATACCTATTTCTGGCATGATGAAGAAATCGGGATTGTCTTTTCCAGAAAGGTATTCAACACCTTTATCTGTCAATTCAATTTGATTGTTTTTTTCTTCAATTACATAGTATAATTCGGCATCAACCTGTGGCATTTCACGGTTGTTGTCCTGCATGTAGAAGTTTTCGGTTTTTTGAAGCAGTTGTTTTACGCCTTCTTCACTTAAAAACTTAATAAGCGCTTTGTTTTTAGGCATCCCACGATACACACGTAGTAATTGGAAACCACCTTCTTTAGTATCGCCAGCAGTGATTAATTTTTTAGCCTCTGCCAAAACACCTGTTAAATATTTGCGTTGTACCGCAACAATATCATCAACTTTAGGCTTCAATTCGTTAAATTCATGGCGTTCTCCTAACGGAATAGGGCCCGATATAATTAAGGGTGTACGTGCATCATCAACCAATACTGAATCCACCTCATCCACAATAGCGTAATGGTGTGGGCGTTGTACTAAATCGTTTGGCGAGTGTGCCATATTATCACGCAAGTAATCGAAACCAAACTCATTGTTGGTACCGTAAGTAATATCGGCATTGTATGCTTTTTTACGAGCTTCACTATTTGGCTGGTGGTAATCAATACAATCAATAGTCAATCCATGAAACTGAAAAATGGGTGCCATCCACGCGCTATCACGTTTTGCTAAATAATCATTTACGGTTACCAAATGCACGCCTTTTCCAGCAAGCGCATTTAAGTACATAGGAAGGGTTGCTACCAAAGTTTTACCTTCACCCGTTTGCATTTCGGCAATTTTACCTTGGTGCATGGCAATACCACCAATAAGCTGTACATCGTAATGCACCATATCCCAAGTAATGGGTTTCCCAGCTGCATCCCAAGAGTTAGACCAAATGGCTTTTTCGTTATCTAGAGTAACATAATCTTTATTGCCCGATAATTCTCTATCGTAAGTATTTGCTGTTACTGTAATTGTAGTGTTGTTTTTAAAACGTTTTGCGGTTTCTTTAACCACCGCAAAAGCTTCGGGTAAAATGTCATTTAAAACATCTTCGGTCGTTTTGTAAGCGTCATCCTTTAGTTTGTCAATATCTTGATAGATATCTTCTCGTCTATCAATATCTTCCGTATTTTCAGCTTCTTCTAGTAGTTTAGCAATTTGGTCGTTTATAGGCTGAATGGCTTGAGCTATACTTGCCTTAAATTGTGCTGTTTTTGCTCTTAATTCATCATGCGATAATCCTTCCAAAGCACTTTCAAAGGCTTTAATTTTACTAACAATAGGGGTGATGGCCTTCACATCTTGTTTCGATTTGTCGCCAACAAATACTTTAAGTACAGAATTTAAAAAACTCATGTT
Organism: Mariniflexile soesokkakense; assembly: GCF_039650365.1. Taxonomy (NCBI): domain Bacteria; kingdom Pseudomonadati; phylum Bacteroidota; class Flavobacteriia; order Flavobacteriales; family Flavobacteriaceae; genus Mariniflexile; species Mariniflexile soesokkakense. The sequence goes on along the minus strand of NZ_JAZHYP010000001.1, from coordinate 501,978 downwards.
ATATATATTATATGTTAACTAGGGATTTCCTAGTGGTAAATTATATTGTTTTTGGTTGCTTTTTAAAAGCAATCAAAGATACATTTTGTTATATGTTTTATAAAGATTTAAGCCAAAAAAAAAGCCTCAAACCGAGACTTTTTAACTTTTCTTTATGCTTTATTAATATTCATCCTCATTCCAAAGGTAGTCTTCATCTGTTGGATAATCAGACCAAATTTCGTCAATAGAGTCGTAGGCATCGCCTTCGTCTTCAATAGACTGTAAGTTTTCAACAACCTCCAAAGGAGCACCAGTTCTAATAGCGTAATCTATCAACTCGTCTTTTGTTGCTGGCCAAGGCGCATCACTTAAATACGATGCTAATTCTAAAGTCCAATACATTTTTTATGCGTTTTAATTTTGTGCAAAAATAATTTTTTAGTTTAAACACACAAGAAAAAAATGAATTATTTAATTATTATTTTCAAGAACGTGTAGTTTTCAATTGCAACCACCTTAAATTAAGTGTTTTAATTTGGGCTTTACCAAAGGGTCGGGCTTTTATTCGTGAGTTTCTATTTCAAATCAATGAGCTCATGAACATAAATGTTTAGCGCTACACGGTAGCTTGCTTCAATCCCTAACGCAAATCACTTTTTTATGAAAAAATCACTGTTTCTCGAAATGTAAACATTTCTTCAAAGCTTAGCGCTTTTCAGGAATCCACTTAATTTCGTTTGCCTGCAAGTCGTAAGTCAACTTTCGTGCCAATACAAAAAGATAGTCAGAAAGACGGTTTAAGTATATTAATGTGTTGGGGTCAACCACTTCAATGTCATTAAGTGCTGTAGCTAAACGTTCGGCTCTACGGCACACACAACGCGCAATATGACAGAATGACACCGTTTGATGACCACCAGGAAGCACAAAATGCGTCATAGGTGGTATAGCCTCATTCATGGTATCCATTTCCTGCTCCAAACGTTTAATATCTCCATTGGAAATTTTAGGAATGTTCAGTCGTTCTTTTCCATTTTTTAAAATAGCTTTTTCAGGGTCGGTTGCCAAAATAGCCCCAACGGTAAATAATCTATCTTGAATTTGTGTAAGAATATCTTTGTAGTGAGAATCCATATTTTGGTCACGAATTAATCCTAAATGTGAATTTAATTCATCAACCGTTCCGTAGCTTTCAATTCTAATATGGTGTTTTGGTACACGCGTACCGCCAAATAACGCGGTGGTACCTGTATCGCCTGTTTTTGTGTAAATTTTCATAACAACAAATTTAGAAGTTAAATATTAAAAGTTGAAAGTTTTTGCAACGAATTCACCAATAATCATTTCACTGGGGCACAGTGAATATTTTTTAATCTTCGCGTTTTTTTTCTCCTTTTTCTGTATTGAAGTTTTTGCTCGTTATTTTATTGTTTTTTTAAATAGTAAAAACATTCAAATGAGGTATTTAAAAAGTTAATGATTTTATTACATAAAACAGCTAAACTCTAATTATAAAATGCTCTTTAGCTTGTTCTTTTCTTAAAAACACAAATCCCCAAAAGAAGGTATCAATGGTTACGGTTACTTGTGGGTGTTGTTTGATGGTTTCCCAAGCTTCAGTCATTTCTTTCGACCAGTATATGTCATCAAAAATAAAAACAGAATCGTTGTGAGCTGTTTGTAAAAGCGTTTCAAAATAACTTAATGTAGCTTCTTTTTGATGGTTCCCATCGAAGAAAATGAGGTTGTAGGTTTTGGATTTTAGGTTTTGGATTTCTTCATTAAAATTCCCCGTAATTAAATTGATGTTGTTTAATTGATGCTTTTCAAAATTAGCTTTTGTGAAATTAGAAATGTTCGGGCAACCTTCAATAGAAGTGATGGATGCTTCCGGGTTTGCTAGACTCATAGCATGTGTTGCTATACCGAGGGAAGTTCCTAATTCTAATATGGAATTTGGTTTAAAATAAGCGACAAGTCGGTATAAAAGTTTAGCTCTTTTGTTGGTAGTTCCAGCGTTTTCAGCAATTTCAGAAATGAAGCGTTCCCGTTGTTTAGTCGCATGAGAGCCTATACCTAAATCGTTTACTGAAATTTTATTTTTATTTTGAAGGAGCTGATTTTTATATGCTGAAATGGTTTTATACTCTTCATGTTTTGAACGATTGTAAAAACATTTGGTTACCAAGCTATAAACAAACGGGGAGTGCACACCATGTTGGTTGGTGGATTTTAAAAGGAATTTTATGTATGATTTAATTTGATACAATAAAGTCTCAAAGTTTCTAAGTTTCAAAGCCACAGAGTTTTAATGTTTTGTAGGTTTATATGTTTAGAGAAAAAAATAGGTCTTAGTCTCTTTGTAGCTTAGCTAATCAGGTACTTTGCAACTTTGTGACTTCTTTGCAATGTCATTCTTCCAATTTTTCCTGCAACTCCATCCAACGCATTTCTTTTGCTTCCAAGTCATCAATAATTTTCTGTAATGCTTTTGAGAGTTTGTTTATTTCATCGGGCGATAAATCTGGATTGTTAAACTTTGCTTCCAATTCCTTTTTGTCAAACGCTAAAGAGTTTAATTTACTTTCAATATTTTTAAGTTCTTTTTCTTCGTTGTAAGACAGCTTATTGTCCTCGGTTTTTTTCCAGGCTTTTTTATCCTTTTTGTCTTCTGAAGCAATTGAAACAACGGGTTGGCTGTCTTCATACACTCTATAATCGGTATAATTTCCAGGAAAATCTTCAATGTCACCTTCGCCTTTAAACACAAAAAGATGGTCGATCACTTTATCCATAAAGTAACGGTCATGCGATACCACAATCACACATCCAGGGAAATCCATCAAGAAACTTTCCAATACATTTAGAGTTACAATATCTAAATCGTTGGTTGGCTCATCTAGAATTAAAAAGTTTGGATTTTGAATTAAAACCGTACATAAATACAAGCGTTTGCGTTCGCCACCACTTAGTTTTTCAACAAAATCGTATTGTTTTTTTCTACTGAATAAGAAGCGTTCCAGTAATTGCTGAGCAGAAATTTGACGTCCTTTTTTTAGTGGAATGTAATCACCAAATTCCCGTATTACATCAATAACCTTTTGCTCTGGTTTTATGGCGATGCCGTTTTGGGTGTAGTAACCAAACTTAACGGTTTCACCTAAAATAACCTTTCCAGAATCGGGTTGTGTGGTTTGTGTTAAAAGATTTAAAAAAGTGGTTTTTCCTGTACCATTTTTTCCAATAATACCAACACGTTCGCCGTTTTTAAAAAGGTATTCAAAACCATCAAGTATTACTTTGTCTTTAAAGGATTTTGACACTTTATGAAACTCCACCACTTTACTGCCTAAACGTTCCATGTTGAGTTCTAATTGAACTTCGTGGTCGTTTCTGCGTTGGCTGGCACGGTGTTTTATGTCGTGAAAATCGTCTATACGTGATTTCGATTTTGTGGTACGTGCTTTAGGTTGGCGGCGCATCCATTCCAACTCCTTTTTAAAAAGTTGTTTTGCTTTGCCGGTTTCTACTTCGGTTTGTTCAATTCTGGCTTCTCGTTTTTCCAGATAATATGAGTAGTTGCCTTTGTAGCTGTAAAGCTGCCCTTCATCTAATTCAATAATTTCATTGCATACACGTTCTAAAAAGTAACGGTCATGCGTTACCATAAAAAGGGTGATGTTTTCTTTGGCGAAAAAGGCTTCTAGCCATTCAATCATTTCTAAATCTAAATGGTTGGTCGGCTCATCAAGAATTAATAAATCGGGCTTGTTTATTAAGGCATTCGCCAGTGATAAACGTTTTTTCTGACCTCCAGAAAGCGAAGAAACTTTTTGATTTAAATCTTCTAACTTTAATTTGAAAAGTATTTGTTTGTATTGTGTTTCAAAATCCCATGCTTGGTATTGTTCCATTTGTTCGAAAGCTTTTTGATAAGCTTCGGCATCGTCAGAATTTAAAAGGGCATGTTCGTAATTTTGAATGACTTTTAAAATAGGGTTATCACTAGCAAAAATAGTTTCTTCAACGGTTAAGTTTTTATCCAATTTTGGGTCTTGTGATAAAAACGAAACCACAATGCCATTTCTATAGGTTATGTTGCCAGAATCAGCTTCATCATCACCAGAAATAATATTTAAGATAGAGGTTTTGCCAGTCCCATTTTTTGCTACAAAAGCAATTTTTTGGTCTTTGTGTATACTAAAAGAAATGTTTTCAAAAAGCGTTAGCTCTCCGTAAGATTTCGATATATTTTCAACAGTTAAATAATTCAAAAGGCTATTTTTTATGCAAAGAACGTATAAAAAACCAAAAATTCAGTGATAAGTTTCATTGTTCATTTTGAAAAGTTATATTTGTGATAAATCAATTAGCCCTATGATGAAACAAACATTCTTGTTTATTTGTGTGTCAATCAGTGTTTTATGTTCTTCGTGTATCACCAATAAAGATGTTGTTTATTTACAAGATAAAGGTACTGTTAAACTAGATTCTTTGTCAATAAAAGAATTATCGAAACCTTACAGAGTTCAAGTTAACGATATTTTAAGCATTAATGTAAAGGCTTTAGATAATGAGCTTACGGCTATTTTTAATCCTGTTGAAGGTGCTTCTAACAGTGGTCAAGGTGGTTTGTACTTTAGCGGTTTTACTGTTGATTTACATGGAAACATTAAATTTCCCATTTTGGGAGAGATTAATGTTTTAGGCTTTACCATTCAAGAAATAGAAAAAAAAGTAAAAAGTGAGTTGTTAGCACAATACTTTAAAGAATCGGCAGAATTGTTTGTAACAGTTAAACTTGCAGGATTAAAATATACAACTATAGGAGAGGTTGGTACGGGTGTACACACGCTTTTTCAAGACAGGGTAAATATTATTGAAGCTTTGGCAAATGCAGGTGATATTTCCTTAACGGGAGATAGAAAAGATGTTTTGGTAATACGGCAATACCCAGACGGTCAAAAAATACACCATATTGATTTAACTGATATTGCCGCTATGCAATCCCCTTTTTATTATATTCAACCAAATGACATCATTTTGGTTAAACCACTAAAAAGAAAAGTGTTAGGTGCGGGACAAACAGCTATTCAAAACATAACAACAGTATCATCCATCCTTGCAGTATTGGTGTCTACTTATTTTTTAGTTAAAAACATATAAGCTTTTAATATGAATGATGAATTTGAAGTATCGGAATCGCAATTTCAAACTGCATTTGATTTTAAAGCTTTTCTATATAGAGCTTTAAGCTATTGGAAACTGTATATACTTTTTATAGGAATTGGTGTATTCATAGTATATCAACAAAACATAAGGAAACAACAATCGTATCGATTAAGTACACAAATTTCAATTGAGGAAGAATCAAATCCGCTATTTACATCAACCACCAGTTTAACATTTAACTGGGGAGGTGTATCAGGAAAGGTGCAAACCATGATGACATCTTTAGGTTCGCGCTCTATACATGAAAAAGTAGTCGATAATCTTCAGTTCTATGTGTCTTATTTAAAGCAATCTCGTTTTAGAAAAGACGATATTTATAAAGATGCCCCTTTTAGGCTTAAGCTAGTTCCAAACACCAATCAGGTTTTAAATATTCCGGTTAAAATTGTTTTTTTAGATAAGAACACCTATGAATTAACCTTCAATTTCGAGACCAATGTTGTTAGAGCACAAAACTTTACAAGCAAAGAAAGACTTAATATAGATGTGCCTGTTCAAGAACTTAAAATGCAATTTGCTTTGGGTGAAACGGTCATATTACCTTATTTTAATGGCACTATTGAATTAGCAGAAAAAAGAATAGCAAATGCTGGCGATGAGTATTATATACAATTTAGCGATTTTGATGCGGTTGTTGCTAATTATAAAAATAGATTAGCCATCGATAACCCGAGAAATTCCGCCATATTAAATTTAAGTATGGTAGATGTGAATACAGGTAAAATTGTAGATTATTTGAATGAAACCGTTCAAGTTTTAAGCGAAGACCAATTAAATAGAAAAAACCAATTTGTTACCAATACCATTAATTTTATAGATGCGCAGTTAGAAAGAGTACGGGCCCAACTTACCTTAAATGCCGATTCCTTAAATAATTATAGAGAGCAAAATAAGATTTATAGTCTAGATGGTGAAAGCGCAGTTGTAAATAATAAGCTAACAAGTTTAGAATTAGAAAAGGATAACATGAATAGAAAACTGGCATATTATGCCAGTTTAAAAACCTATTTAGAAACGAGCAATAGCTTTACAGAAGTTCCTGCGCCATCAATTGCGGGAATAGACGAAGGTAACATTCTGTCAAATATTGGGCAGATTAACCAATTATCTGTACAGAAATCAAAGTATGAATCTACTGTAAGAAAAGATGCGTTGATTTTTGATGACCTGAATAGGCAGATAGAAGGTATAAAAACCGTACTTCTAGAAAATATAAGTACTGCAACCAACGGTATAAAAAGAGAATTGCAAAATGTAAATTCTAAAATAGCTACCGCTGAATCTGAAATAAGGAGGCTTCCTAAAGCACAACAAAAATTATTGGGTATAAAAAGACAATATGCCTTAAGCGAGCAAACGTATAACGTATTTTTAGCAAAACGAGGAGAAGCTGACATTATAAAATCAGCAAGTGTTTCAGATGTTGTTATAATAGATACAGCAAAAGATACAGGTGCCATTCCCATAGATTTAAAATTGAGTTCCAGGTATTTGTTTGCGGTTGTAGGAGGGTTGTTAATTCCTTTGTTAGCAGCATTTTTAATTACTTTTTTTGATAAAAAAATACATAGTCCTCAGATTTTAGAGAATTTATCTAAAATTCCCCTGTTAGGTGTGGTTGGTAAAAGTAGTTTAGAGAGTAATTTAATAGTGCATTTTAAACCAAAGTCGGTTGTAGCAGAATCCTTTAGGGGCATCAGGTCTAGTTTACAATATATGTACAGCAAACGAAATCCTGAGGGTTCAAAAACAGTTATGGTTACCTCGTCTGTAAGTGGCGAAGGGAAAACGTTTTGTTCTATAAACATAGCCACTGTTTTTGCCTTGAGTGGTAAAAAAACGGTGTTGGTAGGATTGGATTTAAGAAAACCGAAAATTTTCGGCGATTTTGAAATTAAGAATGATATAGGAGCAGTTAATTATTTAATAGGACAAAAAAGTGTAGAAGAAATTGTACAGCAAACCAATGTGCCTAACTTAGACGTAATAACATCTGGTCCTGTGCCGCCTAACCCATCGGAGTTGTTAATAGGCGAAAAAACAGATGCTTTAATGGCCACACTTAAGGAAACCTATGATTTTATAGTGTTAGATACGCCTCCAATTGGTTTGGTGGCAGATGCTTTTGAATTGTTAAAATATACAGATGCTACTATTTATGTAGTTAGACAAGATTATACCGAAAAGGGTATGCTAAACCTTATTAACGATAAGTATGATAAAGGCGAAGTTAAAAATATAAGTTTCCTATATAATTATTACGACCAAAAAGGAAAATATGGCTATGGTTACGGCTATGGCTATGGTTACGGCTATGGCTACGGGCATTATGCCAATGGGTATCATGAAGATGAGGAATCTAAAAAAGGGTTGATGGGTAAATTAAAAAAGATATTTAAAAAAGGTTAATTACTTAAAAGTTTTTGATGTTTTTTTAATTGAATACACAATGAATACATTGCTTATAACAGCCATAAAAGGCGCTATTCATGCAGGGGCAGAAATAATGAAAATTTATTCTGAAGGTTTTAAGTTCACTTTAAAACAGGATAATTCGCCATTAACAATCGCTGATGAACGTGCCAATGCGGTTATAAATGCTTATTTAGAAAAAACAGCAATTCCTATTATTAGTGAGGAGAATAAACGAGTGTCATTTGCCGTTCGGAAACATTGGGATACGTGTTGGATGGTAGACCCATTGGATGGAACCAAAGAATTTATAAAGAGAAATGGTGAATTTACCGTAAACATAGCGCTTATAAAAAACAACACACCTGTATTAGGTGTTATTTATGTTCCTGTAACAAAAATGCTATATTACGCGATAGTATCTAATAATAAAGCATATAAATGTGAATTAAATTCACATGAGTTTACAGAAAGTATCTTTCATAATAGTAGAGAATTAGTGCCTCAAAAGGAAGAAAACAATCAAATAAAAATAGTTGGTAGTCGTTCCCATAAAAGTGATGAAACCGATACATTTATTAAAAACTTAAAATTAGAAGGTAAAGGCATTCTCTTGTTTTCTAAAGGAAGTTCTTTAAAGTTTTGCTTAGTAGCCGAAGGTGAGGCTAATATCTACCCTAGATTTGCCCCAACCATGGAATGGGATACGGCTGCAGGACATGCCATTTGCAACGCCGTAGGCTTAGAAGTGGCCCAAGTAAATAAAAAAGAAGCATTAGTATACAATAAAGAAAATTTGTTAAACCCATATTTTATAGTTAGATAAAGGAAATGATAAAACATTTAAAAAATTAAAATGCAGCTTGAAACCAGAATATATCAAAAAGAAAATAACTTGAAAATTGGCAAATTACTTAAAGATTCTGCTAAAGATTTTTTTGATTCTCACTTTTTGGCAAAACAGTTAGCAACTAGGGATATAAAAGCGCAATACAGACAATCGTACTTGGGCATTATTTGGGCATTTATTTCCCCTATTTCTTCTGCTTTTGTTTGGATTTTTTTAAGTGCTACTGGTACGATAAAACTTAATGACACAGGTGTACCATACCCTATATATGTGTTCTCAGGAACTTTAATATGGTCTATTATTACAGAAGCTATTAACTTACCATCAAGTAATACCAATGCAGCCAGAGGTATCTTAACAAAAATTAATTTTCCAAAGGAAGCCTTGGTGTTATCAGGTATTTACAAGCTGCTTTTTAATAGTTCTATAAAAATAGGACTGTTAATAACTTTAATTTTTGCATTTGGTGTTGGGTTTCATTGGTCTTTGTTGCTATTTCCGTTTGCTATTCTGGCAGCCATTTTGTTTGGTACCACCATTGGGTTGTTTTTTACACCCATAAGTCTTATTTACACCGATATTGCTAAAATAATTAGCATGGGGTTAAGTTTACTCATGTATATAACACCGGTAGTTTATGCGATTCCTGAAGATGGACTTATGAAAATGGTTATGGAGTTAAACCCTTTTACGTCGTTAATTTTAACAGCAAGAGATCTGGCTTTAGGGAGTACGCCTGAATATTTGAATTATTTCTGTGGTGTTTTTGCTGTTAGTGCGTTATTGTTTTTTATAGGCTTGTTGTTTTACCGAATTTCAATTCCAATTATTGTAGAACGTTTAAGTGCTTAGGATGGAAGAAAAAGAAGTATTGATAAAAGTAGAAGGCTTAAGTAAAAAATTCTGTAAAGATTTAAAAACAAGCTTGTGGTATGGTGTGCAAGATCTAGTTTCAAACATACGAGGTAATAAAAACGAAAGATTGTTGCGAGACAAAGAGTTTTGGGCAGTAAAAGATATTAATTTTGAATTGCGCCGTGGCGAATGTTTAGGCTTGATTGGGCATAATGGAGCCGGAAAATCAACTTTACTTAAAATACTAAATGGCTTAATTAATCCTGATGCAGGTAAAGTAACTATAAAAGGCAGGGTTGGTGCACTTATAGAATTAGGTGCAGGGTTTAATCCCATATTGAGTGGGCGTGAAAACATTTACAACAATGCTGCGGTTTTGGGTTTCTCCAAAAAGGAAATTGAGGCTAAAGTTGAAGAAATTATAGATTTTTCTGAAATACGCGAGTTTATCGATATGCCTGTGCAAAACTACAGTAGTGGTATGAAAGTCCGCTTGGGTTTTGCCATAGCGGCACAAATGGAACCTGATGTATTGATTATTGATGAGGTGCTAGCGGTAGGAGATGTGGGTTTTAGGATAAAATGCTTGAACAGAATATCAGACTTATTGAATAATTGTGCTGTAATATTAGTTTCGCATTCAATGCCTCAAATAGCTCGAATTTGTACTAATGGATTATTGTTGCATAACGGACAAGAAAGATTAATAACCAATAGCATAGGAGAGCTTGTTGAACAATATTACAAGGTGTTTACAGATAATTATAAATCCAACGAAATTAATCCGTTTGGAATAGATATTTACGATATTAAAGCTAATGGATTGGATGTAGGTGATAATGAATTGGCATTGAATTTGAAAAAAGGGGAAGATTTAGAACTTAGTTTTACTTTCAAATGTCCATTGGATATAAAGGAATTTTCCATTCATTTACCCATAACAGATGAACAGATGATTCATGTAGCATTAACATCTTCTTTGGAAAATATAGGAGTTAGTTTAAATCATGGTGATGATATCTATGTAAAATGTAAAATTCCAAGTTCTTTTACTAATGGAAAATTCTACGTGGGCATTACAATAATAGAAACAAAAGGAGGCCCAAATCATTTTAATATTGGGAAAATCTTATATAAAAAAGAAAATTGTTTTAAGTTTTATGTAAGAGAATCACCTTTGACAACATCTGTTCCAATTATATTAAACTCTAATTTCACCGTAGAATATGAATAAATGTTCCCTTTGCGAATCTAATAATAATGAATTGCTTTATACAAATTCAAGAGGTAACAAGTATCTTGAAAACTATGTTTGCGATAATTGTGGTTTTATTTATACTTTTCCACGTATTTCAAATGAAGAAATTGGCAATTTGTATTTAGAAGGTGGTTTTTCTAAAGAGGCAAGAAAATCACATGAACCAGACTTAAACAAATTTATACAAACCGAAAGTTGGGCATTGGAAAGATTACATCTATTAGAGCAAAAGTTGCCAACTTTTTTTTTGAACACAAAAACTTGTTTGGAAATAGGATGTGGAACAGGCAGTTTTTTATGGTTGCTTAAAAGTAGAGGACATTTGGTAAAAGGTATTGAGCCTGATTCTCAGTTTGTAAATGTTGCGATTAAAAGATATGATATAGATGTAGAAACTGTACTTTTTGACAATTTCAGTGATTCACAATTATATGATTTTATATGTAACTTTCATGTCATTGAGCACGTTCTAGATCCTCGGGAATTTGTGAAAAACATATATCAAAGATTGAAAAACAATGGTTGTATTCTTATTGAGTGTCCAACAATTGATGACATATATACTAATGATTTAAATACTTTCTTTTGGGACGTACATGTTAATACCTTTTCAAACAAAAGTCTTCCTTGGCTTTTAGAAAGTGAAGGTTTTACAGTAAATGAAATTTTCATGAATAGGGGATTTGTTTGCATAATAGCATCAAAAGGAGTTGAAAAAAGGTTTGAGTCAGATAGTAAAGAAAGGGTTTTAGAAATAGTGAAAAAATTTAAAGTATCACAAAACAAAAATAATATTAATAAAAGTGTGTTTGGTAAAATCAAAAGTAGGCTGAAACTAATTTTGTTAAAATTAAAAGAATTTTAATTCTAAATTTAATATGGAAAAAAGAATACAACTGTTAGGTGTAGAGTTTCAAATAAAAATTAAAAAGTATATAAAGAAAACAACTTCTAATAAAGTATTAACTGTTGTTGATAATGCAAAATTAAATTTTGGGCCAGGACCTAATTGGAAAAAACCTAATAAAGAATGGTTAAGTGTAGATGTGGAGCCTGATTTGGGAGATATAATAATTAATTTTAAAGATTTTGAAAAGCTTCCGCTTAAAGATAATTCTATAGAGTGTGTATATGGCTCCCATGTTTTTGAACACATGAGCATATTTACAACTCCAAAGATTTTTAGAGAAGTATATAGAGTTTTAAAAAAAGATGGTGTTTTTAGGTTAATTCTTCCAGATGCCGAGAAAAGTATTAAGGAATATTTGGATGGTAACAAGGAATTCTTGTTATTTAAAAGAAGGAAAGAGCGAGCAATGGCTAATTATAGTCGAGATTACACGATTTTTGAGTGTTTAAAGGAAGATTTTTTATCTGCTAGTGCGCAAACGAATTTATTAGGCGAAAATTCATTAGCACATCAAAATGCGTGGGATTTTGAAACAATAAAATCAGATTTAATATTAGCAGGCTTTCATGATAATAAAGTCAAAAAAATGGGCTTTAAAAATAGTCAAGTTGATTATTTTTCTTTTGAAGGGGCATACCCATCTGAAGCAAATGAGGATTATCGTTCTTTATATGTCGAAGCAATTAAATAATTGTAGATTATGGTAAAGCTATTAAAAAGAGGTTTAAAAAAAATAAAGCAGCTAGTTAAGCCATTTATAAAGAAGCAGGTGAAACGAATTCAACAAAAAGAGAAGTTACCTCAAATAACAAACTATACTGATAGTAGGAGCGCATTATCCCTATATCATGTGTCTGCATTTGATTATGGAAATGCAGGCGATGTATTATTACCTATTGTATTACAAGACACTTGGCAAAATGGAGTAGGTAAAATAAATTGGGAGAATCAACAAATTCATCCTGCTGTAGATTTTGATTTAGTAACCAAAATAAACAATTCAAATGGATTAGTTATAGGTGGTGGTGGTCTATTCTTAAAAGATACTAATGCAAACGATATAAGTGGTTGGCAGTGGCCATGTTCGACAGAAATGCTAGCTAAAATTAAAGTGCCAATAGTTTTTTATGCTGTTGGTTATAACCGTTTTAGGGGGCAAGACGAATTTGAGCCGTTTTTTAAAGACAACATCCAGGCATTTGCCGAAAAAGCAGTATATATAGGATTGCGAAATTCTGGGAGTATAAATGCTCTTAAAAATTATTTGCCAGAAGCTTTACATAAAAAGTTACGCTTTCAACCATGCATGACTACTTTTATATCACGCTTATATGATAAAGACTTTGATTTTGATACAAAAGAGAACTTTATAGCTTTTAATGCTGCTTTTGATAGGTCGCATCTGCGATTTGGAGAAAATATCGGTAGCATATTATCTGATACGACTAAAGTATTAAAAGAACTTTCAGTAATAATGCCTATCAAATTTTATAGTCATATACCATCAGATGAGGCTATTTTGCCTTTTTTGCAAAGTTATAATGTGCCATATGAGTTAGTAAAGCTAAATAAAAAACACCCTAAGACCATTATAGAGGCTTATGCTAAACCTAAGTTAGTAATAGGTATGCGGGGACATGCTCAAATGATTCCTTTTGGCTGTAAAACACCTATAATTTCTATTGTTTCTCATAATAAAATGCAATGGTTTTTAGATGACATAGACAAACCAGAATGGGGTGTAGATGTATTGTCTAGCACTTATATGGAAGATTTGAAATTAAAGGTTTTAGATTCTCTTGCAAATACAAAAGATAATATTTCTTTCATAACTGAAAAGCAAAAAGAGTTATATGAGGTTTCGTTGAGGAACGTAAGTGATGGAATTGCTGCGATTAAGTTGAAAAATGCTTATGAATAAACAATTTCCAAATCCAGAAGAGTGGATAGTTGTTTTAGGTTCAGGAGCTAGTATTAATTATTTACCTAAAAATCTTAAAAAATGGACTAACAAAACACGGGCAAGAATCGCTATAAATAAATATGGAGCATTTTATGAAAAAGCGGGTATAATTCCGACGGATATTTATTTTCATGATTTTCATGATAAAACATCTGAGTATTTTTTTTACAAGACGATTAATCGGACTAAGAATACAGCAACGACCTATTATGTTTCTCCGGTAACTAAAGATTTTATAACTAAATCATTTTTTTATTTTATTTATTTATTTTTAAGGTATTTAATAATCTTGAATAAGTCTTTTTTTGAAAAAGTAAGCAGAAGAACGGTAAAACCATTCAGTAAAAAAAGCCACGATAGGATAAGGGCTTATTTGTATGATTCTAAGGAGAGAAAGCCTTTATTACTTAATAAACATAATAAGGTTTATTATATCAAGGTGCATTATTTATGGGATCTTGATAATACATGGGCAAATACTCTCAATGAAGAATTATTTCATTTTAGAGGTAGTTTGACAAGTGTCTTGAATTTAGTATCTATAAAGTATCCGAAGTTAAATATATTAATGTTAGGTGTTGATTTGAATACTAAGGAATATTTTTTTGATGAAGAACTTGAAGCCTTATTTACAAAGACAGGATTAGGATACGATTGGTCTCAATCTTTTATGAATAATTCGGGTAAACATTACTCAGCTGCTGTCGACAGTGGAGTGACAATTTTTGATCGCTTTGATTATGTTGTTGATTGTCTACATAAATCCGAAAATCAAATTTTTGCTTATCCTAATGAAAATGTTGCAATATTTAATGGCTTGGTTGATTCATTTGAATAAAATTTAGCTGAAGTTAATTTTTTCAGGTTGTATATTTATAATGCAAAATATAGAAATGTTATTATATAAAAAAGCCTATGAATTGTCTAGTAAATATTTAAAATTGCAAAATGAGATTAAAAAAATTCTTCTCAAATTAAAAACATTTTAAAGTAGACTTTATACTATGAAATTAATCTTCATAACCCATGAAACTTCTAGAACTGGTGCACCCATGGTGTTACTACATTTTTTGCGTTGGTTAAAAGCGAATAAAAGTGATTTGAATTTAACACTTCTTTCATTAAAAAAAGGGGAGTTGTATGAGGATTTTAAACAAGTGGTAAACGAATATTTTGATTTGTCAGAATTAAAAGAAAAAAAGACAGCTTTAAAAAGGCTGTCAGGTAAATTAATTAAAGTAAAAGATAAGCAAGATGCTTTAATTGAACAACTTCGTTTAAATAGTTATGATATTATTTATTCAAACACTATTTTATCTATTGCTTATGGTAGTAAAATAAAAAGCAAAAATTCAAAACATATTGCTCATATTCATGAATTGAATGTTATTATTAAAGAGGCAACTCCTAATTTTAATAAAGATATCATTGAAGTAGATCATTTTATTGCAGCATCGGAACTCGTAAAGCAAAATTTAATATTAAATTGGTCTATAAATAAAACTTGTATTACTAGAGTGTATGAATGTTCTACGGTTAATTATAATGTGCTAATTCAAAATAATGATTCAAGAGTATTTCATGTTGGAGGTTCTGGAGTTGTTCATTGGCGAAAAGGGAGCGATATATTTATTCAAGTTGCAAGATATATTAAAACACACTACCCTAACTTATCAATACAGTTTACTTGGGTTGGCGATATATCTCATAAGGAAAAACTTATAAATGACGAGGATATAAGAAAAATGGGAATAGAAAGTCTTATTTCATTTGTAGGACAGCAAACCAATCCACAAGATTATTATAACAGTTTTGATTTGTTTTTAATGACTTCTCGTGAAGACCCTTTTCCTTTGGTGTGTATTGAAGTAGGTATGCTTGGTAAACCTATTATTTGTTTTGAGAACGCTACAGGAAGCGAAGAGATTATAAAAAAAGGTGGAGGAGTAATTGTGCCATATTTAAATATTGAAGCAATGGCAGAAAAAGTTGTTTATTATTTTAATAATCAACAGGTTTTAAAGGCTCATGGAGAAATTAACAAAATTGAATTTTCAAATTTTACTCCAGATATCATTTGTCCGGAATATTATAAAGTAATAGCTTATAAAAGAGGAATTGAGTACTTTGAATAAAATAGAACCCAATAAAAGTGAGGTGCCATTAATTTCAGTAATAGTACCAAATTATAATCACGAACTTTTTTTAAGGGAACGTTTAGATTCTATTTTTAATCAAACCTACCCTAATTTTGAGGTAATTTTATTGGATGATTGTAGTACAGATAATAGTCAATCTATATTGCTTGAATATGCTAAAAATCCAAACGTGAGCCATTGTATTTTAAATAAAACCAATTCAGGAAATACATTTATACAGTGGAATAAAGGGATGCATTTGGCTAAGGGTGAGATAATATGGATAGCAGAGACAGATGATTTTAATGATGCTCAATTTTTGGAAGAAGTAAGTAAACCATTAATTCATAATAGTGAAGTTGTTTTATCTTACTGTCAATCAAATCGGGTAAATGAAAAAGGGACCATCACAGGAAATTGGGAAAGTCACACGAATTGGTTAAGTAAAAATCAATTTGAAAATGATTTTATTTTAGACGGTAATTTATTTATTGAACACTATTTAATGTTTATAAATGTAATACCTAATGCTAGTGCGGTTTTAATGAAAAGAAAAGCATTATTGTCGTTAGGTTCTATAGAAAGCAAAAACGATTTAAAATATAGTGGCGATTGGTTGTTGTATATTAAACTTTTAGTTAATAATAAAATAGGATATGTTGCTAAAAGCTTAAATAATTTTAGATGTCATTCCAATAGTGTTATTGCTACTTTGGTTAGAAATGAAAAAAAAATATCTATTATTGATGCAAATCTTTTTTTTAGGTCTAAAATGTTACTTTATTTAAAAAGTAGCAAACCCACCAATTACGTTTCAATATTAAAAAATAACAGAAAGGTAATAAAGGAATTAAAGTATGAAAAAGCGAGTCTTTTATATGGCAATAATAAAAAGATTAATGGTTTTTTTGTCATGTTAAGTACATTTCCTTTTTTCTTAAATAAGTATAAATTGGTTAAAAAAAGTGTTTTAATATTTAATTCAATTGTTTCTAAATTTAAATAAAAACACAAAATAAGTAGCAAGTATAATTTTGATGATGTTTTTAGTTAAACCAATATTAAATTTGAAGTAATAACATAACAGCAACATTAATGGCTAAATTACCACTTGTATCTATTTGTATCCCAACGTTCAACGGGGAAAAGTATATTGCTGAAACTATGAATTCAGCAATACAGCAAACATATCCAAACCTAGAGATTATTGTTTCTGATGATGCTTCAAATGATGATACATTGTCTATTATAGAATCGTATATTTCTAAAACAAGAATTCCTGTAAAAATATATAACCATGCACCTAAAGGGATTGGTGCAAATTGGAACTATTGTATAGACAAAGCAAATGGTGAATACATAAAATTTTTGTTTCAAGACGATTTACTTGAACCTACTTGTATAGATAAAATGATGAAAGTTTTAGAAACCGATAATTCTATAAAAATTGTGTTATCTAAAAGAAATATTTTGGTAGATGAATCATTTAAATCAAACAAAACCAAGCAATGGATTGAAATGTATGGTGATTTACAAAGTAATTTAAACTTAAAATCTGAAAATGGGATCTCTATTATTGATAAAAAAATATTCAAACTAAGCGCGTTTTTAATAGAGCCTTTAAACAAATTCGGAGAACCAAGCGTTATACTTTTTAAAAAAGATTTAATAAAAGAAATTGGTAAATTTAGAGAAGATTTAATTCAAATATTAGATTTTGAATTTTGTAACCGAGCGCTTTTAAAATATAAAGCGGCGTTAATAAATGAAAAACTAGTAACATTTAGGCTTCATTTAGAACAAACTACAAATAAAAATGAAGGAAAAATTTCAGATTTACAAAAGTTTGATGTCATTGTTTATAACCAGTATTTTTGGCTTCTCAACAATAAAACAAAAATGAAATTATTGAAGAAGCATAGTTTTATTATGAAAATTTTAGTGACTATAAAAAGAAAATTATTTCTTTAACAAGCTTAAGTGCATAGGTTTCAAGATAAAAAAATGAGAATTAATTTACTTAAATATAAAGGTGGTCAATTTGGAGTTAAAATCAATAAGCAATATGGTTCAAATAAAGCTATTATACCAATTGGTTGCGATTGCCATCCCGCATATGTTTTGTATAAAACTAAATTAAGAGATGAGAGTTTACCGTTTGATTGGTTAGACATTGAACCTCTGTTAGCAATGCAATATGTTTATGAAATGCTTCGAGATTCTTTCCGTTTTTTTTTAGCAGATTTAAGTAAAAATGAGGAAGGTAAAGTATATTCAAAAAAATACCCTGAAGCTTTATTTTACCACTTCGATGATTTACAAACAAACATTCAATTTCAGAATAAAATAAAACTGCGAATAAATAGATTAGTGCACAAAACCAAATATAGACCTTGCTGTTTTTTGCACAACACAACTAGTGAAGTTTTTAAGACTGAAAAAAGTGTAGTTGATTATATGATATCTGTTAAAAATTTCATCACACTTTTAAAACCAAATGATGAATTGTTAATCTATTTGCGCTACGACGAATCATTAGATGAAAACAAACAACAATGTGAACTATTGTTAAATTCAATAAAACCTTTAAAACAATGTACTATTGTGTCTTATATTAGGAAAAAAGCTGAATTTGGACTTTGGGGGGATGAAAATAAATACAAAACTCTTATTAATGATTTGGGTATTAAGTATACTTTAAAGTTTCCTAAGATAGAATTTTTTAAAATTCAAATAAACAATTAAATGTTAGGCATCGTTATACCATATTATAATTATAATTATTTTGAAAGCACTCTAAAGTCTTTATCCCTTCAAACTGATAAACGGTTTAATGTATATATAGGCAATGACAATAGTGTAAATAACCCTGTGGATATTATTGAAAAATATAAGGAATGCCTTAATATTACCTATAAAAGTTTCGATAATAATTTAGGTAAAAAATCATTGGTTAAACAATGGAAGCGCTGTATTGACATGACTTTAGACGAAACTTGGATTATGCTTTTAGGAGATGATGATGTGTTGGGAAAAAATTGTGTAGAATTTTTTTATGCCAATATGAATAACATTTTAAAAGAAGATATTGAAGTTGTGCGTTTTGCATCACAATATATTAATGAAGATGGCAACCCATTAAAAGGATATCCTTTATATAATCATTCAAAAATAGAAAAAGCTACAGATGCATATTATCGGAAATGTTTAGGGCAATCACGAAGTTCGCTCTCTGAGCATATTTTTTCAAAAGCAGCCTATCTTAAAAACAAGTTATATAATTATCCTTTAGCTTGGTTTTCAGATGACCGCATGTGGTTAGAGTTTACAAATTTCCAAAAAATATACACTTTAAACGAAGCAGTAGTTTCAATAAGGGTAACTTCAAATAGTATTACAGGAAAAGACAATAATTTAACGGAGAAAAGTGAAGCAAAGATGCAATTTTATGAGTTTTTGGTTAATCAAGCTCTAAATAAATTTGAAACAAAACAACAAGAGTATTTCTTGCTAGAATATGGTAATGTTTTAAAAGAGAATAGACAATTGCATTTTAATAAAGCATGTATCATTGCTTTTAAACTATTTAAACAAGGGTCTTTTATTTCTGGTTTAAAAATTTTGAATAGATTTATTAAAGCAAATCGAAAATATAAAAAATGATTTTTTCAATTTCCGTTGTAATTCCGGTGTACAACTGCGAGCGTTTTATTGAAAAGGCTATTCTATCTGTATTAAAACAACCAGAAGTTAGTGAAATAATTGTGGTTAACGATGGTAGCACTGATGATACCCAAATTATACTTAAAAAACTTGAAAATCAAAACCCAAAAATAAAAATATATCAACACGAAAATAAGATAAATAAAGGGCGTTCGGCAAGTAGAAACTTAGGTATTAAGAAGGCGAAATGCAATTATATTGCTTTTCTTGATGCTGATGATTTTTATCTGGAAAATAGATTTAAAGCAGATAAAGTACACTTTGAAAACAATCCCTTTTCAGATGGTGTGTATAATGCTATTGGAGCTCATTTTTATAGAGAAACTACTTTAGGTGAAAAAGCAGGACTTGCACTTTACACCGTAAAAACCAAAATTGAGCCAGAGCATCTTTTTGAAACCTTATTCTATGGAAAAGAAGGTCAATTTTCAATTGATGGATTAACAATTAAAAAATCAGTTTTTGATGCTGTTGGATACTTTGATGAATCTTTACAGGTTATGGAAGACACAGAACTTTTTTATAAAATAGCATTAAAGTGTAAATTACAAACGGGAATAATCAATCGACCTGTTGCGATTCGAGGGGTGCATGAATTTAATGTTTTTAATAGAAAAGAACTTTATAATAATTATACAGCAAAAGTTTATGAATTGCTTTTTTTATGGAGTTGTAAAAATGGCATCCCTTATAATGAAATAGATACAATACTTAAACGATTATGGATTTTAAAATATAAAGAAGAGGATAGTTTGTTAAAAAATATAAAGTATTGGAAATTTTTATTTGTCGGAAATCCAAAATGTTTGTTTTCACTTTTAGCAATTAAATACTTTCCTGTAATTAGGCTTAGAAAAAAACTTTTCCCATTTTTGTATAGAAGTTAATTAATCTACAACTTTACAATACGCAATATGTTTTTGAAGCAGTATTGATAATTTTAAAACAAACAAATGTCTTTTTTAATATCTGTAATCATTCCAGCATATAATGTTGAACGCTTCATAGAAAAGGCTATTAACTCGGCATTATTGCAGCCAGAAGTTAATGAAGTTGTTGTGGTAAATGATGGCAGTACAGACAAAACACTTCAAATTCTTAAAACATTACAAATTTCGAATTCAAAAATTAAAATTTACCAGCATCAAAACAAAGTAAATAAAGGGCGTTCGGCTAGCAGGAATTTAGGAATTAAACATGCTAAAGAAAACTATATTGCCTTTTTAGATGCAGACGATTTTTATTTGGAAGATAGGTTTGCAAATGATAAAAAAATATTTGAGGAAAACAAAAAAGCCGATGGAGTATACAATGCCGTTGGATTTCATTTTTATAGAGAAGTAACACCTTTAGAAAAGGAACAGCTAAAGTTAAACACCATTACAAAAAAAATAAAACCCGAAAAATTATTTGATGCTATAATTTCCAGTAAATATGGTTATTTACATTTAAACGGGTTAACGGTTAGAAAGTCTGTGTTTAATTTTATTGGCTATTTTAATGAACAGTTAATGGTGGCTGAAGATTCAGATATTATTTTTAAAATGGCAATTAAATGTCGTTTGGAATCAGGAATCATAGAAGAACCTCTAGCATTAAGAGGTATTCACGAAACAAATGTTTTTGACCAGAAAGATTTATATAAAAAATATAATATGAAATTATATGAATCTATCATTTCATGGAGTAGTAAAAATCAAATTTCAATTGATGAAATTGATGTTGTTTTTAACTGGTTATGGGTAGTAAGATTTAGAGAAAAAAACAAACTACATGAAGATCTCATGTATTGGGTGATGTTGTTTATGAAAAATCCTGAATTTCTATTTTCATATCTTAGTGTAAAATACTTCCCAATAATTAGGCTTAGAAAAAAACTTTTTCCATTTTTATACAAACAATAAGTTAATTTAAAACCATGAGTACTCTTAGCAATGTTACCGTAGTAATTCCCTGTTACAATGATGGGAAGTATATTATGGAAGCGTTGCATTCTGTTTTAAATCAAACTTTAAAAGCTGAAAAGGTTATTATTATTGATGATGGTTCTAATGCTGAAACAAGAAAAATTTTAGAAACTATTCAGTATGAAAATGTTGAGGTTGTTTTTCAAGATAATAGAGGGGTTTGCAGAGCCCGAAATGTAGGTGTAAGTTTAGCAAAAACAGACTATATTTTAAATCTAGATGCCGATGATTATTTTGAGACTACTTTTATAGAAAATGCAATTAATGTATTAAATGGTAATTTAAATATTGGTGTTGTTGGCTGTTATTATAAAAAGTTAAAAGGTAATAAAATAGGTGGTGAGGTTATAAAACCTTTAGGGGGTTCTATTACTAACTTTCTGGTAAAAAACAATGCGATGAATTGTTCTATGTACAGAAAAAAATGCTGGGAACAAACTTCTGGTTATGATGAAAACATGGTTAATGGTTATGAAGATTGGGATTTTTGGATTTCCATTTTGAAAATCGGTTGGCACATGCACATCATTGAAGAACCTCTATTTATATACAGAGTAAAAACCATATCACGCGATCGTAAAGCGCTTGAAAATCATGACACAGAATTAAGAAATTATATATTCAATAAACATAAGCAAATATATTTGGATAATTTTGAGTCGTTTACAAGTCAATTATTATACTCAAACCATCAATTAAAAAAAAGTAAGCTAAAAGCAGTAAACTCATTAAATTACAAATTAGGAAGTGCTATTTTAGCACCACTAAGATTTTTGAAAAAATATATAGGTATTTTTAATAAGTAAAATAGTATTGTTAGGATTTTCTTTTGAATGAATAAACTCGTTTCCATAATAGTTCCCTGTTACAAACAAGCTCATTTTTTAGATGAAACGCTTCAATCTGTATTAAATCAAACTTATGATAATTGGGAATGTATCGTTGTGAACGACGGAAGTCCAGATAACACCGAAAAGGTGGCAAAACAATGGTGTTCTAAAGATGAAAGATTTAAATACATATCTAAAGAAAATGGTGGTTTATCAAGTGCTAGAAACACTGGTATAAAAGTTAGTAATGGTGAGTATGTACTTCCATTAGATTCAGATGATATTATTGATGCCAATTTTTTAAGTACACTGGTTCCAGAATTAAGAAAAGATGAATCATTGGCAATAGTATCATGTTACAGCTTGTTTTTTGATAAAGGGGTAGATAACATTATTTATAAATTGAAACCAAAGGGAACTACGCACCTCAATCTACTTTATGCAAACCAATTAATTGCCACTTCATTATATAAAAAAAAATGTTGGGAAGAGGTTGGTGGTTATGACGAAAGTATGAAGAATGGTTTTGAAGATTGGGAGTTTTGGCTGTCCATTACCAAGCGAGGTTGGAAATATAAAATAGTTGAAGACTTTTTGTTTTATTATAGAAAATCAAGAAAATCAATGCTTGTGGACACTATTAAAAATCATTCGGAAAAAAGCAGAGAATATATTTATAGAAAGCATAAAGAGCTTTATATTGATGATTTTGACAATTGCATGCGGGTACTTTTTTATCAATTAAAAACGCACCGTTCTAGTGAAATGAAAATTAAAAATTCAATAGAATATAGAATAGCTAAACTAGTTAGCAGACCTTTAAGGTTTTTTAGAAAATAAAAGTTATTCGGAATTACTATCTATGATTTCAGTTGTTATAAGAAATAAAAATCAAGACCAAGCACTTACTTTTCTTTTAAAGAATTTAGCAGAAAGGTACTTAGATGATATTGGGGAGATTTTGGTAATTGATAATTTATCAACAGATACAAGTGAAGCGGTCTCAAAAGCATATAATGCTAGATTTATTACCATTAATAAATTCAGTTACGGTGGTAGTGCAAATGTTGCTGCACAGGAAGCGAAGTTTCCCATTGTAGTCATGTTTAGTGCACATTCTTATCCTGTTAGCCATGATTTTTTTAAGCTAATAAAAAAGAAATTTGAGGAAAATCCAGATTTGGCGGGATTACGATGTTTGCATAATACAAATGATTACAAAAATTTTATAAATAATATACCTGCCAAAACAGACCCAAATAAATCGGGTTTAATTTTTTCAGGTTCAGCTTTTAATAAAAAAGTTTGGGAAAAGCATCCCTTTAAAGAAGATGTTGCCACTTTTGAAGATAAGGAATGGACAAAACGTGTTTTAAAAGCAGGATATGAGATTGATTTTGTTGCATCCATTTTTTGTTATCAAATTGAAAGAAACAAAAAGCAATTGTTTTTTAGGTTTACAAGAGATGTAGTTGGAAATTATCAATTATGGCATGAGGATGTTGGTTTTATAAGTGCTTCAAAAGGATTTTTAATGTCTGTTTTCAGATTACTAAAAAACTTTTTTATTGATTTTTGGTATATAATGAAGCGGTATGTTTATTTAATAAAATTTATATCAAACAAACCAGATAAATATTAATGTTTGAAGACACAAGCGGTTTTAAAAGGATAAGTCTTAAAAATGAAAAAGCATAATAATTTTGATTTTTTAAGATTTTTGTTTGCCATATTTGTGGTTATATCACATTCCTATCCGCTTTCTGGAAGTAATGAAACTTCACAATGGATTTACCAAATAAGCAATGGACAGTTAGTATTAGCTCGAATAGGCTTAGATGGGTTTTTTATTATTAGTGGATTTTTTATTTTTCAAAGCCTTCAAAGAAGTAAAAGCCTATTAGATTATTTTAAAAAAAGGTTTTTAAGACTTTTTCCGGCACTTTTCGTGGTTTTGTTAATTACCTTAATGCTAGCACCGTTTGTATATGAAGGGACTATGCCTTTTTATAAAAATATAGAAGTTTATACTTACTTGCCTAATAACCTATCCTTATACAATTTTCAACCAGTTATAAAAGGGATATTCAACCAGAACCCTTACCATTCTATCAATGGTTCACTTTGGACCATTCGCTATGAGTTTTCATTGTACATAGCGCTCGCTTTGTTATTCTTTTTTAGGAAAAATACTGATATAGCGAAATGTATTCTCATAACAAGTTTAGCTGTTTTAATAATCATATATAATTTTTTTCTTGGCAGATTTGCAGGAGCTTCTGTATTAGGGATGCTTGGGTATGAAATTCTTGATCTGGGAACTTTCTTCGTTTGTGGTAGTACATTGGCGGCATTTGACTTTGAAAAGATAAAAACGAAATGGCTGCTTTTGTTGGCTACTCTAATTTTTGTCGTTTCAATTTATTTCAATTTTTATAGCATGGTAAAGCATCTTATTCTGCCAATTATAATTTTGCTTATAGGGTTTACACCCCTGCCTTTTTTTAGTACTTTTGGTAAAATTGGAGATATGTCCTATGGAATTTATATTTATAGTTTTCCTGTTCAACAAACCTTAATGTATTTTTTTAGATTGGATGCATACCAGTTGATGATTTATTCTCTGATGGCTTCTATAATGTTTGGGTGTTTATCGTGGCATTTAGTAGAAAAGCGTGTATTGAGGTTAAAGAAAACTCCGATTATTATAACAAATAAGTTAAGTAAAACAGTTAGATATTGATAACTATTGTTTTAACATACAGAAACCGAGATATAGGTATTTTGAAAAACTGTTTAGACAGTTTATTAAACCAAACAGATAGATGTTTTGAAGTTATATTGATAGATTATGGTAGTGTAGCATTATACAAAAACGAACTTGAAAAGTTGCTCGGAAATTATAAGTTTATAAAGCTAGTAAGATGTGAGACGGAGCAACAGTTGTGGTGTAAGTCAAGAGCTATCAATATAGCTTTAAAACGGTGTGTAACCCCTTTTGTTTTTGTTGGAGATGTGGACATGATTTATAGTCCGGATTTTATTTCCACACTTAATATTTTAAAAAACAACTTAAAGGTTGTCTATTTTCAGGTTGGTTTTTTAAGTCAAACCGAATCAAAAATTAATAAAGCGTTTGTTGATTATCATATCAATTTTAAATCCAATAAAGAGGCTACGGGAATGGCTTTGTTTACTACGGATATTTTAAAATCGATTAATGGTTATGATGAATTTTATAATGGTTGGGGAGGTGAAGATACAGATGTTCACATCAGACTTAGAAATGCTGGTTACACAGTTTATTTTTATGATGATACTATATTAATGCTTCATCAATGGCATCCTAAAAGCTATAGAAATAAGAACAGTTTAACACCTTTTCATAATTTGTTAGAAAAGATAAATCATGAGTATTTAAAGTTTACAAATAGCAATAATAAAATAAAAGCAAATGTAAATTTTCCTTGGGGGAGCTATAACAAATCTGATTATGATGATTTAAATAATATAGAAACAACATATAGTTTAACTAATAAAGAAGCTGAATTTAAAGCTTTTGTAAACCATATTCTGCTTACTGAAAAAGATAAAGTAATCAAGATTGAAATAAAACCACACAAAGAATTTAAATCTATAAAACAAAACACCAAAAAAGTATTAGGACAAAAAACAATATCTTTTTTAGAGATGGACACAATTAATAATCTTCTTTTGGAATATATTATTACAAATTTGAGAGATAAAGCATATCAATTTCAGTATAACTCCAAAAATCAAACAATCCATTTAATTATTAAATTGTAACTAATATGAAAATACTTTTGGTGTCAATGAATTCAATACATTTTGTGCGGTGGGCACATCAACTTGAAAATTCTGGACATGAAGTATATTGGTTTGATGTTTTAGATGGCGGTAAAGCAGAAAATTTACCATGGGTATATCAAATTACAGGTTGGAAGCAAAAGTACCCTAATTTAAAAGGAAGACATTTTATAAAAAAACGATTGCCTTTTTTCTATAAAAGAATTAGTTTTTTAATAGAAAATGATGTTGTTAAAACCTTTAAAAAAACAATAGAAAACATTAAACCAGATATAGTTCACAGCTTCGTCTTATATATTTCTTGTGCTCCAATTTTAGAAGTAATGAAAACTTATAATAAAATACCTTGGATTTATTCTTCGTGGGGTAGCGACTTGTTCTATTTTAGAAACTTACCTAAATATAAAGAAGATATTTTAAAAGTGTTGCCCCGAATTGATTATTTAATTACCGATTGTATGCGAGATATTAACATAGCAAATGAACTAGGGTTTAAAGGTAACGTTTTGGGAACTTTTCCAGGAGGAGGAGGTTTTAATTATGATGAAACTAATAGATATATAAAACCAGTAGAAGAAAGAAAAACAATTTTAATAAAAGGATACCAAGGGCGTTCGGGTAGGTCTATTCAGGTTTTAAAAGCCATTCAATCATTAACAGAAGAACTTAAAGAATTTACTGTTGTTGTATTTGGTGCCGATATTGAGGTTGCTAATTATGTGATTAAAAAAAAACTTTCTAACAAACTTTCCATTAAGGTTTTATACAGGAAAGACTTTTTACCCCATCATGAAATTTTAGAACTTATGGGGGAAGCTTTAATTTATATTGGTAACAGTAATTCAGATGGTATGCCAAATACGTTATTAGAAGCTATTGCACAAGGGGCATTCCCAATTCAGTCCAACCCTGGAGGTGCATCGGCAGAAGTTATAACTCATAATAAAAATGGTTTGTTGATTGAAAATTGTGAAGATATTAATGAAATTAACCGGCATATTGTTTCTGCTCTTTCAAGAATGGATTTAATTAAAAATGCATTTAAGTTAAATCAAATATCAGTAAAACCAATATTTGAAAGACAATTAATTAAAGAACAAGTTTTGGACGCTTATAACAAAGTTTCAAAAAGTTGAATATTATTTTCAATGTTTACACAAAAAAAGATTAAGGAAACCATTCTGGGTTTAGAGCATAAATATCCTGTTGATACTTGGCTTATCAATGGTATTCATATTTGGCCTTATGTTCGTATAAAACTGTATATTCATATGTTGGTTTTAATGAATGAAAAACCTTTGGCCATTAAAAATGGTGAAAAAACCAAATCAAGAAAAAGCTTTTCACCACTCCAACTTCTGAAAAAAAACCTGTACTTTTTGAAGGCTCCATTTGTTTTGATAGTTTTCTTTTTAAGGCTAAAGCGAAAAAGAATTGTTTTTTTTGGATCTCATATTCATCGTATTCTACAAGATGGAGTAAATTTTAATCGATTTTATGATTCGATGATTGATTTTCATAGGTTGGAAAATGAAATTTATACAATTGAATATCAGAAAATCAATGAGCCTATTTATAATAGGAAGTCCATAATTCTATTAAATAAACACCTTGATTATTATAAGTTTTTAAAAAAAGTACTCAACAAGTTAATAAAGAAAAAAGCAAAATTTGAGCTAGAGGGTTATGATAGTTTTCTTGATGATTTAGTTATGGAAAACCTAAATATGGATATCTTAAGCTTAAGAAAGCATAACTTGATTGAATGGACTAATAAACTAAGAATTAGTAATGGGTTTTTTAACAACCTATTCAAGTGTGTAAAGCCAGAAAAAGTGATTTTTTTAGGTTATTACGGCTTAGATGATTTATATTCAGCATTGGTGGTTGCTAATAATCTTAAAATAAAAACAATTGATTTTCAACATGGACCACAAACTAATGTTCATCTTGCTTTTTCAAATTGGGATAAAATACCAAAAAAAGGTTTTAATACGATGCCAATAGAATTTTGGAATTGGGATAAGGCTTCTAAAAATAATATTGATGTATGGGCAAAAAAAACAGATGTAATTTCTTCTAGAGTTGTTGGTCAGCCTTATTTAGGGTATTGGTTGAGTAAGAATATAAACATTGAAATTAAGCGTGATTGTATTTTTTATAGCCTACAAACATATCCATTCACCATCAAAGACATACTGACACCTAAGATGGTTTTATTAATCAAAGAGAATAAATATAAATGGGTTTTGAGGTTGCACCCAAGAAATAATTTGGATATTAATGAATTGAATACGTTTTTATATATAAATGAAATAGATAGTAAAGTAGTAATTCAGGACGCTTACTCTATACCGTTACCAAAAGCATTATTATCTAGTTTGTTGCATATTACAAATTATTCAGGGTGTTTGATTGAGGCTGTACAATTAAGAATTCCTACTTTGTTAGTTAATGAAGTAGGTAAAGAAATGTTTAGTCAATACATTGATAATGAATTAGTTTATTTTTTAGATCAAAGTGATGTCTGTTTCGTTAAAAAAGCAGGGAATTTAATTTTTGATTTAAATAATTTAGATTTTAACTATAATTCGCCTTCAATATTTAATCCATTAGTTTAGTTTTTTAATTATCTATTTTGTTTTAAATTTCTGTTGTTTCAAACACAAAAAGTGTATTTTAGCATGTTCTGTTTAGCAACCAAATGATATAAGTATAGATGAGTAAAATAGGATTTATACCTCTTAGAAAAAATTCCAAAGGAATACCTAATAAAAATAAGCGGAAAATGGTTGGTAGACCCTTGTTTACGTGGGTTTTAGCGGAAGCCATTTTTTCAAATTTAGATGAAGTATTTGTTTATACAGATGATACTGATATTATTGATTTTATAAATAAAGAATACTGTTGGACGCCTAAAGTAAAAGCTGTTTTGCGGAGTGATGAAAGTGCAACCGATACTGCTTCATCCGAGTTCGCAATGCTTGAATTCTGTGAAAGAATAAATTATGATTTTGATATATTTTGTTTGCTTCAAGCCACATCGCCTTTTACTAAAAAAGAGGATATAAATGCCTGTTTGGATGAATTAAAGAATGGGTTTGATTCCGCATTAACAGTTGTAAATACACATCGTTTTTTATGGAATGAAAACGGAACTGCCATTAATTACAATCCTCATAAAAGACCTAGACGTCAAGATTTTGAGGGTTTATTGGTGGAAAATGGAGCTGTTTATACCACAACCAAAGAAGCTTTACAGAAACATAAAAACAGAATAGGCAATAAAGTAGCTGTGGTTAAAATGGCAGAGGATACTTTATTGGAAATTGATTCTGAAAACGATTGGATGGCTGTTGAAACTTTGCTCATAGAACGCCAAAAACGTGCAAAGGAATCTAAGAAAATCACACACATTGTTTTAGATGTAGATGGTGTTTTTACAGATGGCACTATTACATATACCAAAGATGGTGAGCACACTAAAGACTTCGATATGCGTGATGGTATGGGGCTTGAAATATTACGTCAATTTAATATTGAGGTTATGGTCATGACTTCGGAACAGTCTGAATTGGTTGCCAAACGCATGCAAAAACTAAAAATAAATCAAGTATTTTTAGGTGTGAAAGATAAATACAGCTTATTACAGCATGTTTTAAAAGAACAAAACATATCACTTAATAACGTCGCATATTTAGGTGATGATGTGAACGATTTAACCAATATTTGTAGTGTTGGTTGGTCGTTAACCCCAAATAACGCGACCGATGTGGTTAAACAACATGCTGACATTGTGCTTTCTAAAAATTCGGGAGCAGGTGCTATTAGAGAAGCTTGTCAGTTTATTTTTAATTATAATAAAAGATTTTAATTGCCTGAATATTTATGAATACTTATAAAGAACCCTACATAATTGCTGAAATTGGTTGCAACCATAAAGGCGATATGGAAATAGCCAAAGAACTTATTAAAGTGGCGAAAATATTTTGTAATGCCGATGCGGTTAAGTTTCAAAAGCGAAATAATAAAGAATTATTAACTGAAGAACAATACAACCAACCGCATCCAAACCCAGCTAATTCTTATGGAGACACCTACGGAGCACATCGTGAGTACCTGGAGTTTGATGTGCAGCAGCATAAAGAATTGAAAGCGTATTGCGAAGAAATTGGGATTACGTACTCCACATCGGTTTGGGATGTAACTTCTGCAAAAGAAATAGCTTCTTTACAGCCTGAGTTTATAAAAATACCCTCGGCATGTAATAATAATATGAACATGTTGGAGTGGTTATGTAAAAATTATGAAGGCGAACTTCATATTTCAACAGGTATGACTACTAAAAATGAAATTGAAGACTTGGTTCAGTTTTTCAAAAAGTTCAATAGAAATAAAGATTTAGTGCTTTATAATTGTACCTCGGGGTATCCAGTGCCATTTGAAGATGTATGCCTTCTAGACATTAATTTGCTCATTGAAAAATATAAAGAGGATGTAAAACATATTGGTTTTTCAGGGCATCATTTAGGCATCGCTGTAGATGTGGCTGCTTATACCTTGGGTGCAAACATTATAGAACGCCATTATACTATTGATAGAACTTGGAAAGGTACAGATCATGCGGCTTCATTAGAGCCTATGGGATTGCGTAAATTATCTAGAGATTTAAATGCGGTACATAAAGCACTTAGTTTTAAATTGCATGATATTTTGCCTATCGAACAGGTTCAACGCAATAAATTAAAAAACCAAAAGGTGTAAACATGATTTTTTCTAGTACAATTAGGTTGTTTTGGTGGAACGAAAAGAAACTACAAAAAAAATCTAAAGAAAATTATGGAGACCTCTTAGGTAAGTATTTGGTTGAAAAAATATCCCAAAAAAAAGCAGTTTGGGTGAAACCTTCCATGTTTTCAATTTATAACTTTTTCTCACCCATTTATGTAACTATCGGCAGTATTCTTACTCATGTAACCGGTAATTGTATTGTTTGGGGAAGTGGCATTATATCAAAAGAGTCAGTAGTAAAAAAAGCTGAATTTTTAGCGGTTCGAGGACCACAAACAAGAAAGTGTCTTTTAATCCAAGGCTATGATGTTCCAGAAGTTTATGGAGATCCTGCGTTGTTATTGCCAAAGTACTACAATCCAGAAATTGAGAAAGAATTTAAAATAGGTGTGATTCCACATTACAGAGATTTTAAAAAAGTGGAGGCATTTTATAAAAATAAAACATCTACCTTATTAATTGATTTAATGACGGATGATGTTGAGAAAACGACTAATGAAATTTTGAAATGTGAAAAAATTGTTTCCTCGTCATTACACGGTGTCATCGTTGCGCATGCTTATCGTATTCCAGCTGTTTGGCAAAAATTTTCTAATGATGTATTTGGAGACGATATAAAATATCAAGATTATTTAGAGTCTGTAGGAATTCCTGCCTATAAACTAGAAATGAAAGATGTTAAGATGAATACAGAGGAATTACTTAGCCTTTTTAATGGAGTTGAATCAATACCTGAAAGCACAAAAATAGAAGCATTATGTTCTAACTTAATGGCCGTTTGCCCTTTTAAAGCGTAATAGGATATGAAGAAAAAGGTATTCGTTTTTTTTCCTGATGGTGTTGGTTTAAGAAACTTTGCATTTACAGATTTTAAGGAAATAGGTGAAAACATGGGGTATGATATCCATTACTGGAACAATACTGTTTTTTCATTAAAAGATAATTTGGGTTTTAATGAAGTTATCATTGAAAACCATCAAATTCATCCATTAACACCTTTATATTCGAGAGCAAGAAAACGAATTGAACTAAATGTGTCTAAAAAGAAGTTTAATGATGAAGTATACACAACTTACAAGTTTCCGTTTAATTATAATGGATTAAAAAACACATTCAAAAGTATATTTACTAAATTTTTAATAGGGTTGTATAATTCTGAAAAGGGTATTGACCGTATTCGAAAAAAAATAAATGGCTTAGAGCGTTCAACGTCCAAATACGCCTATTGTAAAGTACAATTGCAAAAACATAAACCAGATTTGGTGTTTTGCACCACACAACGTTCTACACAATCTATAAGTGCTTTGTTAGCAGCACAAGATTTAGGAATTCCAACAGTGGCATTTGTATATTCATGGGATAACGTTCCTAAGGCCATGCAAGTAGTAGAAACCGATTATTATTTTGTTTGGAGTGATTTAATGAAACAACAGGTGCTACAGTATTACCCATTTGTAAAAGATGAACATGTTTTTGTTACTGGGACACCACAGTTTGAACCACATTTTAATAGTAGTTTAAAAGAGAATAGAGAAGTTTTTTTTGAGCAGTATAATCTAGATAGTAATAAAAAATATATTTGTTATTCCGGTGATGATGAAACCACTTCACCTTTAGATCAATATTATTTAGAAGATCTAGCAAATGCCGTTCGAAACTTAAACTCTAAGGGCTACAACTTAGGCATTATTTATAGAAAATGTCCGGTTGATTTTACAAATCGCTATGATGCCATTATTGAAGCGAACAAAGATATTATTGAAGTTTTAGATCCTATTTGGAAACAAGTTGGTACAATGTGGAACGAGGTTTTACCAGCTAAAGAAGACTTTAAAATGTTGTATAACGTGTGTGAACATAGTGTCTTTGTTACCAATGTATGTTCATCCACAGTATTTGATTTTGTGGCGCACAATAAAGCTTGTATTTATTATAATTACGAGCAACCTCAGTTAAAAAAAGGCATTCGAGATATTGGTCAGAATTATAAATATGTTCATTTTCGAAGCATGCCAAGTAAAAATTCGGCTGTATTTTGTACTGATAAAAACGATTTAGAAAATTTGGTGCAGAAAATTATAGATGGTAAATTATCGAATGTTGAAGAAGGGTTAAAATGGTTTGAAATAGTAGCAGGTAAAGCCCCAACAAAAGCATCTGAAAATATTTGGAAGGCTATTAAAAATTGCATAAAAAATTAATTCTTGATTTTTTTTTTCAAATATTGTAAAGTTTAGTACGAATATGAGTGTAACCAAATTAGAAAAACTAAATTATATTGATGCAATTAGAGGGCTTGCCATAATTATGGTAGTAATGCACCATACGGCTCAACAAGGTTTTGTGAAAATACCACACGCAGTTGCAGTTTTTTTTAGTTTAGGTTCTAGAGGTGTGCAACTATTTTTTATTGCCAGTGCTTTTACTTTATTCAGATCCTATAAAAATAGAAGTTTGGCAGAAAATATGCCAACAAGAAATTTCTTTATTAGAAGGTTTTTTAGAATAGCTCCTATTTATTATTTAGCCATATTGTACTATATATTTCACGAAAGTTTAGGTGCGCGTTACTGGTTAGGAACCCAACCTTATATTTCTATATATAATAAAATTTCAAATATATTGTTTCTACATGGTTTTAGTCCGTATTGGACAAACACCTTAGTTCCTGGTGGTTGGTCAATTGCTGTAGAAATGATGTTTTATGTGGTTTTTCCTTTTTTATTTTTTCGTATAAAGACCATTAATAACGCCTTTGTGTTTTTAAATGTATCATTAATTTTTAAACTGATATTTCAAGAAATACTAAGCTATAATCAATTAATGGCTTCCGATTTTTTGTGGAATGAGTATTTATTTTATTATTTTCCATGTCAACTCCCAATTTTTGCTTTAGGTATTATTATGTTTTTCTTAATACAAGACTCTAAAAGCATACGTCAAGTTTCAAATAAAGTTATAATATTTTTACTGGTTTTATTACCGTTACAAATTGGTTCTGCATTAGATTTTTTATATTTAAATCATATAATTTTTGGGATTATTTTTGTTTTTTTTGGTGTTCTTTTAAGTAAAGGAAAATTTAGGTTTTTAAATATTCCTTTAATAAGATATATTGGAAAAATCAGTTATAGTATGTATATTTTCCATTTTATAGTTATTTCTTGGTTAGCTAAATATCATCTAATGGATTTTTTCGATAATTATTTAATTAATTACGTTACTAGATTGTTGTTGGTTTTATTCATTTCAATTATAGTTTCAAAAATAAGTTATAGTCTAGTTGAAGTTCCGTTTCAAAAATTTGCAAAAAGGATAATCTCTAAAATGGAAACTGGCACAAAAATTTTGGCAATAGATAGTTAATTTCGTTTATAAATAAATCTAATATGCACATTGCTTTCCTAACTTCGGAATATCCTCATCAGAGAGCTACTCATGCTGCGGGTATAGCAACTAGTATTAGGAATTTAGTGGTTTCATTATCAGAAAAGGGAGTAAAAGTATCTGTTTTTGTTTATGCTCAGAAAGAGGACGCTATTTTTAATGAAGACAAAGTGAAAATTCATCTTATTAAGAATAGAGCTTATAAAGTTATGGGATGGTACTGGCATCGTAAATTCATTGAAAAATATCTTAACTCATATATTGTTTCGGAAGGTATTGATATAGTTGAAGCTCCCGATTGGACAGGTATAACAGCGTTTATGCACTTTAAAGTGCCTTTGGTAATAAGGTTTCATGGAAGCGATGCTTATTTTTGCAAATTAGATAAGCGTAAACAAAAGTTTAAAAATTTCATATTTGAAAAATTGGCTCTAAAAAATGCTTCGGCTTATATTACTCCAACTACCTTTGCTGGTACAGAAACGCAAAAGATTTTCGGTTTAGATAAGAGGAAAATAAAAACCATTCACTATGGCTTGCGATTAAAGGATTTTGAAAATGAAACTCCTTCAACTTACAATAGAAATAACATTCTTTACATTGGAACTATTATAAGAAAAAAAGGTGTTTTAGAACTAGCTGAAATATTCAATAAAGTAGCAAAATCAAATTCTGAAGCACAATTAATTTTAATAGGAAATGATTCGCCCGATTTAAAAACGGGAACTTCATCAACCTATACTTTGGTTGATAGTTTGTTTTCAAACGAAGCAAAAAAGCATGTGAATTATTTAGGGAAAGTGGCTTATTCAGAAGTTATAGATCATATTAAAAATGCACATGTATGTGTGTTTCCTAGTTTTGCTGAAACTTTAGGAATGGTAACCATTGAAAGTATGGCATTGCAAAAACCAGTGGTGAATACGAATATAGGTTGGGCGCAAGAATTAATTGATGACACTAAAAATGGTTTTTTAGTACATCCATCAAACATCGATTTATATGCACAACGTATTCTGGAACTTTTAAAAGATGAAGCATTGTCTGAAAAAGTAGGTATTGCAGCAAGAGAAAAAGTAGAAGCATTGTTTGATATAGATAAAATTGCAGATATAAATATTAAGTATTATAAATCTATAATAGAATGATTTATTTAATACATGAAAATAATAATGCGCTAAAGGTGCTTAATAGTGAATTTGTAGAAGTGCCATTTTCAATAGATGCTTCCATTACTAAAACACTATTTAAAATAGCTGAAGCCTTTCCAAACGACACCATTATTTGGTGCCATCAAACCTATCAAGCATTTATAAATTCATCAGTATTAAACGCTATATTTCATCATCAAAATATACTAGCATCTTATTCGGTTAGTCACAAATATTACATTCCAGATAGTATTGGTTATATAGATCAATCGGTATTTTTAAACGTAAAAAAAGATGTGACTTACCCAACTTGGTTAATGAGTAGCGATGTAGGCGGTGTTTCAACAGGATTATTAAACTCGGTTGCCAAAAGTTTAAACCACACCGATGCTTTTGAGTATTTTCTTAATTCATTAGCAAAAGCAGGTATGATTCAAGGGGTGTTTTGTTATTCTGAACCTGCTTTGTTAAATCAAAATGTACAACCAATAGTTGAAACAAAACAAGCTTCGAATATTCAATTATTCAAATTTGTAAAAGAACATTACAAGTGGGTTTGGGTTTATATGCTTGCATTTTGCTTTGCTATTTACGAAAGGAAATTAAAAATTATACCACTTATTAACACGTTTTTTCAGAAGCGATTACTTTTAAGTTTAAAGGAGTTTGATTACCAATCAAAAAACATTGTTGTAACCAAAAAGGAGATTGATGTTATTATTCCAACCATAGGAAGAACAACCTATTTGCACGATGTTTTAAAAGATTTAGCCACCCAAAGCGTACTTCCAAAAAACGTAATCATTATCGAACAAAACCCACTTCCAGACAGCGTTTCAGAATTAGATTTTATAACTACTGAAAACTGGCCCTTTAATATAAAACATACTTTTACGAACCAAACAGGTGTTTGCAATGCTAGAAACTTGGCACTGAATCAAATTGAAAGTGAATGGGTGTTTTTAAATGATGATGATAACAGGTTTAATAAAAATTTAATAGAATCTGTTTTTAAAACAATCAACAAATTTGATGTTTTGGCTATCACCACAGCGTATTTACAAGAAAACGAAAGTCTGCTTTTTACAAAAATGCATCAAACAGGTATATTTGGTTCGGGTAATAGTTTTGTAAAAGCCAGTTGTTTAAAAAACATTCGGTTTGATATGGCTTTGGAGTTTGGTTATGGTGAAGATTTTGATTTTGGCATGCAGTTGCGCAATGAAGGCGTTGATGTTGTTTACTGTCCATATATTAGAATTACACATCTTAAAGCGCCCTTTGGCGGTTTTAGAACCGAGGTTAAACAATTATGGGATAATAATGCGGTACAACCCAAACCATCGCCAACTATTATGTACACCTTTTTAAAACATTATACCAAAAAGCAACTTTTAAATTATAAATTGGTTTTGTTTTTAAGACTAATTAAAAAAGAATCGATTTTTAATTATTGGAGTTTTTATAAAAATTTTCAAAAAAAATGGCAAGCAAGTATATTTTGGGCTAAAAAACTATAATTTATTGTGAAACAAAAACCACGTATAAGTATTTTAATTACCCATTACAACAGACCAAATGATTTGTTGAAATGTATGAATGCCATACGTCAAGTTAATATTAAGGCATCTGAAATTGTAGTGAGTGATGATGGTAGCGATCAAAATACTAGTAACCTTTTAAAAACATATAGTATTGATAAACTTGTGCTTACTAAAGAAAATAAAGGATTAGCAGCCAATATTAATAAAGGTATTGAAGCTTGTGAAGGTGAATATATCTTGTATTGTCAGGAAGATTTTTTGCTAAACCCTAGAATTGGCGGTATTTTGAATGAATGCTTAGAGTTGTTGGACACCAATCGTGTAGATTTAATTCGGTTTACATCAAATTTTAAGTTCAACAAGTTGATTAAATTAACCGATGCCATTTCATTAATACCTAAGTTTTCATTTAAAAATTTTACTCAAAATTATTATCAGTATAGCGATCATCCATTTATTACCAAAAAGCTTTTTTATCGCTCTTACGGTTATTATCTAGAAAATACCTCTGGGCGATATGGTGAGACAGAATATGCCATTCGTATTTGTAATAGTAACGCTAAAATTGCAATAACCAATGAAACGCTAGCAACTACAATTGAAGGTAGTCAATCTATTTTAATACACGAATTTAAACCTAAAACAACCAAAATAACACCAAGTAAATCTTTATTAAAACTAGCAAGAGCTTTTAGGTTGTATTTTGAATGGATTTTTTATAATAAAACTAAAAGAGGGTTAATTTCATATAAAAACGCAAGAAAACACGCTTTTAATTAATGCTTAAACTATATACTGATATCGAATTTTTAACCGAAAGCCATCGTAAAGAAGTGTTTCCGTTACTGTTTGATTTGCATTATTTAAAAAATGAGTTATTGTTTAATTACTATCAATTAGTTGATGATGCTTCAATAAGCGATGTTGTTGTGTTTCCAATTGATTATGTTCGTTTTATAAAATTTAAATCGGCATTTAATAAACTTCAACAGTTAGCAAAACAATATCAAAAACCCATTTGGATTTACACAGGGGGCGATTATGGGTTTTCTAATTATATAAAAAACAGTTATACGTTTAGATTGGGTGGTTTTGATAGTAAATTGGATGAAACGACTTTTATAATGCCTTCTTTTGTAAACGACCCGTATTCATGTCAATTGCCCCAAGGTTTTTCTTCTTTAAAAAAGGAAAAAGAGCCAACAATTGGTTTTGTTGGGAACGCTAAAGCGGGTGTTTTTAAATATACAAAAGAGTTATTAAGCCATTTTAAATTTAAATTTAAAAGAACTATGGGATTTGTTTTGGCAGATAGACAAACATTTTATCCATCCAGTATAAAACGAGCTGGTTATTTGCATAAATTACGTTTGTCAAAGGGCTTGAAAACCAATTTTATTTTAAGAAATCATTATAGAGCTGGTGTACAAACCGAAGCTGATAAACAAACATCAACCCAAGAGTTTTACAATAATGTTTTTAATAATGCCTATACATTTTGTAGTCGGGGTGTTGGTAATTTTTCGGTTCGGTTTTACGAAACCTTAGCAGTTGGTCGCATTCCAATTTTATTAAATACCGATTGCAGATTGCCCTTAAGTGATATAATAGATTGGAATAAACATATTGTTGTTTTAGATATTAAAAAGAAAGCGTCTTTAGGGAGTCAAATGATTGATTTTCATAATTCTATAAGCGATAATGAGTTTGAGGAACTTCAAAAAAGTAATCGGAATCTTTGGGAAACCCATTTAATGCGTCCGTTGTATTTTATTAAAATTCACGATGCATTTTTAAATAAAGTCAATAGAAATGGATAAAACGTTTACCCTTATAATTTGTACTTATTTAAGGCCAAATCCACTTTTAAAGCTGTTGAAATCGGTAGATAAGCAATCCGTTTATCCGAACGAAATTTTAATAATTGATGGTTCTACCAATAATGAAACGGAATTTGCTTTAAACCAAGATCCATTTAAAAACTTAAAGTATTATAAAGTTGATGCCGAAAATCGAGGTTTAACAAAGCAACGTAATTTTGGTATTGATAAAGTTTCTGAAGCTTCAGAAATTATATGTTTTTTAGATGATGACACCGTTTTAAACACCGATTATTTTCAGCAATTATTAAATACATATAGTGTATATCCAGAAGCTTTGGGTGTTGGTGGTTATATTGAAAATGAATCTGTTTTTGACTATGTAGGACATAATTATAAGCCTAAAAGCAATGAATTTTATTTTGATGGCTGGAAACGAAAAGACAGTAGTCGGTTTGTAATAAGAAAGAAATTTGGGCTAGAACCCGATTGTCCTCCGGGTTTTTCACCGAGTTTTTCACATGCACGAAGCGTTAGTTTTTTACCTCCAAGCAATAAAATTTATGAGGTAGAATTATTAATGGGAGGGGTTTCATCATTTAAAAAAGAAGTGTTTGAAACGCATCAATTTTCAACCTATTTTGAAGGCTATGGTTTGTATGAGGATGCAGATTTTTCGCTTCGTTTAGCAAAAACAGGAAAACTATACTTAAACACAGCGGCAAAACTAGATCATTACCACGAAGTATCTGGTAGACCAAACCAATACAAATATGGTAATATGGTGGTTAAAAATGGTTGGTATGTTTGGCGGGTTAAAAATTCGGAGCCTACTTTTAAAGACAAGATGAAATGGCATGTCATTACGCTTTTGTTGATATTCATTAGATTTAGCAATACCTTTACGGCATCAAACAAAAAACAAGTATTTACAGAAGCTATTGGACGGTCTGTAGGTTGGTTAAAAGTTTTAATACGTTAAAAAAAGCATGACTATAGATAATATATTTCATCCAGATACACATTCAAAACTAATTGAAATTACTGAATCTAATTATTTGTTTGAAGATGGAACAATATTACCAGTACACAATGGGGTGCCTATTTTGTTTAGCTCCGATTCTATTTTTAGTATTGATGATATTGTCAAAGCTAAAGCAACCACTCAAAGCAGTGATTATTTAAATACCTCTAGTACTAAAAACTACATACGAAGAAAACTGTTGCCTTCACTTTGCACCGATTTTAATATTGAAAAAAGGTATAACCGACTTGTAGAACTTTGCCCTAATAACGGAAAAGTATTAGTTGTTGGTGCTGGCGAGAAGATTGATTATTATAAAAATAAATTCAAGAATTGCGAGGTCATCACTTCCGACGTACATAATCAATTTAAACCCGATTATGTTTTTGATGGACATTTTATTCCGTTTGTTAACAACACGTTCGATGTTGTTTTAGCGGCTCAGGTTATTGAACATACTATTAATCCGTGGAAATTTTGCCAAGAATTACAACGTGTAACTAAACTTGGTGGCATATTACAAATTGAAGCACCACATAATTTTCCATATCACGCAGAACCCTATGATTTTTATAGGTTTACTTATACAGGTATGCGTAGTTTGTTTCCTAATTGCGCCGTTTTGAAAGCCGAAATAACCGAAGGGAATGCATCGGTTGTGGCTATAACCCTCTCTAATTATTTTGTGAATTTAAGTTCAAAAAAACTAATTAGAAGCGGGTTTTTATTTGTGACAAGAATTTTATTTGGCTGGTTGAAGTATTTAGATAAGCGACAGGCATTACCAAACAGGAGAACTGTATCCATGCCCAAAGGCTATGCGTTCACATTTAAAAAAGATGATGTTAAAAGGACATCAAAAGAATTGCTGAAAGAGTTTTATACTTTAAAAAAATGATTTTTGCCATCATCACTCATGTTCCGCATAGTACATCGCAAAGCGAATATTTTGCTTATGCACCTTATGTGCGTGAAATGAATTTGTGGCTTAAGCATGTTGATGAGGTTTTGATTGTTGCTCCCAAAACAAAGAAAATGCCTTCAGCTATTGATATGGCTTATAAGTATAAAAATATTCAGTTTCATAAGATTCCTTCCATTCAATTTACTTCATTAAAAAGTAGTTTGTCATCTGTAATAAAACTTCCAATAATTGTCTGGGCTATTTTTAAAGCATGCAAAAGGGCAGACCATATTCATTTGCGTTGTCCGGGAAATATGGGGTTACTTGGGTGTTTTGTTCAAATGCTATTTCCTAAAAAGCCAAAAACGGCGAAGTATGCAGGTAATTGGGACCCAAAGGCAAAACAACCTTTGAGCTATAAACTTCAAAAATGGATTTTAAGCAATACCTTTCTAACAAAAAACATACAAGTTTTGGTTTATGGTAATTGGGAAAATCAAACCAAAAACATAAAACCATTTTTTACAGCTACTTATTCTAATTCTGAAATTGAAAAACCAAGACCAAGAGATTATTCCAATGAGTTAAAGTTTGCCTTTGTAGGTAGTTTAGTGGAAGGAAAAAGACCATTGTTGGCGATTCAAATAGTAGAAGCATTGCAAAATAAAGGAAAGCGAGTACGTTTGGATGTGTATGGAGATGGTGTTTTAAGAGAAGTATTGCAGGAATATATTTCCAGAAATAGTTTAGAAAAATTCATAAAGCTTCATGGTAATAAAGAAAAAACTATTGTAAAGGATGCTTTAAAAAGCACCCATTTTTTAATGTTACTTTCAAAATCTGAGGGTTGGCCTAAAGCCGTCGCCGAGGCTATGTTTTTTGGAACGATACCAATAACAACTTCAGTTTCATGTATTCCTTTTATGTTGAATGAGGCTGAAAGGGGTGTCATGATTAAACCAGAATTAACTAGCGCCTTAATTCAAATTAATAA
Organism: Mariniflexile soesokkakense; assembly: GCF_039650365.1. Classification (NCBI taxonomy): domain Bacteria; kingdom Pseudomonadati; phylum Bacteroidota; class Flavobacteriia; order Flavobacteriales; family Flavobacteriaceae; genus Mariniflexile; species Mariniflexile soesokkakense. The sequence continues at coordinate 460,415 of NZ_JAZHYP010000001.1, read as the reverse complement.
AGCTATTAATAATGAAGCATCTTTAAAAATGATGAGTAAATTAGCATCAAATTGGTCTCAACACTACACATTGGAAGTTTTTGATGAGGAAATTTATAAGTTGCTACGTAAAGTATGAAGGTTTTACAATTAATAGATTCTTTGGAAGTTGGTGGGGCAGAACGTGTTGCTGTAAACATAGCAAATGCACTGTCTTCAAAAATTGAAGGTTCTTATTTGTGTGCCACCCGTGAAGAAGGATTGTTGAAAGAGGCACTAAACAATCAGGTAATTTTTTTGTGTTTAAACAAACAATCTACAATCGATTTAAAGGCTATTTTTAAATTAAGCAAGTTTGTTAAAGCTGAAAAAATAGATGTTATCCACGCCCATTCTTCATCATTTTTTTTAGCTACAATCATTAAATTTTTTAATGATAATTTAAAAGTAGTTTGGCACGACCACTATGGCAACAGCGAGTTTTTAGAAAGCAGAAAGTTTAAAGTTTTAAAAATTTGTTCAACATATTTTAGTCATGTTTTTAGCGTTAATAAACAATTGAAGCAGTGGGCTCAATTAAACCTTAAATCTAAAAGTGTAAGCTATTTACCAAATTTTGCAGTCATAAACAATGAAATTCCTGAAACTGCTTTATATGGGAATGATAAAAAACGTATTGTGTGTTTGGCCAATTTTAGAGCGCAAAAAGACCATTTAACGTTATTGAATGCATTCAAAATAGTTACTAAAAAGCATAACGATTGGAGTTTGCATTTGGTAGGTAAAGATTTTAATGATTCCTGTTCTGAAGCAGTAAAATTATTTGTTTTAAACAATAAGCTAGAAAATAATGTTTTTATTTACGGAAGCAAGACCGATACGTTTCATGTTTTATCTCAAAGTAGTATAGGGGTATTAGCATCAAAATCGGAAGGATTGCCCTTGGCCTTGTTAGAGTATGGTCTAGCAAAATTACCAGTTATAGCTACCTCTGTCGGCGAATGTTTAGAAGTTATAGATGATAATTGTAATGGGTTGTTGGTTCAATCAGAAGATTTCAAACAACTTTCAAAAGTACTAATTAAATATATTGAAAATAAAGAATTAAGAGAGAAGCATGCCTTATGTTATAACAAACACATACAAAACAACTATTCAGAAGCAGCACAAATAAAAACTATTTTAAAAACCTATAATAATATTTGCAACTAATTTGAAGTATAGTAATTACATAAAAACAATAGGATTACATGTTTTAATAGGATTTGCTGTTTATGCGTTCTCTAGTTTATCTAAAGTATACTTTCTAGGTATTTTGGTGTATTTTACAAACCAAATATTTAAAACAAAACCATCAAATCGGGCAGTGAAAATATTAGTAGCCTGTGCTTATGTGGTGGGTGCAGAGGTGTTTATAAGGATGACCGGGGGAAGTTTTTTGTATGAAGCATCAAAGTATTTGGTGATATTGTTTTGCCTAATGGGGATATTTACTGTGAGACAACAAAGCCAGCCGATAGCATATGTAATCTATATTTTGCTACTTATCCCTGGTATTTTTGTAGCTGCGTTTAATGTTAGTGAGAGTACCACACTTCGTACAGCTATTACGTTTAATTTAAGTGGTCCTATTTGTTTGGGTATTGTAGCGGTATTTTGTTATAAACTTAAAGTAAGCTATAACAATATTCAAAAAATATTTTTTACCATGGCATTGCCACTAATAGCCACTACCACTTATTTGTTTCTGTTTAACCCAAGTGTAAGAGACACTATTACGGGAACAGGTTCAAATTATGCGGCATCTGGTGGTTTTGGACCTAACCAAGTGGCAACGGTATTGGGTTTGGGGATGTTTATTTTTAGCGTTCGGTTTTTTTCCCAATCACCTTCCATGTTTTTTAAAGCGGTTAATGCAGCCCTTTTCTTTTTAATTAGTTATAGAGCCATAATAACGTTTAGTCGAGGTGGGGTTATCACAGCGTTATTGATGATTGCCGCTTTTGTCTATTTCTATTTCAAAAAAGTAAATGTTTTCCATAAATTAAGAATTAGTAGGTTGGTATTAATTTTTGCAGGTCTAGCGTTTTCTATATGGGTTTATTCCTCTGTACAGACAGGAGGGTTTATAGACAAACGTTATGCTAACCAAGATGCCTTAGGAAGAGAGAAAGCAGATATTACAACCGGACGTAGTGAATTGGTTTCTTTTGAATTGGATGAATTTTTAAATAACCCATTTGTTGGGGTTGGAGTAGGGAAAATAAAAGAATTGAGGGAGCAAAAGGAAGGTGTTTTGGCAGCTTCGCACAACGAAATGAGCCGAATACTATCTGAACACGGGTTGTTGGGTTTGATAGCCTTATCCATTTTGTTGTTAGCACCTTTAATATTACGAATTAGAAACAAATCTAATATGTTTTTTTATGCATGTTATCTTTTTTGGTTTTTAACTATTAATCATTCCTCCATGCGAATTGCAGCTCCTGCCTTTTTGTACGGACTAAGTTTATTAAGTATTACATATCCAAATGGCAAACCCCAAAAACCGGCAGGTAGTGACAATAGCACAAAGCAAATAGGAATAAGGAACTAAAAGAAGTGCACAAAAAGTAATGAAAAACCTCCTATACATAGGAAATTATCTTTCCAATAGCGGTAAAACAGAAACGACCATTGAAACCTTAAGTAAGTCGTTAAGGCAAGAAGGCTATACAATTTATACGGTTTCTAATAAGAAAAACAAAGCATTGCGTCTTTTAGATATGCTATTTTCTATTTTGAAATATACAAAACAAATTGATTATGTTTTAATCGATACCTATAGCACATCCAATTTTTATTATGCTTATTTGTGCAGTCAATTGTGCAGGTTTTTAAATTTGGAATACATACCCATTTTGCATGGTGGAAATTTACCAAACCGATTAAAATCAAATCCAAAGTTAAGTAGTTTCATTTTTAATTATGCATATAAAAATATAGCACCTTCGGTTTATATGCTATCTGAATTTGAAAAGCAAGGGTATTCCAATTTGGTATATATTCCTAATTCAATAAATATAAAAAACTATTCTTTTAAAGAAAGAAATTACGAAACCATTAAATTGCTATGGGTGCGTTCATTCTCAGAAATATACAACCCATTATTGGCAGTTAAAATTTTAAAATTTCTTTTAGATGAAGGGCTTCAAGCGTCACTTTGTATGATAGGTCCAGATAGTGATGGTTCTTTGCAAAAAACTAAAAGCTATGCAAACCAATTAGGTGTTGAAGTTACTTTTACCAATAAGCTTTCAAAACCAAAATGGATTTCACTTTCCCAAAATCACAATATTTTTATTAACACCACCAATTTTGATAATATGCCAGTTAGTGTGGTTGAAGCGATGGCCTTAGGTATGCCTGTTATTTCAACTAATGTAGGTGGTATGCATTTTTTAATTGAAAACAATTTAGAAGGCATCTTAATAGAACCCAATAACGTAAACCAATTTGTTGAAGCCATTAAAAAAGTACAGTTGGATATTGAAAACACCAATAAAATGGCTTTAAAAGCTAGAAAAAAGGCTGAAAATTATGATTGGGATGTTGTTAAAAACTTATGGATTAGTGTGTTGCAATAAGTAGTGTTTTGTTTAATTTACTTCCTATCTTTACTATACCCAAACCATAAAGTATATAATGTCCAAAAAAGGGATTCATTTCGAAATTTCAGAACGCAAGGTTTTATTGCGAATATTCGATATCGTTTCAATTTTTGTCGTTTTGTACTTTGTAAGCAACACCTTTGATTTTGATTATTTTACTCTTACAAAAGAAAATTGGCGTTGGGCTTTTGTTCTAACTTTATACATTTCTATCTTCGGAACCATTTTTGAACTTTACGATTTGCAAAAATCCAGTAAAATTGAAAAAATTTCTACCAGTATTGTTTTTACGGTTTCTATTACCGTTTTATTCTATTTTTTAACACCCTTCTTTACACCTATATTGCCAGATAACCGGCTACAAATTATCTATTTTTATTTTGCCATACTATTTGCTTTGTTTTTATGGCGAATAGCTTATTTAACATTTATAGTCTCTCCTCGTTTTTATAAGAAGGTACTTATTGTAGGCGAAACTTCAAACATCCAAGCAATAGTTGAAACCTTTAAAGCTTCCGATCCTAATTATAAAATCATTGGATTTATTAATTGTGAAAAGAAAAAATTAGATAAAATTAAATTTAAAGGCATTGTTGAATACAGTCCGAAGCAAATTTATCAAGTTATTAAAGATGAAAACATCTCGGAAATTGTTATTGCTAGCTATAATTCTGAATCTATAACTGCGGAAATTTATAGAGACCTTATTACGCTTTTAGAAGGCGGTTTCCCCATAAAGGAATACACCCAGGTTTATGAAGATTTGACCCAACGTGTACCCGTTCAATTTGTTGGAAAAGATTTTTATAGATATTTTCCATTCAGCCGAAGCAATCACAATAAACTGTATTTGTTTTTTCAACGCTTGTTCGATATTCTTATTTCTATTTTAGGAACTTTTATTGGTCTGCTGCTATTACCTGTAATTTTATTGGGAAACCTTTTAGGAAACCGAGGGCCGCTTTTTTATAGACAAGAGCGTATTGGTAAAAATGGAAATCTTTTTAGAATTATTAAGTTTAGAACCATGATAAAGGATGCCGAAACAGCCGGAGCAGTTTGGGCAAAAAAAAATGATACAAGAATTACCCCATTTGGCAAGTTTTTAAGAAACAGCAGACTAGACGAATTCCCTCAGTTTTTAAATATTTTAAGAGGAGATATGAGTTTAATTGGTCCTAGACCAGAACGTCCGCATTTTGTTAGACAACTATCACAAATACTGCCATTTTATGAAACCAGACATATTGTGAAACCAGGACTTACAGGTTGGGCACAAGTAAAAACGAGGTATGGTTCTTCGGTTGATGATAGCTTATTGAAGTTACAATACGATTTGTATTATATCAAGCACCGAAGTTTTATGTTAGATGCCAACATCATTATAAAAACGTTGAGCACCATTATTTTCTACAGAGGTCAATAATTAGATTTGCCTAATGCCTAATGCCTAATGCCTAATGCCTAATAGTAGAGTAGTGCTTTATTAAAAAGACATACCTAACAAACAAGGCCATTAATAAAGGAATTAACCCAATAGCAAATACTTGAACGCCCATAACCCAATGCAGTGTTAAAAGGCACAAAAGAATTACCAATAGCTTCAAATATTTAAGAAACCAAGTGCTTGTTTTTTTCTTTAATAATTGTCCAATTACAAAAATATTCAGAATAAAAGCCCAAAGTAAATTATAGTTTTGGTGCGTACCTTTATGGTCTGTGGCAAACCAAAGTAGTAAAATAAGTACACCTATAAGTCCCGTAATACTAAATAAAGTAACATCTAACCAAACCGTTTGTTTTTGCTTTTTAAAATCGTTGTAGGTGATAAAAAGAATGAAGCAACCTAAAGCCCCAAGAACAAATAACGGACTAGTTAAAAAATTACTTGGTGTTGGCGATTCTATTTTTTCATAAATCACTTTACTCTCTTTAACCAAGGGTTTGTTGTTTTTGATACTGGCAACTTCAAAGAATTTATAGATGTTTTCTGGTAAAAACATATGGTCTATGGTTCTTGCTTTTCTATCAATAACAGAACCTAATGCGATATCTATTCCAAAACTTCCCCAAGAATTTTTATTCAAATTATTTTGAATTAAAGTTCTAAAAGTTTGGTCTTTATAGTCTTTAGGTGTATTAAAAACGATGGAATTATTTACGGCAATATTGGTAATATCTTTTATTTTTGTGGCACAATTATCATAAAAGAAATCGTACAAATAGGCCTTATTTTCTGGTTTTAAATTATTTAATAAATAATCGAATAATTTCTGTTTTTCTGAAGCAGTAAGATTTAAAACCTGAGCTTTAATGGATCTGTTTTGAGATATATAAGACTCAAAAAAATCTTCATAATAGTTTAAGCCAATTAAATAATTGAGTTTTCCCTGAGCAAATTTTGTGTAGAAATTAGGCGTTTCAAAATCGTAAACACCGTAATTAAATACTAAATCGATGCCTTTAACAGGGTCTTTCACTCGAAATCCACTATGTCCAAAAGCATCATTTAAAGATATACCAGGACCAATAGTTAGTACGCTAATTTCGGCTCTTTCAGATAAAATGTTTTGTTGTGCAAAGCTTATTTCAACAAAAAAAATAAGAAATAAAAAAAGTACTGTTTTTTTCATGTAAATAGAATTACCTAAAGAAACTAAAATCGAGTTTTAATGAAAATACATTGGAATATAAGGCTACACTTTGGTCACCAATATCTGTAAAGGCATAATCAATTTGAATGCCGTTGTATTTAAAGCCAACACCAAAACTAGGTTGAAAGCTTAATTGCGTACTATTGTCTATTTGCAATTCATTTTGAAAATTTCCAACTCCTGTGCGTAAATATACCATATCGATATAACCAAATTCAAAACCTAATGCGGGATTGATACTTGCAAAAGATGAAGAGAAGACATCGTTGTTTTCTTCAAATCGAACATTTAAATTGGCAGCAGCTAAAAGGGTATAATCGTAATGAAAATCGAATAGTTTAGAAACCCCAATTTGTAATTTAGGAATGGTTATTTCGGTGGTTTCGGGCAGTTCTTGATTTTGTCCTTCAACGGCACCCTGAACTTTTTTAAATTCTTCTTCATTAATAGCCCACGCATTAAAAGTGGTTGTAATATCACGCGCCATCACACCAAATTTCCAATCGTTATTGGTTTCAAACTGAATACCGGCATCAAAACCAAACCCCCAAGACGAAGCAAAATCGCCAATAACACGACGTATTATTTTTGCATTCACCCCATAATTAAGCCCTCTAACAGGAAGCTCACGTGCATACGAAAAGGTGAGTCCGTAATCGGCAGTAGAGAAAAGACTAATTCTGTCGTAATTGATATTGCCTTGTTCGTCAATAAGTTGTGTGGTGTTTAAAATATCATCTACAGCAAAACGAATTAATGAAATACCAATAACACTTCGGTCATCTAAAGGTTTCGCAAATGCCACATAGTCGTAATTGGCAATATTGGCAAAATAGCTGGAGTGCATCAAGGCCAATTGGTTGTCTTCCAATTTCAATAAACCAGCAGGATTCCAATACCCAGAATTTACATCGGATGTGTTTGCAGTTACGGCACTACTCATGCCCAAAGCGGCAGCATCTACACCTATATTCATAAACTCGTTGGAATATTTTCTAACGGTTTGACTAAATACAGATGCTGTTATAACGCAAAGGAATGCAGTAATGTAAGATCTCAATCGCAATTTTTTTACAAAGATGCACATAATTTATAAACCTATAAACTTGAAATTATAATAGATATTGCTTTAGACGAAAATTGTTTGCTATTTTTACAAGATTAAAATACCTGTTATGAATAAATATATTCCGAATGCATTAACACTTTTGAATCTTTTCTGTGGATGTATTGCTGTTATTTTTGCTGTGAACAATAATTTTGTTGCTGCTGCCTTATTTGTGTTTCTAGGAATATTTTTCGATTTTTTTGATGGGTTTGCAGCTAGAAAATTGAATGTACAAAGTGAATTGGGTGTGCAATTAGATTCGTTGGCAGATATGGTAACCAGTGGCGTTGTGCCTGGAATTGTTATGTATAAATTATTGGAAATGACTTTAGATTTACCAACAACGGTAAGTTTTGATGATGGATGGAACGGCGATTTTTATGGAACTACAAAAGTCTATAGCTTTTTTCCTTTAATCGGGCTAAGCGTTACGCTTGCTTCAGCCTACAGATTGGCAAAATTTAATATAGATGAAGACCAACAAACCTATTTTAAAGGCTTGCCAACACCTGCCAATACACTTCTAATTGTATCATTGCCACTAATTTTAGAATTCCAAAACAATGATTTAATAAACTCCATAATAGTTAATAAATGGTTTTTAATTGGGCTTACAGCACTAAGTTGTTATATGTTAAACTCTAGCATTAAACTATTTGCATTAAAGTTTAAAGATTGGGGTTTTAAAGCTAATGCTACCCGATATATTTTTATCATGCTTTGTATTATTCTTTTAATTGTATTGCAATTCGCAGCTATTCCACTTATTATATTACTTTATATTAGCATGTCTGTTTTAGATAATGTAGCTTCCAAATTAAAATAACTTACACTTACAATGGCTTCAGGATTTTTTGCCCTATTAGATGATATTGCTGCACTTATGGACGATGTAGTGGTAATGAGTAAAATTACTACTAAAAAAACAGCAGGTATTTTAGGAGACGATTTAGCGGTTAATGCCGAAAAAGCGACGGGCTTTGTATCATCAAGAGAGTTACCTGTTTTATGGGCAATTACTAAAGGGTCTTTTTTAAATAAACTTATTATTTTACCCATAGCTTTTTTATTGAGTTATTTTTTACCATGGGCGGTAACCTTTATTTTAATATTAGGTGGGGTTTATTTGGCGTATGAAGGTGTTGAAAAAATAGTAGAATATTTTGTGCCACACAATCATGAAATACCAGATATTGAACAACTGAATCCTTCCGAAGACGATGTGTTGCTGGTTGAAAATAAGAAGATAAAATCAGCTATTCTTACCGATTTTATTTTGTCTGTTGAAATTATTATTATCGCACTAGGGTCTGTTATAAGCCAACCCTTAATTACCCAAATATTAGTCGTTTCTATAGTTGCCATCATTGCAACCGTTGGTGTTTATGGTATTGTGGCGTTAATTGTAAGAATGGACGATTTAGGTTTCAGACTTATTAAAAAGAGTAATAATGGTGAAGGGTTTTTAGCAAACATTGGAACTGTTTTAGTTAAAGCACTTCCTTTAGTTATTAAGAGTTTATCGGTAATAGGCACTATAGCACTTATTTTGGTTGCAGGAGGTATTTTTACCCATAACATTGGTTTTTTTCATCATTTCATAGAAGTGATTCCAGTTTTTATTAAAGACTTCATAGTTGGTCTTTTAGTTGGGTTAGTGATGCTTTTAATACTAAAAGTATTTCACGGTATTAGAAATAAATTGTAGAATAATTATATTAAAATTCAAATAAGAATAATTTAAACAATATCTTTATCACTTAGAAATATGAGTTGAATGTCTCATAATGTAATCGATTAACTGGTTAAAAATTTATATATGAAGACTATATTACTTCTTGTTGCTTTGTTTTTTTTGAATGTAGGTATTTCACAAACGCCAGTTACCTCTGGTGCAGATTGGACCGTAACCAACCTAGCAAATAATAATGCATTACTAAACCCAAATACCATTCTATATGGTCCTGATGGTTATTTATGGATAACAGAACGTGTTGGAAAAAAAGTTGTTAAAATTAGCCCTTCAGGAGGCGCAAAAATAGAAATGCTAGATTTGTCTGGTGTTGTATATCAATCTGCTGGTCAAAACGGCTTAATGGGTATGACTGTGCATCCAGATTTATATGCAGATATCAACACAACTACAAATAACTATTTATATCTGCTTTACACATATAATAGTTCTGGCACTAAATTTAGAATTGCACGCTATACCTACAATGTTGCCACAGGAAAACTAAATAGTGCGAGTGCTACAACTATTATTGATGGCATTGAAGCTAGCAACGATCATAATTCTGGTAAAATTGTAATGGGACCAGATTTGAAATTGTATTGGACTATTGGTGAATTTGCTAATAATAGAGGAAGTAAAGCTTGCTTAGAAATAAGAGCACAATATTTACCTACAAGCCCTTCTGATTACTCCGATTATAAAGGTAAAATGTTGCGTTTAAATTTGGATGGTAGTATACCTGCGGATAATCCAACACTTGATGGTGTGAAAAGTCATGTATTTAGTTATGGGCACAGAAATGCTCAAGGTTTGGTGTTTGGCTCTAATGGAAAATTATATTCATCTGAACACGGTGATAAAACCGATGATGAAATAAATATTATAGAATCGGGTAAAAACTACGGTTGGCCATTAATTTCGGGTTATAATGATGATAAAGGTTATGCTTACTGTAATTGGTCTAGTTATCCAGCAAATTGTGGTTCTTATAGTAATGTTATTGGTAATTGCCCAGGAGCCGCAATAGAAGAATCTACATCGGCGGCCTCAATGCCAAACTTTATGCCGCCAATAGGAACGTTTAATAGCACTCCAAATACAGAGCCTACAGGTAGTACATCTTCTACATGGCCTACAGTTGCTCCAGCTAGTATTAATATTTATGAAGGAGGGAAAATTCCAAATTGGGGCGTATCTCTTTTAGTGCCTACGCTTAAAGCAGGAAAAATTTTTAGAACAAAATTAAATGCTGATGGTACAGCCTTAGAAGATGGAACTTATGAGGAATTTCATTCGTCTAGCGACCGTTTTAGAGATGTAACAATAGACCCTGATGGAATCACAATTTACACAGTAACAGATGCCGGTGCATTGGTAAAACTTCAATTTGTTGGTACGCAGCTAAGCAATTCTAAATTTGAAACAAATAGTATTTCATTGGTGCCAAATCCGGCATCAAATGAAATTAAATTAAGCTTCAGTTCTAATTTTAAAGCGTCTCTTAATGTAGTGATAGTTGATGCTTACGGAAGAACAATAAAAGAAATTCAAAAAATAACCAATAACTATTTGGTGGATACTTCTAAATTTTCAAATGGAGTATACTTTGTTTCAGTATTAGAGGATGATAAAAAAATAATGACAAAAAAGATAATTATCCAGCGTTAAGAATATTTAATTTCGTTTTGATATTTGTAGATTAGTTATTTTTAAATTGATTAAGTAGAATTGCTAAACACACAATAGGAATTTGCAACTTAAAAAACATGAAAAAAATATTTATTTTAATTTTCATATTTTTAATCATATGTTCTTGCAATTTTAAAACTAAAAATTACAATATAGAAGGAAATTGGATTTTAACTATTGATAATGATTCAACATATGCAGAAGTAAATTTTGATTCAAAAAGTGATTTTAAAATTTATTATAATCACAATTGTTTTCCTGTAGACATAAGAAAATATAAAATTAAGTATGACACTTTTTTATTCAATAAGTCAAATAAATATTATAAATGTGTTTTTAGAAGTTTTGATGATGTTAAAATAAGTTTGGAAAATATAACTTATAGACAGATAATAAGACTATATAGAATTAGTGACACTGCATTTACTGCTGATAAATGTAGGAATTTTGAAGACCAATATAAATACGAGGTCATGTCTAAAAACAGAATGTTTAAGTTTAAAGGCATTGATAGTATAATTGCTTTGAATTATGAAAACTATTTGAAAAAGTTGCCTCTTCTAAATATGGATGATGAAACAGAAGTTGATATCCCAATTATAATAGAGAATAAGACAAAATAATTCTTGCTCTTTTAATATAACTCAAAATTTTCAAGTTTGTCATTCCTTCGAAGGTTGAAATGACAAACAAAAGCAGATAATCTTTCAAATGGCACTTAGTGCCTAATCACGAATTTTCTTTTTACGCAATTCAAAATTCTGACCTAAATACACTTTACGTACCATTTCATCATTTGCCAGTTCTTCGGGTTCACCAGCTTTAAGAATACTGCCTTCAAACATTAAATAGGTTCTATCGGTAATAGCAAGTGTTTCTTGTACGTTATGGTCTGTAATTAAAATACCTATATTCTTTTTGGTAAGTTGCGCTACAATACGTTGAATGTCTTCAACAGCAACGGGGTCAACGCCCGCAAAGGGTTCATCTAATAAAATAAAACTTGGGTTGGTTGCCAAAGCACGTGCAATTTCGGTACGTCTACGTTCACCACCTGATAATAAATCGCCTCTACTTTTACGAATATGGCCTAAACCGAATTCTTCGATAAGGGATTCCATTTTATGTTCTTGCTCTTTTTTACTGAGCTTGGTAAGTTGCAATACACTTAAAATATTATCTTCAATACTTAATTTTCTAAAAACCGATGCTTCTTGTGCCAAATAACCAATACCGTTTTGTGCCCGTTTGTACATAGGGTATTGTGTAATTTCAGTATTATCTAAGAAAATATGACCACTATTAGGTTTAATTAAGCCAACCGTCATGTAGAAAGAAGTGGTTTTACCAGCACCATTTGGTCCTAAAAGTCCAACAATTTCACCTTGTTCAACCTGTAAAGAAACATCTTTTACCACTTTTCGTCCACTGTAGGACTTCATTAAATTTTGAGCTCTTAAAATCATATCTTATATAATGAACGCCAAAAATAGTGAAATCATATTCACTTTAGCGCCAGATGTTTTAATTTATATTTTGTTTAACGCTGTTCCTCTAAAGCGTCCCAAAACTCGTAAGCACGACGTAAATGCGGAATAACAATAGTACCACCCACTAATGTGGCAATGCTTAAAGCTTCAACAACTTCTTCTTTTGTTAAGCCTAGTTTGTGGCTTGTTTCCAAATGGTATTTTACACAATCGTCGCAACGTAAAACTGCCGAAGCTACTAAACCTAAAAGTTCTTTTGTTTTTACATCTAAAGCGCCTTTGGCGTAAGCGTTCGTATCTAAATTGAAAATACGCTTGATGACTTTATTATTATCGGCTAAAATTTTGTCGTTCATTTTAGCACGGTACTCATTAAATTCCTTAACTATTTCTGACATTTTTTTTTGCTTTACGGTTTTGATTTCGGACAACAATTTTAGAAATAAAAATGCTCACTTCATACAAAATTAAAATAGGAATGGCTACAATTACTTGACTTGCGATATCTGGAGGTGTTATAATTGCCGATAAAACCAAAACAAGAATCAACGCATATTTTCTATATTTTCTTAGGAATTCGGGTGTTACGATGCCTATTTTAGTTAAAAAATAGATGATAATGGGCAATTCGAAAATAATACCAGACGCCAATACAGAAGAACGAACCAAGCCTATAAACGAGCTAATATCAATTTGATTATCTACACGCGATGAAATGCTATAATTAGCTAAAAAGTTAATGGAAAGCGGACATATAATATAGTACCCAAATAACGCCCCCATAAAGAATAACAAAGATGAAATAAAGATAAACCCACGTGAATGTTTGCGTTCGTTGTCGTGCAAACCTGGGCTGATAAATTTCCATAATTGATAAATAACATACGGGAATGAAATGATGAAACCAGCTAAAATAGCGGTCCAAATATCTGCTGAAAACTGTCCAGCCATAGTTCTGTTTTGTAAAATAAGTGGTATTTTATCATTACAGAAACTAGTGTCTAAACTCATATAGGTAGCCATGTCACACAACCATTTATAAGTTGGAAAACTCATGTCTAATGGTGCGAAAATAATATCATCAAAAATAAATCGGCTAAAAATAAAAGCCAAAGTCCCTACAATAATTATGGCTAAAGTAATTTTAATAAGATGCCAGCGTAACTCTTCAAGATGGTCTAAAAAAGACATCTCGTTTATATTCTTTTTTTTAGCCATCATATAATGCCTTCTTTAATTAAATCGTGTAAATGAACCACGCCTGCATAACTACCATTGTCTTCAACTAAAAGCTGGGAAATACCAAAGACTTCCATCATATCTAAGGCATCAATCGCCATAGCATCTGCATTAATGCGTTTTGGGTTGGCGCTCATAATATCGTTGGCGGTTAGTTTAGAAAAATCATCAACTTTTGTCAACATTCTACGTAGATCGCCATCAGTTATAATACCTATAATTTTAGTGTTTTCTACAACTGCTGTTACGCCTAACATTTTTTCTGTTATTTCTATAATAACGTTTTTAATGCTTGTTGAAGCAGTAACCTTTGGTTTTTGGTTAACGGAAGATATATCTTGAACGCGTAAGTATAGTTTTTTTCCTAATGCACCACCAGGGTGGTATTTAGCAAAATCGGTACTGGAAAAACCTCGTAATTCTAGTAAGCAAACAGCAAGCGCATCGCCAATAACTAATTGGGCTGTGGTGCTTGTAGTTGGAGCCAAATTATTGGGGCAAACTTCTTTTTCTACGTAAGCATTTAAAATATAATCGGCATGTTGTCCTAAAAACGATTCTTTATTGCCAGTAATAGCAATTATTTTGTTTTTAGCTCTTTGAATAAGTGGAACAAGCACTTTTATTTCTGGGGTATTGCCACTTTTTGAGATACAAATTACCACATCATCTTTAAGAATAAGTCCTAAATCGCCGTGAATAGCATCTGCAGCATGCATAAAAATAGATGGTGTTCCGGTAGAATTTAAGGTAGCAACTATTTTACTTGCTATTATAGCACTTTTGCCAATACCTGTAATAATAACACGGCCGTTAGAATTATAAATAAGTTTTACGGCATCGGCAAAATCGTCATTTACTAAACTAGAAAGGTTTAAAATGGCTTTACTTTCCATTTCAATAGTTTGTTTTGCGATATTGATAATTGAACTTTTACTATTCAAAATTTATTGATTTTTTAGTTGATGCTTTTAAAGAAATTGTTATCTTTAAATGTAAATCGAAATTAATTTTGTTGTAATTTCGATTTTCGTTACAAAACTAACGAAAAAATTACGAGGGTTCTCTCTATGCACTTTAAAATAATCAATAGTGTATTGAATATTTTTAGTGTTTTTAATGATTAAATAAATTTTAGTATTATTCATGTTAATAGCAAAAAGTGACTTGCAATCTGCACTAAAAAAATATTTTGGGTTTGGTAAATTCAAGGGACTACAAGAAGGTGTCGTAGAAAGTATACTGTCAGGAAATAACACATTTGTTATCATGCCAACGGGTGGGGGTAAATCGCTTTGTTATCAGCTCCCTGCGTTAATGCAAGAAGGAACCGCTATTGTGGTATCGCCTTTAATTGCCTTAATGAAAAACCAAGTCGATGCCATTAGAGGCGTCTCCAATGAAGAAGGTATTGCACATGTTTTAAATTCTTCATTAAATAAAACAGAAATAAAACGTGTTAAGGAGGATATTGTAAATGGTGTAACGAAGCTGCTTTACGTAGCGCCCGAATCGCTTACAAAGGAAGAAAATGTCGAGTTTTTACGTTCGGTGAAAGTGTCCTTTATGGCTATTGATGAAGCACATTGTATTAGCGAATGGGGACACGATTTTAGACCTGAATACAGAAATTTAAAGCATATTATTGGACGTATAGGTGATAATATCCCGATTATAGGTTTAACGGCTACGGCAACACCAAAAGTACAGGAAGACATTATAAAAAACCTTGGAATTAGTGGTGCTAAAACATTTAAAGCATCGTTTAACAGGCCAAATTTATATTACGAAGTACGCCCAAAAACCAAAAATGTAGATGCCGATATTATTCGCTTTATAAAGCAAAATAATGGAAAGTCTGGTATTGTTTATTGTTTAAGCAGAAAACGAGTTGAAGAATTAGCACAGGTTTTACAAGTAAACGGTATTAAAGCAGTGCCATATCATGCCGGGTTAGATGCCAAATCTAGATCTAATTATCAAGATCAATTCCTTATGGAAGATGTTGATGTGGTGGTAGCTACCATAGCTTTTGGTATGGGTATCGATAAACCCGATGTGAGGTTTGTAATCCATCATGATATTCCTAAAAGTATCGAAAGTTATTACCAAGAAACTGGTAGGGCAGGACGCGATGGGGGCGAGGGGCATTGTTTGGCTTATTATGCCTATAAAGATATTGAGAAACTAGAAAAATTTATGTCTGGCAAACCTGTTGCTGAACAAGAAATAGGGCAAGCCTTATTGCAAGAAGTAGTGGCGTTTGCCGAAACTTCTATTTCCCGTAGAAAATTTATTTTGCATTATTTTGGTGAAGAGTTTGATAATGAAACTGGAGAAGGTGGCAGTATGGATGATAATGTAAGACATCCTAAAAAGAAACATGAAGCCCAAGATGATGTTAAACTACTTCTTGAAACCATTGATAAAACAAACGAAAAGTATAAGTCTAAAGATTTAGTACATGTAATTACGGGTAAAGAAAATGCGCTAATTAATTCACATAAAACCAACGAGCAAGCTTTTTTTGGAAAAGGCAAAGACAAAGATAAAAAATATTGGATGGCCTTGTTAAGGCAGGTTTTGGTATCTGGTTTCCTTAAAAAGGATATAGAAACTTATGGTGTCATTAAATTAGCGGATGCTGGTAGAGATTTTATAAAAAAACCAGAATCCTTTATGATGACCGAAGACCATATTTTTGATGGAGAGCAAGAAGATGGTTCTATTATAACTGCAGCTAAAAGTGAAGGCGCTGTAGCCGATGAGTTGTTAATGGATTTACTGAAAGATTTACGTAAAAAGAATGCCAAAAAGTTAGGTGTTCCGCCATTTGTTATTTTTCAAGATCCATCTCTTGAAGATATGGCGTTAAAATACCCAATTACCATATCGGAACTAGCTAATGTTCATGGTGTTGGAGATGGTAAAGCAAAAAAATACGGAAAAGATTTCATAGAACTTATTGAGAAGTATGTTGAAGAGCATGATATTATTCGTCCAGACGATTTGGTTGTAAAATCTACAGGAACTAATTCTGCAAATAAGCTTTACATTATTCAAAATATAGATAGAAAATTACCATTAGATGATATTGCTTCTTCAAAAGGAATGTCTATGGAAGACTTTATCAAAGAAATGGAAGCCATTGTCTATTCTGGTACTAAACTAAATATAAACTATTGGATTGATGATATTTTAGATGAAGACCAGCAAGAAGAAATTCACGATTACTTTATGGAATCTAAAACCGATAGTATTGATGCGGCTATTAAAGAATTTGATGGCGATTATGATGATGATGAACTTCGTTTATATAGAATAAAATTTATAAGTGACGTAGCTAATTAAAGTTTCAAAGTTGCAACCCTTCAAACAAGCAGAGTTTGAAAGTATCAAAAGAATAAAAGTATTTAAAGTTCCAAAGTTTAAATGTATTTGCATGAAACTTTGGAGCTTTGTTACTTAGTAGAGTAGCTTTTAACTCCTAAAAAATCAAAAATCGTAAATCGTAATTCGTAAATCATTCCTATCTTTGCATTTTCAAATAAAATTAGAACAATGCAAGACGGATTATACGCAAAATTCAATACAACAAAAGGAGAAATTCTTGTTGCTTTAGAATTCAAAAAAACACCAGGAACAGTTGGTAACTTCGTAGCTTTAGCCGAAGGAAACTTAGAAAACAAAGTAAAGCCACAAGGAACACCTTATTATAACGGTTTGAAATTCCATAGAGTTATTCCAGATTTTATGATACAAGGTGGTTGTCCACAAGGATCAGGTTCAGGAGATCCAGGTTATAAATTTGACGATGAGTTTCACCCAGATTTAAAGCATGATGCACCGGGTATTTTATCAATGGCAAATGCAGGTCCTGGTTCTAACGGGAGTCAATTTTTTATTACACACGTTGCTACACCTTGGTTAGATAACAATCATACGGTTTTTGGTAAAGTTATTGCAGGGCAAAATGTGGTAGACGCCATTGCCCAAGGTGATAAAATTGAAACCTTAGAAATTGTAAGAGTTGGTGCTGATGCCGAATCTTATAATGCCATTGAAGCTTTTAGAACTTTTGAAGGTTCTAGAGAAAAAAGATTAGCTGAAGAAAAAAAGGCAGTTGAAACAGAATTAGATAAATTAGCTACAGGATTTAGTAAAACCGAAAGCGGGTTAAGATATCAAATCATTCAAAAAGGAACTGGAGCTAAAGCTGAAAAAGGTAAAAATGTTTCCGTACATTATAAAGGACAACTAGCTGATGGTACAGTTTTCGATTCATCATACAAACGTAACGAACCCATTGATTTTCCAGTGGGTGTTGGTCAGGTAATCTCAGGTTGGGATGAAGGCATTCAATTATTAAATGTAGGTGATAAGGCACGTTTTGTAATTCCTAGTCATTTAGGCTATGGAAGCAGGGGTGCGGGTGGCGTTATTCCTCCTAACGCTACTTTAATTTTTGATGTAGAATTGATGAAAGTTAAATAGTGTTCAACAAAATATAAGTTTAAAAAGCACCTGTTCATTAGGTGCTTTTTAGTTTTTATAGTTTGTCTTTCTTTGAAATAAGATAAAGTGGTTTAACAATCTTCATACAGCAATAAATTCAATAAAAAACAAGGTTGCTTGAATTGCATAGTAATTCTCTATATTTGTTTTTATGACAGATATAGAATTACAAAAGCTTAGATACCCAATTGGTAAGTTTGATTGTCCAAACAATATTTCTTCACAGCATATAGAAAGTTGGATATCTATTTTAGAACATTTTCCAAATCGATTAGAAAATCTTATTAAAGATTTATCAGACGAGCAATTAGATACACATTACAGACCAGAAGGTTGGACGGTTAGGCAAGTTGTTCACCATCTATCGGATAGTCATCATCATAGTTATGCGCGGTTTAAATGGGCTTTAACCGAAGACAAGCCGATTATTAAAGCTTATTATGAAGATAGGTGGGCAGAATTATTTGATACTAAATCGGCACCAATTGAAATGTCTTTGCTTCATTTAAAAGCAATTCATGCGAAACTTGTTTATTTATTAAAAGGCTTATCGGACGATAATTTAAATAAGTGTTTTGTTCATCCAGAAACACAAAGTGAAGTGGTTTTAAAAAAGAATATAGGCATTTATGCATGGCACAGCAATCATCATTATGCACATATTGAAAATTTGATAAAACGAAATAATTGGATTTAGAAGTTTATGATTAGACCTATAACTATTCAAGATGCACAACAAATAGTAGATATTTACAATTATTACGTAATAAATTCTATAGTTACATTAGATTTGGTTTCATTTTCGGCTCAGGAATTTGAAGATAAAATTAAAACCATTTCGAATGATTTTCCTTTTATAGTTTATGAAGAAAATAACGAGGTATTAGGCTATGCTTATGCCAATACGTTCCGAACAAAACCTGCCTATAAAAACACCGTAGAATTAACGGTTTACATTAAACATACAGAATTAGGAAAACGAATTGGTAAAAAATTGTATTCAGAATTATTGTTTCAGCTTAAAAATAAAAATTATCATGTAGTTATTGGAGGGTTAACTTTGCCTAATGATGCAAGTGTAAAACTTCATGAAAACTTTGGTTTTGAAAAAGTAGCTCATTTTAAAGAAGTGGGATATAAATTTGGAAAGTGGCACGATGTAGGCTTTTGGCAATTAACTTTATGAAAGTTATAAAAACGCTATTTTTTCCATTTAATGCTACAACCAATGCTTGGTTTTTGTATGTTAGTATTTTCTTTGTTTTCAATTAAGCGATCTAAGGCATTTCTTAAATCATTTCCTGTAATGGGCAATCCATTTCCAGGTCTAGAATCGTCTAATTGACCTCGATAAGTCAGTTTTAAATCAGCATCAAACACATATAAATCTGGTGTACATGCCGCATCGTAAGCTTTGGCTATTTTTTGACTTTCATCATACAAATAAGGAAATGGATAGTTTTCGTTTTTAGCGTGATATTTCATTTTATCTGGGCCATCTTGCGGATATTTTACAGTATCGTTACTCGAAATAGCAACAAAACCAATTCCTTTTTTAGAATAGGTTTTGGCAATGGCAACTATTTCTTTGTTAATGTGAATTACAAAAGGGCAGTGGTTGCAAATAAACATAATTACAGTTCCTCTTTTCCCTTTTAATGTGTTCAAATCCATAAGCGTATCGCTAATGGTGTCAGGTAACTTAAAAAAAGGTGCTTTTGTGCCTAAAGGAAGCATGTTTGAAGGTGTGTCAGACATAATAAAAAGTTTTATTCAAAGTTCGGGATTATTTCTATTTTTGGAAAACGAAAATGAAGTTTAAATAAAAAAGTGAGTACTATAATAACTTTTGAGGATTTTTCTAAAATCGACCTTCGTGTGGGAACCATTATAGAAGTAAACGATTTTCCAGAAGCACGAAATCCTGCCTATCAATTAACGATTGATTTTGGCGATTTGGGGATAAAAAAAACATCGGCACAAATTACAACGTTATATAAAAAGGAAGATTTGTTACAAAGACAAATTACTGCGGTAATTAATTTCCCTAAAAAACAAATTGCTAAGTTTATGAGCGAATGTTTGGTTTTGGGTGCAGTAAACGGTAAAGATGTGATTCTTTTAAACCCAGAAAACAAAGTAAAAAATGGTAGTGTTGTTAGCTAAAAAAAGGCTGTCTAAAAAGTGTTTTTAACTTGTTTTGTCAGGTTGAACTTGTTAAAAATAATACTGATTATCAATAAGTTGGTTTGTTTCGAGAAGGCCAATATGATATTGATGCAACTTTTTAGACTAACTCTAAAAAAACCGTTACTTTTTGGTAACGGTTTTTTGCTTTTTTTAATTTGAAGATTAAATATCGTCAAAATCTATATCAGTGAAACTTTCAGTAGATTTGTGTAATTCACCATTTTCACTTGGAGTATCTTCGGTTTCATATTCTTTTTTGAAGTCTTTTTGATGGCGTTCGCTAATAACTTCGTCTCCTTTTTCATCAATAATGTAATCTGTCATTTCACCTAAAATATCTTTAAACTCATTAAAGTCTTCTTTGTAGATGTAAATTTTATGCTTTTTGTAATGAAACGAACCATCATCGTTGGTAAACTTTTTACTTTCAGTTATAGTTAGATAATAATCGTCTGCTTTTGTAGATCTTACGTCAAAAAAATATGTGCGTCTTCCTGCTCTTAATACTTTAGAAAAAATCTCCTCTTTCTCCATCATGTCATTGTTGTTCATAGTTGTATAGAAATTTATTAAATTATCAATTTATATCAAAAATCTAAAAAAAACCGATACTAACCAACATTTTATGATATTTCTTTTTAAAGTATCATTTTTTGTTGAATTTTATGCAAGCTATTTATTTGTAAATAAGGGGTTTAATCTTTATTAGAGGAGGCTTCGCTTAACTGCTTTAAGTACAGGTGTTGGTAATATCCTTTTACATTTATAAGTGTTTCATGTGTACCTTCTTGAACAATCTTGCCATTATCTAGCACTATAATTTTATGGGCATTTTTAGCTGAGGATACACGGTGGCCTACGATGATAGATGTTTTGCCTTTAGTGATTTTTGTTAAATTCTTTAGTATTTTTTCTTCGGTTTCGGTATCAACTGCCGATAAACAATCGTCAAACAATAAAATTTCAGGCGCTTTTATAATAGCTCGCGCAATAGATACACGTTGTTTTTGTCCGCCCGAAAGTGTAATACCACGCTCACCTAAAATGGTATCGTAACCGTTGTTGAACTTGATTATGTTTTTATGCACTTGGGCATTTTTGGCTGCTTCAATAACTTCATCATCAGTAGCTTCTTGGTTTCCGAATTTAATATTGTTTTTAATGGTGTCTGAAAACAAAAAGGCATCTTGTGGAACGTAGCCGATGCTTTTTCTTAAATCGGTTAAATTATGGTCTTTAATAGGGATGTCATTTATTAAAATTGAGCCACCATCGATGTCGTACAAACGCCCAATTAAATCTAAAATAGTAGATTTCCCAGAACCTGTTTTTCCTAAAACAGCTAAGGTCTCTCCTTGTTTTATATTGAAGCTTACGCCGTTTAATGCTTGAATATTTGTATCATCATAAGTAAAGGTTACGTTATTAAAAACAATATCTCCAGTAATTTTGGTATGCGCTTCTACTGTATTTGTTATTTCAGGCTCCAGTTTTAAAAACTCATTGATACGTTTTTGAGAAGCTTCGGCTTGTTGCACAATAGAGGTTACCCAACCTACCGTTGCAACGGGCCATGTAAGCATGTTTACATAAATAATAAATTCGGCAATAGTTCCTAGACTTTCAATTTCACCATTAATGTATTGCATTCCACCAACATAAATTACCAATAAATTACTGGTGCCAATTAGTAAAATCATCATGGGGAAAAACCATGCTTGCACTTTGGCTAATTTTATTTGCTTTCCTTTGCTTTCAGCAGCTAAGTCTTTAAAACTTGCAGAAGTTTGTGGCTCTATTCCGTATGCTTTAATAACCGAGATACCGCTAAACGATTCTTGTGTATAAGTAGAAAGTTTCGATAAAAATTGTTGCACAATGGTACTTCTATGGTGTATTTCTTTACTTAATTTATAAATAACTATTGATAATACAGGTAAAGGCAATACGGTGTATAAAGCCAATTTTGGTGCTTCGTTAAACATGTATATAAGTGCAATTATAAAAAGCGTGATAGTGTTAATGCTGTACATTATAGCGGGACCTGCATACATGCGTACATTGCCAACATCTTCACTTATGCGGTTCATTAAATCGCCTGTTCTGTTCTTTTTATAAAAGTTTAAAGACAGTTTTTGATATTGAATGTAGATTTCATTTTTTAAATCGAATTCAACATAGCGCGATACATTAATAATATATTGACGCATAAAAAACGTGAAAATGGCAGCGATTAATGCAGCAGCAATAATGTAGATGATAACTTCGGTTAATTCTGCTTTTACAACCTGTTCTGAAACACCTCCTTTTAAATATTTTTCAATAACCACAAAAATTTCTCGAACATAGCGCGGTGTAAAAAGCAAAAATATTCTAGCTATAATTGTAATTACAGTACCTATTAAAAGCTGTTTTTTATATTTTAAAAAGTATTTGTTTAAGTGCTGTAATTCTTTCATTTAACGGTTTGATCTGTGTGGAAAATAGTAATAAATAAGTTAGCAAATATAAAGTTTTAAAAGCATAAATAGGGTTGTTAACTGTTTAGTAATTGTTAAAAATACCATAAAGTGTTTAGTAAATAATAAAAACAAAAAATATGGAGTAACTTTTTAAAATAGTGTTATTTTTGCAGCTCGAAATAATAAAATTTTCGTCTTTATAAATTTAAGTTCATTGTAATTATGCTAAACAGAAGACATATCCGTGTAAAAGTAATGCAAACCATGTATGCCTTTAAAGGTGGTGAAAGTGATGATTTTAGTAAAGATCAAAAATTTTTACTGTTTAGTATTGACAATATGTACAACTTGTACTTATTGCTTCTTTCTTTGTTATTGGAGGTTCAAAAGAGAGCCGAAAGTGATTTACAAAAAAAGCAAAAAAAGCATTTAGCCACTAAGGAAGATAAAGACCCAAACAGGAAGTTTGTAAACAACCAACTGCTTCAACTTATATCAGATAATTTTCAATTAAAAAACCAGTTAGAAATACACAATATCAATAATTGGGAACTTGATGGCGAATATGTAGATGTGATTTTTAAAGCCATTACATCTAGCGATTTGTATAAAGAATATATGCAAACCAAAGTGTCCGATTTTAAAGAAGACAAAGATTTTATTGTAGATGTGTTCAAAGACATTATAGCTCCAAACGATAAATTGTACGATTATTTAGAAGATAAAAATTTAACATGGTTAGACGATTTACCAACGGTAAATACCACCATATTAAAGTTGTTACGAAAAGCAAAAAGCACCTCGGCAGAAGGTTATTTTACACCAAAACTGTATAAAGATGCAGACGATAAGCAGTATGCTATCGATTTATTTAGAAAAACCCTTTTAAATAGAAGCGTACTAAATAAAGAAATAGAAGAGAAAACACAGAATTGGGATTCGGACCGTATAGCCAATGTGGATTATGTATTGCTGCAATTGGCAATTTGTGAATTAAAAAACTTTCCGTCTATTCCTGTAAAAGTGACTATTAATGAATATTTAGAAATAGCCAAGGAATATTCTACACCAAAAAGTAGCATTTTTATAAATGGTATTTTAGATAAATTGGTAAAAGAGTATGAAGAGGCTGGAAACCTAAAAAAAGTAGGTCGCGGATTGCTGTAAAATTGTGTTAAGAAACCATTAAAAGTTTTTAATAGTTTAAATAATTCCTACTTTTACAGCTTGAAAAAAAATACCTTAGTAATGAAAAAATTGATATTAGGATTAAGTGTGCTTAGTTTAATAGCCTTTACATCTTGTAAAGAAGATGCTTCTAAAAAAGTAGATGAAGCTAATGTAACTGCAGCAGCCATTAGAGATGCTAATGCGTCTAAATTTCCTGTACTTGAATTTAATGAAACGGAACATGATTTTGGCGAAATAGAAAAAAACCAAGCAGTTGAAACTGTTTTTTCATATAAAAACACAGGAAATGCTCCGCTAGTTATAACTGAAATTAAAAGTTCTTGCGGATGTACCGTGCCAGAAAATTGGAGTAAAGAACCTTTAGCACCAGGGAAAACAGGACAATTTACAGTTAAATATAATGGCAGTGGGTCTAATAAAATCACAAAAACCATTACAGTTACAGCCAATACCGAAAAGGGGTCTGAGGTTGTTAAAATTTCTGCGTTTGTAAAAGACCCAATTGCAGTAACAAATTAATATCGCTGCTAGAGCAGCACAATAAATAACTAACAAATAACAAGAAACAATGGAAGGAATCGGTCAATTTTTACCGTTTATACTAATGTTTGTGGTTGTGTATTTCTTTATGATTGCACCACAAATGAAACGAGCCAAAAAAGAGAAAAAGTTTAATTCAGAATTAAAAAAAGGCGATAAAGTTATAACCAAAAGCGGTTTGCACGGTAAAATTTTAGAACTTAATGATAAAGACCAAACATGTATTATAGAAACCATGTCGGGAAAAGTTAAGTTCGAGCGTTCTGCCATTTCTATGGAATTAAGTGTTAAAGCTAACGCACAAGAATAATACTAGTTTAGTTTAAAAAATATTGAAAAAGCTTCCTGGATAAGGAAGCTTTTTTGTTTTTTATAATTGAAATATTAAATAGGATATAGTCGGTGTTTTCGTAACAGTCTTATCATTCGAGTTTAATTAAAGTAGGGTAAATAACTTTAAGATTGTCTTAATGTTGAGTTCTTTATTAACCTAATCTTTTAAACTATGTATCTATTCTTATTTTATTTAGTTTTTTTAACAATAAATGGTATAGCCATATATGCATTTCAAGAGAAAAACATTTTTGAAAACCCTAATAAAAGTTCATTTGTCATATCTAAGATTAAATATTTTTCCAGTATTAATTTAAGCAGCGTATTGCCTGAACGAAAAAACGGTTTAGCATCTATATTTTTGTTATTAGGTAATTCAAAAAAACAAAAAAATACAGAAGCTAAACGTTTACTCGATTTGAGTATTGAAAAAATTCAATTGAACAATAAACTAAAAATGTTGGAATTTATTTCTGATTTTGAAATGTATTTGGCTCATAATAAAATTGATAAAAGTAGATTTAGTCAAATGCATGAGTTTAATGATTTGAAATTTTCAACCCAAAAAAGTATTTTAAAATCTACCAGACGTATATCTTCTTTATCTACAAATTAAAAAAAATATATAAATTATTTTATTTGAGGGGTAGGGTAAACAAATGTTAAGTTGTCTTAATTATAGAATCACAGCAATTAACCTTGTGATTAAAGTTTAATATAAAAATTTAAACCATGAAATTAATTAAAATTATAGCAATATTATTAATGGTAATTTTTTCTTCTATAGGAAATGCACAGGAAACAAAGTCAACTACAGAAGCTAAAATAGCGAGTAAATCTTATTATGAACAAAGAGCTATTGAAGACGCTAAATTCGAACAACAGTATTCCGCTGATACTAAGGCAGAGGAAGAAAGTTTTTGGAAAGAGCAAAAAGCTTACGAAAAAGATTTAAAGCAAAGAGATAAAAAAGCTTACAAAGCCTATATGAAAGGTAAAAAGGATGCGTACGCTAGTCATTACGAACATTGCGATACTCATTGTCGTCACAGTCCTCATTATTATCACCATGCATCATTTTATTATTACAGATATGATGATGGTTATTACCATAGATATCCACAGCGTAGTACTGTTAACACCAGTATAAACGTTCGAACCCCAAGAGTTAGTTTAGGTTTATTTTAATACATAGTTATTTGATTTTAAAGCTCCTTTTTCCGGGAGCTTTTTTGTTTGTTATTTAAGCTTGTCATTATCTTAACAATGCTTATTTGCTATTGGCGGTCTATTTTTGTAAATTTGCAGCATGAGCAAAAGACTTCATGAAAGGCAAAACTGTAGAATATTCAACTTTAACTTTTTGGTTTTCAGAACCCAATCAGATAAATTTATTCCTCCTAGAGCCTCAAAATAGGTGTTCTGTCTTTAAATAGTACACTTTATTTATTCCCGTTTTTTTAATTTAATTACTATCTCCTTAATTAGTTGCATCTATTGTTTTAGATGTGATTAAAAACAATAACATTAATGACTATAAAAACCTTTGATGCCTTTTCAAGGCTATCAATTATTGATATAAACCGAATAACTAATTTTTTGTTTGAATATTCTGATGATGTTAGAGACACTAAAAGTGCCATTAGAAAATCCGTGTTATATGCCGCAAAAGAGGTTCCTGGATTAGGGGGCTATGTATTTGTTATGGAGCATAATAATGATATTATAGGAGCAACAGTGGTAAACAGAACCGGAATGAATGAATATATACCGGAAAATATATTGGTTTACATTGCTGTTAAGACGGCTTTTAGAGAAAAAGGTATTGCTAAGGCATTAATTAAACATACCATAAAATATTGCGATGGCGATATTTCAATACATATAAATAAAGATAATCCTGTGGTTGAGTTATTTGAAAAACAGGGTTTTAAATCAAGAAATATAGAAATGAGGTTGGTTAGAAATTAATCAATCATTTAATACAAATTACAAATAAAGCACATATGAAAATTTTATATATAAAAAGAGAAACAACATACGAAAAGCGACACAGTTTAAAAATGGGAGAATTAACCACAAAGGTTACTTATATTAAAAAATACCTGTTCGGGTTACCTATTAAAACACTTCATAAATATAGAGAAACTTATTATGGAGAGGTTAAAGACTGTAATGATTGTATGCTATTCGTTTAATAATTTTAATAAAGAAAACCTAAATTAACAAATACACAAATAAATGAAAGTACTAGTAATAGGAGCAGGCAACATGGGGCTTACTTATGCAGAAGGCATGTCTAAATCAAGATTGTTGAAGAAAAAAAACATAATGGTTTTAGATAAATCTGAAGAAAAACTTGAAGAACTTAACCAAATATCACATTTTGATGCTTTTAGAGAGTTGAAAGATTGTGTTCCAGAAGCAGATATTATATTTGTAGCCGTTAAACCATACCATGCCGAAAGTGTATTTAAAGCTATAAAAACACTAGTTCAGCCACAACAAATTATAGTATCAATTATGGCAGGAGTTTCCATAGGTTCTATAAAAGAATTAACCGGATTGAACAAAGTAGTTAGAGCGATGCCTAACTTACCAGCACAAATAGGTAAAGGTTTAACCTCGTACGTCACCTCGGATGAGATTTCCAGAATCGAAATGCTAACCGTAGAAAGTTTGTTAGATACCACAGGGAAATCCATGCGTGTATCCAACGAAAATTTTATAGATGCTTCTACAGGCATTTCTGGTAGTGGACCCGCTTACGTGTTTTATTTTATGCAAAGCATGATGGAAGCTGCCTTACAAATGGGCTTTTCTAAAAATGACTCTACCGTGTTGGTAAGTCAAACTTTTACAGGAGCAGTTGAGTTGTTTAACCAATCTAATTTATCACCTGACTCATGGATGGAAAAAGTAGCCTCAAAAGGAGGAACAACCCGAGCGGCGTTAGATTCTATGAAAGATAATAACGTAGGCGAATTGATAAAAGAAGCAGCATTTGCGGCGTTTAATCGTGCTGTTGAATTAGGTAAAGAATATTAAATAATGTATAAAGAAAGAATAGTTATAAAAGTTGGTACCAATGTAATGACCAACAAAGACAATAGAATTGTTAGGCCTGTTTTGAGTAATTTGGTAAAACAAATAGCAGAACTTTATGAACGAGATATCATTTGCGTTCTCGTATCGTCAGGTTCCGTCATTGCGGGAAAGGAAGTTTTAGGAAAGTCTAAAATAAAAGATAAAACACAGCGTCGTCAGGTTTATTCGGCTATTGGGCAACCACGAATGATGCGTTTGTATTACAATATTTTTCATGATTTTGGTATGAAATGTGCACAGGTACTTCCTACTAAACGCGATTTTAGTGCAGGTGTGCACAGACAAAATATGATTAATTGTTGTGAAGGCTTGTTGGCTGAAGGCGTAATTCCTATTGCCAATGAAGATGATGCCGTATCAGTTACCATGTCTATGTTCTCTGATAATGATGAGTTGGCAAGTTTAATTGCGCAACTTATTAATGCTGATAAGCTCATAATTTTAACGGATATTGACGGACTTTACACAGGTCATCCTGATGCTGAAAGCAGTGATTTAATAAAAAATGTAAATCCGAACGATAATTTAGATAAATACATTAAAGACAGTAATAAGGGTGAAGCTGAAGGTCGTGGTGGCATGGGTTCTAAACTAGATTATGCACAACAAGCTGCGGCAAATAATGTACCTACTTATATAGTAAATGGAAAAAAAGATAATGTTATTATTGATATTATAGATGGTAAAGCGGTTGGTACAAAAGTGTCTTTGTAATCAACAGAACCATAAAACATAAAAAGCTTCCAATTAGGAAGCTTTTTATGTTTTAGCAGTTTTTGTATTTATCGTTCAAGCCAACACCTTGTAAAATCATAGGTGTTATTTTTTCTAAGCGGGCTAATTTGGTAGCATCACGTTTGGCTTCAGCAATGAATTCACAATATTCACGCTGTTTGCTTGGTGTTAGTATATTAAAGGCTTCATATAACACTGGATTTTTTTTCAATAGTTTTTGAAGTTCCTCAGGAAATACAATATCTTTTTTTGTTGTTTTGTTCGGTTTTATTTCTTTACCTAGTTTCTGATTTTCAATAGCTTCTTTTATATAAGCTAAAACACTGTTTTTATTAATATCATTAATCGATTCAAAGCGCATTTGCCTTAATCCTTTGGTTTTCTCTTGAGCAGTTTGCAGTAATTTTTTTTCATCTTTAAGAAAAACACCATTAAAAAACCAAATACCAAAATGATGTTTAAAAGCCCCTAAACCAATTACGTTTTTACCCTCAAGAGCATAAATTGGTGCATTCCATTTTACAGATTCTTCTAATTCGGAGCTGTTAATAATAGTACGTAAAAGTGTTAATGCCTCACTAAATTGGGCATGTTCTTCAATGTATTCATCAACAGAACTTATTTTTTTCATTTAGTAGTTTTTAATGTTTGAAATTGTTTTAAGAAGTATAATCGTTGAGTCATTTTCCTAAAACACATTTTATACTCATTGAGTAAATCCTCTGAATCCAATTCTGTTTCTTGTTTGATTTTCTATTTCAATAGGTTTATTTCTTGGTCAGGTAAGAACAGAGGTGTTTGTTTTTAAATTTAACTGTTTTTTCTGATAAAGTCAAAAAAAAAAACCCACAAGAAACTCTTGCAGATTTTAAACTATTTATAAGGGAAATAAAACTTATTTTTTTGTCTTAATTGTTTTTTGCTTATTTATTTCATCTTGTAGCTGGCGACGTACTTTTTGTTCGCGCTCTACAGCAGTTTTACGATGTTCTTCAAATTCATCTTCAAGCTCTGAAAGTGCACGTTTGGCATCTTTAGTAACAGCATTACTATTCTTGAATTTATAAATAAAGAAAAGCAATAAAGCAAATAGAACACCTACAATACTCCACATGATGCCGCTATAACCGCTTTTGCTAGTTTCAGCCCCAAGTAAAGACATGTTGTCTTTTTCATTTTTGGTTTTATCTAAAGTGCTTTGTGTGTTGGAAAGACTTGTTTTTAAATCTGAAATTTCTTGCGCTTGCGCTTTTAACGTTATTTGTGATTCTATTATATCTTTTTTGATGGCTTGTATAGAATCTAATACGTGTGCTTTCAATTCGGTTAACCAAAAGGTTTTTATAACTCGATATTCTTGTCCGCGTTCATCTCTCCAACCGTTCGAATTCTTAATGGCGTACTCAAATTGATTTTCTATTGGACCACTATTTAAAGACAGTTTGTCTTCATTATTATCAGGGTTTTGTGCAAAAGTTGTGAAGGAAATCAGAAAAAGTAATAAAGTTAGGGGCTTAAAATAATGCATTTGGTTAGGTTTACTGGTTATTTCGGTTTACTAAGTTAAAAAAAATGTTTATTAAATAAATTAAAATTATAAAAAAGCCTCACAAAGTGAGGCTAAATTATATACGATAAAAAATGTGAAATAGATTTTTTTAAATTAATAATATGTAAAACGTCTTACTTTAGCAATATATTTTGCAAGTCTAATAACTTGTTGACTATAACCATATTCGTTATCGTACCAAATATAAAGTACTGCATTTTTGCCATCGGCACGCACTATCGTTGCCTTACTATCGTAGATAGCAGGTGCAGAACAGCCAACAATATCGGTAGATACCAATTCGTCACTTAATTCATATTTTATTTGTTCAACCAAATCACCTTCTAAGGCATATTTTTTTAATATGGTATTTATACCATCGATAGAAGTTTTGTTTTTTAGTTCTAAGTTTAAAATGGCTAACGATCCATTGGGTACAGGAACACGTATGGCATTTGAAGTTAATTTGCCAGTTAAACTAGGTAATGCTTTAGCTACGGCACTTCCAGCTCCAGTTTCGGTAATAACCATATTTAAAGCTGCTGCACGACCACGGCGGTATTTACTGTGTAAATTATCAACTAAATTCTGGTCGTTCGTATAGGCATGAATGGTTTCTATATGGCCACTTTTTATTCCAAAGGAATCTTCAACAACTTTTAAAATAGGGGTAATGGCATTGGTAGTACATGAAGCTGCTGAAACAATATTAATTTTATCAGGATTATTTTCTAAATGATTAACGCCATAAACAATATTAGGAACTTCTTTTCCAGGCGCTGTTAACAACACTTTGTCAACACCTTTAGATTTTAAATGTCTGCTTAAAGCTGTTTTATCTCTAAAAGCCCCAGTGTTATCTATTACTAAGGCATCGTCAATGCCGTATTCTGTATAGTCAATGTCTTCTGGAGCATTAGCCGAAATAATATTTACAGTAGTACCATTTATTATTAAAGCATTATTTTTGGCATCTATAGAAACGGAACCTGAAAAATAGCCATGAACAGAATCATTACGTAGCAATGCCGCTCTTTTTTCAAGTATTTGGGTATCAATAGTTCCCCTTGTTACAATGGCTCTTAAACGTAGCTGACTACCTTTACCTGTACGTGTCATTAATTCACGTGCAACTAATCTGCCAATTCTACCAAAACCATAGAGTACCACATTTTTGGGTTTGAAATTTTCAGCTTTATGCGCACCTTTCAATTTTTCGGTTATAAAACTTCGGGCGTCGCTAAAGTTGTTTTCTTCGGAATGAAATTCATACGTTAGTTTACCAATATCTAACTTTGCTGGAGGAATTTCCATGGCTTTTATAGCTTGGGCAATTTCAACAGAATCGAAAATGGAAATGGGTTTTTCTACAAATTTACCAGCATATTCGTGTAGGTTTAAAATTTGACTTACGTTTCGGTCAATTAACTGATTTCTAAAAATCACTAATTCAATAGATTTGTCGTACCATAAGTCGCTAACAATTTTAATAAATTCTACAGTGGCTTTTCTACGATCTGCTTGAAAGGCTAATTCCTTTTCATAATTTTTATTCAAAGGCATGCTTAAATAGTTTAGGTTGTTGATATTAATATTAACAAAAATACTACAACTCAAACGTTTTCGTAACCTGTTTTTAAAAAAATAACCGCTTGAAAATTTATTTTCAAGCGGTTATTTAAGTTTATAAATGTTTAAATTCTATCTAAAATTATAACGTTCTTTTTCGCCGTTAGCATTTATTAGTTCTATACGTAAAGGTTCGTAAGCCGATTTGTTTTTAATAGCTTCCTGGGCATCATCAACCGAGTTTATTTTACTATCGTTAATAGATGTAATTATTGTTCCTTCTTTTACACCGTTCTTTTTCCAGTAATCGGCATATTTTTCATCCAGTTCAATAATTTTAATACCATTAGAAGCTTTAAATCGTTTTAAATCTTCTTGTTTCGCATTTTTTACACGGCCAACCAATGGAAGCGTTAAAGTTTCATTTCGGGTCAATGTTACATTAATGTTTTTTAACGAGCCATCTCTAGATACTTTTAAATTTACAATATCACCAACACGTTTTGCTCCAATGTGTCCGGTTAAATCGGCAAATTTAGAAACCTTTACATTGTCAATTTCTTTAATAATATCGCCCTTTTTAATTCCCGCTTTTTCAGCCCCCGATTCTTCAACAACACTATCTACATAAATACCTTCGGTATCGTTAATACCTAATTTTTCGGAAACCTCACTGTTTAACGAGCCACCGCTAATACCAAGAATACCATTTTGCACATTACCAAACTCCATAATATCTTCAATAACTCTACGTGCAATATTACTTGGTACTGCAAACGAATAGCCAATATAAGAACCAGTTTGTGATGAAATTGCGGTATTAATACCAATCAACTCTCCTCTGGTATTTACAAGCGCACCTCCCGAATTTCCAGGGTTTACAGCAGCATCGGTTTGTATAAACGATTGTGAACTCGTGCCCGATAAATCTCTAGCCTTCGCACTAATAATACCCGCTGTAACGGTAGATGTTAAGTTAAAAGGGTTACCAACTGCCAATACCCATTCACCAATTTTAGCTTGGTCTGAATCGGCAAACGTTACAAAAGGCAAATCTTCATCAGCATCAATTTTCAAAAGCGCGATATCGGTTTTAGAATCCGATCCTACAATTTCTGCTTTATACGTTTTGTTGTTGTTCAAGGTAACCGACAATTCATCCGAATTATTAATCACATGATTATTGGTAATTATATATCCATCAGCATTAATAATCACGCCCGAACCAGTACCCATTTGTGCACGCGGTGTTGTTCTACCCGAAAACAAATCCTGCAAACTCATTTGTCCCGAACTAATCGATACATTTTTAACGTGCACCACGGCATTCACTGCATTTTCTGCAGCAACCGTAAAATCGGGTGCTTCGTAAGCTAAATTATTTATATTATTAGTGGGTAAAAATGCCGGATTTGAGGCAGGCGTTGTTAAAACAAATTCACTTTTTGGCTCAACAAAAATCTTATAAGCCCCCAAGGTTAAAGCGCCACCTAATGCCGAAACCAGTACTAATGATAATATCTTTTTCATATATTTTCAGTTTAAGTTTTAATTTTTAATTAACGATTAAAATTAAATATTTATTGACTTAAGAAATCAACTTTAACTTTTTTTAACGCCCACTTTAACGACGTTTTAACAAACATATACCATTCATAATTTGGGCATTACCCTATCGGTTCAGGCTTTTCTCTATATGTCTTTTTAAAACGTCATTACGAGGAGTAGGCGACGAAGTAATCTGTTAATTTTAAGTTTCCCTATTATTTATTACTATCAAGTTTTAAAAAGGATGCCGTTTCAATCCCTAACGCAAACCAATTAACAATGAAAAATCAACAATGAACATTTAAAAATCCAAACGCCTTTTAATATCTTATTTTTATTCTCTGTATTGTTGCTATTTAGCTTTGCAAATTAGCGTCTTAGGGAGACAAACAAGTTTCAGAGTTCAAAAATCGTTAATCGTTTAATCAAAAATCGTAAATCATAAAAAAGACTTCTTTATCTTTGTGCATTATTATGCAACAGACTTTTTACAAATATCAAGGAACAGGAAACGATTTTGTGATGATAGACAATCGTCAAGAAACGTTCAACAAAAAAGATACCAAACACATCGCATTTTTGTGCGACCGTCGTTTTGGCATAGGAGCCGATGGTTTAATTCTTTTAGAAAATCATCCTACCCTCGATTTTAAAATGGTGTACTACAATGCCGATGGAAACGAAAGCACCATGTGTGGCAACGGTGGGCGCTGTTTGGTTGCCTTCGCAAACCAATTAGGCGTTATAAAAGATAAAGCTGTATTTGAAGCTATTGATGGGTTGCACCATGCTACCATAAATAACGGCATCGTAAAACTTCAAATGCTAGATGTAGATGTAGTTGAAAAACATGAAAACCATGTGTTTTTAAATACAGGATCTCCACACCATGTAGAGTTTGAAGATCAAATTGAAAATTTCGATATCAAAACAAAAGGAGCTAAAATTAGGTACGGCGCACCTTATAACGAAATAGGCAGTAATGTAAACTTCGTAAAGAAAATTAGCGACCAAATTTTTGCTGTTAGAACTTACGAACGTGGGGTAGAAGATGAAACCTTGTCATGTGGTACAGGCGTTACAGCCGTAGCACTGGCTATGCATGCGCTAAAACAAACCAACGAAAACTTAATTACTTTAAAAGTTCAAGGAGGCGAATTGCAAGTGAGTTTTGATGTAGAAAATGGCGTTTATAAAAACGTATGGCTTATTGGACCAGCAACTTACGTGTTTAGCGGAACTTTATGATTACCCTAAAAGGAGAACATATCTATTTACGTGCTTTAGAACCTGAAGATTTAGAGTTTATTCACACTATTGAAAACGATGAATCGGTTTGGGAAATAAGCAACACCATAACACCTTATTCTAAATTTTTAATAAAACAATATTTAAAACAATCTCACAAAGATATTTTTGAAGTAAAACAATTGCGCTTGGTTATTTCAAGTTATGATGAGGTTGCTTTGGGTATGATAGATTTGTTCGATTTCGATTTTAAAAATAGTAGGGCAGGTGTTGGTATTTTAGTAAAAAACATTGAAGATAGAGCAAAAGGTGTAGGTAGTGAAGCCTTAAAGCTACTTGTAAATTACAGTTTCAACCATTTGGGTTTACATCAGTTATATTGCAATATTTCTGAAGAAAATGATGTGAGCGTCAAGCTTTTTTCCAATCAGGGTTTTAAAAAAATAGGACTAAAAAAGGACTGGATTTTAGTTAACGGTTCTTATAAAAACGAGTATATATTTCAGCTTATAAAATATTAAATGTACATTAAAAAAATACTTTTTGCTATTGTGCTTATTGGGTTGGCTGTTGCAGCTTATTTTGCTTACTATGTTTATAGTGTTATGATGAATTCCAATACAGCTTTTAATAATGATACCGCTTACGTTTTTGTCGCTACGAATTCAACTTATGATGATGTTAGGGAACAATTAGAACCTTTATTAAAAGATATTAATACGTTCGATGCTTTGGCGAAACAAAAAAAGTATGTTGCTAATATAAAAGCAGGACGTTTTGCCATTACCAAAGGCATGAATAATAATGATATCATTAATTCTATTAGAAGTAGAAATCTTCCAATAAAATTGTCTTTTAACAATCAAGAAAGTCTTGAAAAACTGGCAGGACGTGTTTCTTCCCAAATTGAAGCAGACAGCATGTCTTTGTTGAATGCTATGAAGGACATTTCGTTTTTATCAAAATATGGTTTTAGTAAGGCTACCGCTTTAGGTATGTATTTACCAAATAGTTATGAGTTTTTTTGGAACACTTCAGCAGAACAATTTAGAGAGCGCATGCTTACAGAGTACAATCGTTTTTGGACGGAGGCTCGAAATGAAAAAGCAAAAGCCATTGGTTTAACTCGCGACAAAGTTATTGCCTTAGCATCTATTGTTTATGAAGAATCTAAACAAGCTTCAGAGCAACCAAAAATTGCCGGGGTTTACTTGAACCGCATTAAAATTGGTATGCCATTGCAAGCAGACCCAACGTTGAAATTTGCAGCATATCAATTACCAGAATATAAAGAGACCGTTATTAAACGTGTTTTAAATATTCACAAAGAAATTGTATCTCCTTATAATACGTATAAAAATTTAGGATTGCCACCAGGACTTATCGCCATGCCCGATATTTCGGCTATTGATGCGGTTTTAAATTATGAGAGACATCAATATCTCTATTTCTGTGCGGATGCTAAACACTTAGGGTTTCATAAATTTGCTAAAACATTATCGCAGCATAACGCGAACGCACGCGAATACCAACACTATTTATCATCTCAAGGAATAAATAAATAGTGACGTATTCACCAATAAAATATCTGTTGCTATTTGTTTTATTGCCGTTCATATCATTTTCACAATCTAATCTCGATACATTTTTAACACCGAGTGACACGCTTAATAAATCCAGACGAAACGCTGTCGTAATCGTCGAGGCTTCACTTGCAGGTATTTCTTTGGTAGGGTTACATCAACTTTGGTATGCCGATTATAAACAATCAAAATTTCACACCATAAATGATAACAACGAGTGGCTTAAAATGGATAAAATAGGGCATGTGTTCACTTCGTATCAAATGGGAAAACATAGTGCACAGTTATTAAATTGGAGTGGTGTTGGTAAAAATGACCAATTAATTTACGGTGCTACTTTAGGTTTTGGATTTTTAACAACAGTTGAAATGTTTGATGGTTTTTCTCAAGAATGGGGATTTTCTTGGGGTGATATTTTAGCAAATGCATTAGGGACAGGATTGTATGTAGGTCAAGAATTGCTTTGGAATGAACAACGCATCGCATTAAAATTCTCTTTTCATCAAACAAAATACGCTTTAGAACGTCCTGATAAGCTCGGAGATGGATTTTTGGAACAGGTTTTGAAGGACTATAATGGTCAAACATATTGGCTAAGTGGAAATTTATATTCGTTTTTTAAAGAAAAAAACATACCGAAATGGTTGAATATAGCAGTAGGCTATGGGGCTGACGGCATGTTGACTGGATTGAAAGATGTTGACAATCAGTTGTTAACAAATTCAGACAGGCAACGTCAATTCTATTTGAGTTTAGATGTAAATTTATCAAACATTGAAACAAATTCAAAGTTGCTTAGGTCTGTTTTCGATATTGTCAATATGATAAAAGTTCCCTTTCCAACTTTAGAATTCAATAAAAAAGGCTGTGTATTTCATCTATTCTACTACTAAAAAAAGTAGTTAACCGATTAGTTTTGAAATAATTAAAAAAAGGCGTACATTTGCACGCTCAAATTTTCAAGCAATTTTACGATGTGATTTTTGCTGAAAAAATTTAAAAACTATGAGAAAAAGTATTGCAAGTTACTTAACCCTAACTCTAACAATATGTATTCTATTGTTCGTATCGTTTTCGTCAGATGAAACGATTGATTTAAGTAAATATTCAACAGCTGGCTTAGAGTTATACTACACGGTAAGTCAGGACCAAAGCATTAAAGATAATGCTTTAGCGTCAAATGAAGTGAACAAACCTATTTCTCCTATTCTTGGCAAATCGTTTGTAGGTTTTAAGGAAGCCTTAGCTTTTAAAGAATCTAGAGGCGACTATTTTATAGTAAACACCTTAGGCTATTTAGGAAAATATCAATTTGGAGCAGGAACTTTAAAATTAATAGGAATTCATAATCCATCATTATTTTTAAAAGATCCAGAACTTCAAGAAAAAGCATTTGTAGCTAATACGCAACGTAATAAATGGATTTTACGTAGAGACATCAAGAATTTTGTTGGTAGAAAACTTAATGGTATCTTAATTACGGAATCTGGTATTTTGGCAGCAGCGCATTTAGCAGGTGCTGGTAGTGTGAAAAACTATTTGAGAAGTTACGGTATTGATAATTTTGAAGACAGTTATGGTACTACCATTGAGTACTATATGAAAAAGTTTTCAGGATACGACACCTCGTCTATAACAGCAAACAAGAAAGCAAAAGCTATTTAATTTTAGCTTTTATGGATTATAAATATCGTAGGTCTTTTGTGAAGGTCTGCGCTGTTTTTTTTCCACAGGTTTGCAGATTGAGTTTTTATAAATTCGGTAGATAAAGTAATATCGCAAGCCACACAAATTTGAGTATTTTGGTCTAGAACATTACTTAAATCTTCAAGCATTTTATTATTTCTGTAAGGTGTTTCAATAAATATTTGCGATTGATTGTGTTCAAATGATAAACGTTCTAAACGTTTGATTTCACTTTTTCGTTCGCCTTTATCAATAGGTAAATAGCCATTAAAAGCAAAACTTTGTCCGTTCATTCCAGAACTCATCAATGCCATTAAAATAGATGATGGTCCAACCAAAGGGATTACTTTAATGTTTTTTTGATGCGCAATCTTTACAATATCAGCACCCGGATCTGCAACACCTGGGCAACCCGCTTCAGATAAAAGCCCAACATTGATGCCGTTTAAACAAGGTTCTAAGAAAGTTGGTAAATCTGCAACATCAGTATGTTTATTCAAATGAAACATTTTTAACGAAGGTTGCGATTTTTCCGGAGAAATACGTTTTATAAAGTGTCTTGCAGTTTTATCATTTTCAACAATAAATGTATCGGTTTCTTCAATAACCTGTTTAACGGTTATAGGAAGTACTTCTAAAGGTTCGTTGTCGCCTAATGTTGTAGGTATAAGGAATAATTTTCCTAAAGGATTTGCCATTAATATTTGATGAGTTTTTTAATTTCTTTTATGCCACTGGTATCTACCAATTCAATAAAATAAATACCGTCTGCTAAGTTGTTAACGTTTATCCTTGTTATTGGGTTATTTATTGAAGCGGCCAGTGATATTTGTTTTCCGTGAATATCGTAAATTTTAATAGAACCTAAAGGGTTTTTAAGGAGAGAGATATTAAAATTTAAAATATTTTCAGCAGGATTTGGGTACATACTAATATTCAATTTGTTAAGGCTGTCAACATTCAAGCTAGGATCTATAATTTTAAAAACTTCACCAGACTCTATCCCAGCAATATAAAGCTCGCCATTATTTGCTTCACCAAAAGCAGTCCATCCTTTATTGTTGTATTTTTTTGGGAATGTCATGATCCAATTGGAACCATTTGGGGTTAGTACACCAATTTCATCACTGCAATAATCAGCAAAGAAATAAAGTCCAGATAAACTAGAGTATTGCGAACCTCTGTAGCGGAAACCACCAGTGATGGAGCATTTAAAAACACCATTTCCGTTATGTGAATATTCTGCAATAGGTCTTGTTGTTGAACTTTCCGGTGGGCAACCGCTCGTGTTATATGGATGGTTTGCACCTTCGTAACAACGCCAGCCGTAATTTACCCCAGAAACTGTAGGTGAGATCATGTTTATTTCTTCATAAACACCTTGACCTACATCGGCTATCCATAAATCGCCAGTAGTTTTATCAAACGAAAACTTCCAAGGATTTCTTAATCCGTAAGCCCAAATTTCGGGTAATGTGTTTGCATTGCCATCATTTAAATATGGATTATTTGAAGGAATGGCATAATTGTTTCCGTTGCTGGTATTGTCAACATCAATTCTGAGTAGTTTTCCTAATAAAGTGTTCAAATTTTGAGCATAATTACTGGGGTCTCCCGAACCACCACCATCACCACTGGCTATAAATAAATAACCATCGGGTCCAAAATTCATATCGCCACCATTATGGTTTGATGCGGGTTGGTTTATTGTTAGTAAAACAAGCTCAGAATTGGCGTTGGCAGTTGATTCGGCCGTTCTGGAATATCTTGCGATAACCGTGTTGCCAGAGTTGTTCACATAATTCACATAAAAAAAACCATTTACGCTATAATTTGGATGAAACGCCAACCCTAAAAGACCTCTTTCTCCACCTGAATCGGATACCTTGCTGTTAATATCTAAAAAAGGCATATTATTTACGCTGCCATCTGCATTTAATATTTTGATAACCCCTTTACGTTCAACAACAAATAGTTTGCTATCGTTTGCACTTTTAATGCTTACAGGAGCGTCAAAACCGTTTGCGACTAATTCAATGTCGATATTTTGCGCTGATAAAATAGAAGTAATGTAGGTTATAAAAAATAAGGCTAATTTTTTCATCTTGTTAGTATTTAGGGAGTTAAGATAGCCTAAGTTACAAAAAATCTTTTGTGAAAACTATAGGAATTACTTTTGAAGATTTTTAGCAATAACAATACAAGCTTCGTCTAACATCTTATAAACATTTTCAAAACCATCGTTTCCGCCGTAATAAGGGTCTGGAACATTATGGTTCTGGTTTGGATGAATTTCGTTTAAAATGAAGTTGACTTTTGCTTTGTCCTGCTCGTTTCTTGCAAGTAGTATAACGTTTCGGTAATTCGATTCATCCATCACATAAATAATATCAAAGGCATCAAAATCTGAAACATTGAATTGGCGTCCTGTTAAATTCGAGATATCTAAACCGTATTTTTTAGCTACGGCAATGGAACGAATGTCTGGGTTTTTACCAATATGATAATCGCCCGTTCCAGCAGAATCTATAAAAAACGAATCACTTGGAAGTTTAGACTTTAAAATGCCTTCAGCTAATGGAGAACGACAAATATTGCCTAAACATACCATTAGAATCTTAGTCATTTTAGTTGAGTTTAGACTGAAAGTTTTTTGGTAATATCTTCAACATACTTTTTAAACTGCTTGTCTGTAGAAGATAAGTTATCAACAGTTTTGCAAGCGTGTAAAACAGTGGCGTGGTCGCGTTTTCCAATTTGGGAACCAATACTTGCTAATGAAGCCTTGGTGAACTTTTTAGCAAAAAACATAGCTAATTGTCTCGCTTGAACTATATGACGCTTTCTTGTTTTTGATTGTAATGTATCAATATCCATTTGGAAATAATCGGACACTACTTTTTGTATATAATCAATAGAAACTTCACGTTTGGTGTTTTTAACAAACTTCTCAACTATAATTCTTGCTAAATCAATGGTGATTTCTTTCTTGTTGAAAGACGATTGGGCAATTAATGAAATAATAGCACCTTCCAACTCCCGTACATTCGATTTGATGTTTTTTGCAACATAGTCAATAATATCATCTGGCATATCAACACCATCACGATATAATTTGTTTTTTAGTATAGAAACACGGGTTTCAAAATCGGGTGTCTGCAATTCTGCAGAAAGCCCCCATTTAAAACGAGATAATAAACGTTGCTCAATATCTTGCATATCAACAGGTGCTTTATCACTTGTTAAAATAACCTGTTTGCC
Organism: Mariniflexile soesokkakense; assembly: GCF_039650365.1. Taxonomy (NCBI): domain Bacteria; kingdom Pseudomonadati; phylum Bacteroidota; class Flavobacteriia; order Flavobacteriales; family Flavobacteriaceae; genus Mariniflexile; species Mariniflexile soesokkakense. The sequence goes on along the minus strand of NZ_JAZHYP010000001.1, from coordinate 419,353 downwards.
GTTTTGGTGTAAGTGGTTGAAAATATGGAAAAACACATCCTGAGTACCTGTTTTTCCTGAAAGGAATTGTACGTCGTCAATAATGAGCACATCAATAATTTGATAGAAATGGATAAAATCATTTCTATTATTTTTCTTAACAGAATCTATATATTGTTGTGTAAACTTTTCAGCAGAAATGTATAAAACCGTTTTCTCGGGGTATTTATCTTTAATATCAACGCCAATAGCATGAGCTAAATGGGTTTTCCCTAAACCAACACCTCCAAAAATTAGTAACGGATTAAACGAAGTGCCACCTGGTTTTGAAGCTACTGCTAAACCGGCACTACGAGCTAAACGGTTAGAATCGCCTTCTAAAAAGTTTTCGAAACTATAATTAGGATTAAGTTGAGATTCTATCTTTACGTTTCTAATTCCAGGAATTACAAACGGATTTCGTAATTCCGGGTTTTTATTGTTCAAGGGAACATCAACTTCCTGAGATTTCATGGCAGTTCTATTAGAACTTGGAATTTTCTCAGTAAAAGGTTGTTTGTTGCCATAGGTGTTTTCCATTTTAATAATGTAAACAAGTTTGGCTTTTTCACCTAATTCTTTAGTTAATGATACTTTTAGGATTTTTACGTAGTGTTCTTCAAGCCATTCGTAAAAGAATTTACTAGGTACTTGTATGCTCAAAGCATTATCAGTAAGTTTAACTGCTTGAATTGGTTCAAACCAAGTTTTGTAAGCTTGCGGCTGAATATTATCCTTTATGAATTCGAGACAATTATTCCATACCGTTTGCGCAGTTATACTCATGTTTATTCTTCTGGTTTTGTTCGTTAGGTTTGTGAAAGAAAATTAATAATATTAACCCCCTTTTTGGTTTGGCAAATATGTGGACAAAATTCTTAAAAAAAAAATGAAATAGTATTGAATTTTCAGAATTTTTTCCCCATGTTTAACCCCTTGCCGAAGCTACAAAAAAATATTTAATAAACCTTATGAAAATCGACGAAATACAAATAAGAGTGAGATATGGAGAAACCGATCAAATGGGCGTTGTTTATCACGGAAACTACGCATTATACCTAGAAATGGGTAGGATTGAATGGCTTCGTAAATTAGGGGTTTCCTATAAAAGCATGGAAGAAAACGGTGTAATGCTACCAGTAATTTCTTTAAATATAAACTATAAAAAATCAGCTGTTTATGACGATGTAATTAATGTAAAAACTCAACTAAAAAACATACCCACGGCTAAGATAGAATTTGAGTATGAAATTACTAATGAAGAGGGGGAAATTTTAACAATGGCTAATACTACTTTGGTGTTTATAGATATGAAAACTAACAGGCCAATAAAAGCACCACAATACATTTTAGACGCTATTAATAATTAATCTAAATTTCTTTTATATCGATTTCAAAAAGATGATAAAAAGTTTCAAAAACAAATGCAGCTTCTTTTTTTCTAACAGAGATTGTTATTTGGCAATTCAATTCTAGTTTCTGATTAGTAATGTTCAATTTTTTTTCTTTTATGATACGCATTACCGTATTCATGTTTTTATAATCGAAAGTAATTAGAAAATCGATATTGATGGTTTTTTCAACAATAGACAACGCTTCAAGTGTTAATTGCGCGGTGGCCCTATAAGCACTTATTAAACCACCAACACCTAGTTTAACACCGCCAAAATAGCGAACAACTACAATTAAAATGTTGGTAACTTCAAAAGATTGTATTTGTCCGTAAATAGGCATGCCTGCAGAATTACTAGGTTCGCCATCATCATTAGTTCGGTAGTATATGGTTTCTGTTCCAAGTTGGTAGGCATAACACCAATGTCTTGCAGCATGGTGTTCTTTTTTTAAGGTTTCAATATGAAGTTTTACATCATCTTCATTTAAAACAGGGAAGGCGTAACCGAAAAATTTGCTATTCTTTTCTTTAAACAGAATGCCTTCGGTTGAAGTTTCAATGGTTTTGTATGTGTCTTTTTCAACCAAACTTAATTAAATAGCTCACTTTTAAGTTTAAACAAATTTGTAATATCTTCTGTTTTTGGATTGATGTGCCAGGTTTTAATGCCTAAAAATTTTGAGGTTTTACAATTGTCTTCATTATCATCAATAAAAAGACATTCGTTGGCAATTAATTTGTTTTCAGTAAGAACAAAATCGAAAATATCTTTATTTGGCTTTCTTAAATTGATTTCGTGAGATAAATAAAACGCATCAAAATAGTTTTTGAATTCATCATAAAATGGTATGGTTTTTTTTATGGAATCTATATGAAGTTCGTTCGTGTTGCTTAAAAGAATGAGCTTGTATTTTGAAGTGGCTTTCAATTGTTTTAAAAATTCTAAACGATGCTTTGGAAAATCTTTCAACATAAAATTCCAAATGTCTATTATTTCTTCTTTTGAAATGTTTGGAAAATTTTCAACATAAAACTCGATAAATTCTTTGGTTGAAATTAAACCTTGTTCATAGAAACTGTTAAACGCCGTCATTTCTTCCGAAAGAGCATCAATTTTAAATGAATTAAAAGTATGTTTGATGGCGCCTTCAATATCTAAATTGATAAACACGTTACCAAAGTCGAAAATAATAGTTTTAGTCATTTCTGTAGATTTTGAGGGTATCTGTAATTGTTTTTTCTTCAGAAACTAACCTTCCAGAAAAGGTTGGTGCCTTTACACCTTTTTTAAATAGGATAGTTCCTGTAAAAACACGCGCTTCATCCCAATGGTTTTCATTAATGAAGGTTTGTAAAGTTTTAGAGCCGCCCTCTATTATAACGGAATTGATGTTGTTTTTAAAAAGGACATCACAAATTTGTTGCGCCACATTTTTAGAAAAATCTATTTCGTTGTTTGAGATAACAATGGTTTTTGCTTTTTCATTAAAAACTGTATAATCTTTAGAAAGTTTGTTTTCTTTATCTAGTACAATACGAATAGGATTTTGCCCGGTCCAGTCTCTAACCGTTAAACTTGGGTTGTCCTGTAAAACGGTGTTGGTGCCCACTAAAATAGCTTGTTCCTCGGTGCGCCATTTGTGCACTAATTGTCTGGAATATGCATTGGTTATCCAAACCGGTTTTTGTTCGTTTTTTGTATTAGGTGCTATAAAGCCATCAGCAGTTTCCGCCCATTTTAAAATAATATATGGCCGTTTTTTATTGTGAAAGGTGAAAAAGCGTTTGTGGTGTGCTTTACATTCGTTTTCTAAAATTCCAACAATCACATTGCAACCTGCACTTTTTAGTTTTTCAATACCTTTTCCTGCTACTTGCACATTGTCATCTATACAGCCAATAACCACATTTGGTATTTGGTGTTTTATAATTAAGTCGCTACAAGGTGGTGTTTTTCCAAAATGGGAGCAGGGCTCTAAAGTTACGTATATAGTAGATTCTTTTAAAAGTGATTTCTCTTTTACCGAGTTTATAGCATTTACTTCTGCATGGTTGTTACCATAAGTACTTGTATAACCTTCGCCTATAATTTGATTGTTATATACAATAACGCTACCAACCATAGGGTTGGGTCTAGTGGAACCTAAACCGTTTTTAGCAATGTTTATACAGCGTTTTATGTATGTTTCGTGATTGGTCAAAAAAAAGTGAGTTATTTTAATTTTACATCTTCGGTTTTGTCAATATTGTACGTATGGGAAAAACCTAAAACTTTATAGTTTATCACACCTTTATATTGTACGGTCATTTTTTTGCTTAGTAAGCTGCCAATTAAAGTGCTTAAGTTTTCGTCACCAAAAATACTATCAATGGGAACATTGGCTGTTAAAGGTATTGAAAAATCCTTTTTTGCAGGGACTTTAAAACTTTTAGATGAAACCGAAGCCATTTCACTATTGTCAATATAAACTTTAATGTTGCTTACTTCAAGTTCGCCATCGATAATATTTGGATTTTCAAATAAAGCATCAGCAGAAAAAATGATATATTCTGGGGTAGATTCAAGCATTTTTATGTTCTCAACTCCTAAAAATTCGGGTTTCTCATTTACAGAGCAGTTTAAAAAAGTAATGAATATTGTTGATAAGATTATAAAGCGTTTCATCTCTGTTTTTTTAGATTTAATGTATCTTCATCCCGATAAACATCGATACAAAATTAATATTTTAATGTGAGTAAAGATACTATTGTTATTAGGAAAATAGCACCTAGCGATAATGCTCAAATAGAGCAGGTTATTAGAGCGTGTTTTCATGAATTTAAAATTCCTTTGGAAGGTACGGCGTATTCAGATAAGGAAACACCTAAAATGTATGAGTCGTACCAAAACGCTAATGATGTTTATTTTGTGATTGATGCTGCGGGAGAAATTTTAGGTGGAGGTGGAGTTAAACCTTTAAAGGATTTTGAAGAAGACGTGTGCGAAATTCAAAAAATGTATTTTTCACCTAAAGTAAGAGGAAAAGGTTATGGTAGACAACTTTTTGAAAAATGTATACAATCTGCCAAAGAGCTGGGTTACAAACAATGTTATCTAGAATCGGCACCACAGCTTAAAGCGGCTATTCATATTTATGAAAGTTATGGTTTTAAGCATTTAAAAGGTGCTTTAGGAAATACTGGGCATTACTCGTGTGGTGTTTGGATGATTAAAGATTTATGATTAGCGATTGGTTTTCTCATTGTTTTATAACTCTGTAACTTTATAGTCAGTAACTTAGAAACTTTAAACTTTGAATTTAAAAGACATACAAAATACATTCCATTTAGAGTTAGGTGCTATTTATAGTAAGGAAGAGGTAGACAGCTTCTTTTACATGCTCATAGAATCGTATTATAATGTGTCTAGATTGAAGTTGGCAATGGAGCCTGAATTTTCGGCTGATAGTAACAAAGCTATTTTGAATGCTTTAAATTTGTTAAAAGAAGAGCAACCCATTCAATATATATTAGGTGAAACCGAGTTTTATGGATTGCCTTTTAAAGTAAATCAACATACTTTAATACCAAGACCAGAAACAGAGGAATTGGTTGAGTGGATAATTTCTAAATTCAGAAATCAGAGTTCAGAATTTAGAATCTTAGATGTGGGAACAGGTAGTGGCTGTATTGCAATTTCATTGGCCAAAAATTTGACAAACGCTAAGGTTTATGCTTTAGATGTAAGTAAAGAAGCTATTAATATGGCTAAAAAAAATGCACAATCAAATAATGTGGATGTTGAATTTATTGAAGCCGATATACTAAAGCCTGAAACTTGGAATTCCGTTCCGATAACTATCAACATCAATAGAATGAATTTTGATGTTATAGTTTCAAATCCTCCTTATGTAAGGGAGCAAGAAAAACAGCTTATGAAACCCAATGTTTTAAATAACGAACCGCATTTGGCTTTGTTTGTAAAAGATGAAAACCCGTTACTTTTTTATAAGGCTATCACAGAGTTTTCTGTTGAAAATTTAGCTAAAAATGGCGAGTTGTTTTTTGAAATCAATGAATATCTTGGGAAAGAAATGATACAATTATTGGTAGATAATAATTTCAATAACATCGAATTAAAACAAGATATTTTCAAAAAAGATAGAATGATTAAAGGAATTAAAGAATAACAATTATAGAATACATCTATTAGTGAATTAGTGGCAGATACTATGAATATAGAACAACAAATACAAAACCTTCGTAACGAGTTGAATGAGCACAACTACAATTATTATGTGCTAGATAATGCAACCATTTCTGATTACGATTTTGATATAAAATTAAAAGAGCTTCAAGAATTAGAAGCGAAGCATCCAGAATTATTTGATGCGAATTCACCAACACAGCGGGTAGGAGGTGAGATTACCAAAAACTTTGAGACCATTACACATGATTACCGCATGTATTCGTTAGATAATTCCTATTCAAAAGAAGATTTACTAGACTGGGAAACACGAATAAAAAAACAAATAGATGGCACTATTCAATACACTTGTGAATTAAAATACGATGGTGCTTCCATTAGTTTGACTTATGAAAACGGTATGTTGCAAAAAGCGGTAACTAGGGGTGATGGGTTTCATGGGGATAATATAACAGCGAATGTGAAGACTATAAAATCGGTGCCATTACAGTTAAAAGGAAATGATTACCCTCAAAAATTTGATATTCGTGGTGAAATTGTTTTGCCTTTTGATGGGTTTAATAAAATGAACGAAGAGCGTATTGAAATTGGCGAAGAACCTTATAGAAACCCAAGAAATACAGCCTCGGGAAGTTTAAAACTGCAAGACAGTGCGGAGGTTGCTAAACGCCCGTTGGAATGTATGCTTTACAATTTAACAGGGTCAAATTTGGGTGTCAATTCACAATTTGAAAGTTTAGAAAAAGCCAGAAAATGGGGTTTTAAAGTGCCTAGTGCGGCAATAATTGCTAATTCCATTGATGAAGTTTTAAAGTTTATAGATTATTGGAATGTAAACCGCCATGATTTGCCTTATGAAACTGATGGAGTTGTGATAAAAGTAAATAGCTTGCAGCAACAGGAAGAGTTGGGGTATACTGCCAAAGCACCACGTTGGGCTATGGCATACAAATTTAAAGCAGAACAGGTTTCAACAAAACTAAATAGTATCACATACCAAGTGGGGCGTACTGGAGCCATTACTCCGGTGGCTAACTTAGAACCTGTAGAGCTGGCAGGAACAACAGTGAAACGTGCATCTTTACATAACGCAGACCAAATTGAAAAACTGGATATACGTGTAGGTGATGAAGTGTATGTAGAAAAAGGAGGGGAGATTATTCCTAAAATATTGGGGGTCGATTTAACTAAGCGTCCTTTAAACTCTAATCCAACCGAGTATATTGCACATTGTCCTGAATGTGAAACAGAATTAGTAAGACAAGAAGGTGAAGCACAACATTATTGTCCAAATTACAATGGTTGTAATCCTCAAATAATTGGTCGGATACAACATTTTATATCTAGAAAAGCAATGGACATTGAAGGTTTGGGTGGCGAAACTGTGGCGCTTTTAGTTAATGAAGGCTTGATTTCCAATTATTCAGATTTGTATGGATTAACTAAAGAGCAGGTTATTCCATTGGAGCGGATGGCAGAAAAGAGTGCCGATAATTTAATTCAAGGCATCGAACAATCTAAAAACATCCCTTTTGAACGCGTGTTATATGCCTTAGGGATTAGGTATGTTGGAGAAACCGTTGCTAAAAAATTGGCAAAGCATTACAAAAGTATTGATGCCATTGCTGAAGCATCGGAAGAAGCGCTAGTTAATGTTGATGAGATTGGTGTTAAGATCGCCGAAAGTGTTCGTGCTTTCTTTTCTTCAGAGGAGAATATAGTTATAATTAACAGATTGAAAGTATTTGGTGTTCAGTTAGAAATTTCAGCAGAACAACTTATTGGTCAAACCGATATACTAAAAGGACAAAGTATTGTTGTTTCTGGCGTTTTTGAATCTGTTTCGCGCGACGAACTTAAAAAGCTTATAGAAGATAATGGCGGTAAAGTAAGCAGTTCTATTTCATCAAAAACTAGTTTTATTGTTGCTGGCGATAATATGGGCCCAAGTAAAAAAATAAAGGCGGATAGCTTAAAAATACCTATATTAAACGAATACGAATTCTTACAAAAAATAAAATAAAAAGTGTTTTTTATCGATTAAATGTATTTTTTAACGTTTAATTGTATATTTTAATTATATTTGTAGTTCAACTATAAATTGTTATCATGAACAAGTCGAAAGCCTTGGCGATTTTAGCATTATTACTTTATATTCTATCTGTTGTATTTCAGTTTAGCGATGAAGATGTAATTGCAAATGCTCTCAAATCAATTATATTGCCAGTAGTTACTTTGTTATATTTTGTAACGGTAAAGAAGAAATCATTGTTTTTTACACTTTTTTTAGTGTTGTTTTCTGTTTCAGATTTAATGTTTTTTTTAACGCCTTATGTTTCAAATAATATTGATTATTTTTTAGGGAATTCTTTATACATATTAGCATATGGTTTTTTGGTTGTTGAAGTTTCTAAATCTATTTCTTTATTTCATGTTATAAGAAATTATAAAATTCATTTGTTGGTTTTAACCATTTTAAACATATATATAATTCATGTTTTACAAGTTATAGTAGATCCTTTTGTAGCCAAAACAAATGAATACTATGTAGAATTGATATATAATATAGTTATGCTATTGTTACTGTCGGTTGCGTTGGTGAACTATTTTTACAAAGATAATGTGAAGTCTTTGTATATGTTTTTAGGCGCTTTATGCATTGTGTTTGGTGAAGTAATTTGGGTAGCTTATACTTATATTTCTGAAAGGCATTTTCTTAGTGTTGTTTATATAACATTATATGTGTCAGCGTTTTATTTCTTCTATAGACAATCAAGAATAGAACGAGAAGTCGAGCTGGATGAGTCAGCTATGTTGGTTAGTTAACCTGCTTTTTTAAAGTCATATCTTTTCTGTATAAATATAAAATGATTACAGATAATATAAAAGTTAGCACTGCTGTGTAAAATAAAATACTTTCATCTTTATTTATTTCAATGCCTAATATTGTTAAATGCATAAATATGGCGCCACTAATAACACCTAGGTGTTATTAGTGCCCCAACCCAAATGGCTTTTGGTATGAGCAATAAAATACCGGCAATAAGTTCTGAACTACCTATAGGTATTCTGCCATAAGGTTCTAGTCCAATTTTTTAAAAAATATACACATTATTTGGTTGTGCGGTAAATTTAAAGCGAAGTGTTTGAATTGGAGGCTACTATAATTATTAATTCTAGAGGAATGTAATTTTTCATCATGCGTGTTTAGATGACATAGCATTAGATGCTTTTGGATTAGCTTCTTATCAGAAAATTTCTAATTTATCCGACAAAACGCACAATAATCATTATATAATCGATTAAAAGTACATTTTTTCCGTTGAAATAATTTTTATTTTTTATATTTGGTTGAACTTACTTATGTGACATTGTGAAAAATTGGTTTAAATTTACTTTCAATACAGTATTTCTAGGTGCATTAATTCTATTAATAGCATTAAATGTTGTTGGAGCATTAATAGAAGATGCTTTGGTAATGAAAACGGTTATGCCGCTTTTCATTCCTGTATATCTAATCTTCTTTTTTATAAGATATACTTCTTTAGGGATTGCCTTTATTTCATTTTTATTGTTTTCTTTTTTAGGCGATATAGCTCCCATGCTTTTTTCTGAGGATGCTTTAATTGAAGGATCAAGTGTACTTTATATATTAAGTTACATTTGCTTAATAGTTATGGTGGCACCTAAATTTAAGGTTTTGGAATTTGATAAATTAATAGGTGTGTATTTACTGGTTGTTTTTGTAATTAGCCTTTATTTCTTGTTTACTATATATAGTATGTTAAAAGTTATTATACCAAATAGTACAGAGGTGCATTTGTATGGTGTAAAAAGTATCACTTTAATTATTTTAACTTTTGTGTCTTTTGGGGTGTATTTAAACAGGCAAACGAAACAATCTGTTTTGTTTTTAACAGCCGTTGTGTTTTTTGGCTTATCTGTAATATTGAGTTATATAAATCTATATTATGTATATAATTGGAGTTTGGAATTACTAAAGCGAATTTTATATGCATTGGCACTTTATGTAATGTTTAAATATGTTATGAGTAGAGAGGTTATATTAAAGAAACCTAAGGAAATAAAGTTGGAAGAAAGCTATTCGTCTGATACGGTTTTGTCTTAAACAATAATTGATGTTCCGTTTGCAGATTTGTTTTTATCGGCATCAAAATAAAAATCAATTTTCCCCAAATTAATACCATAACATCCCACTTGGTTTACCAACATGTTTTTGCCTTCACTATTTTTAACAACAGTTGGTTTGGTTAAAAAAGTATGGGTATGTCCACCAATTATTAAGTCAATATCTTTAGTTAAAGCGGCAAGTTTTAGATCGCATATTTTCTCAGCACTGTTCTTGTACTCATATCCTAAATGCGACAGGCAAATAATCAAATCGCATTTTTCTTTGGTTTTTAAAATACGTGTTATGTCTTGTGTTATTTCAACAGGGTCTAAATATTTAGTTTCCTTGTAAAGGCTTTTAAGAACTAAAGTTTCTAGTTCAATGCCTAAACCAAACACACCAATTTTAATTTTGTCTTTAATGAATACCTGGTAAGGTTTAGTTTGGGTATCTAAAACAGTGTTTGAAAAATCGTAGTTAGCAATTAAAAAAGGAAAATCTTTATGTGGATATTGTGCCAATAATCCATCTAATCCATTTGCAAAATCATGGTTGCCTATGGTAGCTGCATCGTATTTAAGTTTACTCATTAGTTTAAGCTCTAGCTCTCCACCATAATAGTTAAAATAGGGTGTTCCTTCAAAAAAATCGCCAGCATCAAATAAAAGTGTGTTGGGGTTTTCGTTTCTGATAGATTGCACTAAACTGGCTCTTCTGGCTACACCGCCTTTGTTTGAGTTTCTACCTTCATTTGGACCAAAAGTGTCAATATAGCTATGTACATCATTTGTATGTAAAATAGTTATTTTTGATGTTTTTGTTGAGTTAGTAAATGATGTTAACCCAAAACCGCCAATAGTTATTAAAGCACCTGCCGATGTTTTTTGTATAAAATCTCTTCTTTTCATGATTTAATTTATTTGTGTAAACCTATCATCCATAACAGGCTCGATAGTGTCAATTTTTTTAACGTGATCAATTAAGATATTCCGAATATGGTAATTTAGAGGATAAACACCATCATTTGGCAACCAAAAATCAACTCTAGAATTATACATGTAATCTGATACAGCTATATAATATGTTTTTGAAGTATCTATTTCCTCGTTATTTATAGTTGTTTTAATTAAGTTATAGTTTTTATCAATTACTATTTTAATTTTGGAAATAGGATGTGCTTGTTTATTTTCTACAATTTCTTTGGCAAGACCTAATACTTGGCTACCCTTGTAGGCTACAATGTATATGTCATTATCAAAAGGCATTATTTCAAAAATGTTTCTAGTTGTAACATTTCCTTTTGGTATGATTGATCGGATACTTCCAAAATTGAGAAATACAAAATCGATATTTTTATCATATCTACTTTTAAAAATAGGATTTGCTTCATCATACACAGCATCAACCATAAAATTCCCAATGGCTGTATTAAATGCGCCATCAGTTTTTGTGTAAGTACCAACCGAATATGCCAATACGCTATCTAAGTCTTTTTCAATATGTGTTCTGTAAGGCTTAATAAAGGCTTCAATTTCAGAATCGATAGCTAATGAATCTGTAATAGGAATTTGTTTGCCTTCAATTTTTGTTACATATGCTTTAGGCTGCTTGCAATTAAAAAAGAGTAATATATATAACAAATAAATTAAATATGTAAACCTCATATTTTTAATAGATATTTTGAATGTACTTTTGTTACCTTTGCGCAAAGTATAAAGATAAATGATTTTAAAAGGTTTTAAGGAAAAATCTATTAAAAAGTACATGAACAAATTGTTATCTGAACGGCATATTAATGTTTCAGATAATAAGGTTGAAAGTTTGGGAATTATCTTTAATTTAGATGAGGTTGATGATTTTGAACAGTTTAATAAGCTATCATCTTATTTAAAAGTGCTTCCAAACAAATTAAAGCTCATAGCGTTTTCATCAAATAAAAAGCAGACCCTTAAATCTTGGGATGTTTGTTTTAATCTAGACGATTTTGGTTGGCATGGTGTTATAAAAAATAGCGAATTGCAAACCTTTTTAGATACTAAATTTGATGTCCTAATCAGTTATTACGAAGCTGAGGTAACAGAATTAAAATTGCTAACAGCCTTATCAAAAGCGCAATTAAAAGTAGGCATATTGCAAACCGACGAGCGTTTAAATGATTTAATTATAAAAACCAACCTAAGAGAATTTAACGTATTTAAAGACGAAATTTTTAAATACCTAACTATATTAAATAAAATTAAAAATGAATAGTAAGTTTCTAGGAACTGGAGTTGCATTGGTTACACCTTTTAAAGCAGATTTAAGTGTAGACCACGTTGCATTGACAAATATTGTAAATTTCAATATTGAAAATGGTGTAGAATATCTAGTTGTTTGTGGTACTACTGGAGAAAGTGTAACCATAACCAAGCAAGAAAAGAAAGATGTAATAGCTACCATTTCTAAAGCTAATAATGGACGTGTGCCAATGGTTTTAGGTATTGGAGGTAACAATACAGCACAAGTTATTGAAGAAATAAAGGCTACCGATTTAAGTAATATCGACGCCATTTTATCGGTGTCACCTTATTATAGTAAGCCAACACAAGAAGGCATTTATCAGCACTTTAAAGCCATTGCGGAAATATCACCAATTGACATTATTTTATACAATGTTCCTGGACGTACTTCTAGAAATATAGAGCCAGAAACTACTTTAAGGCTAGCAAACGATTTTAAAAACGTGATAGGTGTTAAAGAAGCAGGAAACAATGTGTCGCAATATTTACAGCTAATTAAAAACAAACCAGACAATTTTTTAATAATTTCTGGTGATGACGATTTAGCTTTAGGTATTGTTTTAGCTGGTGGAGCAGGTGTTATTTCGGTAATAGGGCAAGGGTTTCCAAAAGAGTTTTCGGAAATGATTCGTTTAGGATTGAAAGGAAACGCTAAAGACGCCTACAAACTTCACTTCAGGTTAATGGATGTTATTGGTTATATTTTTGAAGAAAATAACCCTGCGGGTATTAAAGGGGTTTTTGAAGCTTTAGGCTTGTGTAGAGATAGTGTAAGATTGCCGTTGGTGCCAGCTTCAAATCCATTAAAAGAGAAAATCAAATCGTTTATAAATAAGTTTTAAGAGCAAAGTTAAATTTATATATCTGTTAAATATTACTTAATCCTTATAATTACTGGGTTCAAGCCTTTATTTTAGCGGTAAAATAATATTTTTAAAATCCATATTAATAACTTAATTTTGCGTCTTGTTTCAAAACCATGAGGAGATTTCTTTACATATTAATAACTATTACGCTTTTAAGCTCTTGTAGCGAGTATCAAAAAGTTTTAAAAAAAGAAGATATTGCTGCCAAGTTTAAAATGGGAGAAGAACTGTATAATGATGGTAAATTTGCAAAAGCGAATAAATTATTTGCTCAAATAGTGCCTAATTATAGAGGAAAACCACAAGCAGAAAAGTTGATGTATTTATATTCGAATTCATTTTATAAAATGAAAGACTACTATACAGCGGGCTATCAGTTTGAACGTTTTGCATCAAGTTACCCAAAAAGCGAAAAATTAGAGGAAGCATCTTTTTTAGGGGCAAAGAGTTATTACATGTTGTCGCCAGTTTATACTAAAGACCAAAAGGATACTAGATCTGCTATCGAGAAGCTTCAAGATTTTATCAATTTGTTCCCAGAGTCTGAGTACCTTTCTGAAGCTAATAAATTAGTTAAAGAATTGGATTATAAATTAGAAAAGAAAGCATTTAGTATTGCTAAACAATATAATACGATATCCGATTATCCAGCTTCTGTAAAATCGTTCGATAATTTCATGTTCGATTTTCCTGGTTCTACATTGCGTGAAGACGCTTTGTTTTTAAGATTTGATTCAGCTTACAAATTAGCTGTAAATAGTGTAGAATACAAAAATACACCAAACGGTATTGTTCATTTAAAGAAAGAACGTTTGGAACAAGCAAAAGAATATCACGATTCGTTTAAAAAAGCATTCGCTAATTCTAAACACATAGAAGAAGTTGACAAAATGGCTTTAGAATTAAATGAACAATTACAAAAATATAGCACTAAAAGTTAAATAACAATGACAATGGATTTAAAGAAAACCAATGCACCTGTTAATACCATCACGTACGACAGAAATCAAATTGACGAACCAACAGAGAATATCTATGAGTCAATTTCAATCATCGCAAGACGTGCTGAGCAGATTAACACAGAGATTAAAAAAGAACTTATCGATAAGTTAGAGGAATTTGCTACTTATAACGATAGTTTAGAAGAAATCTTTGAAAACAAAGAGCAAATTGAGGTTTCTAAATTTTATGAAAAATTACCAAAACCACACGCTTTAGCTGTTCAAGAATGGTTAACAGATAAAATATATTTTAGAAATACTGAGGAAGATAATCAGCAATAATTTCTAAAATTTCAATGTTATTATTAAACTCCAAAACGATATAAATATGTGGTTTTGGAGTTTAATTCGTATTAATCATAAGAATTCTGAAAGCTGTTTTTTATGAGTATTTTAAGCGGAAAAAAAATATTATTAGGCATAACAGCTGGTATTGCCGCTTATAAAACAGCTTTTCTAGTAAGGTTATTTGTAAAATCGGGCGCCAATGTAAAAGTAGTTATGACGCCTTCTGCTAAAGATTTTATTACACCTTTAACCTTATCAACACTATCAAAAAATCCGGTGTATTCATCGTTCACAAAGGAAGAAGATGAAAATGCTGTGTGGAATAACCATGTAGATTTAGGTTTATGGGCAGACTTGTTTATTATTGCTCCAGCTACAGCAAATACCTTGTCTAATATGGCAAATGGTGTTTGTGACAATTTATTGTTAGCAACCTATTTATCGGCTAAATGTCCTGTATATTTTGCTCCCGCTATGGATTTAGATATGTACAAGCACGAAAGCACATTACGCTCGTTTAAAGTTTTAAAAAGTTACGGTAACATAATGATTCCTGCTGAAAGTGGTGAATTAGCCAGTGGTTTGTTAGGCGAGGGTAGAATGGCAGAACCTGAAGCTATTGTTTCTTTTATAGAAAACGATATTTTAGGGAAACTTCCTTTAAAAGGAAAAAAAGTACTTATTACGGCGGGTCCAACACACGAAGCTATAGATCCGGTTCGGTTTATTGGTAATCATTCCAGTGGTAAAATGGGATTTGAAATAGCTAAAGCATCAGCAAATCTAGGTGCTGAAGTCATTTTAATTACGGGTCCTACGCATCAAAAAGTTTCACATAGTCTTATAAATACAATTCCAGTTGTAAGTGCGAATGATATGTATAATGCTGCTCACGAGCATTTCAAATCAGTAGATATCGCCATACTTTCTGCTGCAGTTGCCGATTATAAGCCAAAAGAAGTGGCTTCTCAAAAAATAAAAAAGAAAGATTCTACGTTAACTTTAGAGCTGGAAAAAACAAAAGACATTTTAGCATCTTTAGGTGCTTTAAAAACCAATCAGTATTTAGTGGGGTTTGCTTTAGAAACCAATAACGAGCTTGAAAACGCAAAAGACAAACTAAAAAGAAAGAATTTAAATTTAATTGTTTTAAATTCGTTAAACGATACAGGTGCAGGTTTTAAAAGCGACACCAATAAAGTAACGTTTATTGATGCTGATGACACTGTAACCGAATTTCAATTAAAGTCGAAAGCGGCCGTTGCAAACGATTTATTAAATAAAATTTTAGAAAAAATTAATGCGTAATATTCTTATAGTTTTAATATTCAGTTTTGGAATTGTTGGTTTTTCTCAAGAGTTAAACTGCAATGTAGTAGTAAATGCACAACAAACAGGTAACGAAAATTTGCCTATTTTTAAAACTTTAGAAAAACAATTAAAAGAATTTGTTAATAATACTAAATGGACGAACAAAACCTTTACCTCCCAAGAACGCATTGATTGTAGCATGATTGTTAATATTGTAAATTATAGTGGCGAGTCATTTCAAGCGTCTTTACAAGTGCAATCGTCTCGACCCGTTTATGGCTCATCGTTTACAACACCTATTTATAATTATAACGATAAAGATTTTAATTTCAGGTATTTAGAATTTCAAAATTTAATTTTCAGTCCAACGCAGTACGAATCTAATTTAGTCTCTGTTTTGGCATTTCATGTTTATATGATTTTAGGTTTAGATGCCGAATCGTTTGTTCCAAACGGAGGCGACACCTATTTTAAACAGGTTCAAACCATTGTTAATTACTCTCAGCAAGATAATTTTAAAGGCTGGAAATTGGCAGATGGTTTACAAAGCAGATTTGCACTTATAGACAATATTTTGTCGCCAACCTTTAAAGAATATAGAGATGTTATGTACACTTACCACCGTATTGGATTAGATGTAATGAGTAACAATGCTAAAGAAGGCAAAAACCAAATAGCAACATCTTTAAAACAATTTCAGGCCATGAACAATCGCCGACCAAATTCTTTTTTACTACGAACTTTTTTTGATGCTAAAGCCGATGAAATTCAACAAATTTTTAGTGATGGTCCCAATGTAAACATAGCAAGCGTTAAAGAAACACTACAAAAAGTAGCGCCAATGCATAGTAGCAAATGGCAAAATATTAAGTTTTAGTTTTATTTAGTTTCAAAGTTTCAAAGTAAAATAGTTTTATAGTAATAAAGTTTTTAGACACCCATCACCTAAAAAATGTTAACATCACTTTCCATTAAAAATTACGCTTTAATTGATAATCTTCAAGTTGAATTTAACGATGGTTTTTCAATAATTACAGGTGAAACTGGTGCAGGGAAATCGATACTTTTAGGTGGTTTATCATTAATTCTTGGTAAACGTGCCGATTTAAGCAGTTTAAAAAACACCGAAGAAAAGTGCGTGATTGAAGCAGTTTTTAATATTTCAAACTACAAGCTTCAATCGCTTTTTAAAACAGAAGATTTTGATTATGAAGCGCAGACTATTATTCGCAGAGAGATATTGCCTTCAGGTAAATCGAGAGCATTTGTAAACGATTCGCCAGTTAACTTAAATAGTTTACAATTATTGGGAGAACGATTGATTGATATCCATTCGCAACACCAAACTTTAGAATTAACAAGCAATGAGTTTCAGTTTCAAATTATTGATGCGTTGGCTAATAACGAAGAAACACTTCATACTTATAAACTAGAATTAAAATCTTATAAAAAGTTTAAAAAAGAACTTCAAGAACTTTTAGATTTTCAAACTGAAGCTATAAAAGAACACGATTATAACTCGTTTTTGTTGAATGAGTTGATTGAGGCCAATTTGGTTGATGGCGAATTGGAATTGCTAGAAGAAGAATATGAAACTTTAAATAATATTGAAGGTATCAAAGAAAAACTTGCCGAGGCGTATCAATTATTAAATGGAGAACAAATAGGCGTATTATCAACTTTAACATCTTTAAAAAATACACTTCAAAAGCTATCGAGCTACGCTACTAAATATGAAGATTTATTCAATAGAGTAAATAGTAGTTTAATTGAAATGGATGATGTGTATAGAGAAGTTGATGTTTTGCAAGACAATTTAGAAGCAGATCCCAATAGGTTAGAAGTGGTCGATTCTAAATTACGTGTGCTTCACAATTTAATGCAAAAGCACGTTGTAAATAGCATTTCAGAATTAATTGAAATAAAAAATCAGCTGGAAGAAAAAGTGTCTTTTACAGAGAATTTAGATGATTCTATTGAGAAAAAACGATTAGAAATTAACACAAAAGAAGTAGAGCTTGATACTATTTCAAAAGTAATTCATGATAAGCGTACTGAGGTTATTCCGCAGTTGAAAGGACAATTAGAAACTATTTTAGCAACTTTGGGTATGCCAAATGCGCAATTTAAAATTGAAGTTGTTTATGGCGATGAATTTTTTGCTAATGGAAAGGACGATTTATCATTTTTATTTTCTGCCAACAAAGGCGGGAATTTTAATGAGCTTAAAAAAGCGGCTTCTGGTGGCGAATTGTCTCGAATTATGCTGGCCATTAAATCGGTATTGGCAAAATATATTCAGTTGCCAACCATCATGTTTGATGAGATTGATACGGGTGTTTCTGGCGAAATATCCAATAAAATGGGTGATATTATGTTGCAAATGAGCAAAACCATGCAAGTATTTTCTATTACACATTTACCTCAAATTGCTGCCAAGGGACATTCACATTTCAAAGTATTTAAAGAAGACGTTAACAACGTTACACAAACCAATTTAGTAAAACTAAACCATGATGAGCGCATTGTAGAAATAGCTCAAATGTTGGGTGGCTTAGAAATGTCGTCTTCTGCTATTGCACATGCAAAAGAATTACTAAATTGAAAAAGTTTAAAGTTAAAAGTTTAAAGTTTAGTATTTTTGAACTTTAAAAGTTTTAAGCTAGCTTTTAAACGAATCAACAAATTAACGAATCAACACATAAACTAAAAACTATGTATAATTTACTAAAAGGAAAAAGAGGAATCATTTTTGGAGCATTAGACTCAAATTCAATTGCTTGGAAAACAGCAGAACGTGTTCATGAAGAAGGTGGAACTTTTGTTTTAACCAATGCACCTGTTGCGATGCGAATGGGACAAATTAATGAATTAGCTGAGAAAACAGGGTCTAAAATTATTCCAGCCGATGCTACTTCTTTAGAGGATTTAGAAAATTTAGTGAAACAATCTGTAGAAATTTTAGGAGGTAAAATAGATTTTGTTTTACATTCTATTGGCATGTCTATAAACGTTAGAAAGGGAAAACACTATACCGACCAAAATTATGATTGGACACAAAAAGGAACGGATGTTTCTGCAATGTCTTTCCATAAAGTGATGCAAACGCTTTACAAGCAAGATGCTATGAGCGAGTGGGGAAGTATTGTGGCTTTAACCTATATGGCAGCACAACGTGTGTTCCCAGATTATAATGATATGGCGGATAATAAAGCCTATTTAGAAAGCATTGCCCGTAGTTTTGGGTATTTCTTTGGTCGCGATAAAAAAGTGCGTGTAAACACCATTTCTCAATCGCCTACACCTACAACTGCTGGTAGCGGTGTAAAAGGTTTTGACGGATTTATTGCTTATGCCGATAAAATGTCACCACTTGGTAACGCCACGGCTTTAGATTGTGCGAATTATACCGTAACATTATTTAGCGATTTAACAAAGCGTGTGACCTTACAAAATCTATTCCACGATGGAGGTTTTAGCAATATGGGAGTTAGTGATGCTGTTATGAGTACTTTTGTTGGAGAAGAATAAAATTAAATTATATAATTTATTGGGTAAGACCTCACAGATTTCAAAAACCTGTGAGGTCTGAAAAAATAAAACATAGCCACTTGTATAAGGTGGTTTTTTTGTTTTACGTCAACCTGAACTTGTTTTAGGTTCTCATAATAAATGAACTCATCTTTTTGATTTTTAGACGAAATCAGAAAGATGAGTTTGTTTCTTTTTAAGTGCTTTTTGTTATTGGTTTAATTACATTTGTGTTATGCAATTACAATTTTCATTCATCATTCCTGTTTATAATCGTCCTGACGAAACGCAAGAACTTTTGCAAAGTTTTGTTGGGTTGAAAGCGGATGATAAGTTTGAAATTATTATTGTTGAAGACGGTTCAACTATATCTTCTAAAGAAGTAGTTGATGCTTTTGCATCTACACTTGATATTTCATATTATTTAAAAGAAAATACAGGTCCAGGCGATTCTAGAAACTTTGGTATGCAAAAGGCAAAAGGCAATTATTTCATTATTTTAGATTCCGATTGTATCCTGCCTGAAAACTATTTATTAGAAGTTGAAAAAAGCTTAAAACAAAATTATGTAGATTGCTTTGGTGGTCCTGATGCGGCACACAAATCGTTTAGTGATTTGCAAAAGGCGATTAATTTTTCAATGACGTCTTTTATTACAACAGGAGGAATTCGAGGGAATAAAAAAAGTGTAGATACGTTTCAACCGCGAAGTTTTAACATGGGAATTTCAAAAGAAGCATTTTTAGCATCCAAAGGTTTTGGTTTTATTCACCCTGGTGAAGATCCCGATTTATCCATCCGACTTTGGGATCTGGGCTATAAAACAACCTTAATTCCAGAAGCTTTTGTGTACCACAAACGCCGTATTTCTTGGAACAAATTTTACAAACAAGTCTATAAATTTGGGTTGGTGCGCCCTATTTTAAATAGCTGGCATCCTTCAACTAAAAAAATAACCTATTGGTTTCCTACGGTGTTTAGTTTGGGGTTTTTCATGGCTGTTTTATTTCTTGCATTCCAAATCAAGTTGTTCATTATGCTCTATGTCATTTATTTTATTTTAGCGCTTTTAACAGCCTTGTTTACAACTAAAAACATAGTGGTTTCGGTTTTAGCGTTAGTTGCTATTTGCGTTCAGTTTTTTGGTTATGGCTATGGATTTTTAAAATCGACATTAGCTGTAGATGTTTTTAAAAAGAATCCCGAAATCCATTTTCCTAATTTGTTTTTTAAATCGCTATGATAAAAAAAATAAAATCAGACATACTAACATCCATTAAAAACAAAAAAATAAATGTGTTTCTTTTGTTTTTAGTGCTGTCGTTCATCATTTTAATATTTACAAAACTTTCTAAAACATATACCAACACAGTTGTTTTTAATATTGAAAAAGTGAATGTGCCAAAAGAGAATGTTATTTTTAACGATTCAGTAGCTTTAAGCATTACCTTAAAAACACATGGTTTTAAATGGATGTCCTATTACTTCTCTAAACCAACAATTACAATCGATTTTAAAAAAGATGTTTATAAAAAAGATTCTGTTTTTATATGGAATAAGTCCAAGGCTTATATAGAGAATACCCAATTTGATAAGCAAGTTGCGTTGCTAAACGTATCGCCAGAAGTACTCACATTCAGGTATGGCGTTAATATGGTTAAAAAGGTGCCCGTTAAACTCAACTCGGATATAAAATATAGTCCGGGGTTTAATGTTTCAAAACCATATATTTTAAAACCAGATTCTATTGTGGTAGTAGGCCCTAAAGCATTAGTTTCTCAGGTAGGTTTTGTTCAAACTGAAAAATTTTCGTTAGATAATGTTAGAAAAAATATATCTGAAGCCGTTAAGTTAAAACTGCCTAAAAAGAATAAAGATTTAACCTTTTCAAATGATAAAATTATTTTAAAAGCCACCGTTGAAAAGTTTACCGAGGGCACCTTAAAAGTTCCTGTAACTATTATTAATGTGCCCGATAATATCAATTTAAAGTATTTTCCTAAAGAAGTTAATGTGTCTTATTACGTAAGTTTAAGTGATTTTAATTCAATTTCGGCAAAAGATTTTAATGTAGTTTGTAATTACAGTAACGCCGTAAATAATCAATCGCTTTTGGTGCCAGAATTAGATGATTTTCCTAAAACGGCAAAAAATGTAAAAATAAAGCAGCAACGTATAGAATTCATTATAATAGAATGATAACAGTAGGTTTAACAGGCGGTATTGGAAGTGGTAAAACTACGGTAGCAAAACAGTTTGCAACCTTAGGTATTCCTGTGTATATAGCCGATGAGGAAGCAAAAAAGCTTATGAATAGGTCTAAAGTTATTAAACGAAAACTAATTCAATTATTCGGTAAGGAAACGTATGTTGGCAACCAGTTAAACAAACCTTTTATAGCAAATATTATTTTCAACGATACATCCTATTTGCAAAAAATGAATGCTATTGTACATCCACGGGTGGCAGCTCATTTTAAAAAATGGCAGTCAAAACAAGACGCCCCTTATCTAATAAAGGAAGTCGCTATTTTGTTTGAAAACGGAGGTTATAAACAATGCGATTATGTTATTACCGTTACAGCACCAAAGGAACTACGTATAGAACGTTTGTTAAAGCGAGATGAAACAACTGAAGAGAAAGTGGAAGCCATTATGAAAAATCAATGGTCTGATGACGAAAAAATAAAGCTTTCAGATTATGTAATAACCAATACTGAACTTGAAAATACTATAAATCAAGTAGAAGAAATTCACTTTAAAATTCTTAAATCTATCAAATAAACTCAAATTTTAACATTTTTGTTAATGTAAGGTTAAAAGGCATTAGCACTAAATGTTAAAATGTTAATTTTGAATAATGAGCAAAAAAATATTTGTATTATTAATCCTATTAATGAGCTTATCTCTAATAGGGATTATTTTTGTTCAAGCTTATTATATTAGTGGTTCTGTAAAAAACGAAAAGGAACGATTTAGGTTTAATGTAAATAAGGTATTAAATTACGTTTCCAATACCATTGAAAAACGTGAGTATTCAGAATATGTATATAAACTTCAAGATTTAATTTCTCAAGGTGTTAAGGTTGATACTGCGGCAATTAGAAATTTATATATTATTAAAGAAGATTTTGACTCTAAAGAAACTGTAGTTTACAGAAGTGGTACTTTAGAAGAAAATTATAAGTTTAATTCATCGATCTTTGACATAGGTTTAGATACCATTAACGTAAAGCGCATTTTAAACAATCGCGAAACAAAAATTTATCAAAATAGCGGGTCTAGTTTAGATTTAGATTTAAGCACAAACGACAAGTTGTTGCTTTTAGATAAAATGTCCAGTACCGACGAAATTGTTTTTGAGGATATTTATAAAGATTTAGCATCACGTTTACCAATTCATAAACGTGTAACTAAAGAAGAAATCCAAAAGTTATTATCTGAAAAGCTTAAAGAAGATAGTATTAATATCGATTTTGAATTTGCCATTTATAGTAATGATTTAGCTACTAGGGTACGAAGCGATAATTTTGAGAATAACGATGCATCGGTGTTTAGCGTGTTTATGTTTTATAACGAAAGTAACCAAAGCACCTATAAGCTTTTGGTAAGTTTTTCAGATGATAAAAAGTTTATTTTATCATCTATAATGGGTATGATCTTACTATCTATAATTTTTACCTCCATTATTATTTTAGCTTATGGAAGTGCTTTATACCAATTAGTAAAGCAACGTAAAATAGCAGAAATAAAAACGGATTTCATTAATAACATGACACACGAGTTTAAAACGCCAATCGCTACTATAAATTTGGCGTTGGATGCTATAAAAAATCCAAAAGTTATTGACGATAAAGAAAAAGTAGTGCGTTATTTGGCAATGATAAAAGAAGAAAACAAACGCATGCACGCCCAAGTCGAAAACGTATTAAGAATATCTAAACTAGAGAAAAACGAATTAAATATAAGTAAGGATAGGTTAGATTTGAACGACATAGTTGAAGATGCTATTACACATGTAGAACTTCTGGTTGAAGACAGGCAAGGTTATATAAAAACATTTTTTGATGCACCAAAATCGACTATTTTAGCAAACGAAACCCACTTTACAAATGTGATTGTAAACATTTTGGATAATGCCATTAAGTATTCTCCAGAAGCACCAAAAATAGAAGTATATACTGAAAATGTTGGAAACAATATTTTGTTAAAAATAAAAGATTATGGTAGTGGCATGAGTAAAGCAGCTGCCAAACGTGTGTTCGAAAAATTTTATAGAGAACATACAGGAAACATTCATAATGTTAAAGGTCATGGTTTAGGTTTGGCCTATGTAAAAAGAATTGTAGAAGACCATCAAGGTCATGTATCAGTAGAAAGTGAAAAAGACAAAGGAAGCACATTTATTATAAAGCTTCCAATAATATCATAAAAATGGAAGAGCAAAAAAAGAAAATTTTACTAGTTGAAGACGATCCTAATTTTGGAATTGTTCTTAAAGATTATTTAATGATGAACGATTATGATGTTGTTCATGCGAAAAACGGTATGGAAGGATTCGAAAAATTCAAAAAAGACGATTTCGATTTGTGTATTCTAGATGTTATGATGCCCTATAAAGATGGTTTCACGCTAGCAAAAGAGATTCGTGAAAAGAATACAGATGTGCCTATTGTTTTCTTAACGGCTAAAACCATGAAAGAAGATGTTTTAAAAGGTTATAAAGTAGGTGCCGACGATTATTTAAACAAACCGTTTGATAGTGAAGTCTTGCTAATGAAAATTAAAGCTATCATTCAACGCAAAGCCACTGAAACCATATCAGATAGTAAACAATTTGAATTTAAAATAGGACGTTTTGATTTAAACTCTAAACTACGATTTTTGAAATTTGATGGCAAAGAGCCTGTTAAGCTATCGCCTAAAGAAAATGAGTTATTGCGTTTATTGGCTTTACATGAAAACGATTTAATGCCTCGTGAATTAGCCCTAACCAAAATTTGGAGAGACGATAATTACTTTACTTCACGTAGTATGGATGTGTACATTGCCAAACTGCGTAAATACTTAAAACTAGATGAAAAAGTAGAAATACTTAACATACATGGTGAAGGGTTTAGATTGGTAGTAAACTAATTTACAAACCACCTAGTTAGATATTGAAAATCCAGCAAATAGCTGGATTTTTTTGTTATTTGGAAATTTTCAGGATTTTTATAAGTAGGCTTGAACTAGCAATTATTTTATACTGTTTGTTTTAACGCGTTTTTATTTTCTCAATAATTTCGTCAATTAGTTTTTCCCTATAGCAACAATTATTCCTGAATACTCTTGATATTTTAATTTCCGAATGGCATTATCAATTCATTTTGTTGATTAACGTATGCAGAAACAATTACAACTAACTGATATTTATTATCGCCATTTTTCAATTTATCTTTAAATAGAACTGGTCCTCTGTAAAACCAGGATTATTTTGGCCATCTAATAATAAAGTTTTAGCGCCATCATTAGTTGTTGTTCCAGAAAATACCGCTTTTTTAACTAAAGAAACAGGGAATCCAGCATTAGTATTTTCTTTATAGTTACTGCTTGATCCATAAGAAATCCAAGAAAACATCCCGCATCTCCTAATATGTTTGAATACTTTTTGAGCTAATTCCTGATTGAACAAAGTCTAAACTTTCTAGCTTTATAAAGGCAACCTCAATATTATTCGTTTTATAAAAATAAACTTCACACATTGATTTTTTCCCACAAAACTGTCTTGATATATTTCAATTGTTATTTTCTCTCCATATTTTGGATTTTGTAACATGTGTTTTGCAATTACAAAATAGTTAGCAGAACCTTTATTTATAAGAAAAGTCGTCTCACTTTAAGTATTGTATTTTACATGGAAAACTCTAGATAAGATATCCGCCGTAAGATAATCTTGTGCCATGATAAATTTTGGAATTATTATAATAAAAAATATAATTATTTGTTTTTTTTATGTTTTTTTGAATGACATAGAACATTTAGAATATGAATTCCTTTACCATGACTTATATTTACAGATAAACCAAGTTAGATTTTTATTAACAAAATTTCTAAAGTAGTAATACGTAATTGTCAACATTTTTTTACGTCATTACTTCGTAAAAAAAACAAAAGGCTCCCATTGGGAGTCTTTTGTTAATTATAAGTTTATAAGGTAATAAGTTAAAACACCTGCTAAATAGCCAATAATGGCCAACCAGCTAATTTTTTTCAAATACCATAAGAAGTCTATTTTTAAAATACCCATTATGGCAACTCCTGCTGCCGACCCAATAATTAGTGTACTGCCTCCGGTTCCAGCACAATATGCTAAAAGCTCCCAGAACTCATGGTCTTGTGGGTATAATGATAACGGATACATACCCATGGCGCCAGCAACAAGCGGCACATTATCTACAATAGATGATATTAAACCTATAATGATGTTGATGATATAGATATTACCAAAAGTGTCGTTCAATAATTTAGCAACTTCTATTAAATGACCACCCGTTTGTAAACTGGCAACAGCCAAAAGAATACCTAAAAAGAATAGCACGCTAGGGGTGTCTACTTTACGTATCACATGTGCAACCGATAAGTTGTGTCGATGGTCTGTGGCTTTATTTTTGTGAATAATTTCTGTAACTATCCATAAAACCCCTAAGCTTAAAAGGATGCCCATAAAAGGGGGAAGGTGCGTAAGTGTTTTAAAAACAGGAACAAATAACAAACCACCAACTCCCAACCAAAGTATTAATGAAGCTTCAAAAGGACTTGTTATTTGTTCATGGTTATTACTGTCTAAACTTGCGGACTTTGTAATTTCTCCTCTTTTTATAAAAGACAAAACAAAAAGTGGGACGATCAAGCAAACAATACTTGGTAGCAAAACTTCTTTAATAATATTAAGAGCCGTTACTTGCCCTCCAATCCAAAGCATAATAGTGGTAACATCACCAATAGGAGACCAAGCGCCTCCCGCGTTTGCTGCAATAACTACAATACCTCCAAAAAACCAAACATCTTCTTTATCCTTCATCAGTTTTTTAAGTAATGTTGCCATAACAATGGTAGTTGTTAAGTTATCTAAAACAGACGATAATATAAACGTAACAACGCCAATAATCCATAATAATTTTATTCTATTAGCTGTTTTAATTTTTGAAGTAATAATGTGAAATCCGCCATGTGTATCAATCAACTCAACAATAGTCATAGCACCCAATAGAAAAAATAAAATTTGAGATATTTCACCTAAATGATGAAGGATAGCTTCATCAATAAAATGAGGTTCGGGTGTTGTTTGGAAAATAGTTTCCTGCCCTAAAACAAGAATAACCCAACAAATAACGCCCGTAAGAATGGCAGATGCTGCTTTGTCTATTTTTAAAGGATGTTCAAAAGCTATAAAAATATAGCCAATTATAAATGCAATAGCTAGAAGAATATACATGTTTAATTTAGTTTAGCTTGTTAAAGTTGCAGACCGTTTTTCATGTTTTCATAACACTTTATTGTTTTACAAAAACGCGGTCTAATGTAGTATATATTTCGTATCAAATTGATTTACTGTTCAAAGATTTTTAATAAAATAAATGGCACAATTACAGAGGTTGTTTTTACTGGTATTCTTTAGTTTTTTTAACTAGAACATTTCTAACTTTTTTTGCTAAAATTTCGACTTTGAGAATTAATTTTCACGGAGATATTTGAACAATTAGTTTTTAAAATGTAATTTTAACACTTATTAAGTTTAATTACCAACAGCAAGCTTTTTAAACTTTTATTAAAATTAGATTTTTATTAATGAACAAAAACAAATTAGTTTTATTTTTTAAAAATTATTTACTATTAGCTTTGTTAAGCATTTGTTTCTTAGCGTGTGTCAAAAACACATCATACACAGTTGTAGGTAATGGGTGGAGTGGTAATTCCGTAAACACGGTAAAATTCAGAAAAAACGCGCTAACCGCTTACAAAGAATTTCAATTTACAGCGTATTATAATCAAGAAGGCTATTTAATTTTAGGAAAGCGAAACATTAAATCTTCCAACTGGACTACTTTAAAAACGAACTATAAGGGAAATGTTAAAGATGCTCATAACAGTATAAGTATAGCTGTTGATGGTTCTGGGTATTTACATGTAAGTTGGGACCATCATAATACCAAATTAAGATATGCTAAAAGTAAAGAACCTTTAAGTTTGGAACTAGGTGAAGAAACCTTAATGACCTGGGAGCAAGAGGATAAAGTAACTTATCCGGAATTTTATAATCTACCTAACGGAAATTTGGTTTTTTTCTACCGGTCTGGTGAATCTGGAAGAGGCAATCTGGTAATTAATTCCTATGACATTTACACAAAAAAATGGACACCATTACAAAGTAATCTTATTGATGGCGAAGATAAACGAAGTGCATATTGGCAAGCATGTGTAGATGCCTTTGGCATTATACATATGTCTTGGGTTTGGAGAGAAACATGGGGCGTAGAAACCAATCACGATGTATGCTATGCACGTTCTAAAGACGGTGGCAAAACTTGGGAAAAATCTAATGGAGAAATCTATAACCTGCCAATTACCTTAGCTTCAGCTGAAATAGCTTGGAAAATTCCTCAAAACAGTAATTTAATCAATCAAACAGCAATGGATACCGATAGCAACGGTAATCCATATATAGCTACCTACTTCAACGAAGCAACTATTCCGCAATATCAAGTTATTTATTTAGAATCTAATAAATGGAAGAAGTCAAATACAGGTTTTAGAAAAACGTCCTTTTTATTAGGTGGTGGTGGTACCAAAAAAATCCCTATCGCACGTCCGGATATTTTAATTGATGATACTAATATACGAACTTTGGTTTTCATACTTTTTCGAGATGAAGAAAGAGGTAATAAAGTGTCTTTAGCCTATTCATTTTTAAATGATGAATTACCTTGGAAGGTTGTTGATTTAAGTAAAAATGAGATAGGGCAATGGGAACCAAATTATGATATAGTTCTATGGAAAAGCCAAAAAGAACTCCATATTTTTTTACAAAACGTAACTCAAATTGATGGTGAAGGCGTGGCTAAAGAGAAAGCTTCAGAAGTAAGAATCTTAAAGGTGGAAAACCTCAATAAATTAATTGAATAGGCGAGTAATAAGTTAATGTTTACATAAAACGAAATAAAACCATGAATTTAAAACCATTACTTTTTTCAACTATAACCCTAATAGTATTGATTTTTGTTAGCTGTGGCAGTATTGTAAAAAAAAATGCAATAAATCAATCAAAGAAAGACGTTATTTCAATAATTCATAAAGTGAATAAATATTGGCAAGAAACCCATCCAAATTCAGGAAATGCATTTTGGCATGTTTCCGCGTACCACACAGGAAATATGGAAGCTTATAAAGTAACTCAAAATAAAGACTATCTTAACTACTCGTTAGCGTGGGCAGATAAAAATGAATGGATGGGTGCAAAATCTCAAAACAAATCAGAATGGAAGTATAATTATGGAGAAACTGACAAGCATGTGCTGTTCGGCGATTGGCAAATTTGTTTTCAAACATATATAGACCTTTATAATTTCACAGGAAAAAATGATGATTCTAAAATTGCTCGTGCACGAGAGGTTATGGAATATGAAATGAGTACACCACAAACCGATTATTGGTGGTGGGCAGATGGTTTGTACATGGTGATGCCGGTAATGACCAAACTATATAATGTTACAGGCAATGAACTTTATTTAGATAAGTTAAATGAGTATTTAACTTATGCTGATAGTATTATGTACGATGAAGAAGCAAAACTTTATTATCGAGATGCTAAATACGTTTACCCTAAACATAAAAGTGCCCATGGTAAAAAAGATTTTTGGGCACGTGGTGATGGTTGGGTTTTTGCAGGCTACGCTAAAATTATTCAAGATTTACCAGATTCTGAGCAAAAGCAAAAATACATTGCCAGATTTAAAGATATGGCAAAAGCCTTGGCCAAAGCACAACAAGTAGAAGGCTACTGGACACGCAGTATTTTAGATGCAGAACACGCACCTGGGCCAGAAACCAGTGGAACAGCGTTTTTTACTTATGGCTTTTTATGGGGCATTAATAATGGAATTTTAGATAAGCAAGCTTATTTGCCGGTAGTTAATAAATCTTGGAAATATTTAACCGAAGTTGCTTTGCAAGAAAACGGTGCTGTAGGCTATGTACAACCTATAGGTGAAAAAGCCATACCAGGTCAAGTAGTAGATGTTAAATCTACTGCCGATTTTGGCGTTGGCGCTTTTTTATTGGCAGCATCAGAAATGCATCGATTTTTAGATGGGTTTTAAAGATTTTGATTTCCCCCTTAAATAGTTTTATTAAAAATTAACAACCAATTTTAAATAGACATTGACAAAATGAAAAATACATTTATTATCATACTTATCTCGTGCTTTTTTACTGAAAAAATAAGTTCTCAAACACCACCACCATTGGCCGAAAAAGATAAAACGGCTTACCTTTTCACATATTTTACGGGTAATAATAGAGGTGATGAAGCCATACGATTTGCCGTGAGTACTGATGGGTACAACTATATGGCACTTAACGAAAACAAACCAGTTATCGACGCAAAAAGTATAAGTTCTTCTGGTGGGGTTCGAGATCCTCATATTTTGCGAGGTGAAGATGGTAAAACCTTTTACATGGTGGTTACCGATATGGTTGCTTCAAAAGGTTGGGATTCTAATAGGGCCATGGTTCTTTTAAAGTCAACCGACTTAATAAACTGGACATCTAGCGTTGTAAACATTCAAAAAAAGTATAAAGGGCAAGACAATTTGTTACGTGTTTGGGCACCTCAAACTATTTTTGATGCTGAAACTGGCAAGTATATGATTTATTGGTCTATGAAATATGGAAACAAAAATGATATTATTTATTATACCTACGCCAATGCTGATTTTACAGACATTGAAGGCGAGCCCAAACCACTGTTTATACCAAAATCAGGCAATTTTTGTATAGATGGCGATATCATCAAAAAAGACAGTCTTTATTATTTATTTCGTAAAACGGGAGATAAAGATGGATCTGGCATCAAAGTAGCTACAGCAAAGTATTTAACTTCTGGAAATTGGAATGAAAAAGAACGTTACCTTCAACCTACCAAGGAGGATGTAGAAGGTTCTGGAGTGTTTAAAATGAATAATTCAGACACCTATATCATGATGTACGACTTATTCAAAGCACATGGTTTTCAATTTAGCCTAAGTACCGATTTAGAAACATTTACAGCAATTGATAGTGTGGTTAATCTAAATTTTAAACCTCGACATGGCACAATCATGGCTATTACCCGCAGCGAACTAAAAACATTGTTAAATAAATGGGGTAGGCCAGTTGGTTTTCCGCAAATTAACAACAATCCAATTTTGGAAGGTTACTATGCCGACCCTGATATACTTTTCTCAAATAAAACTGGTAAATATTATCTATACCCAACTAGTGATGGTTTTACAAATTGGTCAGGAACTTATTTTAAATCATTTTCATCTGAAAATCTTATAGATTGGAACGATGAAGGAGTTATTTTGCAATTAGGAAAAGATGTTACTTGGGCAGATAGAAATGCTTGGGCACCGTGTATTGAAGAAAAGAAGATTAACGGAGACTATAAATATTTCTATTATTTCACTGCTGCACAAAAAATTGGTGTGGCGGTGTCTAACAATCCAACAGGGCCATTTATTGATTTAGGGAAACCTTTAATTGATAAACATCCAGAAGGGATTACACGCGGACAAGTTATTGATCCCGATGTGTTTACCGATCCGAAAACAGGTAAAAGTTACCTTTATTGGGGTAATGGTTTTATGGCTGGTGCCGAATTAAACGATGATATGACTTCTATTAAAACCGAAACATTAACCATTTTGAAACCAGACAATACGTTTCGAGAAGGTGCAAACATATTTTATAGAAATGGCGTTTATTATTTTACTTGGTCTGAAAATGATACTCGAAGTGAAGATTATAGAGTACGTTACGCAACATCAACATCGCCACTCGGAGAATTCACAATACCTAATGATAATTTGTTGATTGCCAAGGATAAGGAATTAGGAATACTGGGAACTGGACATCATTCAATATTACAAATACCAGGTAAAGATGAATGGTATATTGTTTATCATCGGTTCGATTATCCAAACGGTATTAAAATGGGACGTTCAGCAGGTTATAATCGTGAAGTTTGTATTGATAAAGTGGAATTTCAAACAGACGGCTCAATAAAACAGGTGAAACCCACACATGAAGGAATAACTTTAAATAAATAAAACCTATTTAAAAAGATTTATAAACACACTTTAATAGGATAATTAAAATCACAATATATATAATGCGTTATTTAATTTTTGCACAGATATTATTAGTTTTTTTTAGTGTTAGTTTTGCACAAAATAAACCCAATGAATGGGAAAACCCAACGGTTGTAGATCGCAATAAAGAAACAGGGAGAGCATCTTTTATTTTATATGAAAATGAAGTTTCTGCACTTACGGATATTCCCGAAAATTCTAAATTCTATAAAAGTTTAAATGGGGCATGGAAATTTAGTTTAGTAAAACAACCAGCAAGTAGACCTTTAAATTTTTATAATGTCAACTTAGATGATTCTAATTGGAGTACCATTAATGTACCTTCAAATTGGGAATTGCAAGGTTTTGATATTCCTATATATACCAATATTATTTATCCGTTTCCTAAAAACCCTCCATATATAGATGGCGGTTATAACCCTGTTGGCAGCTATAGAAAGCTTTTTTCAATTTCTGATGATTGGATTGATAAAGAAATAGTATTGAATTTCGGTTCCATATCAGGTTATGCTAGAATATTTGTAAATGGAAATGAGGTTGGAATGACGAAAGCTTCAAAAACGGCTGCGGAATTTAACATTACTAAGCTTATAAAAAGCGGACAAAATTTACTGGCAGTTCAAGTTTTTCGTTGGCATGATGGTAGTTATATAGAAGACCAAGATTTTTGGCGTTTAAGTGGTATAGAACGTGATGTGTATTTACAAGCAATGCCAAAAACTACTATTTGGGATTATTTTGTTGAAGCTAGTTTAGATGATGCTTATAAAAATGGAACTTTCAAGGTAGATGTCGATTTAAGGAAATTTGAAGCCAAATCTTCAAAAAATAAATCAGTTTCAATCAGCCTTTTAGATGCTCATGGTAAGGTCGTGTATTCCGAAGAAAAGAAAATAAATGCTTCAACTAATAAAATTAGTTTTTCTGCCACCATAGAAGATGTTTTAAAATGGAGTGCTGAAACGCCAAATTTATACCAATATGTATTAAAATTATCCGATAAAAAAGCATCTCAAGTTATTTCAAAAATGATTGGCTTTAGAAAGGTTGAAATTAAAGATTCACAACTCATGGTCAATGGGCAGCCTTTAATGGTAAATGGGGTGAACCTGCACGAACATCATGGGGTTAAAGGACACGCACCAGATAGGGAAACCATGTTGGAAGATATTAAGTTGATGAAGCAAAATAACATCAATGCCATAAGAATGAGCCATTACCCGCACGACCCGTATTTGTACACCTTGTGTGATGAATACGGAATGTACGTTGTAGATGAAGCCAATATTGAAACGCATGCAATGGGTGCAGAAAAACAAGGAAACTTTGACAAAAGTAAGCATCCGGCCTATTTACCAGAGTGGGCACCGGCACATTTAGATAGGATTAAAAGAATGCTTGAACAAAATAAAAACCATACGTCAGTTATTCTTTGGTCTATGGGTAACGAATGTGGTAACGGACCTGTTTTTTATGATGCCTATAAATGGCTGAAAGAGCGCGATAAAACACGTTTTGTAACCTTTGAACAAGCTGATGAAAATAGTAACACTGATATTGTTGCACCCATGTATCCAAGTATGGATAAAATGAAAGAATATGCCGAAAATCCAGAAAAAACAAGACCATATATTATGTGTGAATACTCGCATGCTATGGGGAATAGTAACGGTAATTTTCAGGAATATTTTGATATTATAAGCACAAACAAAAAAATGCAAGGTGGTTTTATTTGGGATTGGGTAGACCAAGGCTTAAAAACTGAAACAGCAGATGGTAGGATGTTTTGGGCGTATGGTGGCGATTTAGGTGGCGAAAACTTGCAACACGATCAGAACTTTTGTGCTAACGGTTTGGTTACAGCAGATAGGATTCTACATCCGGGACTTTTTGAAGTAAAAAAAGTATATCAGGATATTCAGTTTGAGTTAATAGAAAATAATAGGCTAGTAGTTTTAAATCGTTACAATTTTACCAATTTAAGTCAATATAATTTTAAATGGATTTTAAAGGTAAATGGTCAGGTTGTTAAAGAAAAAACGTTTCAAATTTCAGCAGAACCAAATGAAAGTAAAGATATTGTTTTAGAACTACCTATTTTAGAAAGTAATAAAGACCATTATCTAGAGGTTTATGCATTTACCAAAAATGCGACTAAAATTATTCCCGAAAATCATGAAGTGGCTCGCGAGCAGTTTGCGTTAGGTAGCTCAACTTATTTTGATTCAAGAGAATTTAATGATGGTAACATTGTATTCAAAATTAAGGATAAGGTACTTTCATTTTCGAATAATGTCGTTAAAGGAGAATTTGATTTAGCAACAGGTAAATTCAAAAAATATGCTTCGGTTAAAGATGGTTCTGAAATTATTTTAAACTTTCCTGAACCTTATTTTTGGCGCGCACCAACCGATAACGATTACGGTAATAAAATGCCGGAACGTTTAGGAAAATGGAAAAACGCTCATAAAAATATTAAAGTTGAAAATGTTACGGTTGGTAAGAAAACAAAGGAAGGAGTTCTAATTAAAGTGGAGTTTATTATTTCAGAATTAGATATTCCATATATAGTAGATTACTTGATTCAAAATGATGGTTCTATAAAAATCACTGCAAGTATGGATATGGGAGATAAAGAATTGCCCGAGTTACCACGTTTTGGTATGCGAATGGTGGTAGATGGCAGTTTTGATGATTTAGCATATTATGGTCGTGGTCCTTGGGAAAATTATTCCGATAGAAATACCGCTTCATTTATGGGGGTTTACAATGATAAAGTTGAAAATCAATATACATGGACATACATTCGCCCACAAGAAGCTGGCTATAAAACCGATGTGCGTTGGTTAACTTTAAAAGATAAAAATAACAGCGGTTTGGAAATTATTGGAGAACAACCATTAGGCTTTAGTGCTTTAAATATGGCTACTGAAACTTTAGATGGCGGTGACACTAAATCGCAAACACATCCCACGGATATTATTGTAGAAAAAGATAAAATATACCTGCATATCGATTTAAAACAAAGAGGAGTAGGTGGAGATACCAGTTGGGGTGCATACCCACATAAACAGTATAGATTGCATGATAAAAAATACACGTATTCATACCAACTTAAATTGATGGGTCAATAACTAAAAAATATAAAGAATGATAGTTAAACCACATCGTTATTTCTCGGTATTTGTCAGCTTTTTGTGGATTACACTTTGCATTGGGCAAAAAGGAAATATTAAAAAGAATATACCTTTAGATTCTATAAGGTTAAGTGACCCCTACATTTTAACAGACATAAAGACGCAAATGTATTATATGACTGGTACTGGTGGAAAACTTTGGAAAAGTAAGGATCTTAAATTTTGGGAAGGCCCTTACGTGGTGGCTAAAACAAACCCAAAATCATGGATGGGAGAAAACCCCATGATTTGGGCAGCAGAACTTCATCAATACAAAAACAAATATTATTATTTCGCCACATTCACCAATAAGAACATAAAGATTGATACGGTTTCAGATAATATAATTGACCGTCGTGCAAGTCATATTTTAGTGAGCAATACACCAGATGGTTCGTATATTCCAATGAAAGATGAGATCTATTTACCAGCAGATAAACCAACTCTTGATGGTACTTTTTGGATAGATACTAATAATAAACCATATATGGTGTATTGTTATGAGTGGTTACAAAATGGTAATGGTACAATTGAAAAAATTGAATTAAAACCCGATTTAAGTGGCTCTGTGGGAGAAGGGAAATTGCTTTTTAAGGCAAGTGATTCGCCATGGAGTAAAGACAAAAATGAAAACGGAAATATTGTAGCTCATAAAGTTACTGATGGTCCTTTTTTATTTCGTACAGGCACTAATCGATTAGGAATGATTTGGACAAGTTGGCAATTTGATATTTATGTACAGGGAGTAGCGTATTCTGAAAGTGGTACGTTAGATGGTCCATGGATTCATGAAAAAGAGCTTATTACACCTGCAAATTTTGGTCATGGTATGTTGTTTAAAACATTTGAAGGAAAAACGCTTATGGCAATTCACAGCCATAAAAAAGTTGCAGAAAGAAACATTAGAATTCCTCATATATTTGAGGTTGATTTATCTGGTGACAAACTAGTTGTTGGAAAAATTCACAAACCTTAATATTTAATAAAAATATAGATTTTTTCATATGAAATGCTTAAAAATATTTATACTACTATCTATATCATGCAGCTTTTCAGTATTTTCTCAACAAAAACAAAATACTGAAGATATTTTTCAAATAGTAAACCCTGATTATAAATTAAGTCCACATACAGGTATGACCAAGCAACACTGGAAAGATGCTGCGATGTATTTGCTTGAAGGCGCGTTTGGATATGTTAACAGTTTAGACGACCCGATGAAATTTCCTAAACAACCCGGAAAGAGTTATCCGCATGATGAAAGTCGTGTTCCTACCGAAAAATTAGAAGGTTTATGTAGAACGTTGTTTGTAGCAGCACCACTTTTAAAAGAGAATCCAGAGTTGGTTATTAACAATATAAAAGTTGCCGATTATTACCGGTATCAAATAGGTAAATTAATAGATTTAATAAGTGAGTCCTATATTGTTCCCAGAGCAAAAAATGGAGGTGCAAATCAAAATTTAGTAGAATTTGGTGCTTTAGCTTTATCGATGTTAATCAATCCAGAAGTGATATGGGAACCATTACCTCAATATCAAAAAGATGCATTGGCTAAAACCATGTTAAGTTATGGTGATGGGCCTACGGTAGATTCTAACTGGAAATTTTTCAACATTTTCGTATTAAGTTTTTTTAAAGATCAGGGCTATACTGTTAATGAAAATTTGTTGGTTGAATATTTAGAAAAATCATTAAAACATTATAGGGGTAATGGTTGGTATAATGATAGTCCTGCATACGATTATTATAGCATGTGGGCATTTCAAATGTATGGCATGATATGGTCTGAATATTTTGGGAATAAATACTACCCAGAAATAGCCTCAAAATTCAAAGAAAATTTCAGTGGTTTAAAAGATAATTACCCATATATGTTTAGCAAAAATGGGGAAATGATAATGTATGGACGAAGCATTAGTTATAGAATAGGATCAATTATCCCGTTTCCATTAATGGGGTTCGAAAACAATTCAAATATAAATTTTGGATGGATGCGTCGAATAGCATCAGGCGTTATTAAGCAATTTTTTACACATCCAGATTTCATAAAAGATAATGTACCAACTTTAGGTTTTTATGGTGTTTTCGAGCCTGCGGTACAAAATTATAGTTGCAGAGGAAGCGTGTATTGGATGGGAAAGGCATTTTTAGGATTGCTTGTTCCAGATAATAACCCTTTTTGGACAGCCAAAGAAAATAATGGAGCATGGGAAAGCGAATTTCAAAAAGATACAGTTTATAATAAATATCAAGGAGATTCAGAAATTTTGATTACTGATTATCCAAACATTGGAGCATCAGAAATACGTGCTTGGTGTCATGAAAAAGTGAAAGACGATTGGCAAAAATTCCGTTCTACCGAAAATTATAATAGGCTATCATATAACAGTGCGTTTCCTTGGCAAGCCGATGGAGAAAACGGCGAAGTAGCCATGAATTATGTGGTTGAAAATAAAAATAATAAGTGGGAAGCATTTAGATTGTACACTTTTAAAAAGTTTGAAAATGGTATTTATTACAGGGATGTTGTTTTAGAAACCGATGAAAATATTAAGTTTAGTTTGGCAGATATGCCTTTATCCAACGGCATTTTAAGAATAGATAAAAAAAATAGTACAAAACCTGTTTCTTTACGGTTAGGACATTATGCGTTGCCAAAATTAGACAAAGAAATCGTTACAATTAAAAGAAAGGTAAAAGGGTACGATGTAACAATTATAGATAACGGCAAATACCAATTGGCCATGGTGCCATTGTTAGGATGGGATAAAGCAGAAATTGTAAAAGCAAAAGGGTTGCATCCAGAAAGTGAGGAAAGTAGTGTGATTAATGTTTCTAGTAATGAAATTTCAAATGGGAAAGAAGCATCTGTGTATGCAATTTTAATGCTTTGGAAAAGGTCTGGAGAAACATGGAAGAAAAATGAATTACTACCAATAAAAAAAATTACAAGTTCAGGTAATGGCACGGTTACTATTAAAATAAAAGGAGGCATAGAAAATAACATCCAATTTTAATGATGGTGCAATAATAGAAAAGCAAGATTTTAAAAAAGGTTGATAAAAACAAAAAAACGTATGAAGTTATTTAGAATTTTTACTGTACTTATAATGGCTATGGTTCATCCATTCCAAAGCTATTCACAACCATTAGAGTTTAATAACCCAATAGCAGAACAACGTGCCGATCCTTGGGTGCATAAAACAGATGATGGCGTATATTATTTAATAGCTACAGTTCCTGAGTATGATCGTATAGTTATACGAAAGGCTACTAGTATAAACGGTTTAAAAGAAGCCAAAGAAAAAGAAGTTTGGCATAAACACAAGCAAGGTACTATGGGGCATCATATTTGGGCACCAGAATTACATAGGATAGATGGGATTTGGTATATATATTTTGCAGCAGGTGAAGCTGAAAATATTTGGAACATAAGAATGTGGGTACTTTCAAATTCATCGGAAGATCCTATGCAAGGAGAATGGATAGAAGAAGGGCAAATAAAAACTCAAAGAGAATCTTTTTCGTTAGATGCAACAACTTTTGTACATAAAGATAAGCGATACCTTATATGGGCACAAAATGTACGGGGTGGAAAACACGGAACTGCTTTAGTATTATCTGAAATGAAAAACCCAACCACACTTGTAGGGCCAGAAGTAATTTTAACAGAACCAGATTTTAGTTGGGAAAAGATGAAATATAATGTGAATGAAGGACCTGCGATGATTATGAAAAACGGAAAAATATTTGTAACTTATTCTGCCAGTGCTACTAACCACAATTATTGTATGGGTTTGTTATGGGTTGATGAAGAAGCAGATTTGTTAGATGCTTCCAATTGGCATAAATCTCCAGGACCTGTTTTTTATACGAATGAAGATTTAAAAAGATATGGTCCCGGTCATAATTCATTTACCACAACTGAAGATGGAAAAACAACCATAATGATATACCATACACGAGACTATAAGGAAATACAGGGTCATGAATTATCAGATAAAAATCGTGCAACTCGCGCCCGTGTTGTAGAGTGGACAGAAAGTGGGTTTCCAGATTTTATGCAAAACACAACCGACTAATATTAAAAAAAAAAAAACTATTCCATACGTTTTTTTAATTGATAGTCATATAATGAAGGAACCTCATCCAAAGATTCATTTATGTTTTCTTTATAAGAATGGGGACCATAATCTATTTTAAAAGTATTATTTCCATTTACACCAACAATGTAAGCATATGGC
The DNA here is from genome assembly GCF_039650365.1 of Mariniflexile soesokkakense. NCBI lineage: Bacteria > Pseudomonadati > Bacteroidota > Flavobacteriia > Flavobacteriales > Flavobacteriaceae > Mariniflexile > Mariniflexile soesokkakense. The sequence goes on along the minus strand of NZ_JAZHYP010000001.1, from coordinate 380,534 downwards.
CCATCGCCCTTCATTCCATCTAAAATTATAGGTTTTTTAGAATCTTGTTTATTTAAAACATGAACATTCAAATTCCAAAAGGTACTATAGGCGCCATGGCTAGGTTTCCAATAGCTAGCACCACCACCTGTAAATAAGGGATAGGTATTATCCTCATTTGGATTAATATGAACTTTAACATTATCAAACAAATTCTGGTGGTTAGCACCCGAATGCTGATCTAGTAAAGGGCTATTAAAAACTTCGCAGTTTTGATATACATTTTTGGTAGATAATGTATTGAAGCTTAAAGAATGAAAAGCTTTATTGTACACCTTTAAGTTTTTAACCAAAACATTATATGAACCCGAAATAGCAACTGTGTAATGAGCCATTTCGGTGCCTTCTGTAACAATATCCTTAATTGTAACATTCGCTATTTCTTCAGATAATATTCCGCTATCGGCATTACTAATTACCACATCTCTAACCCAGCTGTTAAATACGCGTGTTAAATAAATACCATTATAACCCGGTTCTACATGATGTGCAATTCTTGGAGCGTTCGGAAATGTTATTCTTAACTGTTCAATTCCAACCTCATCTAAATGTTTCCATTCTACTAATTGTGCATTATAGCTTGGTTTTATTGAAATAGTTAATGGTGAATTAATTGTGATTTTATTATTTGTAATTTTTGTTATTTCAACTTGTTGTTTTACAATTGCCATATCTGGAAATTCCCAGTGATGTGAGCCAATTTTTACGTTACTATTTTTATACAAATCCTGTATCATACTTCCTTTCTCTCCTTCGGTATTAAAAAGCTCTAATTGCACTATATCCCCAACTTTAAGTCCGTTTATATTTGAAACAGTCATAACATGTTCTCCTCTATTACCTTGCTTTACTTTTGCTAAAACTCGCGAGGGTTGGTCATATTTTCTTAAATAGGACTTAACACGTTCACCAGGAACTTGAGTCCAAATCATACCACCAGACCAGGTATATTGTGAAAAAGGCAAATCGATATTGTTGTTTTTTTGAATTTCCCGTTTATCAAACTCAATTAAATATTCCCTTAATTCTTTTAATTGTTCTGGGTTATCTAAATACATCATTGGGCGTGGACAAAAAATTTCAGTACCAGCATTACCAACACCGCTTCCTCTTAACACAAAATGGCTTCGTTTAATATATAAAATATCACTTAAAATTAATTTGCCAGCGGGTAGTTGCAATACCACATTCCCTTTTATATCATTAGTAGCTTCAATAGCATTTATTAAAGCTTTTGAATCGTCTAGTCCATCATTAGGAATAGCACCATAATCGATAGCTAAAATGATATGGGCATCCTTATTTAGTATTTGTAATTCACCGTTATGATATCCTGCAAAACTATAATCTGGTAAATAGTTCTGTTTAATTGTTGCTTTATCTCCAATAATTTTGGGTAAAGCCTGTGATAGTACATTAGTATTAGAAATAATAGAAAAGCTTAAAGCAAGTAATAAAAAACGGATTATGGTAGTTTTCATGGCATTTTTAGGTAATTATAATATTAATAAAAATAGTAATTTCTTTGATCTAGACACGAAAAACGATTTAGCAAAGACTAAACGGCAATATAATTAAACAACTCATTTAATTTATTTTCTAATACATCCTTTTAGGTATAATTATTTACAGGCTGTTTTCTTATGGCTTACTAAACCTTCCCATAAATAGGTGCTACAAACGCTCCATTTAAAAAAGTCTTGGCATTTAGTTGACTTTGGAGTAGAATGCCTTGTGGTTTTGTTTCCAATAGCCATTGAATAGCTTGTACTAATGGGGCGGCGGTTGTTGTTTGAATAGCTCGAAGTTTATGTTTTCCAACTTGTTTTGGCAGAATATGTTTGGCAATTTCCTGTCTGCGTGCTATACCATTAGTGTCTTTACCTTCTACAGCTGCATAGATTACAACTTGGTCGTCTTCGATATGTGGAATTTCATCTCGCATAATTTTTTGTAAACCAGAAATGGGGTCTTTGGTATTATTTAAACCTTTTAACTGTTTTTCGACCCAACCATAATGGCCTTGGTGCCGTAGTGTTTTATAATCCAAATGTTGAACTTTGCCACTTAGGGCATCAGGAAGATCTGCTGCTCCACCAGAGGTAAGGTCTTCTTCATAGGTAATCCCATTAATTATAATAAGGGCTCTTTCGGATAGAGCAGAAAGCTTTGTTTTTTTAAAATCACGAATAGCGATGCAGTCCCTTAAATATTCAGTTGCCACACCAACAGGACTCCAAGTAAAACCATAAAAATGTGGAGCTACAGCATGATTGGTTAGTGCGCCTACTTTAAATTCCAGCGTTTTTACCTGTTCAACCTCATGTTGCTTGCAAAATTCCTGAAACATAAAATTAGCCAGTAGATTAATGTAACCAGGAGCTAAGCCTGTTTGCAGAACGAACCCTGTTTTGGCGTTTTTAGCCATTTCTATTATTTGGTTTGTTTCTGAGACATATTCAGTAAGGTTTGCATAATAGAGTTTATTATTTTTTGCATGTCTCGCCATGATTGGAGCTAAACTACCAGGTAGGCAATCAAGTAGGCCATCCCCATTTTTTAAAATGGAAGTGACTTCGTTGGTAATATTTGATGGATCTAGATGGAAAGCAATTACATTACAAGGTTTGGTAGTGCCATTCATAATCCAATTTGCCACTTTTTGAGCTTTTGAAAGGGTGCGATTCCCAATATAGATTGTAGGTGTTACTGAACTCCATTCAGCCAAAATGAGTCCAGCTGCTTCTGCAATTCCCCCAGCACCAGCAATAATAATGTTATAGTGACTTTTCATAATAACTTATTCATAAATATGCGTACACCAATTTAAGTAAAAATTTGAAAGGTTTGCTGTAACGTTTGGGGACTTTATCTTTTTTTTTTACAAATAATGGTTTTTTGTTAAGTGGAATGGGTTACAAACGAAAACCTTTGGAAACGTATAGAAAAACAACGCTACAAAGATTAAAGTTAACCCATAAGAGCTTTTTAAATAGTGAAAATGGTTCAAAAACTTTAATTAAGAATAGAACTCAATGATTAGGTTTTTACATTGAACATGTCCAATTCAAAATTTTAATATCTGAGTGGTATTAGGAATTGTTTTAATTGAAATCCTGCTTTTTTTAAAAGCAGAAAATATTGTCCATAGAATAACAATCTACAACTGGTAATAAATGGAGAAATTTTACATCCTGAAGATTAAATATGAAGACAATAATTAATATTTATTTTAACTAAAAATTAGTTGTTAATTTGGAGGGATGAAAGACATAAATCATCATTCCTCTTTTTTTTTATTCTTAGCTTTAACTATTTTTGGTTGGAATAGGGTAAAGGCTCAAAAAGCGACAGATAGCTTAAGTTGTTATCATGAACTAAGTGAAGACACCTCCCAAAATCACAAACAAAACTTAAAGTATACCAGTAAATTGCTTGATCTAGCAATAAAACAACAACAACACTTACTATATATTAAACTGCAAAAAACGGGTTAGATAGAAAGAGCTATTTGTATTCAAAAACAGGAGATTTCAAGAATGCCATTTCAACAGCAAAAATACTTTTAACGGAAAGTCAAAAAACCAAGGACTCTATTAAACTGCTATCGGCTTATAGAAAGCTGGCCGATTATAGCAGACTTAGTGAAGGCTTATTAAATGCTATTACGTATTACCAAGAACATAAAGCACTGAATTTAAAATTCAAGGATTCCTTAGAAATTATTAGGGATTTAAGGTTTATGTCGAGCATTCAATATAATTTGGATCTATTACATGAAAGTGAAGCCACCGCAGTTGAAGCGATTACAATTGTGGACGCTCTAAAAGAATCGGAACAAACACTTGATGCCAAAATTGGGCTGTATAACCATTTGGAAATCATTTATAACGAATTGGGTAATTATTGTAATCTACCAAAAGGCTGAGTTATGTCAATATCATCCATAACAACAAAGCGAATACATTTAAAAAAGCTACACGCTGGCTTAAAAATAGTTTCAAATAGTTTATGGGAATAGCCTAAAAATAAAGAACACCTTGCAACTAGCTAGAGCGTTAAATATCCTTGGTTTTGTAGAAGGGAAATTGAAATTACCGGAAGCTTTGCCTAACCTGTTAGAAGCTTTAGAGTTTAGAAAACAAAAAACGATATACAAGGATTATACTCAAGTTATATAGCATTAGCAGAATACTACAAAGACAGAAACGACATTTAAAATCTAAAAAAATATGCACAGCTAGCTTATGCCATTAGTTTAAAAACCAATAATTCTCTGGAACGCTTAGAAGCACTTTCTTTTCTTATAGAGATTGAAGGCAATAGAAATATTAAGGAATATAAATTTCTTTCTGATAGTATTGCAATGGCAAAACAAATCAATGAAAACAAGTATTCATTTGTTAAGTATAATTATTTTAAAAAGGAAAGAGAAGCGCAGGATATTGAATTAAAATTTAGGGATAGTGAGTTAAAAGCAGAAAAAGAAAAGTTGAATAAAATCATTTATCAATCCATAGTCGTTATTGGTTTTAGGATCTAAACAAGAAAAATACACCTACCAGCATTTACTTAAATCGCCGTCGGCATCATAGATCTTGGGTTTTGAAAAAAGGGGCTTGTGTTCCAAATCGTGTTCTAAATCGTGTTCATTTTGAACGTCTAAGATAATTAATTCATGAATATCATGCATAAAAAAACGGTTTAGAGTGAACTAAACCGTTGTTTTTGAACTGATTTTGATTTGTAGCGAGAGGGGGGCACGATCCCCCGACCTCCGGGTTATGAATCCGACGCTCTAACCAACTGAGCTACCTCGCCTAATTTAAGGCTGCAAATATAAAAACAATATTATTGTCTGCAAACATTACTTAAGTAAATTATTATTAAAAATAATTACGGTACTTATTAATTAATGTATATATTGGGAACTTAAAATTTTCACAGTACATATGGACGAAAAAATTAAATTTGAAATTGAATTTACTATACAAGCTTCACCTCAATTAATCTATCAATATATATCAACACCTTCTGGTTTATCGGAGTGGTTTTCTGATAATGTGAATTCTAGAGGTGAGTTATTTACTTTTATTTGGGACGATAGCGAAGAAAAGGCAAAATTGATAAGTAAAAAAACAGGCGAGCGCATTAAATTTAGATGGCTAACTGACGAGGAAGACTTAACCTCTTATTTTGAAATTAAAATTCAAGTGGATGAAATAACCAAAGATGTATCGTTAATAGTAACCGATTTTGCTGAAGAAGACGAAGTTGAAGAGTCTAAAATGCTATGGGAAAACCAAATTTCTAGTTTAAAACAAGTATTAGGTTCGGCTTAATTCTAAAAATAATTAATTTAAATTATATTTGTCCCGTTTACAAAATTAAAGTGAACGGGATTTTTTTTTATGACTAATTTTAACGGAACTATTACTGCGGAAGAACAATTATTATCTATTCAAAATAGAGGGTATGCCTATGGCGATGCGCTTTTTGAAACTATAAAAACATCTCATGGAAAATTGTTATTTTGGGAAGACCATTATTTCAGGCTCATGGCTTCGATGCGTATTATGCGTATGGAGATTCCCATGAATTTTACCATGGAATTTCTTGAAGATCAAATTATAAACACAATAAAAGAAGCGAATTTAGAAACTGCTTCGGCAAGAGTTAAATTGTTAGTTCATAGAAATGAAGGTGGTTTGTATTTACCAAACACCAACGATATTAGTTTTATAATTTCAGTAAAACAGATTGAAGACGATTTTTATGTGTTTCAAAATGGGTTTTATGAAGTAGATTTGTTTAAAGATTATTATGTGTCACCAAGCTTATTATCTACCCTAAAGACCAATAATAAAGCCCTTAATGTGGTGGGAAGTATTTATGCTGAAGAAAATAAGTTGAATAATTGTTTTGTTTTGAACACTAACAAACATGTTATTGAGGCACTTAATGGTAATATTTTTGTTGTAAAAGGTAATGTTATTAAAACACCACCTGTTAGTGATGGTTGTTTAAAAGGCGTTATGCGCAAACAGATTATTGAGGTTTTAAAAACCGTTTCAGAATATGAATTGGTTGAAGAATCGGTTTCACCCTTCGAACTTCAAAAAGCCGATGAAATTTTTATAACCAATGTCATTGTAGGGATTCAACCAATAACAAAATACCGTAAAAAATTATTTAACACAGAAGTATCAAAAACAATTCTTGAAAAATTAAATGTGAAATTACGCTTAAGTTAATTATAGTTAGGGTTTTCGGGTGCGTTGCTCCAAATACTGTACTCATCTCCAAACTCTAACATTTTTTCTTTCCAAAACGTTTCGTAATTTTTTTCAATGATACCGTTTTTATAAACATTCTCAGTAACTACCCAGGAATTAGATTTTAATTCGTTTTCAAGTTGATTCGCATTCCATCCTGAATATCCCAAAAAGAATTTAATATCGTTTTCACTAATAATTTTTTTTGCAATAAGTTCTGCAACATTATTAAAATCGCCTCCCCAATAAATACCTAAAGAAATTTCAATACTATTAGGTATTAAGTGCGGAATTTTATGAATGAAATATAGATTATCTTGTTCTACGGGGCCTCCGTTATAAACCTTAAAAGTAGCTTCTACTTCAGGAACCAAATCGTTAATGGTATAATCCAAGGGTTTATTTAAAATAAAACCAATAGAGCCTTCAGAAGAATGGTCTGCTAATAAAATAATGGATCTGTTAAAAGAAACATCGCCAAATATGGTAGGTTCGGCGATTAACAAATTACCTTTTTTGGGTGTTGTTGTTACCATACAATTGAGGAATTAGTAACTAAATCTAATATTTATTTATTAAAAAAGCAACTGTTTTAATGAAATATAAAAAAAATGCCTTCAAATTTTGAAGGCATTTTTTTTATAAAAGACGTAAGTAATTAGTTTACAGCGTTTGATAAATCTGCTCCAGCTTTAAACTTTACAACTTTTTTAGCTTTAATTTTGATAGTAGCTCCAGTTTGTGGGTTTCTACCTTCTCTTGCAGCTCTTTTAGAAACTGACCAAGATCCAAATCCTACTAAAGAAACGCGGTTGCCTTTTTGTAAAGCGCCTTCAATTTCAATAAGTGCACATTCTAATGCTTTTTTTGCAGCAGCTTTAGTAATTCCAGCATGTTCTGCCATTGCATCGATTAAATCTGTTTTGTTCATAATGTAATATTTTAAATATTAATAAATTGGTTAAACATTTTGTTAAATCCTATTACAAATTTATACGGATTATACAATCACGCAAGCAATAGCGTAGGAAATACGTAGTATTGTTGATAAATTAGGAATTTTGTTAATAAAGAACATGTGTTTTATCGGTGAAATTAGGTTATATCTATAACAACGGGGGTTTAGCACATTTTTGCATTTATTTCAAAAGCATAACCGTTTAAAAGGGATTTTACATCCATAGCACGTTTACCAGGAAGTTTAATTTCCTTAATAATAATGTAACCATTTGATACAGCAACCTTTAATTCCTTTTTTGTTGAAATTGTGGTTCCAATGCTGTGGCTATGTGATGTGGACTCTTTGTCTGCAGCGTAAATTTTTATATCTAATGAATCGTTTCCATTTACTAAAGTACACCAAGCGGCAGGGTAAGGGCTTAAACCACGAATTAAGTTGTAAATGTTTTCTAAAGAATCGTTCCAATCAATTTTACAGTTATCCCTATCTAGTTTGTAAGCGGTTTTAATATCGGTCGATTCGGTTTGAGGAATGGTTTTAATCGAACCTTGCTGTATTAATTTCACGGTTTTTAAAACCAACTGGCTTCCTATATTCATTAATTTATCGTGTAGAATACCTGCGTTTTCTTCTGGGTTTATATCAATAGACTCTTGAAGAATCATATCGCCAGTATCAATTTTTTCATCAATAAAAAAGGTTGAAACACCAGTTTTTGTTTCACCATTAATTATCGCCCAATTAATGGGGGCTGCCCCACGGTAATTCGGTAATAAAGAAGCATGTAAGTTAAATGTGCCATATTTGGGCATTTGCCAAACAATTTTTGGTAACATTCTAAAAGCCACAATAATTTGTAAATTGGCTTTTAAAGCTTTTAATTCACTTATAAAACCATCATTTTTTAAATTGGTAGGCTGTAAAACATTCAAGTTTTGCGATACAGCGTACTGTTTTACGGCACTTTCATTAAGTTTTTGTCCGCGCCCTGCAGGTTTATCGGGTGCTGTAATAACACCCACAATACTATATTGGTTTTCTACTAAAGTTTTTAAAGTGGTTACGGCAAAATCTGGCGTTCCCATAAATACAATTCTTAAATCTTTCATCGGTTGATGTTTCTTAATTTTAATTGACCATTTGCAATTAGAGTGCTTATTTTATAAATGGCTTAATTTATACGTGTTTGTAGGTGTTATAGATATAATATCGTGTTCTAAAAGTAATTTTAAAACGATTTTCAATTCGGTTTCACTACAATTTAAGGCAGCAATCATGTTTCTTGATGATTGGTGGCCTGTTTCAAGTAACTCTATAACACGTTTTTTAATAGCATGACTGTCCTGTGGTTTTGGCGTTTTTTTAGTGCCTGTACAAACAGAACAGATCCCACAATGTTTGGCATCTTGCTCGCCAAAATAGGAGAGTAGTTGTATGCTTTTACAGACCGATTCGTTTTCAACGTACGCAAGCATTGCTTTTACTTGAAATTGTTTTAATTCGTTTTGTTGTTCTATAATAGATGCAATGCGGTTGATGGTTTTGTCATCTTCACGTGGTTCAATAAAAGTAACTTGGGCATCGGTTTTTGCTAGATGTAAGTTTATGACTTCATCACTCTCTAATTTTTGAAGTACCTGTGTTACTACACTTTCTGTTGTAGAAGCTTTTTCAGCAACTTTAACTAAGTCAATTTTGCTGTTATGGTCAAAAATACCACCATACATTCGAAGCATCGATTTTACTATTACATTAAAATTAGTATGATTTTCTAAATAACTAAAAAGTGTAGCGCTTGATATGATAAATTGCACCGATACTTTGTTTTTAAATTGTTTTGATAAGGTTATGACGCTATTTCTATCCAATAAAAGTAGTGCATTATATGCTAAAACGGTACTAAAACTATATGTTTTGCAGAAGGAATTAAAATCGAAATCAAAAGTTTCATATTCGCCTTCTCCATACGATATTTGAAAATAGCTGCATAGTTTTCTATACACTTGTTTTACAAAATCGACTGATGGAAGCACGCTTAAAAACTGGTTTTTCACCAAAACCTCGTCGCTATTATTTTTTAAAATAACAGCGAAAGCCTTATCACCATTACGCCCAACACGACCCGCTTCTTGAAAATAACTTTCAATACTTTCGGGTAAATTTAAATGGATGACGGTTTTTACATCGGGTTTGTCAATGCCCATTCCAAAAGCGTTGGTGGCCACCATAACCTGTTTTTGGTTTTGCAGCCAAAGCGTCATATTTGTGTCTTTTTCTGTGTTGGTTAAACCGCCATGGTAATAAGTTGCCGATATTTTTTTTGAGTTTAAGAAAGTACTAACATCCAAGGTGGATTTTCTGTTTCGAACGTAAATAATAGACGATTCTTTGTATTTTTTTAAAATGGTTTCAATGCGATAGTATTTGTCGTTTTCATGATACACCATATAGCCCAAATTGGGTCTGGCAAACGATTGTTTAAATATTTTAGGTTGAATAAAATCGAGTTCTTTAATAATATCATCCACTACTTTAGGAGTTGCCGATGCTGTTAAAGCCACCACATTAACGGTAGGTTGTAATTGACGTAGTTGCGTAATATTTTTATATGCCGGTCTAAAATCGCTACCCCATTGTGAAATACAATGTACCTCATCAACAGCAATTAAATTTACGTTCATTTGTTTGATGCGCTCTTGCACAAGTTCTTGCTGCAAACGTTCGGGCGAGAGGTATAAAAACTTGTAATTACCATAAATACAATTATCTAAAAGGGTATCTAATTGGCTGTAGGTAATGCCGCTGGTAAGTGCCATGGCTTTGATGCCTCTATCATTGAGTTGCTGTACTTGATCTTTCATCAAAGCGATTAATGGTGAAATAACTACACAAATACCTTCTTTTGCTAATGCAGGAATTTGAAAACATAAAGATTTTCCGCCGCCAGTGGGTAGCAGTACAAACGTATCTTCCCCATCAATAACGGCATTTATAATGGCTTCTTGTTCGGGACGGAATTCGGTAAAATTCCAATAACGTTCTAGTATGTTTATGGGTTGTTCCATTTATAGCTGTAACACTTTTAAAATGTAATCGGTTCGGTTTTCTACAGTCCCAAATGGGACGTCAATTAAATTGTAATTGAATTGTTGGTAGGTGTTGAGTAACTGTTTGTGTATTTCTAAAGCTTGCTCAAAACTTTCGTAACGTTCGTTGTCGCTGGTATAAATAGTTTCCCAAGGTTTTAAAATGAAAACGGTATCGTACAACGCTTTTTTGCAGGTGTCTACAAATGATTGTGGATAGGTGTTTCCAATATAATTCATATATGCCAGTACATCGGGGAGTCCTCTATCAAAAAAAATAGTTTTTGATTGTAATTTGTTGGCGGCTTCAAACTGTTGCTGCCTGCCTTTTAATAGCAGCTTGCTAAATAAAAGCGGGTTGGTTAAAAACAACTGGTCTATACCTTCTTTTTTGGCATCTAAGGTTACTTGACGCGAAATTTCTTCAAGGCAAGTGAAACCTCTTTTTGTTAATTCATTAATTAAAGTCGATTTTCCTGTACCAGGGCCACCTGTTATTACAATCTTTCTTGTGTTCAAAAGTGAAAATTTAAACTGTAAAATTAACAATTAACAATTGATAATTAACAATTAAAAACGGATAAAGTAGGATTAATGGATGCAATAACCGTGACTTGGAATGTGACTAGCGGTGATGGGTTAAGGATTGCTGTAGAAAGCCCATGCGACCCCGAAACGTCGTGGGAGCGAGAACTTGTGGCCCTTCGTATGCGCTCAGGGTAAACTACAAGCCCGACCCGACGGCAGGAGGGAAATGCCCTGATTTTAATTGTGTATTATTTTTTATAATTTACTTTACTAAATGTATATTTGCAGTATATAAAAATACTATGAGTACACCCCAAAATTCGGATGAATTTTACGAAAAGTTAAGAACGCAGTTATACGATACTGCTAGTTGGCCTTCGGAATATTTATATAAGTTTATTATTAAATCGGATGCTTCTAAAATTGTAATGGTTGAATCTATATTTGATAATATGGGGGCAGTAATACAAACTACCGAGTCTAAAAACGGTAAATACACAAGTATTTCTATAAATGTTTTATTGAAAAACCCCGAGGTTGTTATAGAAAAGTACAAAGAAGTAGCAGAAAAAGTAGAAGGAGTAATAAGTCTTTAGTTTTTTTTTGTATTTTGCACAAGCATAACAACTACATGCAGTAAACCCATAACTCTACACCACATTTATTTTGACAATAGACGAATTAGAATACAACACAGAGCGTGAACATTTAATCATACCCGAATACGGTCGCCACATGCAAAAAATGATTAATCACGCTAAAACCTTAGAAACAAAAGAAGAACGCAATAAAGTAGCTAAAGGTATTATTGCGGTAATGGGAAATATGCAGCCGCATTTAAGAGATGTTCCTGATTTCCAGCATAAGCTTTGGGACCAGCTTTTTATCATGTCTAATTTCGAATTGGATGTTGATTCTGATTATGAAAAACCAACGAAAGAACTTCTTGAGGAACGCCCAGAGCCTTTAAAGTACCCACAAAATTTTCCTAAATATCGTTTTTATGGAAACAATATTAAAACGATGATTGATGTTGCTAATACATGGGAAGATGGCGACCATAAAGAAGCTTTAACTTATACCATTGCCAACCACATGAAGAAGTGTTTTTTAAATTGGAATAAAGACACTGTTGAAGATGACGTTATTTATGATCATTTATTCGAGCTTTCTGGAGGTAGAATAAACTTGAAAAATTCGGAAGAAGATTTATCAGACGCTACGAGTTTAATGCGTAGCAAAACAAAATTTTCAAGTAGCAGTAGTAATACTAGTAACAAAAAAGGAGGGCATCATAAAAAAAACACCTCTAATTATAAAAGAAAACGCTTCTAAACTATATGGGAACATTTAAAATTGAAGGAGGCCACCAATTAAAAGGTAGCATACAGCCACAAGGTGCAAAAAATGAAGCACTACAAATTTTATGTGCGGTTTTATTAACCCCAGAATTGGTTACCATTCATAATATTCCAGATATTGTTGATGTTAATAAACTCATTAACTTATTAAGAAAACTAGGTGTTAAGATTGAAAAATTAGCACATGGTACTTATACCTTTCAAGCCGACGCGGTTAATTTGAAATATTTAGAATCGGACGAGTTTAAGGTTGATGGCCGTGGTTTACGAGGTTCTATCATGATTGTTGGCCCATTATTAGCGCGTTTTGGAAGAGGTTACATCCCTAAGCCAGGTGGGGATAAAATTGGGCGTCGTAGGTTAGATACTCATTTTGAAGGTCTTATTAATTTAGGTGCCAAATTTAGATATAGTAAAGAAGAGCAGTTTTATGGTGTAGAAGCTAATAGGTTAAAGGGGGCTTACATGCTTTTAGAAGAAGCTTCGGTTACGGGAACTGCCAATATAGTGATGGCTGCGGTGTTAGCAGAAGGCCGGACTACAATTTACAATGCTGCTTGCGAACCGTATTTACAACAATTATGTAAAATGCTGAATCGCATGGGCGCAAAAATTAGTGGCGTAGGCTCTAATTTGTTAATCATTGATGGAGTTGATAATTTAGGAGGCACTCAGCATACTATGTTGCCCGATATGATTGAAATTGGGAGCTGGATAGGTCTTGCTGCCATGACAAAAAGTGAACTAACCATAACCAATGTATCTTGGGATGATTTAGGTGTGATACCTGCGGTTTTTAGAAAATTAGGTATTACCGTTGAAAAACGTGGTGATGATATTCATATTCCTGCCCATAATGACGGTTATGAAATTCAAAGTTTTATAGATGGTTCTATTTTAACCATTTCTGATGCACCTTGGCCAGGGTTTACACCGGATTTATTAAGTATTATTTTGGTAGTTGCAACACAGGCCAGAGGTAGTGTGCTTATTCACCAAAAAATGTTTGAAAGCCGTTTGTTCTTTGTAGATAAATTGATTGATATGGGAGCTAAAATTATTCTTTGTGACCCGCATCGTGCTACTGTAATTGGACATGATTATAAATCGACTTTAAAGGCAACTAACATGACCTCTCCCGATATTCGTGCGGGGGTATCATTACTTATAGCGGCTTTATCTGCTAAAGGCACATCGACTATTCAGAACATAGAACAGATTGATAGAGGTTACGAGCGTATTGACGAACGTTTACGTGCTATTGGTGCTAAGATTGAACGCATTGAATAATTTTTAAGATACTTAAAATTAGAATGTATCATTTTTAAATTAAAGTGGTGTTTTTGATTTATATCAAAACGCCACTTTTTTATTGAGCTAAATTAACTACCAAAATTTAAATAGGAATAATGATGTAGTTGGTGGTTTTGATACCGACTTTAAATTCAATTTCTGGTAAAAACCATATTTTCAACGGATGCTAAAAAAAAATATAGTAACAAATAATTAAGGTCTTCCTTTTAATCGTTTTTCAATCTTTTGCTTAATGAGCGTTAATCGTTTCATAATATCCATAATTTTTGGGTCTTGTTCTTCTTTATAAATGGTATTCAAATTTAATATAAGCTCTTTTACTTCTCTTGATGCTTCTATACGTTCGCTTGTGGTTTTAAAAGTTTGTTTTCTTTGTTCGAACTCTAAAGCATTGGCAATAATTTCCATGAATTTTAATTTATTTTATTAAACTTTTGATAACGTTAATTGTCAAAATTTTGCAAGATACTAAAGCTAATGGGTTTATAGTTTTTTTACCGTATTATTAATGAAACATTAACGTTTTGAACTGCTTTTCATTAATGCAAAGCCTTTTTATAAACCTGTAAACAGCGTTCTCTGGCCATTTTATGGTCTACTATAGGTGTTGGATAGGTGAGTTCTTGAAAATCGGGACACCATTGTTTAATATACTCTAAGTTTTTATCAAATTTTTCAATTTGCGTAGTTGGGTTAAAAATCCTGAAATAGGGGGCAGCATCAACACCACAGCCAGCAACCCATTGCCAGTTACCAATATTGCTTGCCATATCGTAATCATGCAGTTTTTGGGCAAAATAGGCTTCACCCCAACGCCAATCTATAAGTAAATGTTTGCATAAAAAACTACCTACCAACATACGTACACGGTTGTGCATAAAACCTGTTTGGTTGAGTTGCCTAATACCAGCATCTACTAACGGATAACCAGTCTGTCCTTCACACCATAATCTAAATTCATCTTCATTATTCCGCCATTCAATTCGGTCATACTTAGGTTTAAAACTATGGGTAACCGTATGCGGAAAGTGCCATAGGATATGCATAAAAAACTCGCGCCAAATAAGTTCTTGCCAGAATATTTCGTTTTGTTCTGCCACAGCTTTTTGTACCATTCTTCGAATGCTTACCGTTCCAAAACGCAAATGAGGCCCTAATTTAGAGGTGCTATCTTGCGATGGGAAATTTCGAGTTGCTTCGTAATTTTTTATAAGTTGTGGTGTAACTGTAAAATCTTCTATTTGTTGATTTGATATGGTGAAACCCATATAGGCTAAACTTACATTAGGTAATTGTTTGGTTTTAATGGTGTTGCTTAAAAGTGCCTCAGTTTCATAAATTTGTAATTTTATGGTTTTAAAAAGTGCTTTCCATTGCTTCATATACGGTGTGTAAACTACATAGGGTGTACCATCAGATTTTAAAATATCGTTTTTTTCAAAAACAACTTGGTCTTTGTAAGTTTTAAATTCAATATTATTTTCAGCTAAAAAAGTTTTAATTTCTATATCGCGTGTTTGGGCATAGGGTTCGTAATCATGATTTGTAAAAACGGTGTAAATATTATAATCTTGGGTAAGTTGTTTGTATACTTCAATAGGTTTTCCAAAATACATTGCCAAACTACTACTGTACTTTGTTTGAAGTGTTTTATTTAAATTTTGAAGCGTTTTATGAATGAATGAAACTCGAGCATCATCTTTTGGGAGTTTGTCTAAAATCTCTGTATCAAAAATAAAAACAGGAAGCACAGAATGTTTTCCGTTTAAAGCTTTAAATAATCCATGGTTATCGTTTAGACGTAAATCACGACGAAACCAAAAAATGTTGACTGTTTGTTTCATTTACTTATTAAAAAATTGTAGAATGTGCTTAAATGGATGCTAATTACGAATATTTTCCAAATAATTCTTCTAGCTTTTTTGTTCTGTAATTAAAGATTTCTTCCAGTTTTGGCTTAACTAAAATTGGGTGTGCTAATTGTCCTAAAATTCCAAAGGGAATTTTATAATCTATAATATCTTCCATTTCTACACCACCTTCTATTTCCTTTATAAAATGTTTATGATGCCAAAGTGCATACGGGCCAAAACGTTGTTCATCTACAAAATAATGTTTCTCAGCAACATGGGTAATTTCGGTAACCCATTTGGTTTTAATACCCAAAACAGGTGTTACAATATATTGAATAATTTGTCCTGCAAACATAGGCTTGTCAACTCCAGATAGAATATGGAAACCCATATAATCGGGCGTAATGATTTTTAGGTTTTTTGGGTTTGATAAAAAATCCCACGCCTGATTTATAGTTATTGGTAAATTTTGTTTTTTATGTAGTGTATAAATCTTCATAATTTAGTTGTATAGTAAAATGTAAAGATTAAGTGAATTTGCAACACACAACCATAAAAAGTAAGGTAGTATTAAAAGGGTTTTATAGCTTAATTGTTTTTTAAAATCATATAGAAGTATAGTAACAATGGCTGTAAGTGATAAGATAACTATTAGCCCTAAAGCGATGAGGTGTTGGTTGAAGAAAACAAAATTCCATCCAACATTAAAAATAAATTGTAACGTAAAAAGTATTTTTAACTTTGTATTTGGTACTAAATCATACAAATAAGCCATGTAAATGGAGAAGCATACCATGATGCTGCTCCAAGCCGCTCCAAAAACCCACCCAGGAGGAGTCCAAGGCGCTTTGTTAAGTTGAGAATACCATTCGGTTTGTGGACCATTATCCATAAGCCAAACACCAATGCCTAATGCTGAAAAATTAATAATTAGAAAAATTAATAGAGTTTTAAAAAGTTTCATTTGTTTTTTTTAATTGATCAATTCTAGGAATTAAAGCTTGAGCCATAGCGTATTTTTCATCACTAAGCTTTCTGTTAACACTAGACAACTCATGCCACTCCTTCATTAATTTTTTGAAAGTAGATTCTAATTTTTCAATTTCCGATTTTTTTCTGAACAAATTAAACATAGTTATAATTTTATATGATTTGTAATTTTGTCGCTTAGTGGATTAGTAGCCGAAAAATAATAATCTATGAGCTCTCCTTTTTTACCCACTAAATATTTTTGAAAATTCCATTTAACAGACGAATTGGAACTACCATTTTTTTCTTGTTGAGTTAACCACTGGTAAAGTAGGTGTTGGTTTTTACCTTTCACATCCACTTTCTCGGTCATTAAAAAAGTAACGCCATAGTTAGCTTCACAGAATGTTTGGATTTCTTTAAAAGTTCCCGGTTCTTGGCCACCAAATTGATTACAAGGAACCCCTATAACCACTAACTTATCTTTATAGGTTTCGTGTAATTTTTGTAAATCTTCATATTGACCAGTAAAACCACATTTAGAAGCAACATTTACAAATAAGATGTATTTGCCTTTAAATTGAGAGAAATCGATTGGTTTTTCTTGTAAACTATTTATTTTAATATTGTAAATAGATTCTAAAGGGTCTGTTTGTGCTTTAGATTTTGAGAATATGGATACCATAAGGCTTAATAAAATTAATTTTTTCATGTTTTTACATTTTAAAGGAAACGATACCACAATCCATTTCAAATATTTGTCCTGACATAGCCATAGATTTGTCCGATATCAAGAATTCAGCCATACTAGCAACTTCATCTGTATTCAATATTTTTTTAAGAGGATGGCGACGCACTATGTTCTCAATCATTTTGTCATTCCGCAATAGTTTTGAAGCTAATTCGGTATTGGTAACTGTAGGTGCAATGGCATTTATTCTAACAGTTGGAGCAAGTTCAGCTCCTAACGATTTAACCAATCCCTCGACGCCTGATTTTGCTGTAGCAATACTTGCGTGATAGGGCATACCTAACTTTGAAGCTACAGTACTGAATAATAATATTGATGGTTTTTCTCCCTTTTTAAGAATGTCCATATACTTCTGAATTGCTTTTACGGCACCAAGCACATTAATTTCAAAGTCTTCACGGAATTCATCTAAAGTTAATTTTGAAATAGGTTTTAAATTGATGCTTCCAGGGCAATAAACCAAGCTATCTATAGATGTAATTTCCGGTAAATCATCTTTTAAAATGTCACAACCATAATGTGTCAAGTTAGTATGTATTGTGGTGGGTGTTGTCCTGCTTATATTAATAACTTTATGTTTGTCAAGTAGTTTGTTAACTATAGCGTTACCAATGCCTTTGCTACCACCAATTACAACTATTGTCTTCATAAAATTATATATTTGAGATTAAATGCTTGCCATTCAGTCGTTTTTCAACTTTTCTTTTTATAGTTGTCAGTCGTTTCATAATGTCCATTATTTGCTCATCCTTTCTGCGTTTGTAAATTTCATTCAAACCTAAAATCAACAATTTGGCTTTTCTTGAAATTTCTATTCTATTACTTGTTGTAAGTGATTTAAGTTTTACTTGTTCGAATTCAAGTGCTTCGTTTATTATATCCATAAATTTAATCTTTAAGATAGTTTTGTAATTCAGCAATTTTTTCAGGAGTATTAAACTTTCCTCCATAATAAGATGTAACTGTTGCTGATGATTCATCTTTAATGCCACGAGAAGATACACATAAGTGTTTGGCATCAATAATAACCGCCACATCTGTTGTCCCTAAAATATGTTTTAAATCTTCTGCAATTTGATTTGTTAAACGTTCTTGTACTTGTGGGCGTTTAGCATAATATTGTACAATTCTATTCAACTTTGAAAGACCAATTACTTTTCCTGAAGATATGTATGCAACATGTGCTTTACCAATAATAGGCACAAAATGGTGCTCGCAATTTGAATAGAAAGAAATATTCTTTTCAACTAACATTTGGTTGTATTGATATTTGTTGTCAAACAGTGCTATTTTGGGTTTGTTTACAGGGTTTAAACCTGAGAAAATTTCGTCAATATACATTCTGGCAACACGTTGTGGTGTTCCTTTTAAAGAATCATCGGTTAAATCTAACCCCATAACTTTCATAATTTCTTCAAATAACAAGGCTATTCTGTGTTTCTTTTCAGAATCTGATAGTTTGAATGCATCCTTTTTAATTGGAGTTTCTAATCCAGTATATAAATGGTCGTCTCCAATATCTTCAGTCGAAAACCCTTTGAGTTTGTGTCCGTTTTTTTTATTAACTAATGTTTCTGTGTTCATTGTGTCTTTTTTATATGCTATCTTTATGTATTCATTTTAGAAAGCAAAGCACGTTATCGTTTTGAAATTGAGTTGTTTGTAATGTGTTTTTGTCTTGAACATTTAAAGCGACCTTTTTTAAAAGTTCTCAATTTTTGATGCTTTGTAATTCGTCCTTGAACTCGCTTTCTCCACATTTTAAAACTGCTAAGTTTCATTTCTTTGCGCATTAACTCTATAATATCTTGTTCTTTAAGGTTAAACTGAAATGCAATAGCTTCAAAAGGTGTTCGGTCTTCCCAAGCCATTTCTATTATGCGGCCTAAATCTTTTTCGGTGTAAATTTTCATGTTTGAGAAAATTTATATTTAGATTCAAATTTTACTTTTTCATTCATCATATTTTCAAAAAAATGTTTGTTTTCATTAAATGTAGCATTGTTTTTAAAGTGAATAAATCGTCCTTGTGCATAAATACTTATGCCATTTGTTTTATAAACTACTAATTGGTAATGTGGCATTACCCATGTAAAGTTGTTTAATCCTTTGTTAATTCTAATTATGATTCCTGTTGGGCGCAATTCTAAATTTGCATCAGAAACTAAATTCAGATATTTTTTCATATTTAGACTAGCATCATCAATTATCATCCGTTTAGAGCCAATTCCCTTCATTTTAATAGATTTTAGAAAGCTAAATGGTTTTCCCACAACATCGTTTATTAAGTTGTTATGCTCTTTTTTTGTGTAAGTTGTATCTAAAACCATGCTTAAAGATAATGAAAATTTAATAATGTTTAATGTTTTTGTTAAAAAATTAAACAAAAATTAACAAAGCAAAAATTTTTAAAGAGCCTTAACTAATTCCTTAATCATTCCATTAAATATAAAACCATGAAAAGGCAATACACTATACCAATATAATCTGCCAGCTAAACCTCGGGGACGAAAGGTGGCTGTTTGTTTTAGTAATCCGTCTTCAATTTTGAATTCTAACCAAGCTTCTCCTGGTAATTTCATTTCAGCATATAGTAAAAGTTTTTTCCCTTTTTTGTCACTAAATATAACACGCCAAAAATCTAAAGCATCACCTGCATTTAATTCTGATGCATGAGTTCTTCCGCGTCTAAGTCCAATTCCTCCAACTAATTTATCTATGTAGCCTCTTATTTTCCATAAAAAATCACCATAATACCAACCCGTAGTACCTCCAATAGACCATATTTTATTAATTGTTACGGTTTCATCCATAACTTTTCGTTCTTTATAATCTTTAAAGCAACCATATTTAGGAACATTGATATATTTATGTAGGTTATTTTTTAAGCGACCACTACTTATCATCGAATCTTTCCAACTCGAAACAATACTGTTTTGTTCTATTTTTTCGAAAGCTAATTGAACTGCTTCTGTATAGGTTATTGGGCTAACATCTAAAATTTGATTGATGTTACTGGGTTTTCCAACAATTTCAACACTCATACTATCTACTAATGTGGATGCTAATTTATATGAGGTAGATGTAACAAAGTATAACCAGTAAGAGGATAGTTTTGGAGTCATTACCGGTACTGTGAAAATGTAGCGTTTTAAAAGTCTTATTTCGGCAAATTTTAAGAGCATTTGCTTGTAAGTTAAAATTTCTGGACCAAAAATATCGAAACTTTTGTTATAGAGCTCTTGGTTTGCTTTTGCTTTTGAAAGAAATGCCATCACGTCTCTAACGGCTAAAGGTTGTGTTTTTGTGTTTAACCATTTTGGAGCGACCATTACAGGTAGTTTTTCAACTAAATCGCGAATAATTTCAAAAGAAGAACTCCCAGAGCCAACTATAATTCCTGCCTTAAAAATCGTTAGGGCATAGTTTTTAGATGCTAATATTTCCTCTACATTTTTTCTCGATTGTAAATGTTTAGAAAGCTTTTCTTCATTGGTAATACCGCTTAAATAGATAACTTGTTTTAATTTGGCATCTTCAAAATAGGCTTTAAAGTTTTCAGCACATTGGGCTTCTAATTTTTCAAAATCTTTAGATGTATTAGACATTGAATGAATAAGATAATAAGCAATATCTACATCTTTTGGAATAGCGTTTAACGTTTCAGGTTTTAAAAAATCAGCTTCAATAATTTCTATAAGAGGTTCTTTTAAGTATGTTTTTTCTGCACGCAACTTATCTCTTACAGCGCATACCACGTGATTCCCTTCGTTAATTAGAATAGGAATTAAACGTTTTCCAATATAGCCTGTTGAACCTGTAACTAGGATTTTCATTTAATTGGGTTTGTATCAGATAATTTTTTTGGTCTTTGGTAGGTTAATCTTGTTTTAAATTTAGGGATTAAATATCCATCTAAACCGTTTATTGTAACAATATTTGCTTTTGATAGATTTATAAAACCATCCGTTTCTAGCAAATCATCTTGAATATACAGGTCTTTTATTTCACCTATAAGCAGTATAGTTCCATTTGCATTTATAGGATATTCTTCAACATACTCCATGCCCATTTGTACCGGAGATCCTTTTACATAGGGTGCCCGAAAATTGTTTTTATAAGTTTCTTGTAGGTTAGTAGCATCAAATTCGGAGAAATGTGCATCATATTTAGCAGAGGTATGATGTGCGTTTTCTAAAATAGATTCATAAACGTGATTTATTGTATAAAACCCCATTTCTTTTATATTATCATATGTATTTCTTATTGCTGTAGTAGGCCTAAAGAAAACACCTAGCAACGCAGGATCGGACCCGATATGGGTTACCGAACTAAAAATTGCTACGTTAGAAATGTTTTTAATGGATTTTGAGCCTATTAAATTAGCCGATTTAAAACCAGAACAACTATTTATAAGATTTATTTTATATAAATGTTGCAAATTTTTAATATCCTTTTGGTTAAAATGTGGCATTATATGTTTTTAAAATTATTAATTTTTATATCCTTAGCTTTTAAATCAAACATTAAGTTATACAAGCCAAAAAAAGTTCTGTTTATATATATGAAATGTTTAGAACCGCGGTTACCATTCATTTTTCTTAATTCCGTATTTTTTGAATAGCGCTGTCCTAATTCTGTGATTTTTCCGAAGAAATCACTATCAGAAAAATCGAACGTTTCTACATGAAAAGGTTGTGTAAATAAGCTTAATAACTCATGAAACATCTCGGTGAAGAATTCAACTTCTTCTTTGGAATCATCTTCCCGTAAAATTTCTAATTCATATAGTTTTTCAACAAAATAGGATTGGTTTGATATGTTTTGTGGTTTTGCCAATTCAAAGTAAGGTATGTAGAAGTCGTTTGGAATAGTTTTCATACAACCAAAGTCAAGTGCTATTAATTCACCTGTTTTTGAAACCAGAAAATTTCCAGGGTGCGGATCTGCATGTACTTTTTTAAGTTTATGAATTTGGAACATGTAAAAATCCCATAAAGCTTGCCCTAATTTATTAGCGGTTTCTTGGTTGGTATTATGGGATGTAAATTCTGAAAGATGTTCACCATGCATATAATCCATCGTGATGATACGGTCTGATGAGAGTTCTTCGTAGTAATTGGGAAACAAAAGGTTGGAAATATGAGAGCAAGCAAAAGCAATTTCCTTGCTTTGCTTTATTTCCAACACATAATTTGTTTCTTCAATTAACTTTCCTTCAACTTCTTTAAAGTATTTGTCCGAGTCTTTTCCCTTAATATTGAACATTTTCATAGCTATAGGCTTAACTAAAGCTAAATCGGTCGCAATACTTTGTGCAACTCCCGGGTATTGGATTTTTACGGCAAGTTTTTTTCCGTCTTTTGTTGCAATATGTACCTGACCGATACTTGCAGCATTTACAGAAGTTGTGTTGAAGGAATCATATAATTCATTTGGGAGTTTACCAAAATAATTTTTAAAGGTTTTTATAACCAATGGAGGCGATAACGGAGGTACTGAAAATTGTGCTAACGAAAACCTTTCTACATAGGCTTGGGGCATAATACTTTTTTCCATGCTTAGCATTTGTGCCACTTTTAGGGCGCTGCCTTTTAACTGCTTTAAGCCATCGTAAATGTCTTCAGCGTTATTTTCGTTTAATGTTGCTCTTGCTTCCGATTCGGTTTTTGTTAATTTATCACCATAATATTTTAGGTAATTAACACCGACTTTGGCACCTGTAGAAACCAATTTCGAAGCACGGTGTATTTTGGAAACAGGAATAGAATCTATTGTTTTCATAGTTATATTTAGTTCATGTGCATTTTTTCTTTGAAAATAAATTTCCCAAAGTCAATCACACTTTTTAGTGGAGCAATATCTAATACATCAAAACTTGTGTTTACCGATTTTTCAATAAAAATATCAGTCTTTTCAAAAGATGCAGAGGTATCGTCCAGCCAAAACTTCATTGTTAATAGTAATTGCACCCATGCCGATTCTTGAATGGCTATATTTTGAATTTTTTCTAGCTGCTCTTGCTTAACATCTAAGGTTTCAATATCTAAACCATCAATGTATTTTGTGAAACTTTTTTTAAGGTCAGAAAGAAGCGCTAAACCTTTCATATTGTTTTTATGGTTACGCAATGTGTAAACAATATAACTTCTATTTGCAGTTAAATTTTCAAAAAATGTAAAGTAAAAACTTAGTAGTTTGTTTCTTGCATCAAACGAAATGTATTCATCACTTTGGTTTAAAGTTGAAAGTGTATTGTTGAAAAATTTTTTAAAAATAAATTTTTCAACAGCTTCAAAAGAACCGAAATACTCATAGAATTTTGCTTCTTCGAAATTATTTGTTTTTGCAAATGCATAAACTGATTTTGGGTATTCATTATTTTGTAAAACATAATCCATGTAAAATGCGATAATGTTATTTTCTGCAATTTCTTTCTTTTTTGCCATAACCATTAGTTTTACAGCAAATATACAAAATGTTCAACATTTTTTAATAAAAACTAAACAAAATACAATTATTGAATAGAAAATTTATTAGAAAAAGTTACAAGAAGTCACTAAATTGAGATGTTATTGTATAATTTTAGCTTGGTAGAATATTTTATTAAAAACTATGATGGTTAAGTAAAGCAGAGCATGAGCCGAAAAAGAAATTGTTGTGATTATGTCGTTACTGAATCCTTTTTTTTAAGAGCTTAAAAACAGAATGGGTTTACGAATATAGATATAATTACAGATCCAAAGCCCAAGCAACTATCCATCTTATCTTGGATTGAAACTTGGCACAATAAATGAATGCTACGCTCTACTTTGGTGTATAAGCTATTAACGACTTTGAAATGGAAATGTATAGCCAATATGTAGCAGCTTAAAATGTGTAATTAATTGTTCAAATTTTTGTTGCAAGTCCAAAAGCAACGAGTATGTGAAAAGCTAGGTAGCAGAGAAATAATCTAAAAAATTACGCATAAATCAGTTAACATTGTTTATGGTACTTTGACGTAGTTCATTTCGTAATCAAATCGATTTTTTTATTAAAATATTAGGGTCTTCAACATTTGTTTGAATATCATCTGTAATGGGATTTATTACTAATTCATTCACTTTTTTGTGTGTAATTCCAAATTTTTTGATTTCTGTAAAATCGCCAGCTTCATTATTGTTTTTGTCTAATGATGTTACTACAAAAACTTTAGTATCCATTTGATGTTGGGTTAATTTCAATTCATTACCAGAAACAATATCAAGTATTTTAGAGCCATCATGCATGTTTGTAATGGCTTCATTAGCATTGTCAAAAGCGTAAATAACATATTTTACTGGTAAATCACCATCGGGAGCGGCAATTGGTGTGTCCCATAAAATTTTAAATGGCTCCACTCGAATGTTTTTTGGTTTTATGGGGGAAATATTATCTTTCCCTAATCCCAAAATAGGTGGGGCAAAAGATTTATATTTAAAATGCGTATTGCTTAAAACACCATTCAGCCCTTTCAAATTATATTTTATAGCATTATAACTGTATGCAATTTGACCAAAACTGGCATCCATTAGTTCCGCTTTATTTTGATTGATTTGGTTTTGAATTTCTGAAATTTCCCAAGATTTATTGCCGTCTAATTTATAAAAGCCTTGACTTATATACAGTTGTTTGCAATACCGTTTTGCTTGATCGTTCCACCATTTGGAAAGTGCCGTATAATCTTGTTTGCCATTTATATTCCAGTATAATTGCGGGGCTAAATAATCTACTTTCCCCGAATTTAACCAAGCAATTGGGTCGCAATATAAAGCACTAAATGAAGATGTTCCTTTAATACCTGCAGGTGTGTCTGCTTTCCAAATTCCAAAAGGACTTACACCAAATACAATATTTTTATTTTTGTTTGTGTTAACCGTTTGAATTGCGTCATAAACCATCCCAATCATTAAGTTTACGTTATTTCTTCTCCAGTCTTCTATGGTTGTAATATTGGTTGGATTATTTTCTTTAAAGGTTTTTGCATCTTGTGGTGTAGCATTCATGCCAGCGTATGGGTAAAAATAATCATCAAAATGAATACCATCGATATCGTACCTGTTTGCTATGTCTTTAACAACATTAACAATATAATTTCTAACATCTGGAAGTCCAGGATTTAGCATTTTTAACGATAACGCTTTATCAGTATTATTTAATTTAGCTTGAAACGTCCAGTTTGGGTGTAATTTTGCTACATTATTTGGTGCTAATTCCATGGCTGGAGTTTGTTTAACTCTGTACGGATTTAACCAAGCGTGCAAATCCAATCCTCGTGCGTGCGCTTCTTTAACAGCAAATTCCAAAGGATCCCAAAAAGGGGTGGGCGCTTTTCCTTGTGTGCCTGTAAGCCAATAAGACCATGGATCAATGGATGAGGCATACAAGGCATCGCTTTCTGGACGTACTTGTAAAAAAACGGTGTTGTAACCGTTTGCTTTGAGGTTATCTAAAATGGTAATGAGTTCTGCTTGTTGTACAGCAGGTGTTGCATTTCGGTTTGTTGGCCAAGATAAACTGGATATTGAAGGCACAAAAACACCTCTTAAATCCGCTTTAGGGTTTGGAATCAGTTTACCTGTTTGTGCTTGTATAGCGATGCACAAAAACAGAAAATAAGGGGCAAATATTTTCATATTATTTGATTGAGAATATAAAATCTAATTGTTTCTATCTTCAGGTATTGAATATTTATGTTTTTCAATTTAAGACCTTTGGATTAAAAACATGTAAATTTAAATAATTTACAGACATGAATTTCAATTAGATAAAAATAAACATAGATAAAGCATCTGTTTTATCGGATTAAATACAATCCATTTGTTGAATGGAGTGTATTTTGAATGTTAAAAAATGCTTTTGTAATAAGTTAAAATTAAGTTTTTAAAAGGATACTTTTTTATTTAAAAATACGATATTTGTGTTTTAAATTTGCGCAAGGGATTGCAGCGGCGTCCTTTTTTATGTGTTTTCGAAACAATTCTGTTCTTAGCGAAAACAAGATACATATAAAAGACATAGCGGAAAGCCCGACCTTTTTTCAAGGTTGCGCCAAAAAAAAACAACTAATTATGGCAATGAATAAAAATACAGTATTGGCTTGGGCAACTGTTTTAATGATTATTATGGGTGTGGTTTTAATATTAATGGGAGCTTACAGGTATGATGATGTAGCAGGATGGGGATTTGCAACCGTAGGAATTGGTTTTTTTGCCATTGCATGGGTGTTTAATGCTTTAAAAGGACGTGTTTAATAAATTTACGATATTCAATTTAAACTTTATGATTGAAAATCGTACACAAAAACACAATTAATATGCTGAAAACGATGTCTTGTTTCGTTTAGTAATTCGTAAATACAAAAATTGTAAATCAAAAATTATATGTCTGACGATAAGAAAGTTATCTTTTCGATGTCTGGTTTAACCAAGACGTTTCAAGGGGCGAATACGCCTGTGCTAAAAAATATTTATTTAAGTTTTTTTTACGGTGCGAAAATTGGAATTTTAGGTTTAAATGGCTCGGGTAAGTCCACTTTGCTTAAAATTATTGCAGGGGTTGAAAAGAATTATCAAGGTGATGTTACCTTTTTACAAGATTATTCGGTGGGCTATTTAGAGCAAGAACCGAAGCTTGATGAAAGTAAAACCGTTTTGGAAATTGTAAAAGAAGGAGCAGCCGAAACTGTCGCCATTCTTGATGAATACAATAAAATAAACGATATGTTTGGGTTGGAAGAAGTGTATTCGAACCCAGATAAAATGGATAAACTGATGGCTAGACAAGCTGAGCTTCAAGATAAAATTGATGCATCAAATGCTTGGGAGTTGGATACCAAATTAGAAATTGCCATGGATGCGCTAAGAACGCCAGACGGTGATAAAAAAATAAGTGTATTGTCTGGTGGGGAACGCAGACGTGTTGCTTTATGTAGATTGCTCTTACAAGAACCAGACGTGTTATTGTTGGATGAGCCAACGAATCACTTGGATGCGGAATCGGTACATTGGTTAGAGCATCATTTAGCACAATATAAAGGAACTGTTATTGCTGTAACGCATGATAGATACTTTTTAGATAATGTAGCGGGTTGGATTTTAGAGTTGGATAGAGGTGAAGGGATTCCATGGAAAGGAAATTATTCATCTTGGTTAGACCAAAAATCGAAGCGTTTGGCTCAGGAAAGCAAAACAGCCTCTAAGCGTCAAAAAACATTAGAGCGTGAGTTGGAATGGGTTCGTCAAGGTGCAAAAGGGCGTCAAACCAAGCAAAAAGCGCGTTTACAAAACTATGATAAGTTAATGAGTCAAGACCAAAAACAACTTGACGAAAAGCTGGAAATTTACATTCCTAACGGACCTCGTTTAGGCACCAATGTTATTGAAGCCGTAGGCGTTAGTAAAGGTTTTGATGATAAATTATTATATGAAGATTTAAACTTTAAACTACCACAAGCTGGAATTGTGGGTGTTATTGGTCCGAATGGTGCTGGGAAAACCACTATTTTCAGAATGATTATGGGCGAGCAAACCCCAGATAAAGGAGAATTTAAAGTAGGTGAAACTGCTAAAATCGCTTACGTAGACCAAAGTCATTCAAATATTGATCCTGAGAAAACTATTTGGCAAAATTTTAGTGATGAGCAAGAATTGATTTTAATGGGTGGAAAAGAAGTGAATTCCCGTGCTTATTTAAGTAGATTTAATTTTTCTGGAGGTGAGCAAAACAAGAAGGTTAAATTGCTTTCTGGAGGTGAACGTAACCGCTTGCATTTAGCAATGACATTGAAAGAAGAAGGCAACGTATTGCTTTTAGATGAGCCTACTAATGACCTTGATGTTAATACATTACGTGCATTGGAAGAGGGTTTGGAGAACTTTGCAGGTTGTGCTGTAGTTATATCGCATGATAGATGGTTTTTAGATAGAATCTGTACCCATATTTTAGCTTTTGAAGGGGATAGTCAAGTGTATTTCTTTGAAGGTAGTTTCAGTGAATATGAAGAAAACAAAAAGAAACGTTTGGGTGGTGATTTGATGCCGAAGCGAATTAAGTATAAAAAGTTAGTACGTTAATAATGTACTGAGTACATAACCAAAAAGCCTGCATTTGCAGGCTTTTTGGCTATTCTATGTTTTTTTAATTGCCGCCGTACATATGGCCATCTGTAAAATCTTTGTATTTTTCTTCCTGTTTTGCCATTTCTTCGCTAATCTTATCTAATCGCTCATTTTCTTTTTTAAGTTTATAAGATTTCCTAATACCTAAAACTAATAATATAGCGAAAAAAACAACCACTATAACTAAAATGGATACAATATCCGATTGGCTTATTGAAAGTGTTATAGGTTGCAAATTGATTGAAAAATTTGGAGGCATAGTCAGTGCAAAAAGTTTGATTTAAAAGCTAATCAAATATAGTATAATTTATTTACTAAGCAATTATAAATGACAGCATTGAAAATGTAAAAGCAAGATTTGTAACACAAATAACAGTAAGTTATCTTATTTGTTTTGAGCAATATAGGCGGAAAATTAAACAAGGGTTTAGCAATAAATGTTATCAAATTTTATCAACAATAATTAAATGTTGTAGTCATTTGATGTTTTTTTACCGAAATTGCTTCTTATAATTTAATAAACTTATTTACGATTTATTATGTCATCTGAAAAATTAAAGAACGTAAAAACAGAAGTGCTTTCTAATAACTACTATACATTAAACAAATTAACTTTCGATTATAAATTAAAAAACGGAAATTGGGTGACGCAAATGCGTGAATGTTATGATAGGGGAGATGGCGCAGGTATTTTGCTCTGTAACAAAGAAAAAGGCACCGTTATTTTAACCAAACAGTTTAGAATGCCAACGTTTTTAAATGATAATAAAGATGGAATGTTGGTTGAAATTTGTGCAGGCATGTTAGATAAAGATAATCCAGAAGCTTGTATAATAAGAGAAACCGAAGAAGAAGTAGGCTATAGGTTGAAAGAGGTAAAAAAAGTATTTGAAGCATATTCATCGCCAGGTGTGATGACAGAGAAAATGCATTTTTTTATTGGGGAATATACTGATGCCATGAAAGTAAATGAAGGTGGCGGATTAGAGAGTGAACACGAAGACATTGAAGTTTTAGAAATACCTTTTACAGAAGCTGTTAGAATGTTAAATAATGGTGAAATATACGATACCAGAACCATCGTTTTACTGCAATACGCGATAATCCATAAACTTTTATAATGAATCTTGGTGGGCATTAATAAAATCACCAATAAAGTAAGCGATTAATTTCCCTACTTGCTGCTCTGTTTTTTTTGTGGGAGCAGCTTCACATATATGTAAATAACGTGCGTTTTCATATTTACCAAAATAAGAAACATAACTTCTGGCTTTATTAACGCTAAAACCACTAGGCGTCATGGCACTACTTGGTATGTTTTCTATAGCATCACAATCTAATTCTATTCCAAATGGTTTATCCGCAATGTGGTTTGAAGCCCTTTCCAGTTCTTCTTTAAACTTTAGTTCTTTACCAACAGCCAAATCTTCAAAAATATTATATTTAATTAGTTTAAATTTCTTCAACGATTTAAATATTTTATCTGATGTATAGTTTCTTTGTAATCCAAAAATAAAATAGTTATTTAAAAACCCTTCAGCGTAAGCATAACTAAAACCATTTCCGCTATGGCGTCCTTCTTCGGGTCTAAAATCGGAATGTGCATCAAAGTTGATAATATTAATAGGCTTTTTTAAAGCTAAGCTGGTGCCTTTTATATTGCCGTATGCATTGTTGTGCCCACCACCAATAATAATAGGTTTTTTTCCTGCTGAAACAATTAGGTTAACAATAAATGTAACATGCTTGTCTATTTTACTAACAATTTTCCTGGCTTTAGTAATGCTTTTCTTTTCATTAACATCCAATTCAGAAATTTTTAATAATTCTTCAGTAAAATCTAAATGCCCTAATATTAATACCTTGTTGGCTCTAGTAAATTCGTTACTTTGTATATTCAAAAGCACCTTTAATGTAGCTTCCCAAGCTTTTGAAGTGCCCGTTTTTCCGTAATTTGCATATACTCCAACATCTTCGGGTAAACCAATAATTACATGCGTGACATCCAAATTAATAAGTTGGTCGTATATATTGGAAATGTTGGTTAATATTTGAATATGTTCACCAAATTTGGATTCGCCGTGACGTTTGTTTAATAACTTATTTAAAGTAGTATTGTTAAATAAAACCAGTTTATCCATAAAAAGTAAATAAATTTTGAAATAAAAATACATCATTATTTTTTTACGGCATTAAAAAAAAACAAAGTATTATAATTAAAGAAAATTAACATTAAAAACATTAAAACAAGTAATTATGGAAAACAACAAAAGTAGCATGGGGCTTAAAGTAGCATTAGGTATTGCATTGGTTTTATTTTTAGGAACTGCATTTTACACAATGAATTTGTACCAAAGCAGCGAAAAAGTTCAGAAAGATTTAACTGAGCAAAAGCAATTGGTAATGAATGATTTAAATGCAATGGCAAAACAATATGATGTAGCCATTAGCGAAAATGAAGTAGCAAATCAGGATTTAATTGAAGCTAGAGCACGTATTCAAGGATTAATTGACTCTTTAAAAATTTCTGAAACTAACGTAAAAAGTTTATGGAGCTACAAACAAAAATATGCTTCATTACAAAAAGAAATGGATGTATTGTTAGCTGAAAACGATAAATTAAAAGTTCAGAATTCTTATTTAGCGACGTCTTTAGATAGCACACGTGTTCGTTTAGAAGAACGCACAATGTTTTCAGATTCGTTATTAATACAAAACACAGCATTGGCAGATGTGGTTTCAAATGCAGCTGTGTTAGGTGCGGTAAACATGAAAGGGTTTGGAGTAATTGAAAGAACTTCTGGTAAATTAATACCAACAGAAAGAGCAAGTCGTACTGATAAAATTAGAGTATGTTTTACAGTGCCTAAGAACAAATTAGTTCAATCTGGTAATCAAGAATTATATGTTCAGGTTATAGACCCAAAAAGCAATACATTAGGTTTAAATGACCAAGTTAGTTTTGGTGGAAAAACTTTAAACTATAGTATTATAAGTAAATTTAATTACGAAAATGCAAGTTTAGATATTTGCGAGTTCGTTGCATCAAAAGGTAAATCTGAGTTTCAAAAAGGGCGGTATATCATAAATGTTTTTAACGAAAAAGATTTAGTAGCAACATCTGAATTTACTTTAAAATAAAACTATATATAAAATAAGTTAATGAAAAGTCTTAGGTTAACTCCTAAGACTTTTTTATTTATTAATGTTTAATATTCATGTGGTTTAATACATCTAAACAAATTTATGTGTAAATTATAGAAAAATAAGCGATAGAAATATGAGAAGATGTAATTTTAAAGTGTTCATAGATATTCCAAATATTAAAAAAAAAATGAATATTTTAGTATTATTCTATAAACTCCACTAATTATATATTTAATATAGCCTTCTTACATGTATAAAACAGACTCTCACGCAAATTTTTTAAATTCCTACGGTAATATTTCTGAAGATGTTAAAGAAGAACTTTTAAAAATTTCTGAGTTTAAATCGCTAAAAGCAGGTAAGCAATTTGTTAAGTTGGGCGAAGTGCCTTCAAAAGTATTTATGCTTGTCTCTGGAATTGTTAGATGTTATTTAAGTACAGAGTCTGGTAAAGAATTCAATAAAAGTTTTTATATGCCATTAAGTTTTGTTGGTCCTTTAACAGCGTTAATTCAAAGAACGCCATCATTTTTTGTGTTTGAAACACTTGAAGATTCTGAAATGTATGAAGTTGACTATTATAAACTTTTAGAATTATGTAAAAAGAACGAATCGCTTAATGTTCTGTATTCTAAATTTTTAGAGACCGTGTATATGATGTATGAAAAACGTCTTGTAGAATTAATTTCATTGGATGCTAAAGAGAGATATGTAGAATTACAAAAGCAAATACCAAACGTAGACGCCTTAATACCACAGTATCATATAGCCTCATATTTAGGAATTACAGCAGTTCAATTAAGTAGAATTAGAAAAAAATGATAGATGTTAACAAATGTTAACATCTAAGAACATGTTTAATTATATATTTGAAACGATTTCCTATGGATATAAAAGGATTGATAGCTAACCAACCAAAAAAAAACAGGTAAATTTTTACCTGTTTTTTTATTTTTGTAGTAAATGGATATTTATTTTAAACCGCCAACCATATCTTCTGGTTTTACCCAAGCGTCATAATCTTGGGCAGTAACATAGCCTAAATTAATGGCCTCCTCCTTTAAAGTGGTGCCATTAGTATGGGCAGTATTTGCAATTTCAGCAGCTTTATAATAGCCAATTTTTGTGTTTAATGCAGTAACCAACATTAATGAATTGTTTAATAATTTTTTAATGACTTCGTGGTTTGGTTCAATACCAACAGCACAATGCTCATTAAAACTAGCACATGCATCACCAATTAATTGAGCCGATTGTATCGCATTTGCTGCCATTACAGGTTTAAACACATTCAATTCATAATGTCCTTGTAAACCACCAACAGAAATAGCCACATCATTACCAATTACCTGTGCGCAAACCATTGTTAAGGCTTCACATTGTGTTGGGTTTACTTTTCCTGGCATAATAGAGCTACCAGGTTCGTTTGCAGGAATAATAATTTCACCAATGCCACTTCGTGGTCCAGATGCCATCATTCTAACATCATTAGCAATTTTATTTAAAGAAACCGCTAATTGTTTAAGCGCTCCGTGTGTTTCAACTATGGCATCGTGTGCAGCAAGTGCTTCAAACTTATTAGGAGCCGTAACAAAAGGAAGTCCAGTGAATTCTGCAATGTATTCCGCAACACGTTTGCTATATCCTTTAGGTGTGTTTAAGCCAGTTCCAACAGCTGTACCACCTAATGCTAGTTCACTTAAGTGGGGTAAGGTGTTTTCTAAGGCTTTTAAACCATAATCAAGTTGTGCAACATAGCCAGAAAGTTCTTGCCCCAATGTAAGAGGTGTAGCATCCATTAAATGTGTACGACCAATTTTTACAACATTTTTAAATGCTTCCGATTTTTTCTTTAATGTATCACGAAGTTGTTTAACTCCAGGAATAGTAACTTCTATTACTTTTTTATAAACGGCAATATGCATGCCCGTTGGAAACGTATCGTTAGATGATTGGGATTTGTTAACATCATCATTAGGCTGAATGGCTTTTTCCCCTTCACCAATAACCTTACCTGCTAATTGTTGTGCTCTATTGGCAATAACTTCATTAGCATTCATATTACTTTGTGTTCCAGAACCTGTTTGCCAAATTACAAGCGGAAATTGGTCATCATGTTTACCCTTTAAAATTTCATCACAAACGGCAGCAATTAAATCGCGCTTTTCTATTGGTAAAACGCCTAATTCACAATTGGTGTAAGCAGCAGCTTTCTTTAAATAGGCAAATCCGTAAATTATTTCTAAAGGCATGGATGCCGAAGTTCCTATTTTAAAATTATTTCTAGAGCGTTCTGTTTGTGCTCCCCAAAGTTTATCGGCAGGTACTTTTACCTCGCCCATGGTATCTTTTTCTATTCTAAAACCCATCGTAAAATGATTTAATTTAAGTTACAAAGTTAACTGTTTTATGGTTTTTATTGGTAAGATATTTGTTAGTTTTTATAAGTTTTTTTAACAGA
The DNA here is from genome assembly GCF_039650365.1 of Mariniflexile soesokkakense. Lineage (NCBI taxonomy): Bacteria > Pseudomonadati > Bacteroidota > Flavobacteriia > Flavobacteriales > Flavobacteriaceae > Mariniflexile > Mariniflexile soesokkakense. The sequence continues at coordinate 346,649 of NZ_JAZHYP010000001.1, read as the reverse complement.
GATATAACGCCTTCATTTTTAATAATTGAATTAAAAAAGGTAACTTAGCAAGTAAAGAATATATTTATTAATTTCAAAAATATTATATAGTATGGCAACAATTAGATTGGGCGACGATGCTCCAAATTTTACAGCAAAGTCTACCGAAGGAAACATTAATTTTCATGAATGGCTAGGGGATAGCTGGGGAGTATTATTTTCGCATCCCGCAGATTACACACCAGTTTGTACTACCGAGTTAGGTACCGTAGCAAAATATAAACCAGAATTTGATAAGCGTAACGTAAAAATAGTTGCATTAAGTGTAGATGGTTTAGAGTCTCATAAAGGTTGGGTTGATGATATTAATGAAACCCAAAATACTTCAGTAAATTTTCCAATTATTGCAGATGAAGATAGAAAAGTGTCCGAATTGTACGATATGATTCATCCAAATGCGAGTGATAAATTTACAGTACGCTCTGTATTTGTAATTGGAGATGATAAAAAAGTAAAACTTATTATAACCTATCCTGCTTCAACAGGCAGAAATTTTGAAGAGTTATTGCGTGTTATAGATAGTCTGCAATTAACAGCGTACCATAAAGTAGCAACACCTGCCAATTGGAAAAATGGAGAAGACGTAGTTATTTCTCCTGCTATTACAAATGAACAGATACCAGCACTGTTCCCAAAAGGGCATAAAGAAATAAAACCTTATTTAAGAATGACCCCACAACCTAATTTAGATTAACACCGTTCTGTTAATAAATTTTGGTTTAGCTATTGTTTAACAAAAACCGTTGCATTATCTTTGCTTAAGATTTTTAATAGATACATACAATTATGTTTGATTTTGACCAATATTTAGGATTTTTAGCTTTTTTATCCATTTTAACATTAGGCTTCTGGTTAATGATTTTTTTATTAACTTTTGTGATACCTTATTGGATAGGAGGTTCTTTAATTGAAAGATTAAAGGAAATTAGAGAAGAGAAAAAAGCTAAGCGTCAAAATTCATAAGTAGCAATATTATTTTGAGTTGTCCTAAAAATAGGTTGACAGTTTTTAAATAAATTAAATTAAACCAGAGAAGTTAACTTCTCTGGTTTTTTTATTGTGTATAAAGTTAGGTGTTTTTATATTAGGACTCAAATAAAGGGTTTTGTTATTATAAAGAACATGAGTAAGTTAAAAAGGTTAGATTTTAATCTAACCTTTTTAATTTCTTTTAATTTAAGCTTTTATTAACATTTCAAAGCTAAGCATTGATTAAATTTATATACTTTATTAAAAACCTAAAATAAATATATTGAAAATGAAAAAACTACTCTTAATTTTATTAGCAATAACAGCGACTTTTACTGTTAATGCGCAAATTGTAACGCCACAACCAAGCCCTTTTTCTAAAGTTGAGCAAAAGGTGGGATTAACCGATGTGACTCTTGAGTATTCTAGACCAAGTGTGCGAGAAAGAACTATTTTTGGAGATTTAGTGCCTTATGGTAAAGTATGGAGAACTGGTGCTAACGCAAGAACTAAAATTACTTTTAGTACTGATGTAACTGTAGATGGACAAACACTTAAAGCAGGAACTTATGCCATTTTTACTAAACCTGAAGCAGAAAAATGGGAAGTTTATTTTTATTCTGACTATAGCGGAGGTGGTGTACCTCAAGAATGGGATGATACTAAAGTAGCAGCAAAAACTATGGCAGAATCCCATCAAATACCGTTTAACGTTGAAACTTTTACTATAGATATTAATGCTATAACCAATAATGATGCGCGTATTGAATTTATTTGGGAAAAAACTTTTGTAGGTGTTACTTTTAATGTACCAACAGACGACATGGTTTTGGCAAATATTAACGACGCTATGAACGGTACACCAACAGCTAATGATTATTATGCTGCTGCTATTTATTATTTACAAGAAGGTAAAGACATTAAGCAGGCTAAAACATGGATAGATAAAGCTATTGCCATGGCTGGCGATAAAGTACAGTTTTGGCAACTAAGACAGCAATCGTTAATTTATGCAAAAGCTGGTGATAAAAAAGGAGCTATTGCAGCTGCAAAAAAATCGTTAACTGCTTCTGAAGCAGCAGGAAATGCTGATTATGTAAAAATGAATAAAGACTCGCTAAAAGAGTGGGGTGGGATGTAATTTAGATTATTAGCCCGCTTCGCTTTTAGATATTTTAGACTTTTAGAATTAAACCTCATAGATTTTTAATCTTTGAGGTTTTTTGTTTTTAAGTGGTGCTAATATTCTATTTTTTTAAATCCTTTAGTAAACCCAAAGCAAAATAGCTAATAACTACTATTGCCAATAAAATGCAAAGCCACATAAAGACGTTGGTTTGCCAAAACGGTTTTTTGGGAGAATTAGATTTGTTTCCAGTATTTATTTTACTAAAATTAGTAATCGCTGCTTGTGGTAAATCAGTATTAAAAGAGGTTTTAAAATTAACTATATCATATATGGGTTTTTGCAATGTGGTATCTATAATGGCTTCATAAGTTTCACTGCTCTTAAAATCGCAAACCACATAAAGTGGTTTTTGGAAGAATTTAATCTGTTTGATATTTAATGGTGGATTATCATTGTTTTCAATTTCAATTATAATTTCCTTTTCAAAAACATAAGGTATCTTAAAATTGTTGTGTGTGCCTGAGTGTAAGTCAAAACTAATAACAGTGTCTTGATAGTTTTCTATTCTTTTTTTTGTAATTCTAGTTTTATTTACTAAAATTTTTGCTTGGCGCATAAAAATATCATTATCAATATCAAAAACAATACTTTCAATATGTTGTGGGATGTTGAAGGTAACAGTTAATTGTGTGGTCTTGTTTTTTTTATGGGCACTTTTTTTTATTTTGAAATCGGTAATCTCTACTTGAGGAACAGCCTTTGAAAAATGATTTTCAAAAAAACCAACATTTAGAATTTGAAGCGGTAGCGCTTTTTTGTTGTTAAACTCAAACTTCAAAAAAGCATAATCATTTAGTGGAAATGAAAAAGTTTGTTCAACTGTTGTTTTTTCAGCTTCGTTCAATCCATAAAATAATTGATTTGACACCAATCCATACCATTCCTTTTTATCATTACTACCACTTATGCTAAATGTTTTTTTAACTTTTGTATTGGCAATTTTAAACGTGAAATGGTCTAGTTTTAGCTTGTTTTTATTTTCAATTATAATGGAAGAAACAGAGTCTTTCGTGTTATTTACAGATTCGAAAGTGAATGGTGTGTATAAGGATTCAATCGTGCTTTCGCCATTTAACAATATATATGGCACCTCGTTTTTTTTGCTGTCTAGGATTCTGAAAAAATTGGTGTTTGATAAACTTGCAGATCGAACTTCTGGTGAAAGTAATATTTTATGAAATCCGTTTTGGTTTATATCTGAAATGATTCCTCTATAATTTTGAGAAACTATTGTAGATACTGAAAGCAGAAATAATATATTAAGAAACTGTTTATACATTTGCATCCGGGTTTTTGGTAGTTTCAGTATCTATAACTAATTTTTTAATCTTTTGATATACAAAAGAAATGACTAAAATAAGTACGCCCAAAAGTATGAAAGCGATGATTTTTCCTGTTTCAGAAACGTTATTAATATCATAAACAAAAAGTTTTAATATGGTGATTCCTAAAAGGGAAAGGGCTATAATTCTTAATTGTTTCCATTGTCTCCTAATGCCAATAATTAGAAAGATGAATGACAAAATTCCCCATAAAATAGGATAGCCTATTTTTATAATTTGACGTTTAACAGTATTAAATTCGTTGTTTATAAAATCTATTCTACCATAATCTTCATAATAGTTATCAGTAGTTACTTTACCATAAATGGTGTTAAGCTCGGTTACATCTACTACTTCGGGCGCGAATTTTAAACTATGAGTAATAACTTCGCTACTAAAAACATAAACAATTGCAAAAGCAAATATCCAAAGTGTCATTTTTGAATTCAAAAAGTTGAAAACAGCTTTTTCTTTTGATTGTTTAACTAGACAAATACCATAATAAATTAGGCAAGCAAGAATGATATAATGGAACATAAAAGCATAACTATAATTCAATTCTAAATTGTAATTTGTCTCCATCTCGTTTGAAGAAAGTTTGTAAAATAACAAAATGTAAAGAGCAATATTTGTAATGGCAAGTAATAAGGCTCCTTTGCTAAATAATGTGTTTTTGGTTTTTAAACCAAAGTATAAAAATAGGGCACTAAACACAAAATGATAGGTAACCGCAAATGAAAGTGCCGATGGTTGGTTGGCAATAAATTGATTGGATTGGTAAATTATTTCAAGTATTCCAACTAAATAACCAATACCAACAGCTGTGATTATCAATAGTTTTTTATAAAATGAAAGGTCTAAATCGAACCCTAAAGTATTAAAACTTATATTTTCTTCTTTAACAATATAATAGGTAGCAATTAGTGCAGCCAAAACAATGATGCCCGTAATAAATATGGGGTTTGAAATGATTAGTAAAGAATCATCATTAGTATCCGAATATTTTTGCGTCCAATCAATCACCAAACTGATAATGCTTAAAAACTGAACAGCAATAGCACCTAGTTTAAAACCATTAATTTTAGATTTTTGTGATAGCCAAAACAATAAAACAGCTTCGGAAGCCCAAAATAATGTGATATAATTTCCTTTGAATTGAATAGGGATTGTTAAGGTTACAAAGGTTAATGTTAAACCTATAAGCAGATAAATGGCGTTTTTGTCCAGCCCAAACTTTTTATAAAGAATCATCGCATATATAAGGTTGTATAGCGCAAGTGAAAGGGTGAATAATCCTTTTATTTGAAGTTCCCAATTGTGAATGATAGTTAATCCAATCCCGAAGAAAAAGAAGGTGTTTGCTATAAGAATTCCATATTCAATGAATGAAAAACTGCCTTTGTTTCTCAAATTATTTAAAACAACAAGGATGCTAAAAACAAAATAGAACAGTGTAGCAAATGCCAATGCTCCACCATGGGGTAAGGTGTTGTTGAATAATTCTTTTACAACCCATGAAAAGAAAATTAAAGTGGTAAAAATGAATGATAATATGGTAACGACATTCCATTTTTTAAAATACGAAATAGCTAAAATACCAATGTTTAAAATAGTAATATAAGTAAATAATATAATGTAATTACCACTTCCAGTACTAACCATAAAAGGAACCGCAAAACCGCCAATTAACGATAAAACAGCAAGCTCTTGCCTGTTGTAAGTCACAGAAATTAAAACACTAAAAGAAGTAATAACGACCATGATAATAAACGCTACTGTTTGATTGAACAAATGATACTCATGAAACGCTATAGCAATGGTGAAATAAAATATACTAATAGCTCCGGCCACCATTACCGAACTAAAAGCAGCATAATTTTTTTTGAGTTTGTGTGCAATTCCCATTACCAACGATCCACATAAAATGCCTATGCCAACCCGCGCATATTCATTAATCCAGTTTTTATCAATAGCATATTTTACAAAAAAGCTAATACCCAAAACTAAAACCAGAATCCCAATTTTATTGATAAGGTTTTCACCAATAAATTTTTCCAAATCAGGATTGTTTTCTTTAAAAGTTTCAAACCAATATTTTTTAGGGGTTACTGGTGCTTTTGGTTTTACCCGTTCGGTGAATTGTAAAGGTTTTGGTATTGGAATTGGTTTTATAACAGCATCAGCTACCATTGGTTTTGGAGGCCTAATAATTGGTTTTTCTTCAACCGGTTTTATAATTTCTGGTTCAGCTTTTGGAGTAGGTTTTGCTTCTTGCTTTTGTTTAACCTCAGGATTTTGAAGGGATGACAGCTCCTTTCTGAGCTGATTTAGTTTTTGATGAATTCCATCAATGGAATTATTTATTTCTTTACGGTGTGAATTGTTTTTTGAAAGAATAATAATGACTAGAACAAGAACAATTAATATAAGAAATTCCTCCATGATATTTTTTTAGTTGGAAATCAAATATAATGTATTTTTTTACAAAAATGAACATGAGTATTTTGTTGGGTAACATGTTTGTAAATAGAAATTTGCGTGTTTGACTGCGACGATTGCTGACGGAAAATAAGGAAGACCACTCAATGATTACTTTGTTTTTAAAAATGGCTTAAAAATATTTATTTTTTAGCTCAGTTCTTCTTAAGTTTGTGTTTTTGTAAGTTTTATTTTATTTAATAGTGTCTTTTATTAGTGCGCTATAAATGTATTCAGGTATCTTTTTTTTTAGTTTATCCATTTCTTTTCGGAGGTGTTTAGTTAGAAACCCTTTTTCATTTTCATTCAAATTCTCTAGAATTCCAACTTGACCATAAAAGCTAATATTTTCGTCGTCTTTATGAACTAAAACAATTAGAGGGTAACCATTTTGGATGTCATAAGGACGCAATATATATTCAATTTCATTTAAGTCAAGATTTTTTTCAGACCCTTTTTTATGTGTTGACCGATCTAAAAAATAAGTAAAACTTACATTTTTTATTGACCGACTGTCAAAAGGATTATTATTCTGTCCAACATAATCAAGAATTCCTTGAACTTCATAAAAATCATCTTCATTAAAGTCCGAAAATTTTTTATCGGATTCGCATGAGTAGAATCCAAATACAAGAATTAATGATATGGCTAAGGTTTTTTTCAAATTACTTACATCTTAAAACGATAAGTATTAATACTCCAATTTAATAATTCCTCTAACATCATCAAGCGTTTTTATAAGCTGTTTACTAAACTCAAAAGTCATAATATCACTTTCGGTTTTACCTTCTCTAATGAGTTGGTTAAAATGGACAGCTTCGTAGTTATAGCCAATAGTACTGTATCCAAAATCCTTAATTTCTTCTTTTCCGTCAATAATTATAGATACGGTTGTTGGCATATGAAACATTGTATTGATTTTTATAGTGGCTTTTTCACAATAAAAAATAGCTTCCGTAGCTAAAACTTCCAAAAGGGAGCTTTTTAAATGTGCCTTTACATTGTTACCGTAACTAAAAACCATATTGCATGAAGAATCGGTGCCATTTTCAAAAAAAGTTGCAGCTGCTTCAATGTTTTTAGGTAAACCAAGCGTAGAAAGTGTTGCAAAAATAGGGTAGATGCCAATATCTAATAAACTGCCTCCACCCATGGCTTTATTAAAAAGCCTAGTTTCGGTATTGTACGGGCGTTGAAACCCAAAGTCGCTTTCAATTTTTAAAATATTACCGTAAGTTTTATTTTTTAATTCATTTAAAACAAATTGATAATGCGGTAAAAAGTAGGTCCAAAGAGCCTCCATAAGTAGCACATTTTTTTCTTTGGCTTTTGCTATCATAGCATCCACTTCTTCGGCATTCATAGCAAAAGGTTTTTCACCTAAAACAGCAATGCCATTTTCTAAACACATGATGGCATTTTCTTTATGTAATGCGTGTGGCGTTGCAATATAAACGGCATCAATATTGGGGTCGTTGGCTAAAGCTTCGTAACTATCATACGCTTTTGTGGCACCATGTTTTTCAGCAAAGGCATCGGCTTTTTCTTGGCTTCTTGAAGCTACGGCGAATAGTTCTGCATCATTAATGGTTGATAAATCGGTTGCAAAACTGTTGGCGATTTTGCCCAAACCAATAATGCCCCATTTAATTTTTTTAGGTTGTGATTGTTGTGTCATTTTTTGTAATTAGTTGAAGGGTGCACGCTGTAGCAATAACAATAGCACAACCTACAAAGTTTAGCCATAAAAAAGGCAGGTTAATATGTTGGTATAAATCTAAAAAATAAAGAGCAAAAACTATGAATTGGGTAATTATGGCAGCGATAAATACCGCATGTCCCTTAACAAATTTAAAGAAAAAAGCCAATAGGAAAATGCCCAAAACATTGCCATAAAAAATAGAGCCAATAATGTTTACCAACTGAATTAAATTTTCGGCAAGATTTGCTATACAGGCTACACCAATGGCAATAATACCCCAAGCAAACGTAAACCATTTTGAGGCTTTAACCATGTGTTCTTCGGTTTTTTCGCTGGTGTTTCGTTTGTATAAATCGATGGTGGTGGTAGAACCTAAGGCATTTAATTCACTAGAGGTACTAGACATGGCGGCACTTAAAATAACAGCTAATAGCAGACCAATAAGTCCGCGAGGTAAATTATTCAATATAAAATGAATGAAAACATAATCCTTGTCATTACTTTCCACTTTTTTGCTTTGGTTTTCAGAGGCTTTATCGATTAATTCTCGCGCTTTGTCTCTTAAAGAATCGTTTGATTTATTGGCTAATGCAATGTGTTTTGAAACTTCAGTGTTTTCAGAAGTTATAAATGATTTAATGAGCTCTTGTTTATCATTAAAAAGCGCCTGTTGTTCTTTTTGAAGATTTATATATTCTTCTGAAAATTCAGAATCTAAAACAAGCTCCGTTGCTGTTGGGTTAAAATTCATGGGTGCTTCATTAAACTGATAAAACACAAACACCATAACACCAACTAATAGAATAAAAAATTGCATGGGTACTTTTAACAGGCCATTAAAAATCAAACCTAATTGCATTTCTTTAACCGATTTTCCTGAAAGATACCGTTGTACTTGGCTTTGGTCTGTCCCAAAATATGATAACATTAAAAACGTACCTCCAATAATGCCGCTCCAAAAGGTGTAGCGGTTATTCAAATCGAACGAAAAATCTAATATTTCCATTTTCCCACTAACACCAGCAATACTTAGTGCTTTACTAAAAGTGATGTCCTGCGGAAGCTTATCAACTATTAAAAAGAAGGCGATGAGCATACCTATAAAAATAACCACCATTTGGTGTTTTTGCGTTACGTTTACCGCTCGTGTGCCACCCGAAACTGTGTAAATAATAACGAGTACGCCTATAATTATATTTAGAGTTAATAAATCCCAACCCAAAACAACAGATAAAATAATTGCGGGTGCAAAAATGGTAATTCCTGCAGCTAACCCACGTTGTATTAAAAACAGAATAGCGGTTAAGGTTCTGGTTTTTAGATCGAAGCGATTTTCTAAAAATTCGTAAGCAGTATAAACGTTTAATCGGTGGTATAGGGGAATAAATACCATGCATATAACCACCATGGCAATAGGTAAACCAAAATAAAATTGCACAAAGCCCATGCCGTCATTAAACGCTTGACCTGGTGTTGAAAGGAAGGTAATGGCGCTAGCTTGTGTTGCCATAACCGATAAACCGATTGTCCACCATTTGGATGTGTTTCCACCTTTTAAATAGTCTTGAACATTTTTACTACCTCTAGTTTGCCACGTTCCGTAAACAACAATGGCAAGTAATGTAGCACTTAAAACAACCCAATCTATCAAGCTTAGTATTTGCATATTAAAAAGCTTGCATGATTAGATAGAACATTATAAAATAAATGGCATTAGCAATTAAAACGATGGAGTATAGTTTTAGCCAAGGTTGTTTATGTTGTTTTTCTTTGTTCATGGCTAATCGTTTAATTTAGATTCTAATTTTAAATCTTCTTTTCCTATAGATAACATATTGGCAAACAATCTATACGCACCCGAAACACCTTCAGGAAATTCTCTAAAAAAGCTTAAACCGGTATATATATAATAGCCTTTACCGTATTTTGCTACCAATAAACTTCCTTCTTTAGATGTTTCATTTTTATCGTTCATAGATAAAATAGGAGTAAATTCATTAGCCCATGAATTTGGAAAATACAAACCACGTTCTTGGGTCCAACCTTCAAAATCTTTTTGGGTGATTTTGTTTGGATAGTTTAAAAGGGGGTGATTCGGATTTAAAAAACGCACTTCGGCATTTTCATCGGTTACTCTATCGCTTGATAATTTTAAAGCGTAAGGCGCTATATTATCTGCTTTTAATCCTCTGCTGGTATTGTATTGTACAATCATATTACCGCCATTGGCAACAAAATCGAATAGCAATTGTTGTTTATACTCTAAATTTTCAACCGTATTATAGGCTCTTATTCCCACTACCACAGCATCAAATCTACTTAAAGTTTCAGAGCTAATATCATCGGGTTTTATAGTTAAAACGTTATAGCCAATTTGTTTTAAACTTTCTGGAATTACATCTCCAGCACCAGCAATATAAGCAATATTTTCGCCTTTCTTTTTTATGTCTAAACGCACTATTTTGCTTTCACTTGGCAGTAAAACTGTTTGAAATGGAATGTGTTCGTAATTGATTTCGATGAGTTCTTTCGTATAATCTTTATGATTCACATGAACAATAGGACTTATATACCCTTCATCTTGATTTTTAGGAGGAACTATTGTGAATGTTACCATTTGCTCTTCACCTTTATGGCTGATGTTTACTTTTTGTTTTTCAGGATATACGTTCCAATCTTTTGGGTGGCAAACTTCAACAAAACCTTCTAAATTATCACGACCTGCTTTTACAATCACATTAATGTCGTGTTGTTTATCATTGTTGAAAATGATAACTTTTTCCGAAATTCTAGCTGAAGCTTCAGGGATGATTTCAAAAGGACGATACAATTCACCTTTGTCTGGTTTTGAGTAACGATACACAACAGGTTTACTGAAAGTAATTGCTGTATTGTTAATTTTTAAATTGAAGTTAACCACAACATTTCTAGGCGTTTCCGGTAACCCTATGAGCGAGTTGTTTTCAACCTCGTACATTCCTAAAGAGCCTTTTTTATTTAGCCAATAAGGCGATGTGTAAGGCTCATTGTTTGAAATAAAATAACTGGTATCAAACTTTTCAGAATCGTTATTTTTCAATTCTAAATTTTTTGAAATCGTTTTTCCATCACTTTGTGTAATATTCTCTAAAACAATACTTTGTCCGCTTCTATTTAAAGCCTCAATATTAATTTTTATAGTTTGATTTAATGTGCCTGTTGGAGTTTCGGCTGATGCTTCTAAATACAAACCAGCACACATTTCAATAATCGATTTTAATTCTTTAATTTTTTGAGATTTCCAATGTTCGTCCTCAATATTTTGGAGTAATTTATAAGCTTCCATTAGCTGAGGAACATGTATTGAAGGGTGTTTAAAATTGAAATTATTTTCAATAGCATATAAAATAGAGCCAATAGCTTTGCCTTCTTTTATACGATTCCAAGAGGTATCGATGCCATCAAAAATGTTTGTATTATTTGTTAAGGCATCGCCTTTTAAAAACTCGATATATTCTTTTTGAGACCCACGTTGGGATAACCGCCCGAAACCTTGACATAAATGTTGACTGCTTGCCAAAGAGGCTATTTCGTTATTCGACATGCCCTTTAATGGATAATAGGTACCAATATCAAAACTTAGCATATTACTTTTATCGGCTTTATCAAAATCCTCTTGGTTTCTGTAAAACCACGAGTTTGTATTAAAAAACAAACGTTTAGGTTGCCAAACGCTGGCGTCTTTTAGTAAGTTTGGGAATGCCGATTTGTCTCCAGCCAAATCAAAAGCCTCAAAACTTAACATGGCAGAACTGGTGTGGTGTCCGTGTGTGGTTCCTGGAGTTCTATGGTCAAAACGGTTAATAATAATATCTGGTTTAAACTTCCTAATAGCCAAAACCACATCACTTAAAACAGCATCTTTGTTCCAAATAGTTAAAGTTTCTTCGGGGTCTTTAGAATAGCCAAAATCGTTTGCACGGGTAAATAGTTGTTCACCACCATCAATACGTCTTGCGGCTAATAGTTCTTGGGTTCTAATTACGCCTAAAAGCTCTCTTATTTCAGTACCAATAAGGTTTTGTCCACCATCGCCTCTTGTTATTGACAAATATGCGGTTCTGGCTTTTTCATGGTTTGCCATGTATGAAATTAACCGGGTGTTTTCATCGTCTGGATGAGCGGCAATATATAATACAGAACCTAAAAAATTAAGTTTTTGAATAGATTCAAAAATCTCTGATGATGAAGAGGTTGTGGGTTTTTGGGCTTGTGAAAACGTGAAAATTAAAAATGATAATATAAAAGTAGGAAGAACTCTTTGCATGTTTGTTTAGTTAGCTAAAACCAAATATAAAAAAGAAACCAGCATTTATGCTGGTTTTAATCTTTATTTAACGGTTTGGAAACATCCCCTTAAATTTTTTTTAAATCTTTTTTTTGAGGTTCAGCAGGAATGATACTCTGGAAATTTTGGTTAAAAAACTGTTGTTGGATAGAGTCCATACGCTTCATCATGCTTTTTATGTGTTCATCTTGATTCATAAAACCATCATAAAAAAAGTTTTGTGGGTTGAAATGCCCGGAAATGGAATCTTGTTTAAAGAAATCATCAAAAAAAGAATCATTAAAGAATGAATGATTGTTAAAATGTTTTTGGAATTGCATTTTTAAGCTATCATTTAGTTTTCCATTAGAAGAATAGCTATAGGAGTAAATTGAATCGTACTTTGTTAAATTTCCGTACTCATCATATTCTTTATTAACTTGAATGTTTTCGTCCGGTTTTAGTGCTTTTTCTTCAGTTTTTTGTTTGTTTTGAGCAGTGCAGTTAAAAAATAAAAGAAAGAAAATTGGAATAAATTTAAGTGTTTTCATTTTTGATATATTTTAGATTACACAATTTGTTCGTATTGAATAATTTCAAAAAACATACCAAATGCCTTTTATAAATGGTTTTGGTTTTTATAAATGTCAGATTGACAGAGATCTAATTCATAACCATTTTTTCCGTTTAAAATAGTAAAGCATGCCTAAAAACATGACAATCATAACAATCCATAAGATAAAATAAGAGTACTTGTAATGTAGTTCGGGAATGTAATCGAAATTCATACCGTAAATACCTGCAATAAAGGTTAGTGGAATAAAAATGGATGCCATTATGGTAAGCACTTTCATAACCTCATTCATTTTATTGCTAATGGTGGTCATGTACATGTCCATTAAACTCCAAATCATTTCTCGGTAAATGTCTATATTTTCAGAGACTTGAATTAAGTGATCGTAAATATCGCGATAAAAGGTTTTTGTTTTTTTAAGAATAAGTGTGCTTTCGTGTTTTTCAATGCGATTAATAACTTCGCGAAGCGGAAAAATGGCCCGTCGTATACGAAGTATTTCTCGTTTTAAATCTTGAATGTCTTTGTTGATGGTTTTATTTACTTGCCCAGAAAAAATACTGTCTTCATAATCTTCAATTTTATCTCCTAAATCTTCAATTATGGTAAAGTAATGGTCTACAATAGCATCCATTAATATGTAAAGTAAATAATCGGCTTGCATGCTTCGTGCTCTACCTTTGCCTTGTCTTATTCTTTCTCTAACAGCATCAAATACATCGCCTTCAGATTCTTGAAACGATAATACATAGCCTTTTCCTAAAACAAAACTGACTTGTTCTGAAGCAATGTTGTCGCTTTTGTCTATATAGAGCATTTTAACCACAACAAATAGGTAGTCTTCATACTCATCTATTTTTGGGCGTTGCGAAATGCTTACAAGATCTTCTAAAACAAGTGGGTGTAAATTGTAGTGATTGCCTAGTTTTTCTATATCTTCAACATGGTTTAAGCCGTTAATATTTATCCATGTTATAGAGTCGGAATGTTTAAAATCGAAGGCTTCTTCAACTGTATATAGTTCTTTTTCTACACATTTTTCAATGTTATAATCAAAAACTTCTACAAATAATTTTTTAGTTGATTTTTCACCGGTATAAATAATACTGCCAGGTGCTTTCCCTAACTTTTTATGCTGCTTTTTAATTCTGTTTTTCGCCATTCAATAAATATATGAAATATTTAAATTAAATATCGTCTATACTATCATCGTCTATAGCGTCTTTTTCAACAAGTGTAACCGCTCTTTGTAACATTAAATTGTTTGGGTAGGTTACTAAGTCCCCGTTCTCTAAACGCAAGTGTAGCTGAAAGGCTCTAATATCTTCAATAATGCCTTCAAGAGGAAAATCTTTATCGTGTATTTGAATTTTGTCCCCTACTTTATAAGGAAACGAAAAGAACATAATAATGCCCGAAGTTATATTGCTTAAAATAGACCAAATAGCAAATAAGCCAATACCAATAACAGCAAAAACAGAAGAAAAAACAAGTGCTAGCTCGCGTGGCTGTGCTCCAAAAATAAAAGGAATAATAAGAAGTCCTATTAAAAGAAGTGTAACCGATACGTATCTGTTAATTAGATGAATACGTGCTAGGTTAATGCCGTTTCTTCGTGATATTTTAGTTATGAGTCTCGTTAAAATAAATCGAATAATGAGTAGGAAAAGAAGTAGAAATCCGGTTATAATGAATTCGCTTTTGTAGGTTTCAAAAAACATTTTAAATTTTATTAGAATTGAATGAAAAACAAAGATACGTTAGAAACGTAACATGGTCATGTTGTATTTTCAGTTTTCACAAATCATTAACGATATCGTTTAATGTTTTGTAAACAATGTGTGATGGCAAGCCCATAACATTAAAATAGGAGCCTTCAATTTTTGTAACACCTATAAGCCCTATCCATTCTTGAATGCCGTATGCGCCAGCTTTATCAAATGGTTTAAAGGTGTTTATGTAGTATGAAATTTCTTTATCAGATAAATCTTTAAAGGTAACTTTGGTAATGGCATTTAACGTTTTTTCGAAAGTTTTTGTTGTAAAACAAACCGAAGTAATAACCTCATGCGTGGTATCACTTAACGATTTTATAATTTGAAAAGCGTCTGTTTCGCTTTTAGGTTTTCCTAAAGCTTTATTGTTATGCCAAACAATGGTATCACTAGTAATAAGGATATCGTTTTCTTTCAGTTCATTCTTAAAAGGCAATGCTTTTAGTTGTGCTAAATAATCGCTTATTTCAAAGTGTTTTAAGCGTGGTGGATATTCTTCGGTAATGGGTTTTAATCGGATTTCAAAATTCAACCCTAATGTTTTAAAAAACTCTTGTCTTCTGGGAGAGCCTGAAGCTAAAATAATGTTGTGGTTTTTTAGTTTTTCGTTCAGCATTATAATAGAATATACTTGTATAAAAGTAGTGAAAGCATTCCAAAAAACATCACTAATTTAAGCACATTGCTTATATAATGAAAATCTTTTTTTGTCTTAGCACTAAAAATTTTAATACATGCGTAGAGTAGAGGGCCGATAATAAAAACCAAAAAGTACAGTACTGCTATTTGATTTTTATAAAGTGAATTAATTACGTAATAAACAACAGCTAATAAAATACCTATTGATAATGTAAACAACACTTTTGAAGCACGTTCTGTGCCAATAGCAATAGGTAAGGTGTTCATACCTGCTTTGTAATCACCGTTAATGTCTTCAATATCTTTAGTTATTTCCCGAAGTAAATTAATAGCGAATGCAAATACTGCATAATCAAAAATAATTTTAAAAAAGGTGAGTTGTGTTTGCTGGTTTAGGCTCGTAATTGAAGGCAGCAACTCAAACACCCCAATAATAATAAGGGTAAGCGCTACTAAAACCGAAACAATAATATTACCAATTAAAACAGTTTGTTTTAAATAGCTAGCGTACACGTAAAGTAGCACGGAAACGATTACAAACAACGAGAAAAAGGCACTTCTATCAACTAAATTAGACAGGTAAAAACCAACACCAACTCCAGCAACGTTGAAGGCAATAAATAAGTTGTAGGCTGTTTTTTCTGAAATGGATTTGCCAACAATAAGTTTATCTGGTTTGTTTATAAAATCGGTTTCAACATCGTAAATGTCATTTATAATATTTCCAGCAGCTGCAATGCAAATGGTGGCAATAATTAGTAGAGTGATTTCTGAAGTATTCAAACTGGTTTGAACTCCAAAGGGCTCTAAAAGCGCATATTTAATTAGTAATTGCACAATGGCAATCATCAATAAATTTTTCCAGCGGATGAGGTTTAAGAGGTTCATTAATCTTGAACATTAAAAATAATAGGAAATTCATATTCTACTTGAACTAATTTTCCATTTTGCTTTCCAGGTGTCATTTTTGGTAGTAATTTAAGAACTCTTATTGCTTCTTCATTTAATCTGTCATTAGGACTTGTAATTCTAATATCAACTATATTGCCTTCAGTATCAATAGTGAAAGTATTCGTGACTTTTATTCTGCCACTTAATCCTATTTCAGCTGCTAAACCAACATTAAATTTTTTATTAACGTGCATATTAATACTATGCATAACACATTTTCTAAGTTTTTCTTTTTCCCATTTTGGTTTACAATCTTGAGTTATAGGAATTTCATCAACTATTGAAAATTTGATGACTGTAGTTGAATCTATATCTTGAGAAAAGGCATTAAAACTTAAAATACTAAATAATATAAAACCACTTTTTACAACGCCCATTTCCCTTGTACTTTTAAAACTTGCTCAATAACATCTCTGGCAGCACCTTCGCCACCTTTTTTGTGCGATATGTATTTAGAAATTCCTTTAATTTCAGGGATGGCATCTTGTGGACACGTTGGCAAACCCACGACTTTCATTACAGGAAAATCGGCAACATCATCACCCATATACAGGATGTTTTCAGGCTTGATATTATTGTTTTTTATATAGGTTTCAAATTGTTTTATTTTATCGTGCGCTCCAAGATACACGTCTTTAACACCCAAGCCCTCTAAACGTAATTTAACACCTTCATTGGTACCTGCCGAAATAATAGCCACATTATAACCTGCACTTACGGCAAATTTTAGAGCATATCCATCTTTAATGCCCATGGTTCTTAAAAGTTCTCCCGAGGTTGTTACTAAGACAGTACCATTGGTTAATACGCCATCTACGTCAAAAATAAACGTGGTGATATGATTCAAATATTCTTTATAGCTTTTTTCTTCCATGAGTGCGTTGTATAGAGCTTGTTAATAGGTTGTAAATGTCTTTATGTTGAGTGTCTTGTAAAAGTTTTAAATGTTTCTTTAAGGTTTTTTTATCGCTGCGTTTTGCAGGTCCTGTTTGAGCCATATACGGAGATAGGTCTTGCACTTTTTTAGCGGTTTCTAAAATGAGGGGTTTTAAAAGATCGAATTCAGCACCTTCACTTTCTGTTATTTCATGTGCTATTCTGTAAAGTTGATTGGTAAAATTATTCACAAAAACAGCTGCAAGATGCAATACTTTACGTTGGTCGGTATTTACTTTCTTGGTGGGGCTTCCAATGGTTTTAGCTAAATTTTTTAAAACATGATAATCTGTACTTTCTAAAGCTTCGATGCAAATAGGTACATTAGCAAAATCAATTTTAGCAGTTTTGCTAAAGGTTTGTAGCGGATAGAAAACACCTCGTTTGTGTTTTTTATCAATATCGTACAAACTTGCTGCACCGGATGTGTGCACAACCAATCTGTTTTTAAACGGAAGTTGGGATGAAAGGGATTTAATAGCATCATCACTTACAGCTAAAATATATAAATCGGCTTCTTTAAGTTGTGATAGATCATCAATAATAGCTACTTCATTTTTAAATTCATTAATAGAATTTATGCTTCTATTATACCATTGAACAACAGATGTTTGTTCTGTTTTATTCAAAGCTTTAAATAAATGAGAGGCGACATTGCCACCACCGAGAATTACTACTGAAATCATACGGCAAAAATACATAAGTTATGTTGAAAGTTGAAAGTTAAAAGTAGCAAAGTTTCAAATCAGCAAAGCCATTTAACATGAATGGACAAATTTTTAACAACATCTTAGAAACTAAGAAGCTTTGCGACTTTGTTGCTTAGCGAGAATAATAGTATAGCTTTGTATCTATGAAAAAAGATATTAAAACCAGAGACGATGTGTATTTATTAGTATCATCATTTTACAAAAAAGTTAGAAAAGATGTTGTTTTAGGGCCTTTTTTTAATGGTGTTATAAAAGATTGGAATGCGCATTTAGAAAACTTAACTTCTTTTTGGGAAGCTAGTTTGTTTCTGAAAACGAAGTATTTAGGCAATCCGTTGGAAGTGCATGTAAAAGTAGATAAAGAAAATAATAATAGTATTACCGAACTGCATTTTGGTTTGTGGTTAAACCTTTGGTTTGAAACCATTGATGAACTCTTTGAAGGTGACTACGCAAATAATGCCAAACAGCGGGCCCGTAAAATGGGAACGTTTTTGTATTTAAAAATATTTGAAGCACGCAATAAATAGTTGTCAGTATCAGTCTTAGTTTACAAATACAGAAAACTTTGAGCCTTTGAAACTCTGTAACTTTGAAACTCTAAATATTAGAGGCTTTTTCACAAACTTTAACACATTAAAATAAACTTAAATACTTAAATTTGCTCGACCTTAAAATGGGTTCGTATTATGCAAAATAAACTCTCCAAAATTCTTTTTTCAACACGTCTTACCGGTATTTTATTTATAGTATTTGCAGCAGCTATGGCTACGGGTACGTTTTTAGATGCCAGTCAAGGTACATCACCAACACCATATACCAGAAATTTAATTTATAATGCATGGTGGTTCGAGGCTATTATGGTGTTTTTTGTTATCAATTTTGTGGGCAATATTTTTAGATTCAGACTATTTAGAAAAGAAAAATGGTCAACATTGGTGCTGCATTTGGCTTTTATTTTTATCCTATTAGGCGCTTTTATTACTAGATATGTTAGTTTTGAAGGTATGATGGCGATTCGTGAGGGTGCTACCGAAAATACCTTTCTTTCACAAAAAACATATATAACCACTTATATTGATGGTGATTATGAAATTGATGGTGTGCTACAACGTTTGCCTCTTGAAAGGGAAGTTGATTTTTCAGGACGGATGGAAAACGATTTTAAGATTGAAACAAAATACCACGAACAGCCTGTAACCATTGAATTAGAAAAGTTTATTGTTGGTGCAGAAGAAGACATCATTCCAGATGAAACAGGCGAGGAATATTTAAAATTAGTTGAAGCAGGAGGCGGAGGAGCCCATAATCACTTTTTAAAAGTGGGTGAGGTGCAAAGTATTCATAATGTATTGTTTGCATTGAATAAGCCGACCGATGGTGCTATCAATATTACATATCAAAATGATGCACTTATCATTCAATCTCCATTTGAAGGCGAGTATATGGTTATGGCAACCATGGCTCAAGGTGTTTTGGTAAAAGATAGTTTACAACCACTAATGCTACGTTCACGTTATGTAATTGGCGATATGCAATTGGTGTTTCCAAAACCCGTTGTTAAAGGTGTTTTTGATATTGTTCAAAAATCTCAAATTTTAAAGAACGATGAAGATGGCGTTGTCCTAAAAGTAACTACTAACGGTGAAACTCAACGTGTAGGTTTGTTGGGAGGAAAAGGGATGAACAATGCTTTTAAACAACTACAGGTTGGCGGATTGGAAATGGCGTTTAAATACGGTTCTAAAGTTATGGAGTTACCGTTTGCCATAAAATTAAACGATTTTGAAGCGGAACGCTACCCAGGAACAGAAAATGGTTATTCGGCCTATTCAAGTCAAGTAACAGTTGTTGATGAGGAAGAAGGCAGTTTTGACTATAAGATTTTCATGAACAATATATTAGATCACAGGGGGTATCGCTTTTTTCAATCTAGTTTTGATCCTGATGAAAAAGGGACTATTCTGTCGGTAAACCACGATTATTGGGGATCCTTAATTACCTATATAGGTTATTTTTTATTGTATTTTGGATTGATGGCTATATTGTTTACGAAAGGGTCTCGTTTTGGAGATTTAAAAAATCAGTTAGATAAAGTAAAGGCCAAAAAAGCAAAACTTTTGAGTGTTTTTGTATTATGTTTTGGGTTGAATTCCTTCGCACAAACACATTCTGAAAACGATGGACATAACCACAGCGCAAAACCAACCAAAACCCAAATAGATTCTGTATTAGCAGCGAACATTACTCCAAAAGAACATACCGACGCCTTAGGGCATTTGGTAATTCAAGATTTAAGTGGGCGTATGATGCCTGTAAACACGTATGCATCCGAAATGCTTCGAAAATTGAGTAAAAAAGATACTTACGCCGGTTTTGATGCGAACCAAGTATTTTTATCAATTCAAGAAAGCCCGATGCTTTGGTATAATGTACCAATTATTTATTTGGCTATGAAAAAAGCCGATTCAATCAGGCATATTATTGGTGTAGATGAAAGCGCGAAGTACGTGGCTTTGGCCGATTTTTTTACCGAGAGAGGCGATTATAAATTAGCGCCTTATTTAGATGAAGCTTATAAAACAACTGCGCCTAATGCCTTTCAAAAGGAATTTAAAGAAGCCGACCAGCGTGTGAATTTATTGTACAATACAGTTGAAGGTATGTCGTTAAAAATATTTCCTATTCCAAATGATGAAAATAATAAGTGGATTTCGGCTTACGATTATCAACACGGCGATTATAAAATACAAGATTCTTTATATGGAAACTTTATGAAGAATGGTTTCAAAATGTATTTATATGCGGTAAATACGGCAAAACAAACGGGCGATTTTTCCGAAGCAACAAAATTATTAGATGCTTTCAAAAAAAACCAACATCAAATGGGTGCTTCGGTAATGTTAACCGATAAAAAAATAAATGCAGAAATTCTTTATAACAAGTACGATATATTTAAAAAGCTATTCAGTTGGTATTTGTATGCTGGTAGTTTATTGTTTGTGCTATTAATTATTCAAATTTTTAAAGAAAATAGTAAAGCAATAGATGTTTCGGTTACCGTTTTTAAAATCATCATTTTAGGCTTATTTGTTATACATACTTTAGGGTTGATTACACGTTGGTATATTTCTGGTCATGCACCATGGAGTGATGCATATGAGTCTATGATTTATGTAGCATGGTCAGTCATGTTTTTTGGATTGGCTTTTGGAAGAAAAAGTGATTTAACCATCGCATCAACCGCATTTGTAACAGCTATGTTGTTAATGATTGCCCATTGGAATTGGATGGACCCAGCCATTGCTAACCTACAACCTGTTTTAAACAGTTATTGGCTCATGATACATGTGGCGGTAATTGTGGCAAGTTATGGTCCGTTTGCTTTAGGGATGATTTTGGGGGTAGTTGTGCTATTTTTAATGATTTTCACTACAGAAAGGAATAAACTTAAAATGGATTTGAATATTAAAGAACTTACCATAATTAACGAAATGGCGTTAACGGTAGGTTTGGTAATGCTAACCATAGGAAATTTTTTAGGAGGTATGTGGGCAAATGAAAGTTGGGGACGTTATTGGGGTTGGGACCCAAAGGAAACCTGGGCACTTATTAGTATTATGGTTTATGCCTTTGTTATCCATATGCGATTAATTCCAGGACTTCGTAGTAGATGGTTTTATAATTTGATGTCAATAGTCGCTTTTTCAAGTATTATTTTTACTTATTTTGGGGTTAATTTTTATTTATCGGGTTTACACTCCTACCAATCGGGACAGCAAATTGCGAGTTTTAATATTATAGCTATAACCATTGCTATAATTGCTTTATTAGCTGTTTTTGCATATCGTGGTTACGCAAAGTTTTATAAAAAGTAAAGATTACTATGGCAAAAACAGGTCGAGATAAAAACACAAAAAGCAAAGCGAAGCATTCTAAGTTAATGGTTCAAAAAAAGAACAAGAAAAAGAGTGAAGAACAACTTAGAAAGGAACGCTTAAAGGCTATTATTACAACAGCGAATCAAGCTAAAAAAAACCTATAAATCATATTTTTGTAAGGTTTAATTTGAAATTCGACAAAAATGTTAATTTTTAAAATTGATTCCACACGGCATGCGTATTTTCTATTTAATTTTTTTTGTTTTTATTACGTTTCAATCATGTACCAATTCTCATTCTCCAATGATGGACGATGATAAAATGGACATACAAGACATGACGCGAACACCATTATATAAAGGTGATTTTGTTTCAAGCGCACACCCAACTTCTGGAAAAGCAACTATTAATAGTGAAAAAACTATTTTATCACTAACAAATTTCAAAACAGATAGTGGTCCTTCTTTAGAAATATATTTAGCTACAAATACTTCTGGAGCTAATTATATAACATTAGGTGCAATAAAAGGGGTTAGTGGTAACTATGATTACGCATTACCCGCTAACATAGATTTAACTAAATACAACCATGTTATTGTTTGGTGTGTGCCTTTCTCTGTCAATTTTGGGTATGCTGTTTTAAAGTAGGTTGGTTTTTGATACACTCTGTTTATTTTATTTTGCAGAAATTATTTTTAAATACAATAGCATTTTTAATGAGATTTGATAAAGTTCTCTTATGAGTCCTAAACCTAGCGGTGCAAAATATGTAACTAATAAGGTTATTAAAAAGCTACCAAATCCGCCAGTATATTTGTTAAGTCCTGCAATTAAAGCTATAATAATTCCGATAGGATAAATAATAGCTATCAATGCATCGAACATGCGTATAAACCATGTAAACAATGGAAAATCTGCCGATAAGACTTTCTCTTCAGAATTTTCAGAATTCGCATTCGATAAATTTAATAAGGCACTTTTGTAAACATGCCAGGGCAATGTAAAAGGCTTTACAATAATTAGCTCTAAAACTTTAAGTAAAGTTTTCCCGAAATCGATTTGTTTTAAGTCCATGAATTAGTTTTTAGTAAAGTGAATTTTAAAATTATTTCGCAACCAAACTTATCTCACCAGCATCTAAAGACTGAATACTAAATTTGCTTCCTAATTTTGTGTTGATAAAATCGGCGATAGCATCACTTGCTACAGAATGTTCTAACCAAAATGAACCTGTACCATTGGATATTGATTTGTCAGATATTTTCCCTTTTGAAGCTAGTAAGTCTGTCAATAACTTTACTTTAGCATAATCGGCATTCGAAACAGATATAAATGAACCACTTTTAGAATTAACGTCGTTAACCTTAGGAAGCGGCATTTTATCTTTTGAAGCTACAATATATTCAATAGCTTCAATGATGCCTTTTTCGGTAGCATCGGCCAAAGCTTTGTTGTTTTGTGTAGAACCTGCTACATTTAAGCCCCCAATTTTAAGCCCTTTAAACCCGTTCGCTCTACCGTCAACATTAAACGATTTTGAATCAATTAATTCTCTGGTTTCGGCATTAATTAATTGGATTATAAACCCAATATGCGCTTTGTTGCCTCCAAATTTTATTCCTATGGCTCCGGCACTACTTTCGCCCGAAGCAAATTCGGTTACTTTACCCATAACAATAACTTGAGCGCCTTTCATATTGCCTCTTTTTGGTGACGTACCAGCTTGTGTATTTCCAGATTCTCCAAAGTTTATCTCTTGCATAATTTCATTGCTGTCCTTTAAACTAAGCAATACATTAAAGCAGTTTACATTTTGAAGGGCATTGGTAAGCATTTGAGAAAGTTCGTCACCAAATTTGGCATAGGCGGTAGGGGTTGCCACATTAAAGCTGGAAACACTTACGGTTACACGTTGTGATGTAGGTGTACTTGCGCACTTACTTTCTATTTCTTCTACCGTTGTTTTTGGATCTTTTTGTGCACTTAATAAAGTACAGCTTAACATTAGGAAAAGGGTTGTAATTGTTTTAATAGTTTTCATTTTTTTAAATTTTTAATGTTAGTTACTCTTTACAATATGTCCCAATAAAGCCGCCACCATCTAAACAACCAGTATCGGTTATGGTGAGTATTTGGTTTTCGCCAGCGTTATTGATTTTTACTTTTTTGCCTTCTTTTGCGTATGTGGTTTCGGTTGTGGCGCCTAGAAAAGTAAGTTCAACTTTATCATTAGATATGAAAGTCATTTTTTCTAAAAAAGCACCATCTTGCCCAATATAGGTTCCTGAAAGTCCATTCTCAAAACATCCTAGAAGAAATAATGGAATAATGAACAGCGATATAATTTTAAAATTTTTCATAAGAAATATTTTATTGTTTCAATATTTTGTAACTGGCATTTCCAATGGATGTATTTAGTTTTAATAGATAGATTCCAGAACTTAGAGTGCTTATATTAATTACCTGTTTGTTTTTGTTGGTTTTATACACATTTTTGCCTGTCATGTCATAAATTGAAATGGTTTCAATCGAAAACGTATTATTTGATTTTATATGAAGTACATCTTTTACGGGATTTGGAAATAATGAAAACATTTTAACTTCTAATTCATTAGTGTTTAAGCCAGTATCTATGGCATCCAGAATAGTAGTGTGAGACCATTTGCCATAGCTGTCTTTCGTTCTAACATACAACACGTCATTAAAATTATAAGGTCCAGCAGGGTATGGCACTTGAAATAACTCGGTATGATCTGGTTGCGGATTTCTAACCGTTATAATATTTGAATTTCCAAAGGTTAAATCGCTTCCAAAAAAGTATTCAATTTCAACAATATCTAAATTTCCGTTGTTCTCAATAATTTCTATGTTTTTTCGAAAGGTGTGACTCCAGTTTTCATAAACGTCTTTTACTCTTCCGTATAATTTATGGTAGCCTATAGATGCATTGATAGGTATTTGCGATATAAAATCTTGGGTAATGTCTGTACTTTGTGGATTTATAACAAAGCTGGTTCCTTGCGAGTAAGTTGGGTCGCTATCCAGATAATATTCGCCAACAATCACATTGTTTTGTGTTTGAGGTTTAATAATTTCTATATGGGTTCTTGTAGTTTTGCTCCAATTGCCATCCGTATCTTTGGTTCTAAAATATAATTTATGATAACCAATAGATGTGGAAGGAGGGATGGTAGCTAAAATGTTTTCTGAAATAGTGGTATTTGGTGTAATAGCAACGAGCGTATTATTCCCAAAACCATTATCCGAATCCAGAAAATATTCTACTTGCGTTATAGGCGATTGTGCATAGATACCCGCTATTGTAACATATAAAAACCAAATTAGGATTGATTTTTTCATGGCGCTTAGTTTATAGTTCTTGCTTTCACACTTACCAATAAGCCAGTGCCAGGTTGAGATACGCCATTTGTTGTTACATCATAAGCCACAGGAATAGCGGCTAAACCAGAAAGGGTATATCTTTTGATTACAGATGCACCGCCAAAAGCTCCACGCTCGGCACCATCACTACCAGCTACATTATTGGTAGCTGCAGCTTGTAGTTTATAATTTCCATCGGAGGTGCTATTGGTTACAAATAAAGCAGTCATATTTGGCTCCCAAACATTACCAGTGGTTCCAACAAAAACACCAGAATTGGAAACCGTATTGTATTGCACATTATTATTAGCACCACCATTAATATTTGCCGTAATTCCGGCCGATTTTAATATGTTATTTTTAAAAGAACCAGTATTAAAATCGAGATTTAAAACATTCGCAGGTCCTGCAAAAACATTGTTGTTGCATTCCAGAATGTTTTTATTTGCCCAAAGCAGCGTTGTTAAACAAATATTATTATTAAAGTAAATATTACTAGGTGAAACAAACGCAGTATTACCATTGGTATATATAGTATTTGTGCCAGCTGCAAAATAATTTTGAAGTATATAAACATCAGTCAGAAGTGTTCCAAATTGCACCCCACGTTCCATTCTGCAACGTTTAACGGTTATATCATTCACGGTTACATACACTTTGCCATCGGCAGTATTTCCATCATTTATGATATTCATACCTATAAGTTGAGAATACTCAGAACCTGGGTTAAACTGAATCCATCCAATTTTAGCATCGTAAGTTGTGTTGGATACATTGGTGTTTTCAGTTAAAAAGTAACCAGGTCCAATAATTACCAATCGCTTCGTAATTATAGCATCATTGTACGTTATAACAGAACCTTCAATGTGTAACGTGTCGCCAGCAACAACACTTGCACTTGCGACGGCTTCATTAATTTGTTTAAAAACAGGGTAGGAAGGAGTACCTCCATAATTTTCACCCCAATTGGAAGTATTGTTGAAGTTAGATTGGCTATTAACACGCCAAATTTTAGCATAAGCATTGTTGGATACTAAAAATAGTATTGTCAATGCAGTCGAGAAATAAAATAATGTTGGTTTCATTATGTTGTGTTTTATGGATTAATTGCTATATAAAACTATATGAAATTGAAAATAAATACTATACACATTTATTTTCTGCTATACTTCAATTATTATTTGCTCTAAAAGTTAGATTGTATCTTAAAAAAAGTTAATTTTAAGTATTGTACTTACAGTTTTGATTAATAGCATTTATAAAATTGTATTTATGAAAAGGCAACTACCAACCATAATCCTTCTGCTTTTTTCTGTTTTTGTTGGTGCTCAGCAAAAAAAGATTGATTCGTTAAGCGAGTTGTTAAAAAAGCATAAAGAGCCCGATACTATCAGGTTAAATATTTTAAACAGTTTATCTTACTATTACGAAGCTATTAATAGTGAACAAGGATTGTTAGTTTCAGACCAAGCCATAGCATTAGCCCAAAAACTTAATTACAAAGAGCAATTAGCAAGAGCTTATATTAACAAAGCTCATAATTACATAACAGCGGGTAAAGATTCTTTAGCTTTAAAACTATATTATAAGTCGTTGGATATTTATACTTCTAAGAATAATTTGGATGGCATTGGCAAAGCCTTGTATGGCATTTCAAGAGTTTATCAAAATTGGGCTAATTATGAAGAAGCGATTAAGTACTATTATAAAGGCTACCATCTTTTTGAATCTAAAAACGACAATTCCGGTATGGCAACTATGCTAAATGGGATAGGGATTTGCCAATTGTATTTAAATGAATATTCAAAAGCTGTTGAAACGTTTAATAAAGTATTGCGACACTACGAAAATGAAAATAAAATCGAAACCATAGAATACGGCAATGTTTTAAGCAATATTGGAATTGTTTATAACCGCATGGAAAATAAGTTAGACCTCGCTTTAAAGTATAGCCAACAGGCTGTTGAAGTTTTAAAAAAAACAGGTAGTAAAAAAGCAATATCTAATGCGCTTGCTAATTTAGCAAATGCGTACGACAATTTAAACCAACCACTTAAAGCTATCGGAATACACCAAGAATCGTACAATATTTGTAAAGAGATAGGTTTTAAATTAGGAATGGTAAATGCCCTTTCTAATATTGGAATAGCCTACACATCGGTTCCCGATTATGAAAAGGCGGTATTTTATTTGGAACAGACCTTGCCTTTATATAAAGAGTTGGGGCATAAGTACAACCTTGGTATTGTTACATATTATCTTGGTGAGGCGTTTTTAGAAATGCCTTTAACTACTAGTAGTTTTAAAAAGGCTGATGCCCATTTAAATGAAGCCTTAGAAATTGCAAAGGAAACCAGAAATTTACAAACTCAAAAAGATGTAAACAGTTCATTTTCAAAATTATATGCTAAAAAGGGAGATTATAAAAATGCATTAGCGTTTAAAGAATTGGCAATTGTTATAAATGACAGTATAACTTCACAAGACTTAAAAGACGAAATTACCCGATTAGAAGTAAAATATGAATATGATAAAAAAGCCGATTTAGTTAAGGCTGAAAACGATAAAAACCAAGCACTAGCTAACGCCGAAATTGAACGTCAAAAACTAATAAAAAGCGGCGCTATAGCTGGAGGTACTGTTCTATTAACTTTGGCTATTTTAGGATTGTTCCTGTATAAAAGAAAACGCGACGCTGTAACCCAAAAACAAGAAGCCGAATTTAACACTAAAGTAGCCAATACCGAGCTAAAAGCCTTACGCGCTCAAATGAATCCGCATTTTATATTTAATTCTTTAAACTCTATAAACGATTATATATCAAAAAACGATGTAGAATCTGCTAGCACCTATTTAACCAAGTTTGCAAAAATTATGCGCCAAACTTTAGAAAATTCTAATCAAAGTGAAATTTTATTAGAAGACGATTTAAAAGTTTTGGATTTATACTTACAAGTAGAAAGTATGCGGTTAAAAAACAAGTTTACCTACAAAATAAATGTAGATGAAAACATTAACGCTGAAAATACTCTTGTACCGCCACTAATTTTACAACCGTTTATAGAAAATAGTATTTGGCACGGTATTTCTAAAAAAGTATCGGGTGGACATATAGATATTGACATTAAGAAAGAAGGTAACATGCTTGTTTGTACAGTAGATGATAATGGCATAGGAAGAACACTAAAAACTGATACCAATTCGTCTGAAAACAAATCGTTAGGCATTAGTATTACTAAAAGCCGTATAGATATTATAAATCAGAAGAAAAGTACCAATGGAGCTGTAAAAATGATAGATAAAGAACAGGGTGTTCGTGTTGAGGTTAAACTTCCATTTCAATTAGCATATTAAATATGATAAAAGCTATTATAATAGACGACGAACAGCATTGTATTGATAGGGTTGAAAAACTTTTGAAACCTTTTGAAGATAGTATTAGCCTAATTGGTAAATTTTCAACGGTAAATTCTGGTATTAAAGCCATTGATAACTTAAATCCTGATGTTGTATTTTTAGATGTACAGATTCATGAAAAAACGGGTTTTGATGTTTTAATGGAAGTTAATCATCACGCTTTTGAAGTGATTTTCACCACTGCTTTCGAAACTTTTGCAGTACAAGCCTTTAAATTTAGTGCAGTAGATTATTTATTAAAACCTATTGATGAAGATGACTTTAATTTGGCAATCAAAAAGCTAAACTCTAAAATTGAATCTAAAGATTTTACAAAAAAAGTAAATGCACTTTTAAGTAATGTTTCTAAAAGTGATGGTCAGAAAAAAATCACCATTCCAACAATTGACGGATTAGAGTTTTTAGAAGTGTCTGATATTATTAGATGTGAAGCCGATGTAAACTACACCAATATTTTTACCAAAGACTCTAAAAAAATTATGGTTTCTAAAACATTAAAATCATTTGAAGCGTTACTTGCCAATTGTAATTTTTTTAGAGTACACAATTCACACTTAATTAATTTAGATTATATAAAAAAATACACCAAAGGAAAGGGAGGTTATGTAACGCTAATCGATAATTCAGTGATAGAGGTTTCAACACGTAGAAAAGAAGATTTTCTAAAAGCAATTAGTTAAATTACAGTAACTGTTTAAGCTTGTCAAAGTTAATTTCTTCAAACTTTTTAATTACTAAATCGGCTTTACTGTAATCTTGGTTTTTAGAGTGAAAATTATCATATCCAATGCAAAACACCCCAGCGCCTTTAGCAGCTTCAATACCGTTGGTAGAATCTTCAATGACCATGCATTCATTAGTTTTAAAACCCGAAGCTTTTACTGAATTAATAAAAATTTCAGGATGTGGTTTCGATTGCTTTAAATCGGCACCACTTAATTTGGCAATAAAATAGGCATTCAAATCAAAACGATTAAAAATGCGTTCAATACTCGGCATGGTAGCAGATGAGCCTAAGACCAAGGTAACACCATTATCGTGAAGGTCTTTAATAAAATTTAAAACACCTTCAATTAAATCAAAATCAGGACTGTTATTAAAAACAAATTCAAAATGCTTTCTTTTTAAAGACACCAAATATTCGGGTGTTTCTTTTAATTTAAAAATATCACAGACTTCTTTGCAAACATTAATGGTTGATTTCCCTGTAAATGATTCGTAAAGCGCATCGCTCACTTCTACATGAACATCTTTAAACATATTGTAGTAGGCGTAATGGTGCAGAGGTTCACTTTCAATAATTACCCCGTCCATATCAAAAATAACAGCTTTTAGCATTTTAATTTTTTATGCGAAGATAAAAGAATAGAATACAATAGCCTAAGTGAAGCAAGGGTTTATAATAAAGGTCAAAGTTTGATTATAAAATAAAAATTGAGTAAAAACTCATACATTTAGCATAATTTAAAAATAAAGACTTAATAAACACATGTTGTTTTTTAATGTAAATATTTGATTTTTATACAATTAATTAAATGGAAAGAATTCAAGCAACGTATCTTATAGAAACGCCTTACCCAGTTGAAAAAGCTGCGGCTGTGTTAGCAGGCGAACAATCTAGCGGAACTTTTGTATCGGTACCTGGTGAAACGGATGAACTTAAAACACGTTTTGCGGCTCGGGTGGAGTCTATTGAAATATTAAATGAAGTTACTTCACCCAGTATGCCTGGTGAAGTAATTGCGAATAAAGTTTATACACAGGCCAAAGTGAAAGTATCTTGGTCAGTAGAAAATTTTGGATATAACATTCCATTATTAATATCTACTCTTCAAGGGAATTTATACGAATTACGCCAGTTTACAGGTCTTAAATTAGATGATTTTGAATTACCAGAGTCTTATAAAAACTATTTTCGAGGTCCTAAGTTTGGAATGAAAGGCACCAAGCAATTAGCAAATGTTGGTTTAGAACGTCCAATGATTGGCACTATAATAAAACCAAGTGTGGGTTTAACACCAGAATATACAGCTAATTTGGTTAAAACCTTAGCAGAAGCGGGCATTGATTTTGTTAAAGACGATGAACTTTTAGGTTCTTCAGGAAATTCACCTTTTGCAGCCCGCGTGGAGCGGATTATGAACGTAATTAACGATTTTGCTGATAAAACAGGTAAAAAAATCATGTATGCTTTTAATGTTACTGGCGATTTAGACACCATGAAAACCAATTATGAAACCATTGTAAATGCTGGTGGAACCTGTGCTATGGTAAGCATAAACAGTGTAGGTTGGGCAGGTGTAAAACAAATTTGTGATTGGGGAGAACTCTCTATTCACGGACATAGGAATGGTTGGGGTATGTTAAACAGGCATCCACTTTTAGGTATAAATTTCCCGGCATATAATAAAATTTGGAGATTGGCAGGCGTCGATCAAATGCATGTGAATGGCATCAAAAATAAATTTTGGGAGTCTGACGATGCTGTGGTGCGTTCCATTAAATCATGCCACACCCCGTTTTTAAATAACGAATCGGTTATTCCAGTGGTATCTTCGGGTCAATGGGGCGGTCAAGCATTTGAAACTTATAAAAGAACCCAAACAACTAATTTGCTTTATATGGCAGGAGGTGGCATTATGGCGCATCCATCAGGTCCTACTGGTGGTGTCCGGGCTTTGCACCAAGCTTGGGATTCGGCGGTAAAAGGGATGACTTTAGAAGAAACAGCAAAACAGTATAAAGAGTTTGGAGAATCGGTTGTTAAATTTGGTTAAGTTTCATGGAGAAAACAAAAGATATTTTATTAGCCTTTTATGGTGACGATTTTACGGGTTCTACCGATGCGCTCGAATTTTTAAGTCGTGCAGGAGCAAAAACAGTGCTTTTTCTTGAAAATCCAACTAAAGAACTTCTTGAAAAATTTAATGATTTGGATGCCATTGGTGTTGCAGGTATGACACGTGCCATGGTTCCTGATGAAATGGCTAGCGTTTTAGATGAAGCATTTCAGTCTTTAAGAAAATTAAAACCCCGGCATGTACATTACAAAGTTTGTTCAACCTTTGATTCTTCACCGGAAATAGGAAATATTGGAACTGCTATTCAATGTGGCGTTAATACGTTTAATAATAAATTTACGCCTATTTTAGTGGCAGCACCAAACTTGGGACGTTATTCCGCATTCGGACATTTATATGCTCGCATGGGTATTGGTAGTAAAGGTGCTATTTATCGTTTGGATAAGCATCCGTCAATGAGCAAGCATCCTATTACACCTTCCCACGAAAGTGATTTAAGAATTCATCTGTCAAAACAAACCAACCAACCAATGGGTTTAATAGACTTGGTTGATTTAGATAAAGACATTTTAGATGTAAAAGAAAAACTTTCCACCGAAACAGAATCAGGAAATCAAATTGTGTTTTTTGATGCTATGTATGAAAACCAAATGCAAATTATAGGTGAAGTTTTTGATAACGAGGTGAATGAAAACGCACCTCTTTTTTCAGTAGGCTCATCAGGTATTGAAAAGGCCTTAGGAGATTATTGGTCGAAAGTGGGAATACTAAAACAGCGAACAGATTGGGAAGTGTTAGAAGAATGTCAACCTATATTGGTGCTCTCGGGAAGTGTATCTCCTGTTACGGCATCTCAAATTAATTGGGCAGTTGCCAATGGTTTTGAAGACATAGCAGTTTCAGTTGAAGCTTTAGAAAATGAGGATTCAGAAGCAAAGTTAATTAACGATTATCAAGAAAAAATAACAAGTTTTTTAAAAGCAGGTAAGAGTGTTATTCTTCATACATCAAAAGGACCAGAAGATTCTAGATTTCAAGAAACGAAATCATTTTTTAATAGAAAAGGTTGGGATGAACAAATGATTCGTTCGCAAACAGCAAAACGTTTTGGTAAAATTTTAGGTCAATCGGCTAGACGTGCTTTAGAACAAATTCCTGTTAAGCGATTGGTTATAGCAGGAGGTGATACGTCTAGTTATGTGGCTAGAGAATTGGGTATTGTAGCTGTTGAAATGATAGCCCCCGTTTTCATTGGTGCTCCCATGTGTCGTGCATTTGCTCCAAATTCACCAATAAACAATATAGAAGTTAATTTAAAAGGCGGGCAAGTAGGCGATGAAACCTATTTTGTAGCCTTGCAAAAAGGAAGAAAAACAATTTAAAACATAAAGAAAATATATCATGGCAAAAACATTAGCATTAATACATACATCGGCAACTTTAGTACCTTTATTCCAAGAGTTGATTGATAAACATTTAAAAGGAAAAGATATTAAAATATTTAATATTGTTGATGATAGCTTAATAAAAAACACTATTGAACGTGGTAAAGTAACACCCGATACCTCCCGCAGAGTTGTAAATTACATTGGGTCTGCCGAAGAAGCTGGTGCCGATTATATTATGGTAACTTGTTCCTCTATTGGTGCAGCAGTTGAAAGTTCAGTGCCGCTAACAAAAGTACCTGTATTACGTGTCGATCAACCCATGGTAGATACAGCAGTACAATTAGGGAAACGCGTGGGGGTAATAGCAACGTTGCCAACTACTTTGGAGCCTACAAGCGATTTAGTAAGAAGACGCGCCGTTATTTTAAACCAAGATATTGAAATAACTTCCAAACTTTGTGAAGGTGCTTTTGAAGCCTTAATGGGAGGTAAACCAGAAGTACACGACCAAATGGTGGCTTCAGCATTAAAAGAATTAGCAGAAAAAGTAGATGTTATTTTGTTGGCTCAAGCTTCTATGGCCAGGGTAGTGGGGCAACTTTCAGAAGCCGATAAAAAAGTACCTATTTTGGCTAGCCCAGAAATAGCTATGGAATATTTAGCCAAAATTCTATAGTCTATGAAGCAGGTTGAAAAGTATACATTGTGGTTTGGACTTGTTTCAACCGTTACACTTTTATTGTCCGTAATAATTGATTGGGAAAGTTTAATAGGGCCACTATCGGTAATTTCAGCCATAGCTTTATCTATAGGCATGCGGTCGGTGCCAACTTTAAAAAGTTATCAATACACTGCTTGGATTTTAGTAGCCATAGTTTGTGGCATGTTTTACCCAACTGCCTTTTTGCAATGGGGAAGTTTCGATCTTCGTAATAAATGGCTCATCCTTATTGTGGTACAGGTTGTTATGTTTGGTATGGGAACGCAAATGAGCATCAAAGATTTTTATGGTATTAGAACGATGGGAAAAGGTGTTTTGGTTGGTGTTCTCTGTCAATTTACCATCATGCCCATTGTTGGTTATATGCTAACGCGTGTATTTAATTTTGATCCAGAAATTGCAGCAGGCATTATACTTATAGGCTCTTGTTCTAGTGGTTTGGCATCTAATGTTATGGTTTTTATAGCAAAAGCCAATTTAACACTTTCAGTAACATTAACAGCCGTCGCGACTTTATTAGCACCTATTATGACGCCATTAATGATGAAACTTTTGGCTGGTACTTACGTAGAAATAGATTTTGTAGGGATGTGTGTACAAATCATTAAAATAGTTATTGTGCCTATAGGAGCAGCTTTACTTTACGATGTTTATTCACAAGATTTAAAAGGTGCTAGAAAACGTATTAACCTTGCTTTTTATATTTCAGTAATTTGGCTTTGTGCTATGATTTTAGGGTTTTGGGCTTTCTTAGAATCTAAATCATCAGAAAGCGCCTTACAGATTGTAGAATTAATCAACTTCATTTTTGGGGCTATTATAGTGGGTAAGTTATATTATCATTTGGTTACTTTAAAGCCTTCAATACATAATTTCATGCCCATACTTTCTATGTTTGGTATTGTGTATTTTACAACCGTAACTACCGCAGCAAGTAGAGATAATATACTTACCATAGGTGTTTTTATACTAGTAGCATCTATAGTCCATAATACATTAGGTTACACATTTGGTTATTGGATTAGCAGGGCCTTAGGTTTAGATAAAAACTCATGCAGAACTGTAGCTTTAGAGGTAGGTTTACAAAACGGAGGTATGGCATCAGGTTTGGCGGGTTCTATGGGTAAATTAGCTACGGTTGGTTTAGCAGCGGCCGTTTTTAGTCCTTGGATGAATATTTCAGGCTCCTTATTGGCAAATTATTGGAGGAAGAAAAAAGAAAGAGTTTATAAAGAGGAATAAAATTCATTTGTATTGCCCAGTTGACCAGGTCTTTTACTATATTTTTTCGTACCAAAAAGGATGTTGTTTCAAATGTGAAGCATTCACGATTTAAATTTTTAAGTAGAAATGTATGAGTAAGCCTTTACGCAAATCAGTTGTGATTTAAAAGAAAATTAAAGACAGACAAAATAAAAAAAGCTATTAAAAAAATAATAGCTTTAATTTAGAGAATAGGATTAATAGCAATAAATTTAATTCTCTTATTTTAAACGATTTTAATCGTTTTTTGGTAGTAAGTAACTCAAACAAAAGCCAATGTACAAAAAAAGCAAGTTAAATAAAATACCCGAAATAGGGTAATTTTAATAAGAATCAAAATCTAACAATTTTAAAAGCTTTTGCAAATTTATACAAATCTTTAAATGAACTTGCCTCTAATTTTCTTAAAATATGTTTTCTATGTGTTGCAACTGTAGATGTTTCTATAAAAAGGATGACCCCAATGGCTTTATTCGTATTTCCTAATACAATAAGTTTAAAAATCTCTAATTCTTTAATTCTTTTAATGTCAATAATTCAAACTTCAATCTATTCTTATTTGCAAATATTTTATTTTCTTTTAAAAGATTCAACGTGTTTAAAGTTTGCCCTAAGTCATTATGGCCTACATGAAGTGAAATAACATGGTTCAAACCATTAGAAACAATTTTATAATTTACAGTTGTATGATCGTACAATTCTCTATTATAACCTGTTTCTAAATATTTTTCAGCGGTACTAATAGATCTAAAATACTGAGGCTGTATGAGTGAATTTGATGCATGTAATAATTTAACTAATGCTATATGTGCTTCTTCGTCTTTTGCGATAGTAATTGCAATTTTACGAATACCAATTTTGTGGTCGCATTTTATAATATTTTTGTCTACCCAGCCAATATAATCATTTTCTATTTTTAGATTAAAATTATCTTGAATCCATAAAACAGAAGTAGGTTTAAATCTTTCAAAGAAATCCAAAAAAACTAGAATTTCTTTAGTAAAGATATCTGTGGTTAATTGCTTCTTTGTCCACTCTTGAATGAGGGTGTCATCCTTTTTTATTATGGTGATAAATTCCGATTTGTATAATTCCATAATTAGTTCAATTTTATTTTAATTGACTTAATCTATTGTAATATATGTAATTAAAATGCGTAATCATTCTATTCTTTTACTTAGTTTTGTTGTCAAAGTTGTTGGTTTTATTTAAGATAGATTTGGAAGAACGTAACCTACTAAATGTGGTTTTTTAATTGAACATTGTATATGGATTTATTGGCTAATTATGTTAACATAATTAATTAAAATTAGCATTAATGGATTAACCAAAATTAGCATTAATGGACTCGCAATGAAATACCCTAAAGTGGGTGTTTTGATACTTTTTATATTGAATTGACATATTAATTGTTAGTGATTAAATACTGAAGTTCTTGTTTTATCTATGTATTTCTATATTATGCGTGACTTCACACACTATAGTTTTTGATGATTGATGTAACTTACAGGTTTATATTAAATCCTAAAAATTACATACCTTGCATAAAACAATAACAATATGATGACAAAAGGACGTTTAGAAGCGTTTACCGATGGTGTTTTAGCAATCATTATAACTATTATGGTTTTGGAGTTAAAAGTGCCACATGGTGGTGATTTTGAAGATTTAAAACCTTTGCTCCCTATATTCGGAAGCTACATTCTTAGTTTTATTTATATCGCTATTTATTGGAATAACCACCACCACATGATGCAAACCGTAAAACATGTAACAGGCAGCATTTTATGGGCAAATATGCATTTACTATTTTGGCTCTCATTAATTCCGTTTGTGTCTGGGTGGATGGGTGAAAACCATTTTACAACAGCGGGTGTGTTTTTGTATGGCATCGTTTTATTGGGTGCAGCCATAGCTTATTTTGTGTTACAATATTTAATCATAAAAAGTCATGGTAAAGATTTTATTTTATCTAAAGCCTTAGGGAAAGATTTAAAAGGAAAAGCCTCTCCTGTACTTTATATTATTGGGATTATTTCGGCATTTTTTAATATTTGGATAAGTGGTTTTATGTTTGTTTTTGTAGCTGTTATGTGGTTAATACCAGATAATCGTATTGAAAAAGCACTAAATAAAGATTCTAATTTATAATAAATAAATTATCAAAAATAATCCCAATTTTCATTCTAAAAACAAGCATAAATTAGGTTACGATATAGTGGCTTTATGTGAGGCATATCCCAATTTATTATCTTTTGTATTTGAAAATTCTTTTCAAACAAAAACCATAGATTTTGCAAATCCCAAAGCGGTAAAAGCACTTAACACCGCTTTATTGGTAAAACACTATAATATTACCTTTTGGGAATTTCCAGAAACTAATTTATGTCCGCCAATCCCGGGGCGTGTTGATTATATTCACCATCTTTCAGGTTTGCTCCAAGCTTCAAAAATAAAGGAAGATATTTCTGTTTTCGATATTGGTACGGGCGCAAGTTGCATTTATCCCATTTTAGGAACCGCCGAATATCAATGGAAATTCACAGGTGTAGATATTGATGAAACTTCATTAAAACATGCACAAAAAATAATAACTAAAAATGGACTAACTAATTCTGTTTCTTTAGTTTATCAAAAAGATAAATCATTGATTTTTAAAGGTGTTTTAAATATCTCTGATAGGTATTCTGCAACAATGTGTAACCCGCCTTTTTACAAATCGGAACAAGAGGCTTTAAATGCAACAAGCAATAAGTTACAAGGTCTAAATAGTAAAGAAACTAAAGTGATTCGCAATTTTTCGGGCACTCATAATGAATTGTGGTATAAAGGCGGGGAAAAGGCTTTTCTTCATAATTATTTATATGAAAGTTCTTTGTTTAAACAGCAGTGTTTTTGGTTTACAACGCTAGTTTCTAAAAAGGAATTGGTAAAGGGTATGTATGCGTCATTAAAAAAATTAGGAGCAAAAGAAATTAAAACTATTAATATGGGGCATGGGAATAAGCTGTCAAGAATTGTGGTTTGGACTTTTTTAAATCCTGAAGAGCAGAAGAAATGGGTAAATGCGGTTTAATTTTAGCTTGTTAGAACTTTGCAATTAAAAAGAAGTATATCAAATAGATTGTATCTAATATATGTTTATTAATTTTACGTTTACCTTATATATAAAAAAATGAAATTAGACATACTTGCAATTGGTGCACATCCAGACGATGTAGAATTAGGTTGTGGAGCTACCATAGCAAGAGAAATAGCAAATGGTAAAAAAGTAGGGATAATAGATTTGACCCAAGGAGAATTAGGAACGCGTGGTACCGCTGAAACAAGATTTGAAGAAGCCAACAATGCGTCAAAAATATTAGGGGTGTCTGTTCGTATTAATATGAAGTTTGCCGATGGTTTTTTTGAAAATGATAAAAAACATCAATTAGAAATTATAAGTAAAATACGCGAATATCAACCAGAAATAGTTATTTGTAATGCCATTGATGATAGGCATATAGACCATGGTAAAGGCAGTAAATTGGTGAGTGATGCTTGTTTTTTAAGCGGACTTGTAAAAATCGAAACAAAAACAGAAGCAGGCAAATTGCAAAAAGCTTGGAGGCCTAAACAAGTTTACCATTATATACAATGGAAAAATTTAGAACCCGATTTTGTTGTTGATGTTTCCGAATTTATGGAAACCAAGATGAAAGCGGTTTTGGCTTATAAAACACAATTTTATGACGCAAGCAGTAAAGAGCCAGAAACACCTATTTCCAGTAAAAATTTTACCGATAGTATTTTATATAGAGCTAGAGATTTAGGGCGTTTAGTAGGAGTTGAGTACGCCGAAGGGTTTAATGTTGAGCGCTTTGTTGCCGTAGATAGTTTATTCAATTTGAAATAGTTATCAATAAGCAGTATTTTATTTATAAAATTACTTTAAAATTTTTCAAAAAAGTCTTTGTAGAAAAGATTGAAATCAGTTACATTTGCACTCGCATTAATAATGCGTGCTACATGGTGGTTGTAGCTCAGTTGGTTAGAGCATTGGTTTGTGGTACCAAGGGTCGCCGGTTCGAGCCCGGTCTTCCACCCAAAAAGTAAAGCCTTTCAAGAAATTGAAAGGCTTTTTTTGTGCTCATTTTTTTGTTGTTAATCAACCTTAACACGTTTATCTCTATTTGCCAATTCCCAAGCGGTATGAAAAATTAAGCGTGTTCGCATTTCCAAAAGGTCGTATTGTATTTTATCGGGTGTGTCTGTAGGTTTATGGTAATCGGCATGGGTGCCATTAAAATAAAAGATAACAGGAATATTTTTTTTTGCAAAGTTGTAATGGTCTGAACGGTAATAAAAGCGGTTTGGGTCGTTATCATCGTTATAAGTATAATCAAACTCCATGTTAAAATATTCTTTATTCACAGCTTCAGAAATGTTGTGCAATTCTTTACTTAATTTATCAGAACCTATTAAATATAAATAGTTGCGTTGGTTTTCGTGTTTAGGGTCTACACGCCCTATCATATCTATATTTAAGTTGGCTATAGTGTTTTTTAAAGGAAAAACAGGATCAACATCGGTATAGTAACGTGAGCCATAAAGTCCGATTTCTTCACCTGTAACATGTAAAAACAGAATGGTACGTTTAGGTCCATAGCCTTTGTCAGCAGCAGTTTTAAAAGCTTTAGCTATTTCTAAAATAGCAACCGTTCCCGAACCATCATCATCGGCACCATTATTTATATCGCCGTTTTTGGAAACTCCAATATGGTCTAAATGCGCAGAAATTATAATAACTTCATTTGGTTTTTCAGAGCCCTTAATATAGGCTAATACATTTTCAGATCCATTAGTAATATCACTGGTAAAAAAAGAAGCTGGAATATCTTGAAAATAATCACCATAAGCAATAGGTGAGGGTATTCCTAAAGTGATATAATGATTTTTAATAAATTCAACGGCTTTTTTTTGACCCGGTTCTCCTGTTTTTCTGCCTTGAAATTCATCGGAAGCATAGGTGTAAAGATTTTCTTTTAAATTATTTGCAGTAATGGTTTTTGCATAATCTATAGCTTTGGCAGCATTGTTTGCAGTGTTTTTATTTTGACAGGTACTGCAGCCCACTATTAATAAAGCGATGCAAAAAAGCAAGGAGGTTCTTTTCATTTGTTGAAGCATTAATTTTGTACTATAATACAAAAATCAATTAAGGAAAACAATTTTTGAGGGTTAATTAAGTAGCTGGTTATGAATATCTAATTCTAACCGTTTGTCCTGATTAGCAATTTGCCATGCGGTAGCAAAAATAAGTTTTGTGCGTTTTTCTAATAATTGATATTCTATTTTTTCGGGTGTGTCTGTTGGTTGGTGGTAATCTTTATGTTCACCATTAAAGTAGAATATAACAGGGATGTTTTTTGATGCAAAATTGTAGTGGTCCGATCTGGTGTAATATTGATTTTTATCTCTTTCAGCATTATACCTATAGTCTAAATCAATATTAAAAAAAGCCTTATTTACTTTTTCAGAAATATAATGAAGTTCTTTGCTTAATCTATCAGAACCTATAAGGTAGATGTAATTTTTATTATTTTTATGAATATCGTCAACTCTTCCAATCATGTCAATATTAAGATTGGTAATGGTCTGTTCTAAAGGAAATACTGGATTATGAACATAGTATTCTGAACCTCTTTTTCCAATTTCTTCGGCGGTAAGATGTAAAAAAAGAATGCTTCGTTTAGGGCCATGACCTTCTTTCTTTGCGATGTTAAAAGCTTGGGCAATTTCCATGATTGCTACTGTACCCGACCCATCATCGTCTGCACCACAGTTTACCTGTCCGTTTTTGTTAACCCCAAGATGGTCTAAATGTGCAGAAATTATAACTACTTCGTTTGGCTTTTCAGAACCTTCTATAAAAGCTAATACATTTTCAGAAGCTTTAATGCCATTTGATAAAAAGTCTTCTGGAATATATTGATAGTAACTATTCACTCCTAAAGGCGATTTAATACCCTCATTTTGATAGTAAGTTTTAAGAAATTCTGCTGCCTTTTTTTGCCCAATTTCACCTACGCGTCTGCCTTGAAAATCATTTGAAGAAAAAGTGTACAAATGCGTGCTTAATTCTTTAGAATTTATTGTATTGGCATAATTGATAACTAAAGCACTATCTTCTAGTTTTATATTGTCTTTAAGACTTTGTATTCTTGCCGTGTATTTTGGTGTAGCACAAGTACCAACTAACGCAAATGCCGAGAGTATGCAAAAGGTTTTCATATATAAATTTAAAAGATGATTTGTATCTTGTAACTTACAGTAAAACCATTCTCTGGGGCAGGAAAACGTTTTTAATGTTAGTTTCTTTTATTATTCGTTTACAAATATACTAATAAACGAAGAAATTACTTACTATTAATTGTCTAAATTTGTATTTTCAATTTCAATATCCTCAAATTCAGAGCTTTCAATGTCCAAATTTTCTAATTCTTCAATGGCATCTTCTTCAAATTGAGCTTCTTTTTCGTTTAGTATTTTTGTGTTTACTACTTCGGTTTTAATAAAAAAAGCTTTGTAGGTTACTATAGATAAAGCACATGCGGTTAGTAAAAAACTAAACTGAATAATCTTTTTTACCTCGCCTGTTTTTTTTGATATATAAAAAGCGGTAACACCAAAAATAAAAGCCAAAGCAGCAGGAAAAACTGCTAAATTTGAAATGGGTAATACAGAAATAATGGTAGCTAAAATAGATGTTGTAATGGTTAAAATTGTGAATATTTTTTTCATTTTATAAATTTAGTTTTTTAAACCTGAAGCCGATTTAATTTTTAATTCACCATTACCTACGGGTATTTTAAATTTGCCATAAACAATTATCTTGTTTTCATCGGCTGTTAACCATAAAAAGTTATTGTTTTTTCCTTGTAAAACATTGGTTTCACTAGACCCAACGGCAAGCTTGTAACATTCTTTTTTTCCTATGGCTGTAGAAATGGTTTCTTTCCCTAAATAGGTTATTATACCTTTAATTTCTTCATTGTCAAACAATATAGTGAATGA
The DNA here is from genome assembly GCF_039650365.1 of Mariniflexile soesokkakense. NCBI lineage: Bacteria > Pseudomonadati > Bacteroidota > Flavobacteriia > Flavobacteriales > Flavobacteriaceae > Mariniflexile > Mariniflexile soesokkakense. Next base: position 305,151 of record NZ_JAZHYP010000001.1, on the reverse strand, counting down.
CTTTTTTGTGCCAATAGCCATGTTTTTATAATCTAAAATCCTCATATAATATAAAGTAGATACAATATCTTTTGTTCCAGAATTAATTTTTATACTGTTGTTTTCAACATAATTATTCTTTTTTTTCATTACAGATTTTACTGTATTGCTACTGTTACTAAAAGTGTATTTCATGTTTTTGAAATAACTACCTTCATTCACATCTCTATTATATAGGTATGGGGTTAAGTTGTTGGGGTGTACATAGCTTTCGTATAAATCTCTAATTTTAAAGAAGGTATCCCATTTGCTATAGGTTGCCGCTGTACATTTCAGTCTTAATAGCGTAGATTTTGATGTTTTAACTTCATTTGTTTCCATGGTTACTTGGGCAATATCGGTTAAAACACCAGACATATTGTACGAAGCTGTATATGTAAGTTTTTCACCAGCTGCCACAGCTTTATTTTGAGCAAAAAGATGCGTGGTAAAACTTAAAATTAAAACAAAATGAATTAGAATTCGACACATATAGTAAAATTAATTTATAACGTAGCAATTGGTATTTATTGTGCCGAAAATACAATGCTTTAAGATATTATACTAATTTTTATTTATACAAAAATAATGAGTAGTACTAACTGATATTTATCATAGTTTTTTTGATAAGCTACCTTTATATTTATTGTTGTCAATTTCATTATTAAAGTATTGTTTAATGACCACTTTTTTTAAGATTAACTTAAACAAAAAGCTTTAACTAACTAGAAGAATAATTGTAAGTATGTAATCTAAAATACTAATAAAAAACACATGAAAGCCATATTATTACCAACCGACTTTTCTAAAAACTCAATAAACGCTATAAATTATGCTATGGAATTGTTTAAAAACGTTCCAAGTGTTTTTTATATTCTTAATGTACAAAAAACATCTTCTTTTATTTCAGATGATATTATGGTAGCAAATGCTTCTGCAACCATTTATAATACCATTGTAGATGCAGCAAAAAAATCGATTACCAATATTATAACAAAAATAGAAACTCGATATAGTAACGAAAAGCATCAATTTAAAACAATTGTAGACTATGATAATTTTGTAGATTCCATTAATCAGGTTTCAGAAAAATTTAAAATCGATTTAATAATCATGGGAACTAAAGGCGCATCAGGATTAAATAAAGTGTTTTTTGGAAGCAATACCGTACATGTTATTAACCGAGGCCATGTGCCTGTTTTGGCAATACCAGAAAATTGTAAATTTTCAAGTTTAGAAAAAATTGCATTTACAACTAGTTTTGGAAGGGTTTATGAAAAAGAGGAATTGCAGCCCTTAGCAGATATTGTTTCGTTAAACTATAGTAAATTGTATGTTTTACACGCAGTATGTGATAATGCTTTTTCTGAAGAACTTAATAGTGGTATAGATTTCTTTAAATCGAATTTTAGATATCCAGTTTTTAAATATTTGAATGTAAAAGAGCATGATGTTTATAAGTGTATTCAAGAATTTACAGCAACAAATGCTATTAAAATGATTGCAATGTCTAGAGGAAAACATTCGTTTTTTGAACGTTTGTTTAACAATAACACTTTTGAAAATATTGCATTTAATATTGATATACCTTTTTTTGTAATGAAGTGCAGTAATAATTAATTTTGTAACTTTATAGGTGTAACATTTTTTGAATTTAAGCGTCATACTAGTATCAATCAAAAAAAAAACACCATCATGAGGGAAGATAATCAACTTTTAGTAATTACCCATTTAAGCCAGTTGGTTACTTTGGTAACGGGCTTTGGTAGTTTGTTAATACCATTAATAATTTGGGTTACCCAAAAAGACAAAGTGTATCAAATGGATGCGCACGGTAAAAACATTATTAATTTTCAATTAAGTTTGATAGTGTATTTTATAATCTGTATCCCTTTAATTTTATTATTAGGATTAGGAATAGTGGGCTTTATTGTATTAGGAATTATCTCTATAATATTCCCAGTATTAAATGCCATAAAAGCCAGTAATGGCGAAACGCCAAAATATCCTTTATCATTTAATTTTATTAGTTAGTGAAGAATTCCTGCGAATCTAGGAGCTATTATAAGATAAATAAAAAAGGCTATCAAATTATTTTTTGATGGCCTTTTTCGTTTAAATAATATATAGAATTCTCTCGAAAAAGAGAATGATAAAAACTAGTTATTCAACATGACTGGCATAACCAACATCGTTACTTGTTCCCCATCGTCTAAACCATCAATAGGCGTTAAAATACCGGCTCTATTAGGCATACTCATTTCTAACTGTACATCAGTAGAACTTAGATTGTTAAGCATTTCTGTTAAAAAGCGTGAGTTAAAACCAATTTGCATATCATCACCTTGGTAATCACAAGTTAAACGTTCTTCAGCTTTATTGCTATAATCAATATCTTCAGCCGAAATATTAAGTTCAGCACCAGCAATTTTTAAACGTATTTGGTGGGTTGTTTTGTTAGAAAAAATACTAACACGACGCACAGAGTTTAAAAACCGTGTTCTGTCAATAACCAATTTATTAGGGTTTTCTTTAGGAATTACCGCTTCGTAATTAGGGTATTTACCATCAATTAAACGACAGATTAATTCAGAATTTTCAAAAGTGAATTTAGCGTTAGAATCGTTATATTCAATAGTAACTTCATTTTCACTACCAGCTAAAATGCCTTTCAATAAATTTAAAGGTTTTTTAGGCATAATGAATTCTGCTACTTGGTTTGCTTTTATATCCTCACGCGTGTATTTTACTAATTTGTGCGCATCAGTTGCAACAAACGTTAAGCCTTGTGTTGAGAATTGAAAAAACACACCACTCATTACCGGGCGTAAATCGTCGTTGCCAGCAGCAAAAATGGTTTTACTTATAGCGGAAGCCAATATATCGCCAAGAATAACAGTTTTACTTGGGTCTTCAAGTGAAACAGCTTTTGGGAACTCGTTTCCATTAGCATAAGCTAAGGCATATTTACCATGATTAGAGCTAATTTCAACGGTATTGTTTTCTTCAACTACAAATGTTAACGGTTGCTCAGGAAATGTTTTTAAAGTATCTAGTAACAAACGCGCAGGAATTGCCACACTGCCTTTGCTCTCACTTTCTACCTCTAAAGAAGATGCCATAGTGGTTTCTAAATCGCTTGCTGAAACTGTTAATGTTGAATTATCTAATTCAAATAAGAAATTATCTAAAATAGGTAAGGTGTTCGAACTATTAATAACACCTCCTAAAACCTGTAATTGTTTTAATAAATAGGTACTTGATACTATAAATTTCATTTAATATAGCTTAGATTATTTTTAATTATACTACTTACAAATATATTCTATACTGACTGAAACTGGAAACAAACTTATTAACATTTATCACTAAATAGACAGGGTTTATTCATTGTAATACCAGAGTTTAATTTGCATATTTTTTTCTTCTGAAATAATTAAAAATCATCCCGAAAGCCCCTAATAGCAATAGTGGAAGTAAAATGTTTATAACTTGCCATTTGGTTTTTTCGTCTGCAATTTTTTCCTGATTTAAAAATTCAACGATTATTTCTTTCGAACGAATGTTTATAAGTCCATTATCATCCAATAGATAATTAACGGTATTCAGTAAAAATTCTTTGTTGCCAAAGGTTTGCCCTGTCCATCTATCAAAGCCTAATTCTTGAGGAACATTTTTAAAAACATCGTTTTTTATAACATCTCCATCGGCAATAACTACCATTTTTGTTGGGATACTTTTGTTTAATTCCTTTTTAAGACTGAATGGTTTTATTCTATTGGCGTAAACCGAAGTAAATTCGCCTTCTAATAAAACAGCCAGAGTTTGGTTGCCTCTATTAAATGTTGCCGGATCTGGATCTTGTGTAACAATGTCTAAACTAATCTCTCTTGGAGTACCTTCAAGTTTTGTTAATGGCGCACTTTCAAGCAAAATAGTTTTCTTAATGTTATTTTTAAGGGTATCTATTTGGTTGGCAAAATCAAATTTTACCAAATTCAAATTATTAACAATGGGATGTGTGTCGTTTGTGGAAGCTAATGGAGAATAAAGCCAGCGTAAGTGCTGAAATTGTGATTCGCTACCTTCGCCCATAGCTAATGTAATAGGGGCAGAGTAAAGCGTGCTCACTATAACTGGATTGATTCGAACACCGTATTTAAAAAAGAAATCGGTTAGGTTTAAGTCTCTTGTGGTTGCAAAATTTTTGCCTGTGTCGTTGTACAGACTGTCTTTTTCCATAGCCACGGCATCAATAAGCCATAAGCTTTTCCCGCCATTCATGGTATATTGGTCTAAAACAAGTTTTTCTTCTTCTGTAAAAGCTTCGGTAGGTTTTGCTGAAATTATTAAATCGAAATCTTCTAGTTTTTCAAGTGTTTTTTGAGGATTACCAGCTACACTATCTAAAGTAAAAGGCGCTATAAAATAATACTCGCCCAATTTTCTAATCAAATTAGCAATGTATTTATCTTGCAATTGGAGATTTCCCCGTAAAACGGCAATTTTTCGATGCTTTGGGGTTATTAGTTTGCTAAATCCATCGGCAAAGGCATATTCTAAATGTTGTACAGAGTTGGTAACCAAATCTTGTTGCGAAGCGCCTATTTTATTTTTTACAAGTGAAATAATCACCGTTTCATTATTATAGCTGGCTAACGCCCATGGGAAAAAAATAGCTTGGGATGCTTTTCCATTTTCTTGAACGCTTAATTGCATAGGTGTTAAGCCTCTGTCCGTTAATTGTTGAATATTGCGTTCTCGGGTAGCATCATCTTCCAACGGATTGATAAAATTGAAAATGATGTTTTTATTTTCTGATGAAAACTCTTCAAGTAATTGTTTGGTTTCGTTTTGAAGGCGTCTAAATTCCGAAGGGAAATCTTCACCACTTAAAAACACATCAATTTCAATAGGTGAATCCACATTATTAATAATATTAATAGTCGCGTCGCTTAAAGTATAGCGTTTGTCTTCGGTTAAATCGAAACGCTTAAATGCAAGGCTACTTATGTAGTTAATCGCTACTAGTGCAATTAATAATAAGGCAATATGTTTAAGGTGCTTCTTCAAACTTTGTTTCTAATTGATATTGTTTAACACTTTCAACTTTGTTGTTTACAAATTCCAACTCTAAACACTCTTGGGTTAGGTTAAAAGCACCTGGTTTGTAACCTAAATTGTAGTTCCATTTGTCTGGTGAGTTGGCTTTAATGCTATCATCCCAACCATACCATTCGCTAGTCCCTAAAATGGCTTCCACTTGGCCTTTGGTTTTGCCCTTAAACATTTGTAGTTGTGTCATCTCGTTACTCATTTCATAGCGTAAAGCAGGTTTGTCAGTCCAAGCCTCTGCATCAAAATGTTTTTCGTGGTGGTAGCTACTAAAAATATTGATAAGCGGATAAAATACATAAAAGTAAACAATGGGGGTTAAGATGATACTTATTAAAAAGCTTAACCATTTACGCTTGTCTATAGTATTGGTAAATGCCCAAACTAACAAGAAAACGACTATTAAAAAAATAACGAACAGTGGTGTTAAAATCATTTTATTCTTTGTTAATATTCAGTTTAGTTAGCATTATAAAAAATGCTGTAATGCTTAGAAAATAGATAATGTCTCGAGTGTCTATAACCCCTCGACTGATGCTTTTGTAGTGGGCGTTCATGCCTAATTGGTCTATAAAATTACTTGACGTAAAGTTGGCAACACTTTCAAAACCAATATAAAACATAAAACAAATAGCTACTGCTGTTATAAAAGCCACAATTTGGTTGTCTGATAAGGTAGAAGCGAATACACCAATAGCTGTGTAGGCAGCAATTAAAAACAACAAGCCAAAATATGAACCTAAAGTACTTCCAAAATCTAAATTACCAACAGGGTTTCCTAATTGGTAAACAGTGTAAACATATAATAACGTTGGTAAAAGTGCTATTAAAATTAAAACGAATGCGCCAAAATATTTCCCTAAAACAATGTTTAAATGTGTAATGGGTTTGGTAAGTAACAATTCTAAAGTGCCTTGTTTTTTTTCATCTGAAAAACTACGCATGGTTACTGCCGGAATTAAGAAAATTAATATCCAAGGCGCTAATAAGAAGAACGATGATAAATCGGCAAAGCCATAATCTAATATATTGTTTTCACCTTTAAAAAGCCATAAGAATAAACCGTTAAGTAATAAAAACACACCAATAACCAAATAGGCAATGGGCGACGCAAAAAACGTGTTTATTTCTTTTTTAAGTATGGCTAACATTTATTTTAGTTAAAGGTTAAAAGTGTCAATCTTGTTTACCGTTAATAATAAATTTGTGTCAAAATTACTAAGAAATCTCAGTTTAACAATCCTTATAAACATTTATTATTCCAAACTCTTTGGAAGTATAGATTCCGTACTGAAATTAACGCTAACAGCATCCATTAAACCAAGTCCCATTAAAGTAGAGGCGCTACCCACTGTGGCACTATTGCTTTTGTATACGGCGATTTCCAAAAAGTCTCCCGAATTAAAAACCACCAAACCCCTTCCTTCGTCATGTCGTTTTTCTTCAGGAATGTCAAAATTTACAATGTCACTATAACGGTTATGTATTTTTTTAAACTTATTGTTTCTTGCCGAAACTTCAAAGGACCTTCCTTTTTGTATAGTTTCAAAAAAAGCACGTTTAATATTTGTTATCACGTTTCCATAATTATCAACATAAATAACACTACCAATAATTTGGGTTTTATCATCGTTCACAAACGGGGTAATGTGCTTAGCAGGTTTAATTTCCGGTATGGTTTTACCAATAACTTCTAGCGTACCACCACGAGCAATATGGCATGCTACTTTTACAAAAACATCCAATACAGGGAAACTAGTTTGTATTTTATCGTGTATGTTAATTTCAACAATTTTTTCGGGGGCAATTTCAGAACAAATCATACTCATAATCCCATTATTGGCACAAATAAAATAGTGGTCGTCCAGTTTTAAAGCAATATGTTTGTTTTCTTCATTTATTTCAGAATCTATTCCGATAATATGAATGGTGCCTTTTGGAAAACTGTTGTAGGCGTTTTGAATAATATATCCCGCTTCCATAATATTAAAAGGGGACACAGAATGTGAGATATCAACAATTTTAACATCAGGTAACTCACTATAAATAGCGCCTTTTGTTGCGCCTGCAAAGTGATCTTTTTCACCAAAATCGGTAGTTAATGTTATTATCGCCATTGGCAAATTGTTGATATGTTTTTAAGGTTTGTACACTCAAATTTGTTTATTTTTGAGTTTTAACAGAGTTGCAACAAACCTACATAAAATTTTTGTTTTCATTTTATGTTTAACATGAAAAATGTAAGTTCATAAAGACAATTTATCAAATTAAAATAACTGAATAAATCTAATAAATCATTTCGTTTGAGTAAACAATATTATCATTAATCTCAGAAGAAATTTTTAAACAAAATCTACGCCTTTGAACGAAATTAGTATAGAACTTGAAGAAATTACTCCCAAAGAATTTTTTGGAGCCCAAAACATCAATATTGAACTCCTAAAAAAACACTTTCCAAAGCTAAAAATTGTAGCTAGAGGTAATAAAGTTAAAGCCTTTGGCGATGATGATTTACTCGAAGAATTTGACCGCCGCATGAAAATGCTTTTAAACCATTTTAACAAATACAATATGCTGGACGAAAACGTTATTGAGCGTGTATTAACAAGCCAGAGTAGTGACGATTATACTACATCCGAATCTAGTGGCGAAGTTTTGGTACACGGTGTTGGTGGTAAGCTTATTAAAGCGCAAACGGCCAACCAACGTAAATTAGTTGAAAGTATGCGTGCCAACGATATGGTTTTTGCCATTGGGCCCGCAGGAACCGGTAAAACCTATACGGGTGTAGCTTTGGCGGTTCAAGCACTTAAAAACAAAGAGGTGAAACGTATTATTTTAACCCGTCCAGCAGTAGAAGCAGGGGAGAACCTTGGGTTTTTACCGGGCGATTTAAAAGAGAAGCTAGACCCCTATATGCAACCTTTATATGATGCGCTACGCGATATGATACCTGCCGAAAAACTGGCTATGTATATAGAAAATGGTACTATACAAATTGCACCATTGGCGTTTATGCGTGGGCGTACACTCGATAACGCCTTTGTAATTTTAGATGAAGGACAAAATACAACACACAACCAAATGAAGATGTTTTTAACCCGTATGGGAAAAAACGCTAAATTTTTATTAACTGGCGATCCGGGTCAAATAGATTTACCGCGTCGTACTATTTCTGGCTTAAAAGAAGCCTTGTTGATATTAAAGAATGTAGAAGGTGTGGGTATGATATTTTTAGACGATAAAGACGTGATCCGTCACCGTTTGGTTAAGAAAGTAATTGAAGCATATAAAAGCATAGAGCACGCCGCTGATTAATTAAATAGACATTATATATATATGCAAAGCCGGTTACCAACGTAGCTGGCTTTTTTAGTCCTTAACATTACACTTTTCACTAGGGATTCTTTTAATTCTATAAATTTTTATAAAAATCATGTAAATCATTTTCTTCTAATGTTACCTAGATTTGCTGTATAAATATTTAAAAAAAGAACATTATGAAAAAATTAGTTTTAATTATCGGAATCGGACTAATAGGAGCAACTACCATGTTTGCACAACAAACGGACATAGACATAACCCCCAACAACTCGTGGTTAAAAGCAGGATTAACAGCCGGGGTTCCCGTAGGAGATGCTAGCGATTTTTCGTCATTTACAGCAGGCGTCGATTTAAGAGGGCAATATTTATTCAACCCTAATTTTGCCATAGGTGTGGCTTCTGGGTATAATCATTATTTTGGAAAAGATGGTTCTGATGATTTTGGTCTGGTACCAGTAGCGGGTTTTGCACGTTATTATTTTACCCCTAACGGACTGTTTATTGGTTCAGATTTAGGATATGGTTTTTTAACCAATGTTGATAATAATGATGGTGGTTTATACGTAAACCCACAAATTGGTTACCATAACCGCGATTGGAATATTTATGCCTTTTACCAAAACACCTTTGCAGAAAACGATGTCGATTTACAAAGCGTTGGTGTAGGGGTTACCTATAATATTCGTTTTAAATAATCAATATAAATTTATAAGTGCAAAAAGGAGAAAGTTTATTTCTCCTTTTTTTATTTAGTTATTGTTTGGCATCCTTAAACAAATTACCTTTGTGACATACATAACATGCTACATTTAATGAACACAATTACAAGTACCAATTTCAATTTCCCTGGACAAAAATCGGTGTATCACGGAAAAGTTAGAGAAGTTTATAACATCAACAACGCGCAATTGGTAATGATTGCCACCGACCGTTTGTCGGCTTTCGATGTGGTGATGCCAAAAGGAATTCCATACAAAGGGCAAATACTAAACCAAATAGCTACCAAAATGATGGCTGCTACTCAAGATATTGTACCAAATTGGTTAACTGCTACACCCGATCCAAACGTGGCTGTAGGGCATTTATGCGAACCTTTTAAAGTAGAAATGGTGATTCGTGGGTATATGAGTGGGCATGCAGCACGCGAGTATAAAGCAGGAAAACGCATGCTTTGTGGTGTGGCGATGCCAGAAGGCATGAAGGAAAACGATAAGTTTCCAGAACCTATTATTACACCAGCCACCAAAGCTGAAATGGGCGACCACGACGAAGACATTTCTAGAGAAGATATTTTAAAACGTGGTATTGTAAGTGAAGCTGATTATTTGGTACTGGAAGATTATACCCGTAAATTATTCAATAGAGGTACAGAAATAGCAGCAAGCCGTGGTTTAATTTTAGTAGATACCAAATACGAATTTGGAAAAACCAAAGACGGACAAATTGTATTGATTGATGAAATTCACACCCCAGATTCGTCGCGTTATTTTTATGCAGATGGTTATGAAGACAGACAAGCTAAAGGTGAAGCCCAAAAACAACTAAGTAAAGAATTTGTGCGCCAATGGTTAATTGCCAATAATTTTCAAGGGTTAAAAGGGCAAACCGTACCTGTTATGAGTGATGAATATATTGAAACCGTTAGCGAACGATATATAGAGCTTTACGAAAACATTACAGGAGAAACTTTTGTAAAAGGTGATGTAAACAATATACAAAAACGTATTGAAACCAATGTTTTAGAATATTTGAAGTAGAAAATACGATTACATAAATTGAAAAAGACCTTTAATTAAGGTCTTTTTTTGTGAATTACTATGTCATTTCGACGTTAGGAGAAATCCCATAAAGATTGGTTGATAAGCGGTTATGCGATGATTCAATCGTGCCTCATTTCGACATGACACAAAATTACACTTTTCAGACAGCCTCTTTTTTTTATGGGTGATTTTTGGGATGTGCGCTGATCGGTCTCGTATAAGAATAGTTGTGGGTTTACGTGCGAGGATTTTCCGCAGGAAAATCAGACGTAGTAAACTTGCAACGACCTTTGGTTAAGACCAAAATTGAGCGATTATTTTAACAGATTGTTGGCAACTGGCTTTTATTCCCACCACTCTTTAGTTTTTTCTTTTTCTTTGTTTTTCTTGATTGCGTGATTTGAAACTTGATTTTTTAAAGCAATATCAAGCCAACCTTTATCCCAATATTTTTCCGATACGCTAAATTCTCCAGCTCCAATGTCAAAATCTCGATTGGTATTTGGAACTCTATAATCAGCCCAATTGCAAATCTTTTCTTTTTCAGATGTGTAGCTTTTCCAAACTCCTACAAACGCATTGTTTGTATATCCATCTGAAATGTTTTCAATATTGTCGTATTCAATTTGATTTTTAGAATTCAAGTACCATTTTGAGTAAAGTTTACCTTTAAAAATTCCGCTATGTTTTTGTTCTGAATTTTCTTTGAATTCATAATCTGCAATTAAAATTCCTTGTGATTTAATTCCTTTATCTGCATATTCATCGTCAATTCCAAAGTGTAATTCTTTAACTTCTTTTATTTCCGTAAGAGTAATAATTCCCTTAAAATCACAGATTGTACCTTTAACACAGGATTTTCCAAATACAAAATATTGATTCGGATTATTTGAATTTTTCTTTATTGAAATCAGTTTGATTTGAATACGTTGATGTTCTTTACCTATAATTCCAAAAATGCTATTATTCTCTGTTTTAGTCCAAATATTTGAAAAGTAAAAATGATTGTAATTATCTAAAATATTTTCTGAATTCAGTTCACTTTTAAGCAAAAAGTCAGTCAGAAATTTTTCATTCGATTGAGCAATCGTAATGTTGGTAAATAGTAATAATGTCCAAATTAATAACTTCATTTTCTTGATTTGTTTAGCTTGTTGCCAACGGTGAATATAAATTCGTTTCAATGTTTTATATTCACGAAAATCAAATTTACAAAACCCAATTAATAAAACAGAAATACATTACAAACAGATAAAGAAAAGTTTCCAACAATAAAATGTGATTCTAAACTTGTATCAGAATCACATCTTAAATAATTTAGGAAATTTTATATGGGAACCTAAAGCAAGTTCAGGTAGAGAAAAATCAGTTTTAATGTTGTTTCTTTTTAACAATAACTTGTTTTGCTTTAATACGCACAAAAATAAGTTTGTGGCGGTTTTTTGGGTTTTCGCGTTTCTCCAATTCAAAAATATCAATCGATTTTATTAATGGCGTAAGTTTATCGAATCCAAAATTTCTAGAATCAAAATGGGGTGGTTTCTCGGTATCTTTATTTTCTCTATCGGTTTTATTCTTTAATATTTCACCATAAATAATTGTAGCCTGCTTAAAATTATAAAGCCACCAAGGAGGTATTTAAACAAAAGAAATACCGTGTTCGGCGCAAATGGCTATTACTTTTTCAAAATCGGGCGGCCCTGGAGGAAGTTCAGATAAGGTTTTGAACATATGTTCGATACCTGCTGGAAATGCCGAGGTTATCATTTTAGCTTTTTCTGTCCCCACTACTTTCCAAGCATGCGGGATGTTTTTTGGGGCAAAGGCAACATCGCCCGCTTCTAAAACAAAGGTGTTTCCACCCACCATAATTTCAATTTGTCCTTTAATAACCCTAAAAATTTCATCTTCTAAGGTATGGATGTGCGGTGGTATGCCTACTCCAGGTTCTACATTATCTACCCATTCTACAATTTGGTTGCCTGTATCGCTCCCAACCAGTTTGTGGGTTTGTATGTCGCCAATAACATTTAGAATAGTTCCGTCTTTGTTTTTAATAATTTTTGGGTCGGCATTGTTTAAAGATTCGTTTTTTGAAAATGTTGTTTGGCTGTGGAATATTCCAGGAATTAAAGAAATCCCTATACCCATACTTGATGCTTTTATAAATTGTTTACGGTCCATAATATGTTTTTTAGGCAAATTATAATATAAACCATTAGGACACCATGTACAAAACGGGGTAAAGCCTTAGAATTTTAAAGGTTGTCATTTTATCGTAAGGCCGAAGGGGTAATTCCGGTGTGTTTTTTAAAAAAATAACTAAAATAATCTGGGGAGGAAAACCCCATTTCAAAACCAATTTCTTTAACGGATTTATTGGTAAATTTTAACTCGTGGCGAGACCTCATAATACGTTGTTCCGTAATGATTTGCATGGCTTTTACACCTAAAATTTCTTTAACACATTCGTTTAAATAGCTGTTGGAGATATTTAGTAAACGCGCATATGCACTCACTTCATGGCATTCCGAAATGTGCTTATCAACCAGTTTTTTAAATTTATATACGATGGTTTTTTTGGTGCTGCTTTCACTAATAATGGATTTAATGTTGCATTGCCCATCGCAATACACAAAAAAGGTGTTCAATAAAGAAATAATGGCATCATCTTTATGTTTTAAATGAGAGCCTAATAACTCGTCAAGCATTTCTAAAATGGCTTGTATTCTTTTTTCAATACCTGGTGCTAGGCTAATTTTTGGAATTTCATTTGCTGAAAACAACACCACTTCGTTAATGTGTAACTGGCTTAACAAGGGATTGTCTAATACCGCTTTGGGTAGGTACAGTACATAACCAGATGAGTTGGTCGTATTCTTTTTTGTTATTTTCCAATCTATTCTAGAGTTTAAAAAGAAAATGGAGTTGGAAATATTTTTATAAACTACTTTATCAATCTCAATGGATAATACATCGTTTTTTATCCAACAAACAGTATAAAAATCACCTTTATTTTTTGTGGTGGTTTTATTGGTAATGGGTGCTATGTTTATGGTATTTGAACTCATTAGATTGTAAATATAAAGTGTTGAATTTAACTTATTCTTCGGTGAAAGAGGAAGTTAGCTGGTAATCAAATTTACAATTATAACCCTCTAAAGAAAAATATAGTCTGTAATTTATATGAAAAAAGTGTTAATGAAAACAAAATCAATCGGAAAACATATAAAAATCACACTTCAATAATTAGAACTATAACGTTCAGTATTTAGAAGGGCAAAGCGCATCTGTTATGTGCGACGGACATTTTTAATCGGTTAGCAAACATCATATAAAACTTTACGAAAAAATTACAAGTTTAGCTTTTGTAAAGGGTTTTACAAGCGGTTGTTTTTCAAGTTTTATGCTGATAGTACCATTATTTTTTGCCAAACACCACTGTGAACAAGCATCCCTTCTTTCAAATTCTTAGCTCTTATTTTTGAACTTTGCTCTCCGGGATAATAAGTTTTATCTCCAAAACGCATGGGTTCTACATTATGGGTATAATCAATAATTTCGTTGATGAGTTTTTGTTGTAATGCTTTATCGTTAAAAACTTCAGGGTAAATACAGAGATACACTTGAGAAATACCTGTTTCAAATTCTTTTAACCCTATTTTGTAAGTAGAATCTCCAGCAGATAATAAAGTTGCCAGCATATCCAAAATTATTGATAAAGCGGAACCTTTCCAATAACCAATGGGTAATCCGCGTTCATTTGATAAAATTTTTTCAGGATCATTGGATAGCTCATTATTGTTATCCCAACCTCCTGGATAAGGTAACTTTTCACCTTTTAGTTTATAGTCGTTGATTTTTCCGAATGCAAATTGTGAAATTGACATATCCAACACCACATGCCCCTGTTCCCTTGGTATTGATATAACCAATGGGTTATTACCAATTCGGCTGTCTTTACCACCCCAAGGTGGCATGTTCGGTTTAGTATTTGTAAAAAGAATAGAGATGCAATTGGCATCTGCCGCCTGTCTTCCGTATGTTCCCCCTCTCATCCAATGATTGGTGTTGCGTAATGCCACCATTCCCATTCCATGTAGTTTTGCTAATTCTATGGCTCTATTTGTACACTTCGTTGCATTGACAATACCTGGACCATGGTTGCCATCCCATCGCTCAATACTTCCAAAAGTTTCTACTTTTTCAGCTTCAGCATCAATTTTAACTAAACCATTTTCCACATATTCAATAAACAGAGGCAGTCGGTTAATTCCATGAGAATTTACACCCATTAAAGTACTCTCAGTATATACATTGGCCATTAATTTGGCTTTTTCTTTAGTGAATTTATATTTTACAAAGAGTTTGTAAAGTACATCCTGCATTTGTTTGGATTCAATTCGTATGGCTTTTTCTGTCATTCTTACAATGGTTTGCAACGTTGAAGATATAAATTAGTTCAATAACTCATACTCACTTATATGCGAATTTAATTTTTTAAAACATTGTGTAATGCAGTATTTACATAAAATGTTTTCAATAAAAAATACAATATTCTAAGTGTATTTTAGAATCACACTTTAATAACTTAGGAAGGTATATTTTATCGTCGTTTCTTTTTAACAATAACTTGCTTTGCCTTTATACGCACAAAAATGAGTTTATGTCGACTTCTGGGGTTTTCGCGTTGCTCCAATTCAAAAATATCAATCGATTTTATTAAAGGTGTCAATTTATCAAAACCAAAATTTCTAGAATCGAAATTGGGTTGTTTTTTTTGTAGCAAACTACCAACATCACCTAAAAATGCCCACCCATCATCATCAGAAACGTCGGCAATGGTGGTTTTAATTAGTTCAATATCTTTTGGGGTCAGTTTATCAACGTTGTCTTTAGTATCATCGGTATCCTTATTTTCCCTATCGGCTTTATTCTTTAATATTTCAACATAAATAAATTTATCGCAGGCTACAATAAATGGGTTGGGCGTCTTTTTTTCACCAATACCAATGACCAACATGCCCGCTTCGCGAAGTCTAACGGCTAAACGTGTAAAATCGCTATCACTGGAAACCAAGCAAAAACCATTTACTTTACCAGAATACAATACATCCATGGCGTCAATAATCATTGCAGAATCGGTGGCATTTTTTCCTGTGGTATAACCGTATTGCTGAATAGGCGTAATGGCATTTTCAAGTAACAGGTTTTTCCATTTTGATAGATGTGGTTTGGTCCAGTCGCCATAAATACGTTTAATGGTGGGGTTGCCGTATTTGGCAATTTCTTCCATCATTTCCTTTACGTGTGCCGATGGGATATTATCGCCATCAATAAGTACTGCTAAATTTATATTTGTGTCCATGGTGTTTTTCGTAATATTCAATAGTGAGTAGGCAAAAGTGTTTTTATGTAAGTGACTCACAGAATAGCGAAGTTAAGTTTTATAAACTAAAAACGCACAGATTAGACGATATACTTTAGTAGTTTTACTTGTGTGTATTTAGCTTTTTTTTCCAATCAGGGTATGCTTTTAAAACGTTTTCTGGCGCTGATGTGTACCAGCTATAGCCATTTCTGCGTTCATAACTTATCTCAGCAATAGTGTTTTTCTTGATACCATCGCGACTAGCAAAATAAGGTTTTTCGGTTTCTAAATCGTAAAAACGTCCCCATAAAGTTGGTGCGTCTTTATCTTCTACAACTATGCGGTCTCTTGTGCCATCGGAAAGGGTAACACGTTCTATTTTTATACCTTCCACTTTGTGGGTTTCAAACCAATTTACTGCACCTTCAATAGCATTAATAATTTTTTTAGAAGGATGTTCTATGTTCATTAACAGCAGCACAATCCCCACAGATTCTGAACCACTAAAAGAAGCCAGTTCATAAGAACGTGCATTGGCAGGAGCCAAAGTTGTTTCATGATGTTGTGCGCACCAAACGGTAGGTTTGTTATTTACAACTATTTGGGTATTTAAAATGCATTCCACACCTTTATTAAAAGCAGTTTCTGCCTTTTGTTTTAAATGATGGTTTATTTTTAAAGCTGTAAAATCTTCTTCATCTAAAAAGATGTCTTTTAAAAACTCCATGGTATTCACCATAGCATTGTCGTTATAGGTAATATGCATAGAGTAAGGAGCAGTGTGGTCTAAACGAACTTCTTCTTCGGCTTCTTTAGTTGGGTAGTATTGTGGCCACCCTCCATTACTGTACTGCGAAATTAGAATGTAATGGATGCCTTTTATAAAAGCTTGTTTATAGCGTTCGTCTTTTAAACGGGTATATACTTTGGCAAGAAACCGTAATTCGGTTATAGTTGAGCCATTATCGAAAGTACCACCAACTTTGTCTTTGGTATTCAGGTATTCTTCTTTTTCTGTAGCTGATAAGGTATGGTGATATGGCTTGTTTTTTGCCCAACCACCAATATTTTTTTGGGTTATTAATATGTTTTCGGCTACCTGTTTAGCCTCCTCAGAGCCATACCATTCTGATGGCATGTTGTTTGCCACATAGCGCCAACTTCTATTTAAGTAATTAGCAGATTGATTGTTGTTTTGAGGTCTATTTTGACTCCAATTAGTAGTTGTGGAAAGGCAAATGCTTATTAAAATAAGATAAAAAAACTTCATAATATTGGTTGAATTAATTTAATTGGTTTTATATAACAGGACGTAATTGTAATGTTAGACTTTAAATTAAGTGAATGGTTTAATTTGTAGAAATGAAGCAATAAAATTTATTAAAAAGCTCGTTTTATAATGAAAATAACGATTAACCTTTTTTCTTTTTGGGTTTGCTGGCTTTTGCCAAAGGGTTAAAAGCTAAACACAAATCTAACCAATACGATAAATCCTCATCAGTATCAAAACCTTCGGGGGTCACAAAAACATAGCCTTTCATGGGGCGACCCGTAAAATCCATGGGTAAATAATTTGGTTTTTCAAGTTCAGCTTCATATACCGTTTCACCAATACGTGCCATGAGTAAGTTGTCGCCAAATTTTTTATCTAAATGAATACCGCAAAGCATTTTGTTATCTACTTTAAAACATAAACCACCCATCATGTTTAGCTCTTCAAAAAAGATATGTTTTTCTTTTAGTTGTTGGCGTATTCTATCGGCTAAAAATACATCGTATGCCATGGTGCTATCTTTTAAATAAATTCACAAACCTTCTGGCTAAATTATAAACAAAGTGATTGGTACGGGCATAATAAAAGGATATAAGACAAACTACAATAACAAACATAGCTGCACCAATAATTACCTCCCATGGGTTTAAAGATTGATTGAAGAATTTTTTTAAACCATAGCCAGTAAAACTTCCATAAAGTAAGATGAAATGTATTACATACATGGATAATGTTTTTTCACCAATTCTTGAAATAATGGATTGTTTTAAATAGCGTTCAAAAGTATAAAATAAGCCAAAAAGGATTAAAACATTACCCATTCTTATAAATAAATAATTGAAATCGGCACATCTGTATAATAATTCATATCCAGTTATTTTATGAAGATAGAACAGGAAATCGGTTGAATAAAAAATCAATAAAAAACCCATAACAAAAAAAGTTGCAATGGTAAATTGTTTGAAACGATTGCGGTGTGCGTGCCTAAAAAATACGGTAGAGAAAAACGCGCCAAATGCCGAATATCCAAACCATGGTAAAATAGTAAATACAGAGCCATTAACTTTGGTCATATAATTAGCAAAAAAGAGCGGTACTTTATCAATTACTAGATTTCTATACAAGGGTTCCGATAAAAAGCAGGCACACCCAATGCAAAAGAGCACGATGGAAAACAGATAACTATGGTTTTTAAATATAGAATAAAGAATTACCAAGAGTATAAGCGACAAACCAATGCACTGTAGTACGTCTATTACTAAAAAATATGGACTAAAATAACCTGTAAACCAACTTACTAAATTAACACGTAAACTATAGCCAATACCTAGAAGCAAAAGCCCTCTAAATATGCCCTTTTTCATTCGTTTTTTATCGTCGCCTTTGGCATTGGCACGTAATAACAAATAGGTGAAAACCAATCCGGATATAGTGAAAAAAGTAGGGGCAGTTATCCCTCTAAAATAAGACCACACATTATATGCAGGGTAGATAGTGTTTCTATAAATTGGGTCTAGCAGGGTGTCTATAAAATGCCCTTGAAGCATCATTAAAATGGCAAATGCTCGAACTGCATCAATAAAATATAAGCGATTAGTTTGCAATCTTAAATTTAGTTTGATTAGGGTAAATATACTTCTAAAAATTAAAACTAGGCAAAGCTTCCATAATATTTATGTAATTATATAAAGATATTTTTCACGTATAATGCAATGCTTTGAAAATCTGATATTAGGAGCAAGTAGTTGTATTTGTGATAGGCTTGTGTTCTTTAATCCATTCAGATAAAAAGATAATTATATCTAGATTTACGAGGTAAGTATTATATTAGCAGTCATGTCTTGAGATAGTTTTATCATTAACTGGACAGTAATGGAAGTTTATTTTTATTAAAATGTGATGATAGCAGTAAAGTACAGGATGGAATAACCTATAAAAGATTATTTATTTGAGAGATAGTTTTTTAATATTGAAGGTTTATTCAAACTATTTAATTTAATAATTTAAACTTAAAACTTATTAAAATAATAACCAACTAAATAAAATAAAACATGACAAAAAGCAATTCAAAAGCCTATTGGAAAGAAAACATTAGATACCTCTTTATACTATTAGCCATCTGGTTTTTGGTGTCTTACGGTGCAGGCATATTATTTAAAGATGCGTTGAATCAAATAAAAATGGGAGGCTTTAAATTAGGGTTTTGGTTTGCACAACAGGGGGCTATATATGTTTTTGTTGTACTCATATTTGTATATGTTCGCCTAATGAATAAACTAGATAAAAAATACGGTTATGATGAATAGTTTGTTTTTAGCAGCAGGATTTGGGGTACAAAATTGGACTTACATTATAGTAGGTCTTACATTCACACTTTATATAGGTATTGCCATTTGGTCTAGAGCAGGATCAACAAAAGAGTTTTATGTTGCAGGTGGCGGTGTATCACCTTTAGCGAATGGTATGGCAACCGCAGCCGACTGGATGAGTGCTGCTTCTTTTATATCGATGGCAGGTATTATTTCGTTTGCAGGATATGATGGTGCTGTGTATTTAATGGGGTGGACCGGTGGTTATGTGCTTTTAGCATTATTGTTAGCGCCTTATTTACGTAAGTTTGGGAAATTTACAGTTCCCGATTTTATTGGTGATAGATATTATTCCAACACCGCACGTATGGTAGGTGTTTTTTGTGCGCTTTTAGTATCGTTTACCTATGTAGCGGGTCAAATGCGTGGTGTGGGCTTGGTATTTTCACGTTTTTTAGAAGTAGATATTAACACTGGGGTTATTATAGGTATGATCATCGTGTTGTTTTACGCGGTTCTTGGTGGTATGAAAGGCATCACCTATACGCAGGTAGCTCAATATTGTGTACTTATTTTTGCCTTTATGGTACCTGCTATTTTTATATCCATTCAAATGACGGGGAATCCCATTCCACAATTAGGTTTTGGAGATACTTTAGCTGATGGTTCCGGAACCTATTTACTGGATAAATTAGATGGTTTAAGTACCGATTTAGGTTTTGCCGAATACACCGAAGGTTCAAAATCTATGATTGATGTATTTGCCATAACACTGGCTTTGATGGTTGGCACAGCAGGTTTACCACATGTTATCGTGCGCTTTTTTACTGTGAAACGTGTGAAAGATGCCCGTAAATCGGCAGGATTAGCATTGTTGTTAATCGCTATTTTATATACCGCAGCACCAGCAGTTTCAGTTTTTGCAAGGACTAATTTAATCGAGACAGTTAGTAATAAAGAATATATTAATATGCCTCAATGGTTTAAAACATGGGAGGAAACTAAATTAATAGGATTTTTAGATAAAAATTCAGATGGAAAAATTCAGTATTTAGCGGGTGAAGCATTTTTAAAAGATGAAGAAGGGCAATTTGATTTTAAGAAACCAAATCCAAATACAGATAATGAATTGTATGTAGATAACGATATTATGGTGCTTGCCAACCCAGAAATCGCAAATTTACCAGATTGGGTTATTGCTTTGGTAGCAGCAGGTGCATTGGCAGCAGCCTTATCAACCGCAGCAGGTTTGTTATTGGTTATTTCATCGTCGGTATCTCACGATTTAATTAAAAAAATGATCAACCCAAATATTTCTGAAAAAGGCGAATTAATTGCTGCACGTTTATCAGCAGTTGTAGCAGTTGTTGTAGCAGGTTATTTCGGAATTAATCCTCCAGGATTTGTTGCGGCAACTGTAGCTTTAGCTTTTGGTTTAGCTGCAGCGTCCTTTTTTCCAGCCATTATTTTAGGGATTTTTTATAAGAAAATGAACAAAGAAGGTGCCATCGCAGGTATGGTTGTAGGTATCTTGTCCATGTTATTTTATATGCTTAAATTTAAGTTCGATTGGTTTGGTGGTGGAGGAAAAGACGATTGGTGGTTTGGAATTTCACCTGAAGGTTTTGGAACTATCGCTATGATTCTTAATTTTATAGTATCCATAGTTATTATGAAGTTTACACCAGAACCGCCTCAAGATGTACAGGATATTGTTGAAAACATCCGAATACCAAGTGGTGCGGGAGAAGCTACAGGACATTAATTCAATTGACAATAAAAAAAAATAAGTCGTATGTTGTGGAGTTGTTTAGATGATTCTCAACTTAACAACAAACAACTTAACGATTAAACTATAAACTCATAAACAAATAAACACATCAACAGAAAAAGAAAATGAGTAATTACCACATCAAGCATTTAGAAGAATACTATCAAGTTTACAGAAAATCAATTAGAGAACCCGAAAATTTTTGGGAAGAAGTAGCCGAAGAGCATTTTGTATGGCGCAAAAAATGGGACAATGTATTAAGTTGGGATTTTACCAAACCTGAAGTAAAATGGTTTGAAGGTGCGAAGCTTAATATTACCGAAAACTGTATTGATAGGCATTTAGCAACACGTGGTGATAAAACAGCTATTTTATTTGAACCTAACAATCCTGAAGAGCCGTCGGAACACATTACCTATAGTCAATTGCATAAACGTGTAAACCAATTTGCTAACGTACTTAAAAATCATGGAGTGAAAAAAGGCGATAGGGTCTGTATTTACGTGCCTATGATTCCAGAACTCGCCATTTCCGTGTTGGCTTGTGCGCGTATTGGTGCTATTCATTCGGTGGTATTTGCAGGATTTTCTGCAACAGCATTAGCAACACGAATTAATGATAGCGACTGTAAAATGGTCATTACTGCAGATGGGTCATATCGAGGAGCAAAATCCATCGATTTAAAAGGTATTGTAGATGAAGCTTTGGAAAAGTGCCCAGGGGTAAAAAATGTGTTGGTTGCAAAACGTACCAATTCTGAAATTACGATGAAAGCAGGTCGTGACTTATGGTTGCAACCCCTTTTAGATGCGGCTTCAACAGATTGTAAAGCCGAAGTAATGGACGCTGAAGATCCGTTGTTTATTCTGTATACATCAGGTTCAACTGGGTTGCCAAAAGGCATGGTACATACCACTGCGGGTTACATGGTGTACACCGCTTATACTTTTAAAAATGCATTTCAGTATCGTGAAAACGATGTGTATTGGTGTACAGCCGATATTGGTTGGATTACTGGGCATAGTTACATAGTTTACGGCCCGTTAGCAAATGGAGCCACAACCGTTTTGTTTGAAGGTGTACCTAGTTATCCAGATTTTGGTCGCTTTTGGCAAATAGTAGATAAACATAAAGTAACCCAGTTTTATACCGCACCAACCGCCATTCGTGCCTTGGCAAAACAAGGGGTAGAGTTGGTTGAAAAATACGATTTATCATCCTTAAAAGTATTAGGTAGTGTTGGTGAACCTATCAACGAGGAAGCTTGGCATTGGTACAACGATGTGGTTGGGAAAAACAAAAGCCCTATTATAGATTCTTGGTGGCAAACCGAAACAGGTGGTATCATGATAACACCTATACCGTATGTAACACCAACAAAACCAACCTATGCTACCTTACCATTTATTGGTATACAACCGGCATTAATGGACGAACTTGGTAATGAACTAAAAGGCAATCAAGTTGAAGGCCGTTTGTGTATTAAATTCCCTTGGCCATCTATAGCGCGAACCATTTGGGGAAATCATGAACGTTATAGAGAAACTTATTTTTCGGCTTATGAAAATAAATATTTCACAGGTGATGGTGCCTTGCGTGATGAAGTAGGTTACTACAGAATAACGGGTAGGGTAGATGATGTTATTATCGTATCGGGGCATAATTTAGGAACAGCACCGATTGAAGATGCTATTAACGAACACCCAGCAGTAGCAGAATCTGCCATTGTAGGCTTTCCGCACGATATTAAGGGAAGTGCTTTATATGGTTATGTAACGCTTAAAGATACTGGGGAATATAGAAATCATGATAATTTAAGAAAAGAAATCAATCAACTTATTTCGGATAAAATAGGGCCTATTGCAAAACTTGATAAAATACAGTTTACACAAGGGTTGCCAAAAACGCGTTCGGGTAAAATTATGCGTCGTATTTTAAGAAAAATAGCTTGTAAAGACACCTCTAATTTAGGAGACACCAGCACTTTGTTGAATCCAGAAGTGGTGCAGGATATAATGGATAATGCGCTTTAAAATTAATAATTGTCAATTATCAATTGGTAATTGACAATTATTTTTCCAACAAATACCCCCAATCTAAGTGTTTGCGTTTATCCAAGCGTCCTATAATTTTTAAGAATACCAAAGCAGTGATTAAAGCATCACCGGTGGCTGTATGTCTATCTACCATAGGTATGTTTAATTCTTTACATAATTCGTCTAAAGTATATGTTTTTTCTTTTTGCCTATAAATTATGTGAAGCGATTTTTTGTATAAAACACCTGTGTCAATAAACTTGTTTTTTAGTTTGCCCAAACCGTGTCTTAAAAGCATTTCGTTAATCATACACCTGTCAAAATTGGCATGATGAGCAATTAAAACATCATTTTTTATGTATGATAAAAATGTTTTTATGGCTTCTAATTCCGATGTTTTATCTTGAGAACCTGATTTCATCAATCCGTGTATTTCAACGGTTTCTGGTTTGAAAACATCTTGTTCCAAGTACAATTCTAAGCTATTATTAACCTGAATGGTTTTCCCAATAAACGAGACGGCACCGATAGATAGCACACGGTCTTCTTTTTTATCGAATCCTGTAGTTTCGGTATCAAAAGCGACAAAGCGGGAATTTGCAATAGAAGTATCTTTATTTTTCTTTTTGTTGAATGTATTGAGATAGTCGTTCCAGAAATCGGGAAATTCTTGTTTTTTCTTAAATAACCAATCAAAATTCATCTGTTATTATCTATTATTTTTTAAATGGATTAGAGATTCAACTTCATATTACATGAAATTCTTTAAATCGAACCTCATTTTTAAGGTTTCTTGAATTTCCTGTATAGGTTTAAAACAACGTCTTAACTTAAGTTTTTCCTCTTTTGTAAGCGTTTCCAATTCAATAAGCTTCCCCGAATTGTTGTGAAGTAACCCTTGCTTTGTTTTAAATTTTGATAAAGCTTTAAAGGCGTAAGAACACGACTGGTAAAGTTCTTTATTATTGGGTTCTATTTCGGCTAATTTTTCAAAACGTTCAGATGTGTTATTGATGCCTTTTATATTATTACTTAAAGTAAGTAATCTGGCAGCATCTATTAAAGGCATTAAGGCTCTGCTTTTTATATTGAAAAGGTCATTTTGTTCGCCGCTTTCCTCAACTAAAAACTGTTTGAAAAAACCAAGAGGCGGTGGGTTTTTAAGCGCATCCCTTCCTAGAAATTTAAAAAATAATGAGGTTTTACTTAGGGTTTCATAAATAGAGTCAGACAATTCATCAACCAGGTTATTATCGCCATAAACACAGTTGTAATCAAAAAATATAGAGGATAGTAAAATGGCTTTTTCATCGGGGTTTAAAATCCAGTTTTCAAATTGTAATTTCCAATTGGTAACAGATTTGCACCACTCAGAATTACGAGCCATCATATCTGCTTCGCAATATTCAAATCCTATTTTGTTTAAAGATTTGGTAACCATTTTTGCTAATTCTAAAAAATAGGCTTGAGTTTCTTCGTATACATCTTTTTCTACATCCTGAAAAACAATGGCATTATCTTGATCTGTAAAAAGCAATTGTTCCTTTCTGCCTTGGCTTCCAATAGACATCCAAGAAAATGCTACAGGAGGTAGTATTGGCATTTTTTTTATGGCAATTTCTATGGCGCGAATGGTAACAGCATCATTAATTTGGGAAATGATTTTTATGATGTGCGAAATAGGGATATTTTGTTCTAAATAGCTTTTTAAAAGCGTATTGGCTTTAAGTCTGGCAGTTCTTAATTTTTTGGTGCGCTTGGCACGCTTTATTTCTTTTAAAATCACCGATGGGTTGTTGCCTAGGGTAACCAAAACATCGTGGTGCGTTAATACACCAATAAGCTTAGAGTTTACTGTACCATCTTTGGTAATGCATAAATGCCCAATATTGTGTTTTATCATTTGTAATTGACCATCCGCGACTGTTAAATCTTTTTTATTGGTAATAACAGGCGTACTCATAATATTGGTAACAGGCGTTTCAATAGGGAATAAACCAGTAGCAATTTTGTTTTTAATGTCGCTATTTGTAATGATGCCTACAGGTTTTATATCTTCATCTACTACAATAATACAGCCAATTTTGTAGGTGCTCATGGTGATGGCAGCATCTTTTAACGACGACTTAAAATCGCAAGTAATGGGGTTTTTTGTGTAATTGGCTGTTTGAAAACTGACAACATCTTGTGAGGTACTGGGTAAGTAATCGGCAAAAATTTTACCGGTTTCTTCGGCAGTATAGGGGTCATAGGCATTGGTTGCAAAGGCCGTAATTAAGAATTTATAAACACTGGCGTTATTATTTGTAACCGCTTGAAAAGTGTCTATTGGAATAGCATACACAATAGATTCTTCGTTTGCCGTTGCGGTAAGCTTGTAATCTTCTTTTGCAATAAGCGGACGTACACCAAAAATATCTCCGGCATCACTTATGTTTACTATTTCTTGAACGTTGTTATTGTTGGTGTGAAATGATGTAATGGCACCGTTACGAACCATATAGAAGTGTTCGTTAAACGCATCGCCTTTTTTAAATAGCGTATCGCCTTTTTCTAAATAAACAATGGAAACTTGCTTAGAGATTTCCAGCAAATCATCATCTTTTAAAATATTAAAGGGTGGATAATTTTTTAAAAAATCGTAAACACGCTCTGCAATGGAATTTTTCATTCAATAAATTTACAAGTCTTTTTTTTGGCTTTTGTAGATTAAATTAATTTAAAATCTAAAAGCAATTCGCCTTCAATAGAAGCTTGTATGTGGTCGCCTTTAAAATTCAAACCGGCACCAAGTGCTGGTGTTCCAGTAAAAATAAGGTCGCCTGGTTCTAAAGTCATATAGTTTGAAACAAATGCTATGATTTCACTAAAATTATAAATCATAAAATCGGTATTTCCAACTTGTTTTGTTTCACCATTAATTACTAAATCAAAATTGATATTGTTTAAATCTGGAAAGTTTGAAACTGGTTTAAAATTTGAAATTGGTGATGCACCATCAAATCCTTTAGCTAATGCCCAAGGGCCTTTATTTGCTCTGCTAGCAGCTAGTACATCTTTAGCTGTATAGTCAATGCCAACAGCTATTTCAGAAATATAAGAATTAGCGTTTTCAACCGCTATATTTTTTCCTTTTTTACCAATTTTAGCAACTAATTCAACCTCATAAGCTAATTCTTTAGTAATAGAAGGAAATTCGATATTGTTATTATTAGTAACTATTGTACTTTCTGCTTTTAAAAATATTATTTGATCCCCTGTTTTAATTTCTGCAATTTCAGATTTATCACTCACATAGTTTTTGCCAATTCCAATTACTTTCATAATGTTTAATTTTAATTAATGTTGAAGTTGTAAATTTAGTAAATATGCCGTTTAAATTTAAACTATATTTAACTTCTTTCTTATAAAAGTTGCTATTGTTTTTTGTACATTGATAGCAATATCTAAAATAGTAATTATGAAAAAAATTAATGCGTATGCGGCAAAAGAAGCTGGCGGTACATTAGAAAAATTTCAATATGAATTGCCCGAAATAGGTAAGGAAGAAGTAGATATTAAAGTGCATTATTGCGGTATTTGTCATTCCGATTTAAGCATGATTCATAACGATTGGGGCATGAGCCAATTTCCATTAGTACCAGGGCATGAAATTGTAGGAGAGGTAATGGCGTTAGGGAGCGATGTTAGCGGATTAAAAGTTGGAGATAAAGTAGGTATGGGTTGGAATTCTGGCGCATGTATGCATTGTAACCAATGTTTAGATGGAAAACAACATTTATGTGGTAGTTCTGAAGCTACTATTGTTGGGCGACATGGTGGCTTTGCCGATTTTGTTAGAGGCCATTGGTCGTGGGTTATTCCATTACCAAAAGGTTTGGATATGGCAAAAGCAGGCCCGTTATTTTGTGGCGGCATTACTGTTTTTAACCCCATTGTGTTGTCTGGTGTACAGCCAACCGATAAAGTAGGAGTTATAGGCGTTGGCGGACTTGGGCACATGGCTATTAAGTTTTTAAAAGCTTGGGGTTGTGAGGTTACGGCTTTCAGTTCTAACCCAAATAAAAAAGAAGAAATTTTAAAAATGGGTGCACACCATGTGGTCGATTCCACAAAACCAGAAGCTTTAGAAGGTATTACGGGCACATTAAATTTTATATTAAATACCACTAATGTAACACTCGATTGGAATTCCTTTTTAACTACATTAGCACCACAGGGAAAATTACACACCGTTGGTGCGGTTTTAGAACCTATGGCTATTCCTGCGTTTAGCTTAATTATGGGTGAAAAATCGGTTGGAGGAAGTCCGATAGGAAGTATTGCATTAACCAAAAAAATGTTGGAATTTTGTGTTAGGCATTCTATCTATCCAACGGTTGAAGAATTTAAATTGGAGGACGTTAATAAAGCCATAAAGCATTTGGAAGATGGTAAAGCCCGATTTAGAATTGTATTAAAAGCATAAAAAATTGTTTAATTAAAATTAATTACCATGGCAAAATCACACGACGCTAAGAAAACGGTTAAAAAAGAGCCACTTTTAACACTAAAGGAAAAAAAAGCAGCAAAACTTGCTAAAAAGGCAAAACGCGATTAAAGGGTAATAACTTTAATACATTTAAAAGGCTGTCTGAAAAGTGTAATTTTGTGTCATATTGAGCCTATTGAAACATTTTAACCTATTGATAATCAATATAGGTTTCGGTAATCTCAATCTGACAAAGTAAATATAATACACTTTTCAGACAGCTTTTTTATTTAAACTAATTTGTAGAATACACCATTTAGAATGGTTAATTTTACCGTTCATTTTTATTACAAGAATTCTCAAAATGCAACACCTAAAAAAACCTTCAAAAAACTCAGATAAAACAAAACCAAAAGTAACTATGGCGCAAGCCTTTAAAACCATTATTTGGCCAAGGCGTAATCTGGTTTTTATAGGGTTGGTTTTGATAGTTATTAAAAGCATATCAGGTTTAATATTACCTTGGCAGAGTAAAGTATTGTTAGACGAGGTAATACCAAATAAAGATTTTTATCAGCTTTACACCTTAATAGCTATTGTGCTAACAGCTATTTTGGTGCAAGCAGTAACTTCATTTTTATTAACAAGAGTTTTAAGCGTACAGGCACAGTATTTAATTAGTGAACTACGTGCACAGGTTCAAAAAAAGATACTGTCTTTGCCTATTAGTTTTTTTGATAATACAAAATCGGGCGCATTAGTATCGCGAATTATGAGCGACGTTGAAGGTGTAAGAAACCTAATTGGTACCGGTTTGGTACAATTGGTGGGTGGTAGTTTTACGGCTATTGTATCTCTCGTTATTTTAATAAAAATAAACCCTTGGATGACCCTTTTTGTGTTTGTACCACTTTCAATATTTGGATATATTGCCCTTAAAGCATTTAAATACATTCGTCCTATTTTTAGAACTCGAGGGAAAATTAATTCTGAAGTTACGGGGCGCTTAACTGAAACTTTGGCAGGTGTGCGTGTTATTAAAGCTTTTAATGCTGAAGAACAAGAGCAAATGGTGTTTGAAAAGGGCGTTGATAAGCTCTACCAAAATGTAAAAAAGAGTTTAACTGCCACTGCGTTTATGACTAGTTCTTCTACGTTTTTAATAGGCGTTGCCACTACCGGTATTATGGGAATGGGTGGTTATTATATGATTCATGGTGAAATGACTACGGGCGATTTTCTATTCTTCACCTTAATTCTTGGTTTTATGATTGCGCCTATTGTACAAATGAGCAATATTGGTAGCCAACTTACCGAAGCTTTAGCAGGTTTGGATAGAACCGAAGAGCTTATGAATATGACGGCAGAAGAAGATAATAAACAGCGCACTATTCACCTAAAAGATTTAAAAGGTGAAATTACTTTTAAAAATGTATCGTTTTCCTATGAAGAAGGAAAAGAAGTGTTACATAACATTAATTTTACAGCTCCAGCAGGCTCTGTAACAGCATTGGTGGGTAGTTCTGGATCTGGAAAATCAACTATGGCTGGATTATCGGCAACCTTTTTAACGCCAAAATCAGGAATGGTGACAATTGATAATCAAGATTTATCGAAAGTGAAATTAAGTACGTACCGCCAATATTTAGGTGTGGTTTTGCAAGATGAATTTTTATTTGAGGGTACTATTAGAGAAAACATACTATTTCCACGACCTAATGCGACTGAAAGCGAATTACAAAATGCTGTGAAGGCGGCTTATGTAAACGAGTTTACCGACCGTTTTGATGATGGATTAGATACTTTAATTGGTGAACGAGGTGTGAAATTATCGGGCGGACAGCGTCAGCGTTTAGCTATTGCTCGTGCTATCCTTGCTAACCCAAAAATTATTATCTTAGATGAAGCAACTTCGAGTTTAGATACCGAAAGTGAAGCTCTAATTCAGAAAAGTTTATCTGAATTAATAAAGGACCGAACCACTATAGTAATTGCACACCGTTTGAGTACCATTAAAAAAGCAGACCAAATTTTAGTGATAGAGGCTGGTAATATTGTAGAACGTGGTACCCATCAAGAATTGATTGCTTTAGAGGGTAGATATTACGATTTATACACATATCAAGCAAAAATTTAAAACAAGTTATCATGAAAATTTCAGACGTACAATCCAACGAATATCATGCGTTTTATAGTAATTACTTGGCATTGGTTCCCAAAGACAAGCTGTTACTAAATGGGTTTAATGAAAGTACTCAAGATATTATTGATTTCTTTCAAAACATCCCTGTTATAAAATTAAACTATGCCTATGCGAGGCAAAAGTGGAGCGTTAAAGAAATTTTTCAGCATTTAATAGATACTGAACGTGTTTTTCAGTACCGTTGTTTTTGTTTGGCAAGACGTGATAAAACGCCGCTACCAGGTTTTGAACAAAACGATTATATATCGCCTTCACAAGCAAAAAATAAAAGTATAGAATCGCTGGTAGAAGAGTTTAAAGCAGTTCGTCAAAGTTTTATCGTACTGCTTAATTCATTAAATGATGAAGATTTACAATTTGTGGGCAATGCTAATGGAAATGCCATGTCTGCTAGGGCTGCTGCTTTTGTGGTTTTAGGGCATTATATTTGGCATATCAATATTATAAAAGAACGCTATTTATAGGTAGGTTGGTTTTGAAATGACCTGCGTAACCGTATTCGTTTTAGAAGATTGTTTTTCTAAATTGATGCAATTTCCCCATGCATCTTTTAATTTACAGGTTATAAGTATAGTGTCTAGCAATACACCATCTTTGTTCGTATTGGTTATTTTTGATGGTTCACCGTTCTAATTATAATCATAGTTGTGGGGTAGAACGTTGTAAAATTATCTACAAATTGTAGAATGCTACCATTTGGATTGTAATGATAGATAGCTTCATTTTTCTTATAGTGCTTTTGTGTATAGCAACTAATGCACTCTCGGTTGTTTGGTTTCCAACGTGTTTTACAATAATAAGGTTCGTTATTAGGGTAAGAGCGTTTTATAACCCATAGTTTTTTTTTCAGCAACTTCTATAAGATTATTATTAGTATCAAAAGCTTCAGAAAATTTAACTCGACCATTTTTTGTGAATAGGTAATTGGTTTTTTAATTTAAAACTATGTTCCCATTTAGAGTTTCATAAGTTTCAGTTGTTAAAGAAGTAAAAGTACCATTTAATTGGTGCTTTTTAACATAAGAAAATGAAATGCAATGTTGTAATAAAACAAAAAAAACTATGTAGCAATACCATTTCATTAAATAGTTAAATCTAATTCATACTAAAAAACACAAATTTAATTTATAAACTATGTGTATTAGTGCAATTAAGCCAAACCAACAACACGTTTTTGGCTTTTTCTAAGAAACAGAAACACAAGTAAAGACAAAATTCCAAAAACAGAAAACCCAATAAATAAGGGAAGTACCGATGTTTTAACAGAGCTACCAATGTAATTAGCAATAGGAACCGCCATAACTGTAGATATAAAGCCGTTTAAAGCAGCCCCAATGCCAGCTATATGTCCTAAAGGTTGCATGGCTAAAGCTCTTAAATTTCCAAATAAAAACCCTACAGCAAAAAATTGTAAAGCAAAAAAGCCTACTAAAATATAAATACTAGGGTTGTTTCCAGACCAAAATAAAATAACATACAAAACAGAAACAAGACAGTAGGCAATGGTTGCCATAAAGCCAATACGCATCATACCAAACTTAACAACCAAGGTGCTGTTTAAATAAGTGGCTAACCCAATAGAGATAGCTAAACTTGCAAAGATGTATGGAAACATGTCTGCTAAATGGTACTGACTTTCAAAAATTTGTTGTGAGGTGCTTAAATACACCATAAACGAGCCTGTTATAAAGCCAGATACCAAAGTGTAGGCAATAGCATCGGGGTATTTAAAAAACTCTCTGATGCCATTAGTAAATAAATGAGACGAGAATTTAATGCGTTTCTCTTTAGGCAGTGTTTCGGGTTGGCGTTTCCAAAACCAAAACATAATTATTATTCCAAAGATCAGGTTAAAATAAAAAATCGCTTCCCAATTAAAAAAGTAAAGAAAAAAAGTACCTAAAGTAGGTGCAATTACAGGGACTAATATGAAAAACATAACCACAATTGATACTATTTTAGCCATATAATCGCCGTTATAAGAATCTCTCACCATAGAAATACTTAAACTTCTTGGAGACGAAAGACCGATACCTTGCAATACTCTACCAATAAGCATCACTTCTAAACTTTCGGTGGTAACACATATAATGCTGGCAATTATAAAAACAGCAAAGCCAAAAAAAACAATAGGTTTTCTACCAAAACTGTCTGATAGTGGTCCGAAAAAAAGTTGCCCAAAACCCAAACCTAAAAAAATCATGGTAACTAGTAACTGATTATCGTTTGGGTTTGTAATGTTTAATGAGGTACCAATATCTGGTAAAGCAGGTAACAGGGCATCAATTGATAGGGCTACAATAGACATTAAAGAGGCCATTAAGGCCACAAATTCAAATTTAAAGGTCTGTGTTTTTTGCATGGGGCAAAAATACTTTATTATAATAGATAAGAAAGTAAGTTAGGCGTTAATATATTATTAAAATGATAGGTGCTTATGCTAAATAAAATATATTTGTTGATTCATGTTAAACTCAAAATAAAATGCCACAATGAAACTCCTAATCTTTTCTCTTTCCCTATTTTTCCTTTTTTCATGTAATAATGACGATAAAGAAATTGATTATGTAACATTGAATGAACAACAAATAAGCGACTACATTGCTGATAATAATTTAGTAGCTCAAAGAAGCAATAGTGGTTTATATTACATAATTGATGAACCAGGAACAGGCGAGCAGCCAACTACAACATCTAATGTAACGGTAGCTTATAAAGGTTATTTTTTAAATGGGAGTGTGTTCGATCAAAGCAATGCCCAAGGAATTTCATTTAATCTGCAACAAGTTATTAGTGGTTGGACAGAAGGCATTACTTATTTTAAAGAAGAAGGAACTGGTATGCTGTTAATACCGGCGCATTTAGCATATGGTAATGTTAGAAGAGGAAGCATACCAGCAGGATCTGTACTTTTATTTGATATAGAACTTATTGCTGTGAATTAATTAGAATATGGATATACAACCGCTTTTAAAATATATTAATAATTACATTAGTTTAACTGATACTGAAATTGCTTTTTTAGAATCTAAAATTTCCGTTAGAACCTATTTAAAAGGACAATATGTTGTACAACAAGGTGATATATGTAAATATGAATGTTTTGTTTTGAAGGGTTGTACCAAAACATTTTATTTAGATAAAGAAGGGCAGGAACATATCCTTATGTTTTCGATTGAAGATTGGTGGACGTCTGATATGGGCAGTTTCATCACACAAACCCCCGCCGATTTTAATGTACAGTGTTTAGAAAACTCAGAATTAGTGATGTTTTCTTATGATATTATTGAAGATTTGTACAGGGAAATACCAAAGTTAGAACGTTTTTTTAGACAAATTATAGAAAAAGCCTTTGTCGCTTCCCAAAAGCGCATTGTTAGAAACTTTAGTCTTTCAGCCAAAGAACAATACCTTTATTTTAGAGAGCAATACCCTTTAATTGAGCAACGTATCCCGCAGTATATGATAGCTTCTTACCTGGGTATTACTAAAGAATTTCTTAGTAAAATTAAAAGTCAGTTAATTTTGGAACAGTAAATGTTAAACTAGATTAACATCATTTGATAATCTATGTCATTTTCTGTAATGCATATGTTTCAGATATTTGTACCATAGTATTAAAATAAAAATTATGAATACATTAATTGAAAAAATAAGTACGGTTAATGATATGATTTTACAGGGAAAAGCTCTTGAGGCCTTTGAAGAATTTTATCATGAAGACGTAGTAATGCAAGAAAATGATAACCCCGAGTTTATAGGAAAAGAAGTTAACAGAAAAAGAGAAGAAGAATTTTTTGCATCTATAACAGAGTTTAGGGGGGCAAAACCTTTAAAAGTTACTGTTGGTGAAAACACAACCATGGTTGAATGGTATTTTGATTATACCCACAAAGATTGGGGTGTAAAAACTTATACACAAGTTGCTGTTCAAGAATGGAAAAACGGAAAAATTATTAAAGAAAAATTTTATTACGGATCATAAACAAAAACAAAACAATAACAAGATGAAAAAAACAATTAAAAATTTAGCAATCGTAGCTTTAGTAGCATTTACAACATTTTCTTTCACAACAATAGCTGGAGAGAAAAAGGAAATTAAAATAGATAAAAGTAAAGTAGTTTGGAAAGGTTACAAAGTAACAGGTTCACACGAAGGTAGTATTGCTATCAAATCGGGCTCTTTAACGTTTGATGATAATAAATTAACAGGTGGTGAATTTGTAATTGATATGAGTACTATCAGTTCTACCGATTTAGATGGAGGAATGAAAGGAAAATTAGATGGACATTTAAAATCGGATGATTTCTTTGGTGTTGAAAATCACCCTACATCAACCTTGGTATTTAAAAAAGTAGCAGCTTCAGGTAAAAATGCATATACAGTTACTGGCGATTTAACCATAAAAGGAAAAACCAATCCAATAACTTTTGTTATTTCAATATACGGAAACAAAGCAACAGCATCATTAAAAGTAGATAGAACAAAATACGATGTACGTTACGGTTCTACAAGTTTTTTTGACGGGTTGAAAGATAAAGCTATTTACGATGAATTTGATTTAGTTGCAGATTTAGAGTTTTAATTATATAGTGACTAATAGTTAGAAAAGAGCGTTCAGAAATGAACGCTCTTTTTGGTTTTAACAGGGTTTTTAAGTCTATATTTGTATATTCATAAAAACTACTATGTCTTTTAAAAAAATAATAGAACCACTTAAAGATAATTTACAACGCAACGGAATTATTAAGCCTAATCCGCTTCAAACTGAAATCCTTTCAAAAATAAAAGGAGGTAAAAGTATGTTTGTAATTGCGCCAAAAAACGCAGGTAAAACCACAAGTATTGTAATAAGTGTTATAAATAAATTAAAGGAGGCTTTTGAAGATGCGCCGCGTGCTTTAATTTTTGTGAAAGATAAAGAAGAAGCATTAAAATTGGCTGAAATTTTCAATACGTATAAAAGAGGAACCGATTTGCGTGTGTATTGTGCTTATGAAGAACATAACATGGAATTACAGCGCGAAGAACTTTATTTGGGAACCGATATTGTTATAGCAACTCCAAAACGCCTAAATAGAATTTTTTATTTGAACGGAATCAATTTGAATCTACTGCAAATGTTCATTGTAGAAGATGCCGATTTTTTATTTAGAAACAACCATTTTGCTGAGGTAACTCGAACGCCAGAAAGTATAAGCAGATGCCAATACCTAGTGTTTTCTGATAAATTTGATGCTCGTTTTGAGCGCTGGCAAGATACTTTTATGCATCTTTCTGAAATTATTGAATTGGAATAAATAACATAGAATTATTACTTTAACGATACCATTTTTCCTTTCATTAAATAAAGTTTGTTTTATATATTATAATACTTTTTCATTTATTTGAAAAGGGATTTTTTTTGTTTTATTAAATTGATTTGTCATTAAAAAAGTAAATTAGCTATTCAATTATTCACAAACCAACTAAACCCATGAAAAAGTTATTTCTTATTCTGTTGTCTACGTTTTTGTTTACTGCTTGTTTCACACAAAGTAATGCTCAACAACAAAAAACACTACCAGAAGTTTCTGCTACCACAGTAGGTATATCTCAAGACAGACTTGCCCGCATTGATATATTATTAACAAATGCTATCCAAGATAACAAAATACCAGGTGCTGTAGCGTTGATAGCGCGACATGGTAAAATTGTGTACTATAAAGCTTTTGGTATGGCAAATAATAAATCGGAAGAATCATTAAAATTAGATTATATTTTTAGAATAGCATCACAGTCTAAAGCCATTACCTCTACAGCGGTTATGATGCTTTGGGAAGAAGGAAAGTTTAGTTTAGACGAGCCCATTTCTAAATACATTCCAGAATTTGGTACCCCACAGTTGTTGGAATCTTTTAATGAAGCAGATTCATCATACACCACCAAACCTGCCGATAAGCAAATAACTATAAGAAACCTGCTTACACATACATCGGGCATTGGTTATGGACAAATAGACGGCGATGCACAATTTAGGAAAATATATGCAAAAGCAGGAATTGTAGATTTATTTACTACGGAAAATGTGAAAATTGCCGATAATATCAAAAAGTTAGCAAGCTTACCATTACACCACAACCCTGGCGAAAAATTTACGTATAGCGAAGGATTGGATGTGTTGGGATATTTTATTGAAGTGGTTTCAGGAATGCCTTTTGATGTGTTTTTAAAAACTAGAATTTTCGACCCTTTAGGCATGAACGATACGCAATTTTATCTTCCAGAAACTAAATACAATCGGTTAGTTACTGTTCAAACCAAAGAAAATGATAAATGGGTAAAATACCCCGTAACGTTTTATGACACCGATTACCCAAAAACAGGTGCCAAACAATTTTTCTCTGGTGGTGCCGGACTTACAAGTACCGCAAAAGACTATGCTGCCTTTTTGCAAATGTATTTAAACCAAGGCGAACTTAATGGCATTCGGCTTTTAAGCAGAACCACCGTAGAAACCATTTTAACCAACCAAATACCTTATATATCAAATGATATTCCTGCGGTTCATGGGTTGGCATTTGGACTTGTAGATACAAAAAAACACGATTTAGGAGGTAGTGGTAGCGAAGGCACGTTTGAATGGGGCGGTTATTTTAATACCCAATATTTTGCCGACCCAAAAGAAGGTATACTAGGTATTCTTTTAAAACAAACTCAAAAAGTAAATGACGATACTGGTGGAAAGTTTAGGCTTTTGGTAAATGCTGCTATCGCAGATTAATAAATAACTATTTATATTCATAACTCCCTTTTTTATTAGTTTGAAAAGGGAGTTTTTATTCCTTCCTACGCAGGAATCCACTCAAAAAAACAACTAAAATTTGAAACTCCTTTTTTTGTCATTTAAGTAGCGTATTTTCATGTCGCTATATATAGTATTTTGAATATATAGTATTTTGAATATTTTTAGAGCATTCATCAACAAAGCAAATGACCAAAACCAAAAACTACTGCATCTTTTAAAATCACATTTATACTTGTAAGTATATATTAATTATATTCGTAGGTATTATAATTTGGATATAGATAATGGTTTATATCTAATTGTTCTACTCAATTTGACCAAACAAACCTGTGAATTTAAAACTAACAATCATATCGCTTTTAATTTATGCTAATTTAATTGGACAAAACAGTTTACAAAAAGTTGATTTGAATGAAAATTATACTTTTCAGAACCACTCACAAGAAGAACTGAATGAATACTATTTTGGACTTAAACCTATTAAATTCTCTAAAATAAAATATCATTTTCGTTATGTTCAATATGGTCAAATCATAGATTTAAAAAGTAATAATGGAATTGAATTTTCCGGAGAATTAATTAATGAAATAACCGAAAGTAAAACAATTAAAACTGACTATGGAAATGATGGTGAACCGACAAATTATGTATTTCAATTAGTCGAATTAGAAAAAGAAAAATCATCTAAAATCGGACAATTAATTCTAAAAGAAAAAATATATCAAATTCCAACAGATACATTAATAAAAAATTGGAATTTTAATTGGCTACATTGTGGAAATATTGAATTTTATTGCAAAACCGAGAATAATATTACTTCTAAAATTTATACTTGTCCTTGGAATCAAAATGATAGAATTAATGAAGTACAACCAATAAAGGATATTTTACATAATTTGAATGAAGTTTTTCAATTAAAAGAAAAATATTCGGAATTCATTAACAAATTAGAAAAAGGTAAATCCTATTCGAAGGATGGATATATGCAAATGTATATTATGACACAAAAAGAAAGTGAAAGTTGGAGAAATGGAAAACCTATCAGAGATTATAAAAAATCAATTAAAGATACAATTAACAACTACCTTGAATTAAAACTTAATGAATTAATTCCAAACTCTACAGAGCTAAATTGTTATGATGATTATAGTTTAACCTTTTCAAAAAACGGAAAACTAAAAAGAATGAAAGTTGATATGGGATTTTGGGAAAGACTTTCTGATAAAGATTATAAAAAATGTAAAGGAATTTTAAAAAAGGTTATTAGAGAAATAAAAATCGATTTTGTTGACCCAAAATATGAATTTAGTAGAGAATTAAGTTTCGGACAAAAAGGGATTTATATTTATGACAGAATGGTATATTGAATAAAAAACTGCATAGAACAAAGTATATGGTAAATAGGCGAGAAAGTAATAACCATA
This sequence comes from Mariniflexile soesokkakense, assembly GCF_039650365.1. NCBI lineage: Bacteria > Pseudomonadati > Bacteroidota > Flavobacteriia > Flavobacteriales > Flavobacteriaceae > Mariniflexile > Mariniflexile soesokkakense. The sequence goes on along the minus strand of NZ_JAZHYP010000001.1, from coordinate 267,288 downwards.
ATCCTTTCTTTTTGTTTATATGCTTAAATTTAAAATTTTATTAATAAAAGCTATAACTTAAGTCATACAAACACGTTAGCCCAACTACCTCTTATTCCGTTTATTATAATTCTTATCGCCTCGTGTTTTAGGCTTTTTATATTTAGCAGCAATTTTAAATTTATACGAGCCTCCTTTGTTTTCTTGAGAATTCTTTTCAGATTTTTCATGAAATGCAGCCCCAATATTCTCATCACGTTTTATTGGGTTGTAATGTTCTTTTATTTGAGGACGTTCTTCTTCAATAAGTTCGGTAGAAATTTCAACTTCCACTGGCAAATCCACTAAAGAAATACGCATGTTCATTAAACCTTCAATATTGGTAACCGCATCTTGTTCGTTTTCAGTAGATAGTAAAATAGCTGTTCCTTCGCGTTCGGCTCTACCTGTTCTACCAATACGGTGCATGTAGTTTTCGGGGTAATCTGGTGTATCAAAATTAATAACATGGCTTACGTTATCAATATCCAAACCACGTGCCATCACATCGGTAGCTACCAATATGCGGTTGTCGCCGTTTCTAAATTGCTCGATACTTCGCAAACGGTAATTTTGTGTTTTGTTGGAGTGTATTACGCACAATTCATCATGAAATAGTTCGTCTAATTTTTCAAATAAACGGTCTGCCATTTTTTTATAAGACACAAATATTAACACCTTATTAAATGTTTCGGTATCTCTTAATAAGTGTTTAAGTAAATTAACTTTAGTGTTAAAATTGGGTGCATTGTAACGCGATTGTAAAATATTTTCGAGCGGTGTACCTGAAACGGCAATAGAAACACGTTCTGGACTTTTAAAGAAATCGTTAATTAACACATCCACATCTTCAGTCATCGTTGCCGAAAACATGATATTTTGGCGTTTCTCGGGTAGTAAATCGAAAATATTAATAAGTTGATGTCTAAACCCTAAATCGAGCATCACATCTACTTCATCTATCACCAATTTTTGTATCGATTTTAATTGTAATACACGGCTTAAAGCCAAATCGTACAACCTGCCAGGGGTTGCTACCAAAATATCAATACCTTGTGCAACGGCTTGTTTTTGCGTATTGATGTTGGTACCACCATAAACACCTAACACACGGGTATTCATGTATTTTGCGAGATTTTCAATATCGCTAACTACCTGTACCACCAGTTCGCGCGTTGGTACTAAAACCAAAACACGTGGGTTTTCTTGTGTTGAAAATTTTAAATGTTTTAAAATAGGCAACATGTATGCAAAAGTTTTACCAGTACCTGTTTGTGCGATACCCACCATGTCTGCTCCAGAGCAAACCACATTAAAAGCCTCGGCTTGTATGGGTGTTGGGGAGGTAAAGCCTAAATCGTTTAAGGCGTTGTATATAGGGGTGTTTAAATTTAAATCTTCGAAAGTCACGGTGTGCTATTTAGCTGGCAAAGTTACGTTTATTATTCAATATTAAACCAAACTGTTATGTATTTCAATAGTGTAGCTTGCTTTAAAACTCTTGCCAGCACCTAGTTTTAAAATACCTTCTTTTGTTTTAAAGTCTTGGTTGGTAGCTTCGTTATCGGCAATTCCTAGCCAAGGTTCTATACAAACATAATCGCCTGTGGGTTTTGCCCAAATACCTAAATAAGGAAAATCTTTATAACTAACAGATAGAATATTACCGTATAGTTTACTTTTTAGCGTTACCTTTTTAGATTTTAAATCTTTAAAAATAAGGGCATCATCATTAAATAAGTCATGCGTTAAAGGAATGTTATTAGATTTATTAAAAAGAGGAATTGATAGAGAAGAAATAAGCCCGTTTTCCATATTAATAAGATGGGTTTTAGAATTTTCAGCATGTTCAAATTCTAAAAAGTAATCTTCATACTGTTCATTTTCAAACACAGGACATTTAAAAGCAGGATGCCCACCAACCGAAAAATACATGGTTTTATTGTCTACATTTTTTATGGTATAAAGCACTTCAATACTATTATTAAAGAGTTTATAAGAGATGAAAAACTCAAATTTAAAGGGATAAAATTTTAAGGTGTCTTCACTATATGGTAGTTTGAAGGTTAAGCTATTGGGTGTTTGTTCGTGTAAAATAACCGCACTGCTATTTCTAACTATGCCATGCTTTGGTAATTTATATTCCTGTTTTTCAAAAATATAGGTATCGTTTTTTAGTGCGCCAATAATAGGGAATAGGTTAGGGGCAAAACTTCCCCAAACGGTTGGGTTGGCATCCCACATAAATTCTGTGTTATTTTTTACTGAGGTGATTTGGCATAATTCGGCACCTACTTTTTTAACTGCTATTTTAAGTAGCTTGTTTTCTAATGTTACCATTTTAAGTGAAATTTAAACTAAAATACAAAACTTGTAATTTTTTAAGGAATCTAACTAACTTTACAACTTAAATTTTAGAGTTGAGAACAAATTCCACCCATACGGTTAAAAACATCACATTGTTTAAACAACAATTATTGCAATGGGCGCAACAGTTTGACGATGTTGTTTGGTTAGATTCTAATAATTATGAGCAAACCTACACCAATTACGACGCGGTTTTGGCTGTTGATGCTTTTACAAGTGTTAAAACCGATTACCTTGATGCTTTCGAAAAGCTAAAAGAATATCAAACTCTTGTAAACGATTGGATTTTTGGTTATTTGACCTACGATTTAAAAAATGCCGTTGAAGATTTAAAATCTCATAATTTTGATGGTTTGGAATTTTCTGATTTATTCTTTTTTCAACCTAAAAAACTATTCTTTTTTAAAGGTAATCAAATTGAAATGAAGTATTTGAAATTGGTGCATGATGAATTAGAAAATGATTTTAAATCTATTAAGCACATCAATACATCAACATATCAACAAAAGAACAATTCAATCAAAATAAAACTTCGTATCCATAAAGATGAATACTTTGAAAAGATAAACAACATGCTCGCTCACATTCATAGAGGCGATATTTATGAAGCTAATTTTTGTCAGGAATTTTATGCTGAAAACACACAAATAAATCCTTTAGAAACCTATAATAAGCTTAACGCTATTTCAAATCCGCCATTTGCAACTTTTTTAAAGTGTCGTGATAAATATTTGTTATCAGCATCACCAGAGCGTTATTTAAAAAAGGATGGAAACATAGTAATTTCCCAACCCATAAAGGGTACTGCGAAGCGGTCTTTAGATAAGTCTAAAGACCAAAAATTAAAAAATGATTTATTAAAGAACGAAAAGGAACGCAGTGAAAATATTATGATTGTAGATTTAGTGCGTAACGATTTATCTAAAACCGCTATAAAAGGCAGTGTAGAGGTTGAAGAATTATGTAAAATTTATACATTCGATCAAGTCCATCAAATGATATCGACGGTAAAATCTAAAATAGAAACCAGAACCCATGCCGTAGATGTAATAAAAAGTACTTTCCCAATGGGTAGCATGACGGGCGCTCCAAAAATTTCAGCAATGAAAATTATTGAGGAGTTAGAAGAAACCAAACGCGGACTTTACTCTGGCGCCGTGGGTTATTTTACGCCAACTGGAGATTTTGATTTTAATGTAGTTATCAGAAGTATTTTATACAATGAAACCAAACAGTATGTGTCTTATTCTGTTGGAGGCGCCATTACAGCGAAAAGCGACCCGTTAAAAGAATACGAAGAGTGTTTGGTTAAGGCCAAAGCCATGCGTCAGGTTTTAGAAGACTAATCTAAATTGGTATCGAAGGTTTTTTTAACAGTATCAATAATGCGGTTAATACGTTTAACTTCAATGTTTTTTACTTTTGAAATATCTTCAACACTTAATTTTCCAAAAACATATAAATCGATAATATTAGACACGTTTATGGGCAAACGGCTATATATATTACCAATAACTTCATTAGATTTACTTGATATGTCTGTATTTGCTTCAAAAGCGTTTAGAATAGAATTATCGCTATCGGCATATAAAAATAAGTGTTTATTATGTCCGTTTTGCTGGTATGAAATATCGTCTAAATCTTCATTCATTATATAATCGAAACCATCATCAATGGTATAGTTTTCTTCTAAGGCATCCAATTCTTCAATTAAAATAGAGTTCGTACTTATGGTGTTTTTGTGAAAAGCTTCTTTCTTAAAAATCATCTCTAAATCGGCATCAACAATTTTAAAGAGTTTCAGTTTTAAGGTGTTTGTATCTACATCAATATCATAACCTTTTTCGTAAAACTTAACGACACTTTCATCTATAATCCCGTTTGACGCATACATTTTTTTAGGAATAATACCCGTAGACTCAGCAATATAAAGCCTGTGCTTAACGTAAGGGTGTAATTGTTGCGAAGCAAAAACCACTTTTTTGTTAAAAGCAGCCTGGGTCGCTTTTTCATTTAGTTTTTCTATTGAACTCATAACGCCAGTATTAAATATGTATTTCTAAATTTACAAAATTCTGTAGAATATATGATGATGAAAATCAGTTTTAGTTTTGTCTTACCTAATTTATAGGTAGACAAACTTTGTGCTTTTGCTTCTTTGCGAGATTAAAATAAACCTTAACTTTGAAATATGATTGATAGCTTTGAAAACCATATAGATTCCAAACTTTCATTTTTAAAAACCAGCAAGTTACTTCTCGCTATTTCAGGTGGGATTGATAGTGTGGTTTTAACACATTTATGTCATAAAATGGGTTTGAATATTGCATTAGCACATTGTAACTTTAATTTAAGAGGGAAAGAAAGCGATGCCGATGAAGATTTTGTATTGCAACTTGCAGAAGACCTAGAGTTAGAGGTTTTTATTGAAAATTTTGAAACAGAGGCTTTTGCCAATGACGAAAAAATTAGTATTCAAATGGCAGCAAGAACCTTAAGATACCATTGGTTTTTAGAGCTTACAGAGCAGCTTAAATTTGATTATGTTTTAACAGCGCACCACGCCGACGATAATCTTGAAACATTTTTTATAAATTTATCAAGAGGAACTGGTTTAGATGGTTTATTGGGTATTCCTGAGGTGAATAATAATATTGTTAGACCATTGTTACCTTATTCGAGGGAAGAAATTGAGAATTATGTAAAAGAACACAAACTAAAGTGGCGAGAAGATAGTAGTAACATCTCCACTAAATATTTGAGGAACAAATTACGTCATGATGTAATACCTATACTTAAAGAAATGAATCCTCATTTTTTACAGAATTTCGCTAAAACCCAGATGTTTTTAAATGACTCTAAGTTTATAATTGAGGATAAAATTTCAATTGTATCCCAAAAAGCAATCAAATCAATTGATGAGTACACAGTAGCATTAAAGATTGAAGAAATCAAGAATTTAAGCCATCCCATAGCTTATTTACATGAGCTATTAAAGGATTTCGGATTTACAGAATGGCATGACGTTTTTAAGTTGTTAGATGCACAGTCGGGGAAGTATGTAAAAACCCATACGCACCGATTAATAAAAGATAGAGATTGTTTGTTGTTGAGTAAAATCCATACGGATGATAGCCAAACTATTAATATTTCAGAAACAGATAAAATAGTTGACACCCCTTTTGGAGTACTGTTTCTTGATGAAGTTGACACAGTTTTAGAAACACATAAAATGACTATTTATGTAGATAAGGATTTATTAAAGTTCCCTTTGATAATTAGAAAATGGGAGAAAGGCGATACCTTTTATCCACTAGGAATGACAGGGAAAAAGAAATTAAGTAAATATTTTAAAGATGAAAAATTCTCGTTGTTAGATAAAGAAAATGCATGGCTGCTTTGTTCGGGAGATGCTATTGTTTGGGTTATAAATAAAAGAGCAGATAATCGATTTCGAGTTACTGAAAACAGTAAATCGATTTTAAAGTTTGAAATTAAATATGACCATTAGCGGACAAATAGTCGATATTCAAAATAAACGCGTTTTTAAAGGTGAAATCACAATTAAAAACGAAATGATTTTTTCTATAGAAGAAAAGCAGCACGATACTGAGACTTATATTCTTCCAGGTTTTGTAGATGCTCATATTCATATTGAAAGTTCTATGTTAGTACCCAGTGAATTTGCACGTTTGGCGGTGAAGCATGGTACCATTGCGACGGTTTCAGACCCTCATGAAATAGCTAATGTTTTGGGAGTTGAAGGTGTCGAGTTTATGATTGAGAACGGTAAAAAAGTGCCGTTTAAATTCAATTTTGGTGCGCCGTCCTGTGTACCTGCTACTACTTTTGAGTCAGCAGGAGCGGTGATAGATTCCGATGCTATAAAAAAGCTTTTAGAAAACCCCGACATTAAGTATTTGTCAGAAATGATGAATTACCCCGGCGTATTGCTTGATGATGCCGAAGTGTTGAAAAAAATAGCTTGGGCAAAACATTATAATAAGCCTGTAGATGGGCATGCACCTGGTTTAATAGGTCAAGCTATTACCAAATACATTAATGCAGGTATTGCTACCGACCATGAGTGTTTTACATATAAAGAAGCTTTAGAAAAGCTGCAAAAAGGCATGAAAATCTTAATTAGGGAAGGCAGTGCTGCTAAGAATTTTGAGGCTTTAATAGATTTGGCATCAGAACATTTTGAAAATATGATGTTTTGCAGTGATGATAAGCATCCAGACGATTTAATGGTCGGCCATATAAATAAACTTTGTGCCAGAGCTGTTGCTAAAGAAATAGATTTGTTTAAAGTGTTGCAAATGGCCTGTATAAACCCTGTAAAGCACTATGATTTAGATGTTGGCTTGCTAAAAGTTGGTGATTTTGCCGATTTTATAGTTGTTGAAGATTTAATAAATTTCAAAACCGTTCAAACCTATATAGATGGAGAATTGGTGTTTGATAAAGAAAACGTTTTAATAAACCCCGTTTCATTTAAGAATCTAAATAATTTCAATTGTAATAAAAAAGAAATTTCAGATTTCAGATTTGAATCTTCAACCAAAAAAATTAGAGTTATTGAAGCATTAGAAGGACAACTGGTTACCAATGAATTAATTAAAGAGGCATTAATTTTAAATGGAAATTTAGTTTCCAATATTAAAAATGATATTTTAAAAATAACGGTTGTAAATCGTTATAAAAATAAAAAACCGGCCATTGCTTTTATTAAAAATTTCGGATTAAAAGAGGGTGCTATAGCATCGTCTGTTGGTCACGATTCTCATAATATTATCGCTGTTGGTGTTTCAGATGAAGCTATTTGTAAAGCTGTTAATTTGCTTATAGAAAACAAAGGCGGTATTTGTGCGGTTTCGAATTCCGAAGAAAAGATTGTTCCTCTTCCGGTTGCAGGAATTATGAGTGATAAAGATGGAAATACAACAGGTAAGCAATATGCAGATCTCGATAAAATGGCAAAACAATTAGGGAGTACTTTACATGCACCTTACATGACTTTATCCTTTATGGCTTTGTTGGTTATACCATCTTTGAAATTAAGTGACAAAGGACTTTTTAATGGAACAGATTTTAAATTTACACCTTTAGCAATTAACAATTAAAAGAACACTCAATATCCAAAACCAATAACCTATCACTAAAAGCCCAAAAATGCCAATAATAGAATCTACCTATAAGCCACCATTCTTTTTTAAAAAAGGTTTCGTTTCAACTGTATATTCAGGTTTAGTTCGTCGAGTTTCGTTAAAGCAAGTGCGGGAACGTATCACTTTAAATGATGGTGATTTTCTAGATTTAGATTGGAGTTTTTCAAAAGAAAAAAGCAAAAAACTCATTGTTTTGCTTCATGGATTGGAAGGACATGCCCAACGTCCGTACGTAACAGGATCTGCCAAATTATTTAACAAGAACGGTATAGATGCCGTTTGTGTTAACTTTAGAGGCTGTAGTGGGACGGATAATTTAAAATTTAGAAGTTATCATTCTGGTGCTACCGAAGATTTAGAATCAGTGATTCATCATGCGGTTTTTAATAGAAATTATGATGAAATATACTTAAAAGGTATTAGTTTAGGAGCTAACATCATTTTAAAATATTTGGGTGAACGTGCCGTTGTTCCGGAGGAAGTAAAAAAGGCAATTGCTATTTCCGCTCCATGTTATTTGTATGGTTCTGCTAAGGAATTACACACTTTTAAGAACGTGTTATTTCACAATAGATTTAAAAGACATCTTGTGAATCGCTTAAAAGTCAAACAAAAAAACTTTGCTAAGGAGTTAAGTGTAGAAGACATAGCTTCCATAAAAACATTATACGATTTTGACAATGTTTACACTGCAAAGGCCCATGGTTTTAAAGATGCTTTAGATTATTATGAGCAATGCAGCAGTTTGCAATTTCTCTCAAACATAAAAACACCAACACTTATTATTAACGCGCTTAACGATTCGTTTTTATCGCCTGAATGTTACCCCGTAAAAGAAGCTAAACAAAATCCTAATTTGTTTTTAGAAATGCCGAAATTTGGTGGTCATGTTGGGTTTGTATCTAAAAACAATGTCTATTATAATGAACATAAGGCTCTAGAGTTTGTGTTAGATTATTAAAGACTTAGTCAAAAATTTAAAACAACTATTTTTTTTTGTATTTTTAAAGAGTCTGTTTTATTTTTTGTTTTTTACAGAATATTCATAATTTAACTAAAAACGAACCAATATGCCAACATATAAATTAAGCATCAATAATAAAAAATACTCTGTTGATGTTGATGAGGATACACCCCTATTGTGGGTTTTACGAGATCATTTAGATTTAGTAGGAACAAAATATGGCTGTGGGATAGGTCAATGCGGAGCTTGTACGGTTCATTTTAATGGAACTGCCGTTAGAAGTTGTCTTTTAGCTGTTTCTGTAATAGGGAACTCGAAAATAACAACAATTGAAGGTCTTTCAGCTAATGGGGACCACCCCGTACAGAAAGCATGGCTTGAACACGATGTTCCGCAATGCGGATATTGCCAATGCGGTCAGATCATGAATGCTGCTGCATTATTGAAGACGAACCCTAATCCTTCCGATGAAGATATAAATGTTGCAATGAACGGCAATATTTGTAGATGTGGTACATATATTAGAATCAAACAGGCAATTAAAACCGCCTCAAAGCTTTAATCTTCAGAAATTATGACAAAAATAAAAACACAGTATAACCGTCGTTCATTTTTGAAGGTATCTGTTGCTGCAGGGGGCGGAATGCTAATTGGGTTTAGTTGGTTAACTGGCTCTGCTTCAGTGGTTAATTCACAACAGGTTTCAGTCCCCAATGAATGGTTTGATATCAATGGTTATATCAAGATAGCCAATACAGGTATGGTTACTATTTACTCCCCAAACCCTGAGATTGGTCAAAATGTAAGAACCTCAATGCCAATGATTGTTGCCGAAGAACTAGATGTAGATTGGAAAAATGTTGTTGTAGAACAAGCACCATTAAATACAGGGTTTTATCAAAATCAATTTGCTGGAGGTAGCTTGTCCATTAGGTTGAGTTGGAATGCGCTGCGAATGGCTGGAGCTACAGGAAGAAGAATGTTGTTAGAAGCCGCTGCAAAAGAGTGGCAATTACCAGTTTCCAATTTATCGGTTTCCAATGGTATTATCAAAGATAAAAACAGTAATAAAATCATCACCTATGGTGAAATAGCAACAAAAGCTGTAGGTATTGAAATTCCAAAGGAAATTGAACTCAAAGAACCTAAAGATTTTAAACTGATTTCAACCAGTGTAAAAAATGTAGATGGCCTAAAGATAGTCACTGGTAAACCTTTATTTGGTTTAGATTTCAAAAGAGATGGTATGCAATTCGCCATGATTCAGCATCCACCCGCTTTTGGTATGAAAGTAAAAGACTTTAATGAAGAAGAGATAAAAGGAATGCCAGGTGTGAAAGATGCGTTCATTATAGATATTTCAATTCCCGAACCTGGAGCTTTTGATGAGAAAGGTTTTTTACAATTAATAGTTATTGTTGGTGAATCTACATGGCAATTAATGAAAGCCAAAAAAGCAATTAAAGCTAATTGGGAAGTTGTTAGTGCATTGGAAAGCTCTAAAACTCATGTTGAACAATTAGAAGAAGCACTTGAAAGAGGTAAAGTACAACAAGAAAGAAAAGACGGCAACCCAGATGCGGCATTTAAGAATGCAGCTAAAGTAATTGAACGTACATACAGCGCTCCGTTTATTGCACATAATACTATGGAGCCCATGAATTTCTTTGCAAATGTTACAGAGAATGAAGCAGAATTAATTGGGCCAATACAAACACCTAAGGCACTCGAGGAATCGGTTGCTAAATTACTGGATATGCCTGTTGAAAAAGTAACAGTGAATATGACCAGAATGGGAGGTGGCTTTGGTAGGAGGCTTTATGTACATTTTGGCTTGGAGGCAGCGGCTATATCGAAAAAAATAGGAAGCCCAGTAAAACTTATTTATACAAGAGAGGATGATATGTCTCAAGGTACTTACAAACCAGCATATAGTTCTATATACAAAGCGGGGTTAGATGAAAATAATAATCTTATTGCCTTTTCTGTAAGAGGTACGGGATTACCTGAAAGTCCCGTATTTCCAAATAGATTCCCTGCAGGAACTGTTGAAAACTATTCTGCTGAGAAAATTGAAGGAAAAACAAATATCACTACAGGTGCATGGCGAGCACCAAGTTCTAATTTTACTGCTGGTGCAGAACAATCATTTATTGATGAAGTAGCTGAATTGGCTGGAAAAGATCCTATAGATTTTCGATTAGAATTGTTTGATCGTGCCATCAAAAATCCAGTAGGAGAAAAAAATGACTATGATGCCGAACGTTATTCAGGTGTTTTAAAACTTGTTAAAGAAAAATCCAATTGGGGAGAAACAAAACCAGGAGTATATCGTGGTGTTGCAGCTTATTTTTGTCATTCTACCTATGTTGCAGAAGTTATAGATTTGGTTATGGAAAATGGGGAGCCCAAAGTGAAAAAGGTTTGGTGTGCAGTAGATTGTGGTATTGTTGTGAATATTGATGCTGCAAAGAATATGATTCAAGGTGGTGTTATAGACGGTATAGGGCATGCCATGTACAGTCAGTTGACGTTTACAGAAGGAGCTACAAACGAAATGAATTTTGACAGGTATAAACTCATCCGTCATTCACAGGCACCAGAGGACATAGAGGTTTTCTTTGTTAAAAGTGAAATTGCACCAACTGGTTTAGGAGAGCCAGGACTTCCGCCAGCTGTTGGAGCCATTGCAAATGCCCTATATAAAGCAACAGATGTGCGTTACTATCATCAGCCTTTTATGTTCTATAAACCAATTGTTGGTTAATTTAAAAATGTTACTGTGATTACTTGTCTTAATATTTTTTATAGTTAAATTATATACACTTTCTAATATTTTTTATGCAATGACCCATGAATTTAAAGACATCGTTCTACAAGCTTTAAAAGGAAGGAAAAATAATCTAAAATCGGTACTTGCATCTGTTGTAGCTTTAGACGGTTCATCATACAGAAGACCAGGTGTAAGAATGCTAATTCTTGAAAACGGACAAATGGTTGGGGCTGTTAGTGGGGGGTGTGTTGAAAAAGAAATTTTATTGCAATCGCAAGCTGTTTTTAAAACTTGTGAACCAAAGATAATGATCTATGATGGAAAATATAGATTAGGTTGCGAAGGTGTATTATACATATTATTGGAGTTGTTTCAACCTGAAACTGCTTTTGAAAAAACCTTTTTAGAAAGTATTGAACAAAGGGATTCATTTCAAATTCAGTCTTTTTTCATTAAGAAAGAAGGTTTTACGTCCGGAATTGGTTCCATTGTAAAATTAAATAGCAATGAATTTTCAATTCAAGGAAAACAAATTGAAAAGGTAAATAAAGAACAATTAGCCGTATTTGAACAAGATATGCCAGCTTGTTTTAAATTAATTATTATTGGAGCAGAGCACGATGCGGTACAACTTTGCAAGTATGCTGCTTTAACAGGTTGGGAGGTTACCGTAGTTTCTGGGCATAAAGAACCTAAATTTATTAAAAATTTTCCTGGCGCAAAAGAGTTTTATTCTATGTCTCCCGAAGAAATTAGCTTACTATCCATAGATAATCAAACTTCAATTGTTTTAATGACCCATAATTTTGCTAACGATTTACGCTTTTTAGTAGCCTTAAAAAGTAGCAAACCAAATTATATCGGTATTTTGGGACCTATTAATAGACGCGAAGACTTATTATCTCAGTTCATGGAATATGAACCAGAAATTAATGATTCATTCTTTGATGTCATTTATGGACCAGCTGGAATCAATATAGGTTCAGAAACACCACAAGAAATTGCTGTGTCAATTGTGGCAGAAATTTTAGGAATTACTAGAAAAAAAAGTGTTAATTCGTTGAATAAAATATCAGGTAAGATCCATAAAAGTGTCATTAATTAAATGCCAAAAATATCTTTAAACATAGGCATACTTATACTAGCTGCTGGTGCTTCAAAACGAATGGGTGTTCCTAAACAAATGCTTAATTGGGGAAATACGTCGTTATTAAGTCATGCTATTGAAACAGCCTTGGGCGTTGTGCCCAAAGAAATTGTTGTAATATTAGGTGCTAATTATGATGTTCTAAAAAAGGATATTAAAGACTACCCTGTTACTGTTTTGAATAATCTAGATTGGGACAAAGGGTTGGGTACATCTATCGCTAAAGGTGTTTCCTATTTTGAAAACACTCAATTCCCAATTAATGGAGTACTTATAATGCTGGCAGATCAACCTTTCGTAACAAGTAGTTTTTTAGAATCTATAATTAAAAATTTTGTGCCTAATAAAAATCAAATTATTGCGACTTTTTATGAAGAAGGAAAATATGGTGTCCCTGCTATTTTTGATAAGGTATATTTTGAAGAGTTAATGGCATTACGTGATGACTACGGTGCTAAGTATCTTTTAAAAAAATATGAATCTCAAGTTATAAATTTAATACCTTCATTAAAGAATATAGACTTAGATACACAAGAAGATTACAAAAATGCCCATAATTCTAAATTTAAGAATTAATAATGAGTTCAACTCCACAAGATAAAGCCAAAACACCTGAAGTTTTTACCAACTTAAAAACGAAAACGCCACCTAGTAATAGTGTGGGTTTTGGTGCTATAAAAGCTGCGGTTGGGCATGTTGCAAAATATATGAATCCTGCTGATGCTTTCAAAATCTCTCTAAAGCTAAATCAAAAAGGAGGATTTGACTGCCCCGGTTGCGCTTGGCCAGATCCCGATGATGAGCGTTCTTCATTGGGTGAATTCTGTGAAAATGGAATAAAAGCTATGGCAGAAGAGGCTCAAAAAAAAACCATTGGCGCAGAATTTTTTGCAAAACACACAGTAGACGAACTTGCTAGTTGGTCCGATTTTGAAATTGGAAAATCAGGTCGTTTATCAGAACCTATGTGTTTGGAAAAGGGAGGAACGAGTTATCAACCCATTTCTTGGAATGATGCATTTTCTAAAGTTGCAACACATTTAAACAAATTAAATAGCCCTGATGAAGCTGTTTTTTATACTTCTGGAAGAACGACTAACGAAGCCGCTTTTTTGTACCAATTATTTGTGCGTGAGTTTGGAACTTCTAATTTACCCGATTGCTCAAATATGTGTCATGAAGCTAGTGGTAGTGCGCTGTCTGAAACATTGGGGATAGGCAAAGGCTCGGTAACTTTAGATGATTTATATAAAGCAGAAGTGGTAATGGTTATTGGTCAAAACCCTGCAACGAATCACCCTAGAATGTTAACCGCTCTAGAAAAATGTAAGGCGAATGGCGGTAAAATTATAGCTATTAATCCATTGCCAGAAGCAGGTCTTATAAAATTCACTAATCCGCAAAACCCATTAAAACTACTTACAGGAGGTACTAAAATAGCTGATGTATTTGTACCGATTACCATAAACGGCGATGTAGCTTTTATAAAAGCATTGCTTATTAAATTACTTGAAAAAGAAGAATTTGTAGGTGGTGTGTTTGATAAAGAATTCATCAAAGAATTTACACATGGTTACGATGGTTTTATTTCAGATTTAAAGACTTATAATTTTAATGATTGTTTAAAATTATCAGGTGTTTCAAAAAACATATTTGATGAAGTTTTTAATCTAATCTTAAATAACAATAAAATTATTATTTGTTGGGCGATGGGTTTAACCCAACACCAAAATGCTGTAGATAATATTCGCGAATTGGTAAACCTACTATTATTAAAAGGAAGTATAGGAAAAGAAGGTGCAGGCACATGTCCGGTTCGTGGACATTCCAACGTGCAGGGAGATAGAACGGTAGGTATTTGGGAATCTGCGCCACAAGCATTTTTAGATAAAATTGAAGCTAAGTATGGATTTAAACCGAGCACAAAACATGGTTACTCGGTAATTGATGCTATAAAAGCGATGTATGAGAAAAAAGCGAAAGTGTTTTTTGGAATGGGAGGTAATTTTATTTCTGCAGTTCCAGATACACAATATGCTGCCCGGGCTTTAGGTAATTGTGACTTAACCGTTCATGTAAGTACAAAATTGAATCGTTCGCATTTAGTAACGGGTAATGAAGCGCTTATTTTACCTTGTTTAGGACGCTCTGAAAAAGATTATCAAAAATCGGGTATTCAAGTTCAAAGCGTAGAAAATTCTATGGGTATAGTTTCTTCAACCAAAGGTGTTTTAGAGCCATGTTCCAAAGCTTTAATTAGTGAGGTTGCTGTAGTTTGTGGAATTGCAAACGCTACTTTAAAAGGAAAAACAAAAATAAATTGGCTTCAATATAAAGATGATTATAATTTAGTACGTAATGATATTCAGGAAGTTGTTGAAGGATTTAACGATTACAATAGCAAACTAAAACAACCTTCAGGATTTTATTTGCCAAATGGAGCACGAGTTCGAGAATTCAAAACTAAAACAGGAAAAGCTAATTTTTCGGTTAATAAATTACCAGAATGGAAGCTTAAAGAACGTGAGTTGATAATGATGACGATACGTAGTCACGACCAATTTAACACCACTATCTACGGATTAAATGATAGGTATCGTGGTATTTATAATGAACGGCGCATTGTTTTTATGAATCGTGAAGATATGAAAATAAGAGGTTTGCAAGAACAGCAAGTTGTCAATCTTAAATCGGAATTTAATGGTGTGGTTCGTGAAGCCCATCATTTCAAGGTTGTGGGGTATGGGATTCCTAAGAATTGCTGCGCTACGTATTTTCCAGAAACAAATGTATTGGTACCTTTAGACAGTTTTGCACATACAGCTAAAACACCCGCTTCAAAAAGTGTGATTATAACGGTTGAAGCTGATTAGAATTATTCAAACTTTCCTAATTCTAACATCAATATTTTATATAATAATTAGTTTTATTCATTTCTATTTGTGAAATCATCAATAATTTAAATTTGGTTAAAAATTAATTTAAATTTGTATTTAAAAATAAGTAAAAATACTTAGATTTGTAATTAAATTACGTAGTTGCGTATTGCAGCTCAATCTAAATAATTAAAATTTAACTGATGAAACATTCATTATAGCATTTTTGTTAAACGACGAAATTATAGTATGAATGCAACATCAGACCATTAAAAAACAATAAAACCAAACAGATGAAAAAAATTATTGTTGTAGGTAACGGTATGGTAGGGTATAAGTTTTGTGAGAAATTTGTAGCCCTCGCAAAAGACAAAAAATTTCAGTTAACTGTTTTTGGTGAAGAACCTAGACCAGCATACGATCGTGTTCATTTAAGTGAGTTTTTTCAGAATAAAGATGCGAAGGCTTTAGAAATGGCACCTAGGGAATGGTACGAAGAGCATGGTATTGAATTAGTTACAGACGAACGTATTACGGCAATTCACCGTGTTTCTAAAAAAGTAACCACTTCAAAAGATATAAATTATAAGTACGATTATTTAGTATTAGCAACAGGTTCTGCGCCTTTTGTGCCAAATATACCAGGTGTTGAAAAACAGGGTGTTTTTGTTTACAGAACGATTGAAGATTTAGAAGCCATGCTTTCTTATGCCGCTAAACTTAAAAAGGGTAGAAAAAAAGATACTATAAGGGCTGCAGTGCTTGGTGGTGGTTTGTTAGGTTTGGAAGCAGCCAAAGCCGTTATGGATATGGGCTTTGAACCACATGTGGTGGAGTTTGCTAATAAACTAATGCCACGTCAATTAGATACCAGAGCCAGTAAAGTTTTACAAGAAAAATTAGAATCATTAGGCATCAATATACACTTATCAAAAGCAACTAATAAAATATTAGGTGATAAAAACATCACAGGGATGGAGTTTGGTGAATACGATAAAATTGATGTTGAAATGCTTGTTATTTCGGCAGGAATTAGACCTCGTGATGAGTTAGGGAAAACCTGTTTTTTAGAAATGGGAACACGTGGAGGTATTGTTGTTAACGACAGAATGCAAACATCTGACCCGGAAATATATGCCATTGGAGAGGTTGCTTTATACAACCAAATGATATACGGTTTGGTGGCTCCGGGCTATGATATGGCTGGTGTTGCCGTTAATCAAATTATAGGAAATGCAGAGGTTTTAATGGAGAGTGATATTGATATGTCTACCAAACTTAAACTAATAGGTGTTGATGTAGCGAGTTACGGTGAACCTTTTATGCCTGTAGAGAAAGGGTATTCTATTATTTATGAAAATAAAACAAAGAATTTATATAAGCGTATCAACATCAGTCACGATGGTAAAAACCTTTTAGGAGGTATTTTAGTAGGTGATGCATCTGATTATAACATGTTCCATCAAATTTATTTAAACGGATTACCAATTCCTGAAGATGCTGAAGAGTTAATTATTGGTAGTAGAGGAGAGGGTGGTTCATCGTTTGGTAGTGTGATGGATATTCCAGATGCAGCTCAAGTTTGTTCGTGTGAAAGTATTACAAAAGGTGATATTTGCTGCTCTATTACAGAAGGTGATTGCCAGAATTTAGGAGATGTTATAGCTAAAACCAAAGCTACAACAGGTTGTGGTGGCTGTAAACCTATGGTGGTAGATTTGGTTAATGAAACGCTTAAATCTCTAGGGAAAGAAGTTAAAGAAACGCTTTGCGAGCATTTTAGTTTTAACCGTCAGGAGCTATACGATTTGGTAAAAGTAAATAAAGTTCAAGATTACGACGAAGCACTTAACTTATTTGGAGAAGGCGATGGTTGTGAAGTTTGTAAGCCAGCATTGGCATCTATTTTCGCTACCATTACTATGGAGACACCAAACAAGCAGGTTGCAATTCAAGATACTAACGATCGATTTTTAGCAAATATTCAACGTAATGGAACCTATTCGGTAGTGCCAAGAATTGCAGGTGGTGAAATTACTCCTGATAAGTTGATTGTAATAGGTGAAGTTGCTAAAAAATATGATTTATATACGAAGATAACTGGCGGACAACGTATCGATTTATTTGGTGCTCAACTACACGAATTGCCACTTATTTGGAAAGAATTAATTGATGCTGGATTTGAAAGTGGACATGCTTACGGAAAATCGCTTCGTACAGTTAAAAGTTGTGTTGGTTCTACATGGTGTCGTTACGGAATGCATGAAAGTGTGACATTTGCTATTGAGATTGAAAACAGATATAAAGGACTGCGTTCACCACATAAATTAAAAGGTGGGGTTTCGGGCTGTATTAGAGAATGTGCAGAAGCTAGAGGAAAAGATTTTGGATTGATTGCTGTTGATGGCGGTTGGAATTTATACGTGTGTGGAAACGGAGGTGTAACTCCAAAACACGCCATACTTTTTGCAGAACAGTTAGATGATGCAACAGCCATTAAATATTTAGATCGTTTTTTAATGTTCTATTTACGTACCGCAGGTCCTTTAGTTAGAACTTCACCTTGGTTAGATAAATTAGATGGAGGTATTGAATACTTAAAGAAAGTAGTTATTGAAGATTCTTTAGGAATTGCTGAAGACTTAGAATTAGAAATGCAAGGCCTTGTAAACAAATACGAATGTGAATGGAAACAAGCTATTGAAGACCCTAATATAGCAAAGCGTTTCAAACATTTTGTGAATTCGGATGATACGGATGACAACTTAGTGTTTGTACCAATGCGTGATCAGAAAATGCCGAAGGCTTGGTAGGTCAATTGACAATTATCAATTGTTTCGCGTTAGGGATTGCAGCGTAAAGCCCGCAGTGAGGCACGAACGAGGACTTGCAGCTAAAAGCCCGACTTTTTGGGATCCTGCAAGGTTTTTTTAACCTTGTAGGTATGAGAAAAAAGAAACGCCCAAATAAAAAATGAATTAAATTAAATAGATATGCAAAATATACTTGAACAATATAAATCGGTTACAGAAGCAGAAGTTAAAACGTGGTTTGAGGTTGGTACTGTATCGGATTTTCCCGAAAATAGTGGTGCTTGTATAAAGTACAAAACCAAACAAATAGCGGTGTATAATTTTGCCAGGAAAGATAAATGGTATGCGTGCCAAAATTTATGTCCGCATAAAATGGAAATGGTGTTGTCTTTGGGAATGATTGGCGATAAGGATGGTGTTGCAAAAGTGGCTTGCCCAATGCATAAAAAGAATTTTTCGTTGGAAGATGGTACTAATTTAGGTGGTGACGATTTAAAAATTGCGGTATATCCTGTTAAAATTGAAAGTGGAAATGTGTATATTGGCTTTTCTGATTAACATAAAATATACACACCATGAAACCAACACGATTTGAAACTGCCATTGCATTAATAGATAAAAAAAATTCTGAAGACCCTAACGTTTACCATGCATGTGGATTGGATTTCCCTAAGGAATTACTGTATTCGCAACGCATGTCTCAAAAGTTGTTGCAGTTTAAACCAGATGCGTCTAGAGCGCTTCAAATTGCCGCAAGAGCACAGCATATTTGCCGTTGGAAAATTGCCAGAGACGAATACCCAATGGACAGAGTGGGCTATTTAAAATGGCGCGAAACGCTTAAAAAAATGCATGCTGAAATAACAGCAGATATTTTAAAAGAAGTGGGGTATGACGGTGAGTTTATTGAGCGCGTGTCTTTTTTAATCAATAAGAAACTTATTAAAAAGAATGAAGAAAGCCAAACGATTGAAGATGTGGTTTGTTTGGTGTTTTTAGATTATTATTTTGAAGAATTTGCCGCTAAACATGAAGATGAAAAGGTGATTGATATTCTACAAAAAACTTGGGTTAAAATGTCTGAAGAAGGACATGCAGAAGCTTTAAAAATAAATTATTCAGAAAGAAGTTTAGCACTTATAAAACAAGCTATTTCTTAAATACGATACATAACAATGACAAATAACGGTAATTCATTAGATCAACGCACTTTTGATAGATTAAGCCGTTTGTACATTATCGCATTAAGTACTATTGCACTTTCGGTAGTTTTGAGTCAAATTCTAGTCCGTAAGCACTTAAACGACCAACAAAGCGATTCTTCGGTTATAAATGTAGCAGGTAGGCAGCGTATGCTAAGTCAAAAATTAACAAAAGAAATTGTTTCGCTTTCAACAGAAAACACACCAGAAGAACGCATACTTCTAAAAGAAAAAATAAAACAAACGTTAAATGTTTGGGAACGATCGCATTATGCCCTGCAAAACGGGAATGATAGTTTGGGTTTGCCAGGAAAAAACAGCGTTATCATTAAAGAAAAGTTTGAAGCTTTAAATCCAACATTTAACATAATTAGTAATGCTTCAAAATCCATTATTGAAAAAATTGAAAATATACCGCCGCTACCGCTCTCAGCATTTATTGATGATATTGAAAGTGTAAAGGGTAATGAAGGGCATTTTCTTTTGGTCATGGATCAAATTGTTAATCAATATGATTTAGAGGCCGATGCGAAAGTAAGTTGGCTTCGTAAGTTGGAGCTGTTATTAATGGCATTTACCATACTTATATTGTTGGGAGAATTTTTATTTATTTTTTGGCCAACAGCAAAATCGGTAAAATCAACATTAGCAGAATTGTTAATTGCCGAAAAGAAAGCTAAAAAAATGGCTTTTGATGCTGATGAGTTAAGTATATCTAAAGAAAAATCAATTAAAGAATTGCGAGCATTAAGCTATGCTATGGACGAAACACTGTTGTTTGCCAGAATTACACCTAATGGGGCCTTGGTGCACATGGGGAAAAAGTTTTCGCGCCTTTTTAAATTTACTAAATTTAGTAGTTCTGCTAATTTTTCAGATATACTTTCAATAAACGAAACCGAACAATTAGAAATAGAAAATTTAATAGCTAAGTACAAAAAAACAGGATGGCAAGGTGAAGTAAAAGCAACCACCAGAGATAGTCGTGATGTTTGGTTGGAAATGGCTATTATTCCATTCAATCCAACCGACGACAAATCGGAACTTCTAATTATTGCTTCAGAAATCACAGCACGTAAAGTAGCTCAAATAGAAATTGCGCGCTTAACAAAGGAAAGTTTTGAAGAGAGAATGAATCAACAAAAGGTTATTTCAAGTAAAATTATTGAGAACCAAGAAAAGGAGCAAAACCGAATAGCTAAAGATGTGCATGATGGTATTGGGCAAATGCTAACCGGATTAAAATATAATTTAGAAAGCATAGATATTAAGGATATAAATAAGACCGCTTCTAAAATTGAACACCTGAAAGAACTTACATCAAACATAATAAAAGGGGTAAGAACAGCAACATTCAATTTAACACCACCGGAATTGTCTGATCACGGTATTGTGCCAGCAATTACAAAATTAACTCAGGAATTGGGTAAACTTACAGCAAAGCATATTGTACTATTTAATAAAACCGATTTCAATCAGCGTTTAGACTCGTTAGTTGAAATAAATATTTACCGTATTGTGCAAGAAGCTATTAATAATGCCATTAAATATGCTGATTCTACACATATTTTAGTGTCTTTATCGCATAGCGAAAATATACTAAGTATTGTTATAGATGATAATGGTAAAGGTTTTGATCCTAACAAGGTTAAAAATGTTAAAAATGGAGATGGTGGTATGGGGTTAACCTTTATGCGGGAACGAATTAAGTATATAGATGGGCGTTTGTTTCTAAATTCAGAAATAGATAAGGGAACACGTGTAACGTTAAATATACCTACAACAGATTAAGTATTTTTACGTAAATTTTTTTTAGTTTTGTACTTATAAAAATGAAAAGATGAATATTATAAATGTAGTTTTAGCAGACGACCACGTACTCGTAAGGGACGGCATTAAAGCGCTTTTAGAAGACCAAGAAGGTATTCAAGTTATAGATGAAGCTTCTAACGGCTTAGAAGCCTTGAAGGTTATTAAAAAGCACCAACCACATTTATTAATAGTCGATATCCGAATGCCGGAACTTAATGGTATTGAGGTGGTTAGTGAAGTTAATAAGAGTTATCCAAATGTACGCACCTTGGTACTTTCAATGCACGATTCAGAAGAATACGTAGTTAAAGCCATTCAAGCCGGTGCAGATGGGTATTTATTAAAAGGGGCGAGTAAAGAAGAGTTTTTAAAAGCACTACATAAAGTGGCTTCTGGAGGTAAGTATTTTACGGGTGATATTTCAGCTATTATTATGAATAATTTTGTTAATGGAAATGTGGCTTCTGCAACTCATCAAGAAGAAAAACAAATTGAAGACCCTTTCAATCTTACTAAAAGAGAAAAACAGATTTTAAATCTTGTTCTGCAGCTAAAAAACAACAAAGACATTGCAGATGAACTTCAAATAAGCAAGCGGACTGCCGAAGTACATCGTTTTAATTTAATGAAAAAATTAGATGTTAAAAACCTTATGGAACTAAGTAACAAGGCTAAGGAGTTTGAACTTATTTAATACTTCAATTCTCTATTTTTATTAAATACTTCAATTCTCTATTTTTATTAAAATCACACATTGTTCAATTGAATTTTTTGGTATTTCAATTATTGGTGTTCACCAATTGTACAAAAAAACACATAATTTTATATTTTATTCTTTCTTTTTTTGAGAGATTCTCAAAAAGTTTTTTCGTTCATTAATAATTACGTATTTTTTTAAATAAATACTTAATTTATATCTTTAAATTAAGTATTTATACTTAATTTCGTTACAGAAATACTAGTTTCTACATAGTAAAATTAATTTGAACTTATAAATTATATTGTAATGAACGCAACAAAAGGAGCAAATAAAATATTGTTTATGAACACATTATCTTTCACGTTCTGTTTCGCGGCGTGGTTGATAAATGGCATATTGGTTACTTTTTTAGCAGATAATCAAGTGTTCAGTTGGACTTCGGTAGAAATTGGATGGTTAATAGGTATTCCTGTATTAACAGGGGCTATATTCAGATTGCCAGTAGGGATTTTAACAGATAAACTAGGAGGCAAGCCGGTTTTTGTAGCTTTGTTATTAATGTGTGCCGTTCCTATGTACTTGCTGTCTTATGCCAATGGTTTTTGGTCGTATGCACTTTGTAGTCTTGGTTTTGGAATTATTGGAGCTAGTTTTGCGGTGGGTATTGCGTTTACATCTATATGGTTTCCTAAAGAAAAACAAGGTATTGCTTTAGGTATATTTGGTGCGGGAAACGCTGGTGCAGCTATAACAACATTGGTAGGCCCTAAACTATTATATTACCTTACCGATGGCAAAACGAATTTGGATGGATGGAGAGATATGCCGAGAATTTATGCTGCTTTTTTGGTACTTATGGCGATTGTTTTCTACTTTGCTACAAAGAACAAAAAGCCGGCATCGAGTACAAAGAATTTGGCAGGTATGCTACAACCTTTAAAAAGTATTAGAGTCTGGAGATTTGGGTTGTATTACTTCTTAGTGTTTGGGTGTTTTGTTGCATTTGCTGGGTGGTTAGTGCCTTATTATACCAATGTGTACACCTTGGATTTGGCAACCGCTGGGTTTTTAGCATCTTGTTTTAGTTTACCATCAGGAGTTATTAGGGCTTTTGGAGGATGGTTGTCAGATAAATTTGGTGCAAGAAAAGTCATGTATTGGGTACTCGGTTCGTCTGTTTTTTTTAGTGCAGCTCTTATTATTCCTAAAATGGATATTTATGCTTCAGGAAAAGGGATTATGGCAAAATCGCCAGGAGTTGTTACAGGTGTAACTTCCTCATATATAGAAGTTGAAGGTGTTAAATACCCTTTTAATGCTAAGACAGATGAATTAGCAACTGTTGATGATGGGTTTCATGTTTTTCCGGTTAAGGAGACGTGGCAACAAGCAATTGTTAAAAAAGGCGATATTGTAAAAAAACAGCAATTAATAGCTGAAGGTAAAACACATATATTCTTTCAAGCCAATTTGTGGATATTTTCAATTATAGCTATTATAATTGGTTCTATTTGGGGTATAGGTAAAGCGGCAGTTTATAAGCATATTCCAGATTATTTTCCAGAAGAGGTTGGTGTTGTTGGAGGTATGGTAGGTGTGCTTGGAGGATTGGGAGGATTCTTTTGTCCTATCATTTTTGGTTACCTTTTAGCTGGCACAGGACTTTGGTCTAGTTGTTGGATTTTAATGCTTTTTCTATCTGCGGTATGTCTTATTTGGATGCATAGAGTGGTGCAAAAAATGGCAGACAAAGCAACGCCTCAGTTGGTAAATAAATTCGAAAAACAATAAATAGTTGAATTGTTTTTGAAGTAATTAAAGCTGTTATTGGTTGTTAATAAGGTTTTTTGTTATTAATTAAAGACAATATCATTTATAGAGTCATTAAAACTCAAATAAAGTTCTGTCTTTTTTAATATATATATAAAATCACTATATGATTATTATTAATCTAATATTTTTTAATTGTTACTTTTTTTATAGGCTTTAAATTAAGTATAAATACTTATTTTTACAATAATGATGGCTATTTGTATATTGAGGTTGATTTTTATTTTCATACGAAAAGAAACCTCATTTAATATAAAAATTCTAGGTTAAATGATAAAAAATGAAGTAAAAACAACGTGTTCGTATTGTGGGGTTGGTTGCGGTATTATTGTTAAAAGAGATAATAACGATAAGGTTTTTGTTGAAGGAGACAAAGATCACCCCGTAAACAGAGGTATGCTTTGTTCTAAAGGTATGAACTTACATTACGTAGTTAACGATACTTCCGATAGAATTTTATACCCCGAAATGCGTTGGAGTCGTTCACACCCTCGCGAGCGAGTAAGTTGGGATGATGCTTTAGATAGAGCTGCCAGCGTTTTTAAATCCATTATAAAAAAGCATGGGCCAGATAGTGTAGCGTTTTACGTGTCAGGACAAAGTTTAACCGAAGAATATTATATTGCAAACAAACTTACAAAAGGGTTTCTAGGAACGAATAACATCGATACCAACTCACGTTTATGTATGAGTTCAGCAGTAGTAGGGTATAAAAAAACTTTTGGTGAAGATAGTGTTCCTGTTTCATATGAAGATATTGAATTAGCCGATTGTTTCTTAATTACGGGCGCAAACCCTGCGTGGTGCCATCCCATTCTTTTCAGACGTATCGAGCAACATAAAGAGAAAAACCCCAATGTTAAAATCATAGTAATTGACCCTCGAAAAACCGACTCCGCGAATTTTGCAGATTTACATCTTCAATTAATTCCAGGAACAGATGTGGTGCTTTACAATGCCATTGCACGTTGTTTGTTTAAACGTGGTTTAATTGATGACGATTTCATTAAAAACCATACTGAAGGATTTACAGATTATAAAGAACAAATATTTTCAATATCTATTAAAGATGCTTCAAAAATATGTGGAGTTCCAGAATCGGATATTCGAAAAGCTGCCGATATTATAGGGCTTTCTAAAGGCTTTATAAGTATGTGGGCTATGGGCTTAAACCAAAGTGTGGTTGGTACCGATAAGAATACCGCTTTATTAAACTTATCACTTATTACGGGGCAAGTAGGTAAACCAGGTTCGGGGCCGTTTTCATTAACTGGACAACCCAATGCCATGGGTGGTCGTGAAGTTGGAGGCATGGCAAATTTGTTGGCAGTTCATAAAGATTTACAAAATGAAGAGCATCGTAGAGAAGTAGCACAGTTTTGGGGTGTCGATCAAATTTCTCCAAAACCAGGACTAACAGCTACCGAGATGTTTGATGCTTTAGAATCAGGAAAACTGAAAGCTATTTGGGTAGCTTGTACCAATCCGCTAGTAAGTTTACCAAATACGCACCGTATTGAACGCGCCATGAAGAATGCTAAATTTGTGGTAGTTCAAGATATCTCGCATAAATCCGATACCGTAGCTTATGCCGATTTGGTTCTTCCTGCAGCTGGTTGGTTGGAAAAAGAAGGAACAATGACCAATTCTGAGCGTCGTATTTCTTATTTGCCAAAAGAAATCAATGCGCCAGGAGAAGCCAGACCCGATGTTGAAATTTTTTGTGATTTTGCTCAGCGTATGGGATTCCGTGGATTTAATTTCAACAGTGCTGAAGAAATTTACGAGGAATATAGCTCGATGACTAAAGGAACAAAAATTGATGTATCCTTTTTAAATTATGATAGATTAAAAAACGAAGGCACTTTTCAATGGCCAGTGCCAGAGTATAGACATGTTGGAACGCCAAGGCTTTTTCAAGATAAAAAATTCTATACACCATCACAAAAAGCCATTTTTAACGTTGCTACCAGTATTGAAAATACTTCTTTACAGCCTAATGAAACCTATCCGCTAGTTTTAACAACTGGTAGGGTGCGCGACCAGTGGCATACTATGACCAAAACAGGAAAAGTATCGCGTTTAAAAACACATTACCCAACACCTGTTTTAGAAATTAATCCTGTTGATGCGTATTTGAACAAAATAAAGGAAGGTGATATTACTGAAATTAAAAGTGAAAATGGTGTTGTTCGTGTTCGAGCAAAAGTTACAGATAATATTGTAAAAGGCTGTGTGTTTTTGCCGATGCATTGGGGGAAACAATTGCAAAGTGATTTAAACAGAGCTAACAATTTAACCAATACACATATAGATCCTACTTCAAAAGAACCGGATTTTAAATTTACGCGTGTATCGGTTTCAAAATATAAAAAACCTGTTGAAAAAATAATTATTGTTGGAGCAGGAGCTGCTGCTTTCAGGTTTGTTCAAAACTATAGAGAGTATAATGAGGTTGATGAAATCCATGTGTTTTCAAAAGAGCCTAATTTATTTTATAATAGGGTGTTATTACCTGAGTACGTAACCGAAGAATTAACTTGGGAACAACTTCTTAAAATAAAACAAAAAGAGTTAAGCAAGCTAAATATTAAGGTCTATCCGGAAACGTCTATTAAGAACATTGATTCTGAAACAAAAATAGTTATGGATACTAATGGTGACCGGCACACGTTCAATAAGCTAATTTTGGCAACTGGTAGTCGTGCGTTCATCCCTAAAGATGTTCAAATAGATTTACCAGGGCGCTTTACCATGCGTAATAAAAGTGATGCTGATAGGTTTAAAGCCTATTTAGATGCAACGGGCTTACCTCCAGAAGAGCAACATGTGGTTATTGTTGGTGGTGGTTTATTAGGTTTGGAGTTGGCAGCAGCCATGAAGCATAAAAACGTAAAAATGACCATCATTCAGCGGGCATCTCGATTAATGGAGCGTCAGTTAGATAAAGTTTCCAGTAAACTATTGGCATTAGATGTACAGGAGCGTGGTATTCAAATTTATTTTGATAATGAGGTAAGTACGGTGTTTGATGATGAGGAAACGGGCGAATTGAACATTACACTTAAGAGTGGTAAATTTATAACCGCCAATGCTATTGTATATGCTATTGGTACCATTCCAAATATAGAAATTGCTAGAGAAAACGGTATTGTTTGTAGTCGTGGGGTGAAGGTAAATCAGCATTTACAATCATCCAACCCAGATATTTTTGCTATTGGAGAAATTGCTGAATTTAACAACCAGTTATTCGGTATTACTTCGGCTGCCGAAGAACAAGCAAATATTTTAGCAAACTTTATTGCGGGGGATATTAGTTGTGCTTACAATGGTTCGGTTTTAATGAATATTTTAAAATTCAACGATTTAAATCTGTGTAGTATTGGTAATATAGAGGTTCCTGAAAATGACGATTCGTACGAAGAGGTTATTTTCACGGACATATCAAAACGCTATTATAAAAAGTGTATCGTTAAGGACGATTTGCTAATTGGAGCGGTTTTAATGGGCGATAAAAATGAGTTTGCCGAATTTAAAACCATGATTGAAAGCAAAATAGAAATGTCCGATAAGCGAAACACTTTACTGCGAGGGGCTTCAAACGATGTGCCGGTTATTGGTAAATTAGTGTGTTCCTGCAGTCAAGTAGGGGCAGGTAATATTGAAGAAGCTATTAAAGGCGGATGTACCAATTTTACAGAACTGTGTAATAAAACGGGTGCAGGCTTGGGCTGCGGAAGTTGTAAAACAGAGGTTAAGGAAATTCTTAATAATACAAAGGTATTGGCATGAATCTTTCATAACTAAATTTTGATACCCAAGATGACGATTATATGGAAGCACCATGTGACCAATAAAAAACAAATAAAATAGACACATGAAAGAATCGTATAGATTATTAGTTAATGGTGGTGTACTCTCTCCAGGAGAGTTAAAATACATTTGTGAAGCCGCAGAAAGCTTAGGTTTAGATTCCATTTCATTTGGTTCGCGACAAGATATTATTTTTCCAGAACCAGTAGATGTTGAAAAACTAAAGGTTTTTGATAAGCTTCAAATTGTAGTTCCAAACCGGGAGCGTAGTGAAAATATGGTATCGTCTTATGTGTCGTCCGATATTTTTCCAAGTACATCGTGGCTTACTGGTGATCGATATTTATATGTTTTAGAACAATTTAAGCACGATCTAAAATTACGTGTTAACATCACCGACCCCAAACAACGTTTAGTGCCTTTATTTACAGGACATATCAATTTTATAGCTTCGGAACACGAAGATTACTGGTATTTGTATATAAGACTTCCAGAATGGAAAAAAACAGTCATGTACCCAGCGCTTATTTATAGTTGGGATTTAGATAAGGTAGAATTGGCTATCGAAAACATGTTGCAGGAAGAACCTGAAACTGTTGAAATGATTTTTGAGTTGGTTAGTGATGCCATAGACACCAATAACAGAACCGTTGATAAACCTTTAGAAGTACCTTTTTACCCATTTCCGTACTACGAAGGTATGAATAGAATTGGCGATAAATATTGGTTAGGATTGTATTGGCGTAATAACCGATACGACTTATCTTTCTTAAAAGCCATGTGCGAACTGTGCGCAGAAAATAAAATTGGTAAAATATCCATAACTCCTTGGAAATCCTTTATAGTTAAAGGTATTCCGTTGAAAGCAAAATTGCAATGGGAGAAGTTTTTGGGAAAATTCGGTATTAACGTGCGGCACTCTATGCTCGAACTAAATTGGCATTTACCAGTTAATGATAAAGATGCTTTAAGTCTGAAAAAATATTTGGTTACTAATTTTGACCAAAACGATATTAGTACCTATGGTTTAACATTCGGGTTGACTAATTACGCAAGTAACGCATATTATTTTACGTCGGTTGTTATTGAAAAGAACAAACAACCAGAAGCTTTAAGCGATTTTGTAATTAGAGACACCTACAATTTATTATACGCTAAAAATTTCGATCCTAATACACGTGATTATATCATGCATGTACAAGATATTGATAAAGTGGAATTACCTGGGTTGTTAATGGAATTGAGTCAGTTGTATTTTGAACAATTAGGAACAGAACGCGAAGAAACCTCTGTGAAAGATGTAAAGAAAGAAAGCATCGAAGAAAAAGTATATCAATGTAAAGATTGCTTAACGGTTTATAATGAAATTTACGGCGATGTTACACAAAACATTGCACCAAATACCACGTTTGAAAGTCTTCCAGATAGCTATGAATGTTCACTTTGTGAAGCACCAAAAAGTAGTTTCGAGAAAAAGGTTTTGGTAAAATAGTTGGAAAAAACGATTTAAATTCTGCCGGAATTTGTTGTTTTCTATCCCATATATCAAATTAAACTAATAATGTCTCCTCGAGCGCAGTCGAGAGGTTTTAAACTTGTAAATTAAATAAGCCTCGACTGCGCTCCACCTGGCAAATTAAAAAATCTGCTTGGTAATTTCATACAATGCAATGTTGGTTGCTTGTACTACATTCATACTGCTGTTCAGACCAAACATATCAATATGAATAACAACATCCGATATATTCAAAATGGCTTCAGAAACACCAAAATTTTCATCACCAATAATTAATGCAATAGGTTTTTTTGCTGAAAATTTTAACGTATGAATTGGTTTACTGGTAGATGTGATTTCTAGCGACATAATTTGGTAACCGCTATTTTTCAAATCGTTAACTACTATTGAAGCGTCTTCACAAATTTCAAAATCCACCACTTTTTCAGTAGCTCGTGATGTTTTTGTTAGTTTTCTTCCTAACGAAATACCTTTACCACAAAGTATCAATTTTTCAACGCCAAATGCATCCGAAATTCTAAACAAACTTCCAATATTTGGTGCGTTAGTAACATTATCGCACACCAATATTATGGGGAATTTGCTTTTTTTAAAGTGGGTGTTGTAGTGAGTGAGTTGCAAGGGTGTTGAGTTGTTTATTTGTTTATGAGTTTATTTGTTTTTGCCATAAATTCATAAATGGTTTATTTTTTTAATTTTAAGGCAATCCAAATTCCTAAAGAAACTATGACAATAAATGTCATGACTTTTATAGCTACAATTAAAATTCTTTTAAATGAAAAATCTTCGTCATTATCATTATTAAAAATAGACTCGACTAAAGAAAACAATAAATCTTTCATATACAATGGTTAAATTGTTAAGTTGTATTTTTTGTCAATTGTCAATTATCAATTGTTTTCAATGTTCAAACGCATATTTAACAATATTAGCGCCCATTTTTAAGGCTTTATCTCTAACATCGGCGAGGTCGTTATGTACTTCTGGGTCTTCCCAACCATCGCCTAAATCACTTTCAAAAGTGAATAACAAAACAAGTCGTTCTTCAAAATAAATACCAAATGCTTGCGGGCGCTTGCCATCGTGTTCATGTATTTTAGGCAATCCGTTTGGGAATTTATAGGCTATATTAAAAATCTCGTGGTTTGAAGGGAGTTCAACCAATTCCTTGTCGGGAAATACTTTTTTAAGTTCTTTGGTTATATAAGGTTGAAAACCGTAATTATCATCAACATGTAAAAAACCACCCGAAATTAAATAATTACGGAGGTTTTCGGCATCGGTGTCACTAAAAAATACATTCCCATGTCCCGTCATGTGTAAAAAAGGAAATTGAAAAATATCAGAACTTCCAACTTCCACATCTTGGGGTTTGGGGCTTATTTTAGTGTTTATATTGTTATTGCAAAATGTAATTAAGTTACGTAATGCCGTAGGGTTTGCATACCAATCGCCACCACCTTTGTATTTTACTAAGGCTATTTCTTGGGCAGAAACAGTAAAAAGTAAAAAGTTAAAAGTTAAAAGTAGGATTGTCTTTTTCATAATTGACTCAAATTTGTTTACTGACAAAACTATATGTAATTATATAAATGAAAATAAATGTAATTAATATAACCCATTCATTAGCGTTTTTTATAAAATCATAATTTATTAGAATTATACTAATTGCATTTAATAAAATGATTAAAACGCCAATTATTACAAAAGAAACAATGCTTAATGCAGCAGATTTGGAAGTATAATTATTTAATCCAATCCTTTTATGAAAAAAGAAGAATATAGAATTGTAAATAGAAATTATAATCTTTTTCATTCATTAATAAAAGCCACCGAATGGCACGCTACAATGGCAGCAGTTTCAGTACGCAGTCTGGTTTCACCCAAAGTTACTGGAATAAACTTATTATTAAGAGCCAAATCAATTTCGTTGGTGCTAAAATCGCCTTCAGGACCAATTAAAATGGTGATGTTTTGTTTTGGTTTTAGTTGTTGCTTAAGCAATTTTCTATCGGTTTCCTCGCAATGGGCAATAAACAAATCCCCTGTAAATTCCTGTGAAATAAAATCTTTAAAAGAAATAGCCTCCTTAAGTTTTGGCATATCACAACTTAGTGATTGTTTCATTGCCGATTGCAAAATTTTTTCAAACCGTTCGGGTTTGATAACTTTACGTTCGCTGTGGTCGCAAATAATAGGGGTGATGCTATCAATACCAATTTCGGTGGCTTTTTCTAAAAACCATTCGTAGCGGTCGTTCATTTTGGTAGGTGCTACCGCTAGATGTAGATTGTAGTTTCGCTTTGGTTGTTGGGATTTTGAAATAACCGTCACCACACATTTATTAATATTGGGTATGGCAACTTCAGCAGTAAACAGCCAACCGTAGCCATTTGTAATATGTAAAGTATCGCCCACACTTTTCCGAAGCACTTTTACTATATGCTTGCTTTCTTCTTTTTCAAAAGAAAATTGTGTAGTGGTTTCGTTTATGTCTGGGTTATAAAAAAGCTGCATTAATCTAAATCTTCAACAATTTTTAAGACTTTAATTTCTGAAATATTTTTTGGTTCATGTGTTTTTAGCACCACATAATACCAGTTTTTTGAAGGTACATCAATTGTGAAAATATCATTTAAAGCATGATTTCCATTAATGATTTCGTTTTCAAAATCAGGATGCATTTCACCTTGTGCAAACCAACTTAAATCGCCACCTCTGTTCGCATTTTCGTCCATAGAATATTGGCTTGCCAAAAAATCGAAAGGTGCGCCATTTTTGTATTCGTTAATTATTTTAGTTCTTAAAGTATTCAAATCGTTTGTGCTGTATTTTGTGCCATCTAAATAAATATAAGCTGCACGGTAATTGGTGGTTTTGGTTTTTTCAACCACTTTGTAAATAGTTTTTTCAAAATTGGTTTTTACGGTTTTAATGCCGCCTGTTGAAAGCTCAAAAAGTTCATTTGCAAGAATGGTTTTGTGCTTTTCTTCATTAAAAGTAATCAATTTATTTTCTTTTGATTTTTTTAATTCCAGATAGTTGTCTATCTGCTCTGGTGTTTCAATAAGTTCCAGTTCTTTTTCGGTCGAATTTTGGGCATTCAATAAAGCAGAAATACTAAGGATTGTTGCAAAAAGTAGGTTTTTTGTCATAATTGGGGTTTTAAATTTAGTTTCAAATTTAAAGGTATTGGCGCAACATATAAATAGAATGAAAAATAAGTTTTTAAGAATGTATTGTTTACAACTTATTTGCTTTTTTTTTAGTGAAAATTTGTTTTAGAGTTGATGCTATTATATTGATAATGAATAATAGCTGAAGTAAGAAGAATATTATAAAAACTAATATAATAAAAATGTTTTTGTCTAAAGAATTGTCAAAAAGAGGAAATTCATTATCTGTTTTAATTTTGTTAAAATATAGCATACCAATTATAAATGCTAAAAAACATCCAATACTTATGAAGGTATGGATTTGAGTTAAGCGTGGATATAGTTTTAAAGTTGTTGTGCTTAAAATCCAATAAATAAAACCTATTAAAGAAAATATGAACGTAAAAATTATAGAAATATGAAAATTTGAAATCACATAATATGTGTCATGAATATTTATATCAATTGAGTCAACAGAATTATAATTAGTCAAACCAATAATGAAAATAATTATTGAACTTATCCAAAAACAGATACTTGGTTTTGTAGATTTCATTAAAAATATTCGTGGATTATTGGCAAAAATCAAATTTTCAATCGCGCTGAAGCAGCCACATTTTGTTCAGAAAAATCGCCATCTAAATATTTCAGGTAGCCAACAATGGCAATCATAGCAGCATTATCGGTAGTGAATTCAAATTTAGGTACATAGGTTGTCCATCCAAATTTTTGTTCGCCATCTTTTAAAGCTTGACGAATGCCCGAATTAGCCGAAACACCACCACCAATAGCAATGTGTTTAATGCCCGTTTGTTTAGAGGCCAATTTCAATTTATCAATTAAAATTCCAATAATGGTGTATTGAATGGAGGCACAAATATCATTCAGGTTTTCTTCAATAAAATTGGGGTTCGCTTTGGTTTCATTCTGAATAAAATAAAGAATAGCGGTTTTTAACCCAGAAAAACTAAAATTCAACCCATCAACTTTTGGCTTGGTAAATTTGAAAGCTTTTGGGTTTCCTAATTTGGCACGTTTATCAATTTCTGGTCCTGCAGGGTAACCTAAACCAAGTATTTTTCCGCTTTTATCGAACGCTTCCCCAACAGCATCATCAATAGTTTCGCCTATAACGGTCATGTCAAAATAATTATCAACCTTCACAATTTGTGTATGTCCGCCAGAAATGGTCATCGCCAAAAACGGAAAAGGTGGTTTTTCAAACCCATCTTCATCTATATAATGCGCCAAAATATGTCCTTGCATATGGTTTACATCAATAAGCGGAATATTCAATCCGTAAGCCAAGGATTTTGCAAACGATGTTCCAACAAGCAGTGAACCCATAAGTCCGGGGCCTCTAGTAAAGGCAATAGCATGCAATTGTTCTTTGTTAATATTGGCCTTTTTTAAAGCCTGTGCCACCACCGGAACAATATTTTGCTGGTGCGCTCTAGAAGCCAGTTCGGGTACCACGCCACCGTATTCTTCGTGTATTTTTTGGTTAGCTACAATATTGCTTAAAATGCGCCCGTTGTGTATTACAGAAGCGGCTGTATCGTCGCATGAAGACTCAATTCCTAGAATATAAATATTTTGTTCAGCCATTACTTAAAATTAGGCATAATAATTGTTAATTTTGAAAAGAATAAAAGTATAATACCATACTTTATATTCGTAATTGCAAAACTACTTAAATATATTTTTTATTTGAAGTTAAAAATATAGTTTATGTAGTTTGTCTTTTCAATAATATAAAATGGAAAATTACTAAGGAAATGTAATGTATTCTTGATAATCTATAACTTAAATTAGTATCAAAAAACTCTTCAAAATAGCGTATAAATTAGCAGGTATTTTTCTAATGCTTTTCATCATTTTGGTGTTAGTACTCTCTATTCCTTCTGTTCAAACAAGTCTTGGTAAATATGCTACAAAACGACTAAACGACGAGTTTAAAACCAATATAAATATTAGTAGAGTTAGTTTGCAGTTTAATGGCGATGTAGAGCTTAAAGATATTTATATTGAAGATTACAAACAAGATACACTTATTGGTATTGCAGAATTGAATACCTCCATTATAAGTATCAATAATTTAATCAATGGTAAATTGACTTTTGGAGATATTGATATTGAAGATTTAATTTTTAATATTAAAACCTATGAAGGTGAAACGGAAACGAATTTAGATGTTTTTGTAAATAAGTTTGAAGATGATAACCCAAGAAAAAGTCCAAGCACCTTTTTATTATCTTCTAGCGATGTATCTATTTATAACGGAACCTTTAGATTGCTTGATGAAAATAGGCAAACTACAAAATTATTAGAGTTTACAAAGCTAAACATTAATGCAACTAACTTTTTAATTAACGGAAGTGATGTTAGTGCTAGAATAAACACCCTTGCTTTTAATGATAGTAGAGGATTGGTTATGAAAAACATGACTACCAACTTTACCTATACGCTTACCGATATGACCTTTGCCGATTTAGATGCCAAAACACAGCACTCAAGGTTAAAAGGCGATTTAAAGTTTTCGTACAAAAGAGAAGATTTACAATATTTTACTGATAAGGTTTTGGTTACTGCTAGCTTTAAAGATTCTCATGTTTTTTTAGATGAAATTAATGTGTTTTATAATGAATTCGGAAGAAACCAATCGGTTAGATTAAGTGTAGATTTATCTGGAACATTGAATAATTTACAAACCACCAATCTAAAACTAAATTCCAGTTACAATACGGTAGTTGATGGTAATGTCCTTTTTAAAAATCTGTTTAATAAAGAAGAAGGAAATTTTTATATGAATGGAAATTTTAGAAATTTATCTTCAACCTACCAAGAGCTAAAGGCGATGTTGCCCAACATATTAGGAGCATCCATTCCATCATCGTTTGATAAGTTAGGAAGATTTACTATTGTTGGTAATTCTCAAGTAACGGCTTCTACTGTTAACGCTAATATCCAAATTGATACAGAATTGGGTTATGTAGACTCTAATTTACAAATATCAAAAATTAATGACATCGATAACGCTTCATATAGCGGTAATGTAGCTTTTGAAAACTTCGATTTTGGTGCCTTTTTAAACGATCCTACTATAGGTATGGCATCATTAAATTTTGATGTAAAAGGGTACGGTTTCACTGCTAAAAATTTAAATACGCAGGTAAAAGGAGATGTACACCAAATAGAGTTCAATAAATATAATTATACAGGAATAAAAGTTGTTGGAAATGTTAGAAATAGAATTTTTGACGGAAGCTTAATTGCAAACGACAAAAATTTAAGATTAAACTTTTTAGGGCTTATAGATTTTTCTGAAAAGATTAAAAAATATGATTTTGAAGCAAATGTTGATTATGCCAATTTAAATGCCCTTAATTTTATAAAAAAAGATAGCCTATCGGAGTTTAGCAGTCAAGTTAAAATGAATATGAATAGTAGTAATCTTGATGATGCCTATGGTAGAATTTCTTTTAAGAATACGATTTATAAAAACCAAAATGATATCTACTATTTTGATAAATTAGATTTAACTTCAAGGTTTGAAAATGATATTCGATTTATAGAAATCAAATCGCCCGATATTATTGAAGGCGAACTAAAAGGGCGTTTTGTATTTAAAGACATTAAAAAATTATTTGAAAATTCATTAGGACATATTTACACCAATTATATTCCTCATAAAATTAAAACCAATCAAAATATTGATTTTAATTTTAAAATTTATAATAAAATAGTCGAAGTTTTTTATCCAGAAATCGAGCTTGGAAAAAACACCTATATAAAAGGCCGTGTAGAAAACGATCAAAGACAATTTAAACTCACATTCAAATCGCCCCAAATTAAATTACTTGACTATTTTGCTAATAATATTGAGCTTCAAGTAGATAATAGCAATCCACTTTTTAATACCTACGTAGAAGTAGATAGTTTAAAAACAAAGTATTACAACGTTTCCAAATTCAGTTTAATTAATGTAACGGTAAATGACACCTTGTTTATGCGTTCGGAATTTAGAGGCGGAAAGCGAAACAATGATATTTTTAACTTAAGTTTTTATCATACTATCAATAAAGAAAAAGAATCGGTTATAGGATTTAAGAAATCCGATGTAACCATAAAGGATAATACTTGGTACATTAATGAAAAGAAAGACAAATTCAATAAAATTTCATTCAATAACACCTTTACAAAATTTAATATAGACAAGTTGTCAATAAACCATGGAAATGAAGAAATTAAGTTTTCGGGCTTTATAAAAGATTCTACACAGAAAGATTTAAAACTCGATTTTAAAAATGTCGATCTTGCTAAAATTATTCCTGAAATAGATAGTTTAAAGTTTGCTGGAAATGTTAATGGTAAACTAGATATATTGCAAAAAAACGGTGCTTATTTGCCAAACTCAGCTATAGTTATAGATAATTTTAAGGTTAATAATGTCGAATTCGGCTCTTTTGATGCCAACATAAAAGGCAACCAAAATTTAACTAATTATAATGTAGATATTACTATAAAAGACGATGTTAATAAATCGTTTAGGGCTATTGGTGATATCAATGTTAACGGAAAACAGTCAAATATTAATGTAGATTTAGAACTTAACGCCTTTAATTTACAGCCACTAAACCCTCTTTTACATGATGTGTTATCAAATATAAGAGGACTCGCTACAGGAAAAGTAAATGTTGTTGGTAATTTAAAGCGACCCGATATTAATGGAGATCTTGTATTAGATAAATCGGGGTTTGGTATTCCGTATCTTAATGTAGATTACCAATTGGGCAATAAATCGTCTGTAACCCTTAAAGATCAGAGCTTTATTTTTAATAGAGTTTCATTTACTGATACAAAGCACAAATCTAAGGGGCAGGTAAATGGTTCGCTTAGTCATGTTAACTTTTCGAAATGGGACTTAGATTTGTATTTAAATACATCAAGATTATTGGTTTTAGATACTAAAGATGCTGAAGATGCCTTATACTACGGTACTGGTTTTATAGGTGGTAGAGCCAGTATTTCTGGACCAACAGATCAATTGGTAATAAGTGTAGTTGGAGAAACAAAATCAGGAACTGTTTTTAAAATTCCGCTTAGCGATACCGAATCTTTTGGGGATAATTCATATATACATTTTATTACCAAAGAAGAAAAACTATCAAGAAAATTAGGGGTAGATTATGTTTTTAATGAAATAAGAGGACTTGAATTAGATTTTGATTTAGATGTTACTGAAGATGCCGAAGTTGAAATTATAATAGATAAAAACTCAGGACACTCATTAAAAGGACGTGGACGCGGTGGTTTATTGGTTGAAATTAATACCAACGGTAAATTCAATATGTGGGGAGATTTCTCGGTATTCGAAGGGGTTTACAATTTCGCCTATGGCGGTTTAATCCAAAAGGATTTTATTGTACAACCTGGCGGTACTATTGCATGGGAGGGAGACCCACTAAAGGCGCAAATAGATATGCTTGCCATTTATAAAACGCAAGCCAACCCGTCACCACTGTTAGATAACCCGATTAATAGAAGTATTCCCGTAGAATTGAACATTAGTTTAACAGGTGATTTGGAACGCCCAAACCCTATATACGATTTTAAGTTTCCTACCGTAAGTTCTACCATAAAATCTGAGTTACAATATAGACTGGATTCGGATAATGATAAACAAAACCAAGCCTTATATTTGTTATCTACTGGGTCTTTCTCAAGAGGTTTAAGCGAGCTTAATTTTTCAGGTACCATTGCAGAGCGACTTAATGGCATTATAAACGGTATTTTTACAACAGGCGATAGCAAACTTAACATAGGTTTAAATTATGAAGCTGGTCAAAACAGACCAGATTATCAAACCGATGACCGATTTGGTTTCACCTTACAAACGCAAATTAGCGACCGTGTGCTCATAAATGGTAAAGTAGGTGTGCCTGTTGGGGGTGCAGGAGCTTCAGAAACCGTTATTGCAGGCGATGTTGAAATAAACTTTTTGTTAAATGATGAAGGTACTTTAACAGCCAATGTATTTAATAGAGAAAACAGCATCAGAAATTTTGGTGAAGCTGTTGGGTACACACAGGGTATCGGACTTTCATATAGTGTAGATTTTGATACCTTTAAAGAACTGCTTCAAATTTTCTTTAAAAAAGCTAAAAAAGAAGAAGAAATAACTATAGAAGAAGAAGCCGAAAAAGCCACTAATATACTTCCTGAATTTGTAAAATTAAAGACATCTTCAGATAAATAACCCCCTCAATTTCATACAAAAGGAGTGAAATTTAGAATTCTAAACTTTTTTTTATCAACTAAAACGTTATAGTTTCATATGTATCGTTAAAATAGAATAAATGCTATAGATATATGGTTTTTGTTTAGTAATTTTACCTGTGAAAAATTAAAAATTAATGTCAAAAACAATAAAAAAGATTGCAGTTTTAACTTCAGGAGGTGATTCTCCAGGAATGAATGCAGCCATTCGTGCCGTAGTTAGAACTTGTGCTTACCATAACATAGAATGTTTTGGTGTATATCGTGGATATGAAGGCTTAATAGAAGGAGATTTCGAACCATTAACTGCCAGAAGTGTTAAAGGTGTAATAAATAAAGGGGGTACATTCTTAAAATCGGCACGTTCAAAAGAGTTCCGTACTAAAGAAGGTAGAGAAAAAGCATACAATAAATTAGTTGAAGCTGAAATTGAAGCACTAGTAGCTATTGGTGGAGATGGAACGTTTACTGGTGCTATGATATTTAATCAGGAATTTGGTTTTCCTGTTATGGGTATTCCAGGTACTATCGATAATGATATTGTAGGGACCACGCACACGTTGGGTTTTGATACAGCACTTAATACAGTAGTAGATGCCATTGATAAGATTAGAGATACAGCAAGTTCGCATAACCGCTTGTTTTTTGTAGAGGTTATGGGGCGTGATGTAGGGCATATCGCTTTAAATGCCGGTATTGCAGGTGGAGCTGAAGAAATATTAATTCCTGAAGAAGATTTAGGAATGGACAGATTGGTGGAATCTTTAAATAGAAGTAGAAAATCCGGTAAAACATCTAGCATTGTTATTGTTGCTGAAGGTGATAAAATTGGAAAAAATATTTTTGAGCTAAAAGATTATGTCGATCAAAATTTGGATGGTTACGACGTACGTGTTTCGGTACTTGGACATATGCAACGTGGTGGAGCGCCATCGTGTTTCGACCGGGTTTTAGCAAGTAGAATGGGTGTAAAAGCTGTTGAATCTTTATTGGAAGGCAAAACAAATTACATGGTTGGTTTACTAAACAGTAAAATGGAACTAACCCCATTAGAAAAAGCCATCAAAGGAAAAACAAAAATAAACTTAGAATTATTGCGTGTCTCAGACATTATGAGCACTTAACATTTATAAACAAGAATATGTCAAAATTAAAATTAGGAATTAACGGATTTGGTAGAATAGGTAGAATTGCATTTAGAGTAGCAGCAAGCAGACCAGAAATTGAAATAGTTGGAATCAACGATTTATTAGATGTAGAGCATTTAGCATACTTATTAAAATATGATTCAACACACGGTCGTTTTAATGGAACGGTTGAAGTAAAAAACGGTAACTTAATTGTTAACGGTAGCGAAATTAGAATTACTGCAGAACGTAACCCAGAAGATTTAAAATGGGATGCCGTTGGGGCAGAAGTAGTATTAGACTGTACTGGTATCTTCACAACTTTAGAAGGTGCTCAAAAACACATTACTGCAGGTGCTAAAAAAGTAGCAATTTCTGCACCATCGGCAGATGCGCCAATGTTTGTAATGGGTGTTAATAATAAAAAAATAACAGCAGCTGATACAATCGTTTCTAATGCATCTTGTACTACAAACTGTTTAGCGCCTTTAGCTAAAGTTATTAACGATAACTTTGGTATTATAGAAGGTTTAATGACAACTGTTCACGCAACAACTGCAACACAATTAACGGTTGATGGTCCATCAAGAAAAGATTGGAGAGGTGGTCGTAGTGCATTATCTAACATCATTCCTTCTTCTACAGGAGCTGCAAAAGCGGTAGGGAAAGTAATTCCTGAATTAAACGGAAAACTTACAGGTATGGCATTTAGAGTTCCAACTCCAGATGTTTCTGTAGTAGATTTAACAGTAAGAACTGAGAAATCTGCATCTTGGGATGAAGTGAAAGCGGTATTGAAAAAAGCTTCTGAATCTGGTGATTTAAAAGGTGTTTTAGGTTATACTGAAGAAGCTGTTGTGTCACAAGATTTCGTGTCTGAAACAATGACAAGTATCTTTGATGCTGATGCTAGTATTGCTCTTAATGATAATTTCTTTAAATTAGTATCTTGGTACGATAATGAGTTTGGTTATTCAACTAAATTAGTTGATCTTGCTCAATATATTAGTAAAATATAATTTAAGAAAATAATATTAATTATGAACTCCACAGATATATTGTATTAATTACAAGAATCTGTGGAGTTTTTTTATTTATAAACACATGATTTTAATTGTTGATAGTGGCTCTACAAAAAGTGATTGGATTGCTGTAGATAATAATGGTAAACAACTTTTAGAGAAGTTGCGAACAAAAGGTCTTAATCCTGAAATTTTAAAGGAAGAAAAACTAAAGAAACTAATTAAAAAGAATCCAGAATTAAAAGCGCATAGAAAAGAAGTAACACACGTATTCTTTTATGGCGCTGGTTGTGGTACAGATCGTGGTAAAGAAATGGTTTACAACGTTTTAAAGGAAGTGTTTGTGAATGCCATAGTTAAGGTTGATGAAGATACCATGGCTGCCGTTTATGGAACCATTAACCATGATGCGGAAGCTGCTGTAGTTTGTATTTTAGGAACTGGCTCTAATTGTAGCTATTTTGATGGTACGCAATTACACCAACGTGTACAGTCTTTAGGCTATATTTTAATGGATGATGCCGCAGGGAATTATTATGGTAAAGAATTGATTAGAGAATATTATTTTAATCATATGCCAGAAGATATTAAAGTAGCTTTTGGTAGTAAGTTTAATTTGGAGGCCGATTATATTAAATACAATATTTATAAACAACCCAATCCCAATGCATATTTAGCAAACTTTGCTGAGTTTATGTTCTTAAATAAAGACTCAGAATATATTGTAGAGCTTATTAAAAAAGGCATACGCATTTTTGCAAATAATATGATTATGCAGTACAAGGAAGAACTAAAAACGGTTCCTGTGCATTTTGCTGGCTCTATTGCTTATTTTGCGCAAGATGAAATTAAAGCGGTAGCTAAAGAAATGGGTTTTACGGTTGGTAATTTTGAACGTAGACCTATTGAAGGATTGGTTGCTTTTCATACTAAAAACTTATAAAAAACAATAAAAATAATTTTAACCTTTAAAATTATTTTTATTTTGAAATTAGACCTCACGGATTTTTAAAACCTGTGAGGTCTTTTTATGAAGTAACGTTTTTTCTATTAAAATTTGTTAGTTTAGAACCCAAAACCAAACATGTTGAAAAATCACATAGCCATATACATTTCTAATAATGATGATAAGCTTCAACTTGTTGAACGTATTATTACAGGAACAGCTTTTGAAAATTTAACAAACTTAAAACACGCCCTTTTTTCTGAAATTACGCTGAATAAATTTATTGAAGAAGAAATAATTCATGGGCGTTTTGATGTGGTTACCGAAACAAAAAACAGTTTATTGCATTCTTCCGAAGGCGAACGCAAAAAGGCGTTACTAAACCACATCATTTCTCAAAACCCCGATTATATTATTGCCGACAATGTTTTTGGTAATTTAGATGCAGAAAAACAAGCCACTATTGAAAAAACGCTCATTGAATTAAGCCGTAAAACTTTAATCGTTCAAATTACAAATAGAAAAGAAGAGATTTTATCATTTATAGAGAAAAGTTTTAAGTTACAAGATGATAATCTAATAGCATTTAATCAAGAAGAAGTTTCAAATACAACTGAAGCATTAAACTTTGTTGAGGCGTTTCCGGAGCCATATCGTCCAATTTCAGAACATATTAATCCGTTAGTGAAATTCAATAAGGTGTCTGTAAGTTACCAAGAGCGACCTATTTTAAATGCTATTTCTTGGGAAATTAAACGTGGTGAATTTTGGCAATTGTTAGGTGCTAATGGTTCAGGTAAAAGTACCATATTAAGCATGATTTATGGTGATAACCCAAAGGCTTACGGACAAGATATTATGTTGTTTGGGGTTAAAAAGGGTAGTGGGGAGAGTGTTTGGGATATAAAAAGAAAAATCGGGTATTTTTCATCGGAGATGCTAAGAGGTTTTAAGCGCTTAGATTCTATTGCAAACATGATTGTATCTGGTTTTTTCGATTCGGTTGGACTTTATAAAGCACCCACGAATGAACAGATTAAAATAACCGAACAATGGCTGCATGTTTTACAAATGTATCCTATTAGAAAGCAAAGCTTTTTAGAATTATCTAAAGGGCACCAACGTTTGGTGTTAATTGCCAGAGCCATGGTAAAACATCCACCATTACTTATTTTAGATGAGCCTACTAACGGGCTAGACGATTTTGACGCCAAATTATTTTCCGAACTTATAAATAAAATAGCAAAGGAAACTGATACTGCTATTTTGTATGTGTCGCACCGAAAAGAAGCAGGATTAATCCCCGATTTTATTTACCAATTAACACCTAACCGAAACGGTTCTACAGGAAGGCAAGTAAAGGTTGATTAGTATTTATGTCTTGATTAAGCATTGTATTTCTTTACAGAATTATTTTTTATATTTACAGGACAACGGTAACAAAAAAGGTGCTATGTTCTGACTTATTTGCTGGATATTAGCAATAAACGTTATTATATAGTGAGTTACAGCGCATATGAGAAAACCCATAGATAAAGATATAATTTCGCTTCTGATTTCAATAATTCTTGTGATAATCTCAATAGGAATTTACTTGTTTTCGGATGTAGTTTTGAATTATAAGCATTACGTCGGAATTGGACTTATTGGTATTTCTTTCTTTCTATACTTTAAAAATAAAAATCTCTATGTCTATTTTTTCGTTCTGACTTTAATACTCGGAACTATAAACCTGATTGACATATATTATTGGAATATAGCATTCGGAATTGAGCCAATAAAATTCAACCCAATATTTCTGACTTTATTGGTTGTTTTTTTTGCATTGAATAAAGAGCTGTTGAATAAAATGTTTCCTGAAAAAAACTGATAGAAAAAGAAGTTGGCGGAAATACAGGAGGTAAACCAAAATCTGATAAAAAATTAAGAACAGAAATTCCAATCAAAAGTGGAATTTGAATTGAGAAAAATATCGGATAAAAAAAGCGGATACGTGAACGAAGCAAAAAAACTTCGAAAAATATTTTACGGAATAAACATGTACCGTAACTCCTGTAAACTACCCCAAAAAGTGAATTGTTTAAAAAGATTTAATCTTAAATTTATAAAATGAAAAAATCAATCATTTTACTGTTTTTACTTTTCATTTTAAGCTGTAAAACAACAAAGCAATTTCCGCAAAATAAACCACAAGTTTTAACTACGGTTTCAACCTCAAAGCCAATTCGCGGTATTCCAAAACTTGATTTAAAAGGGGCTAATGCTTTAGTGAAATTACCGTTGCATTGCATAAATATAGAGTACCCTAACAGGTTATCTCA
This sequence comes from Mariniflexile soesokkakense, assembly GCF_039650365.1. Lineage (NCBI taxonomy): Bacteria > Pseudomonadati > Bacteroidota > Flavobacteriia > Flavobacteriales > Flavobacteriaceae > Mariniflexile > Mariniflexile soesokkakense. The sequence continues at coordinate 223,436 of NZ_JAZHYP010000001.1, read as the reverse complement.
AACGTTGGGCAGTGATGTAGATTTAAAATCACCCAAAACCTTGCATCCTGCTTTTTATGGCTGTTTCGATTGGCATTCGTCAGTGCATGGGCATTGGAGCTTGGTGAGTTTGTTAAAACAGTTTCCAGATTTGGATAATGCCGAGGCAATCAAGCAGAAATTGTTTCAAAATATATCTAAAGAAAACATAGAAGCCGAAGTGGTATATTTTAATGGCGAACATAACAAATCGTTTGAACGCACCTATGGGTGGGCGTGGTTGCTAAAATTAGCCGAAGAATTACATACATGGGATAGTGAAACGGCAAAACAATTAGAAAGCAATTTACAACCCTTAACCGATCTGATTATTGAAAAGTATATCGAGTTCCTGCCCAAGCTAAATTACCCCATTAGAGTAGGAGAGCACCCAAATACTGCATTTGGGTTAAGTTTTGCGTGGGATTATGCCAATACGGTAAATAATACCACTTTAAAATCAATAATCGAACAGCGCGCTAAAGATTTTTATTTAACCGATATAGGATGCCCTATAACCTGGGAACCTGGTGGTACCGATTTTTTATCGCCGTGTTTAGAAGAAGCGGCATTAATGAAACGTGTACTGACTAAAGAGACGTTTAAACCTTGGTTAAATGAGTTTTTGCCACAATTGAAGAATAAAAGCTTTATATTAGAAACGGGAAAGGTATCGGATAGAGAAGACGGCAGTTTGGTGCATTTAGATGGTGTGAATTTTTCACGAGCTTGGAGTTTAAACACCATTGCAGAAAATTTACCAGAATATAAGCATCTAAATAACATTGCTAATCAGCATATCAATTATTCATTACCTAGTATTTTTGAAGATAGTTATGAAGGTGGGCATTGGTTAGGTAGCTTTGCTATTTATGCGTTGAATACCACTTCTGAATAATATAAAACAATCGCTTGTGCAAACCCAGAGTCAGAGTATTGATATAAATGTAGATGTAGGTGAAGGTATTGGTAACGAATCGTTATTTATGCCATATGTTTCGTCCTGCAATATAGCTTGTGGCGGACATGCAGGCAACGCTAAAACCATGCGTAAAGTGGTTAAATTAGCAAAGCAGCACCGTGTAAAAATTGGCGCACACCCCTCATTTCCAGATATTGAAAATTTTGGCAGAAAACCTATGGATATGCCTTGTGTGGCGCTATATACTTCAATTAAAGAACAAATAAATGATTTAATAGCTATTTTGGATGAAGAAAAGGCGTTGCTTCACCATGTAAAGCCCCATGGGGCATTGTATAATATGGCGATTACAGATACTAAAATTGCTGCCACCATTATTGAAGTAATGAAAAGTATGGCTTTACCAGTTAAACTTTATGTGCCTTATAAATCGGTTATTGAAACTTTAGCGCTTCAAAATAATATTCCTGTTATTTACGAAGTTTTTGCCGATAGAAATTATAATGACGATTTAACATTAGTGTCGCGTACCGAAAAAAATGCGCTAATTGATAATTATGAAACGATGTTTGAACATGTATTTCATATGATTGAAAAAAGAAAAGTAAAAACCATTACCGGTGCAGAAGTAGTTATAAAAGCTGAAACTTTTTGCGTACATGGAGATACGCTTCATGCGGAGGAATTACTTAAAAAACTACACGTGAATTTAGAAGTGAAAGGTGTTAAAATATTATAAATTTAATGGCTTTCATTCTTACATATAAACCGTTTGGTGAGCGTTCTGTTTTAGTAGAATGGCCAGCTCTAATAGATGAAACAATTTTAAAAGATATTATTGCATTTAAATCGGTTATAGAAGAAAATAAAATTAAATCTATTGTTGAATTAAAGACTGCATATAACTCTTTATTAATTAGTTATAATTTAATTTGTAGGAATTTTGAAAATGAGATCAATTGGCTTAAGAACACATATAAATCAGTAAAATTGAATGATGACAGGCTGTCAGTTTTATGGAAAATACCTGTATGTTATGATGCTGTTTTTGGAATAGATTTAGAAGTGATTTCCGTAGAAAAGAAACTTTCAAAAGAAGCTATAATTAAACGGCATACACAAGCTGTTTATACGGTTTATTTTATTGGATTTTTACCTGGGTTTTTGTATTTGGGCGGTTTAGATGAGGCGCTTTATATGTCTAGAAAATCGACTCCACGCTTGCAAATTGAAAAGGGTGCGGTCGCTATTGGCGGTAATCAAACAGGGGTGTATCCTATGTCCAGTCCTGGCGGTTGGAATATTATTGGTAATTCGCCTATTGCGTTTTTTAACCCTAATTTAGAACAGCCTTGTTTTGCTAAACCTGGAGATCGTATTGTTTTTGAGCCAATTACTTTAAAAGGGTATAAGGGGATTAAGGCTTTAGTTGAGGCGGGTATGTACCAAATAGAAAGCGAGGTGCTATATGGTTAAGGTCTTGAATCCAGGTCTGTATTCAAGTGTTCAAGATTTAGGGCGTATGGGTTTTCAGCAGTACGGTGTGCCTTATTCAGGTGTAATGGATGCATATTCTGCTGCTTTGGCTAACCATATTTTAGGGAATAACGAATATGATGCCGTTATTGAAATGACGATGACAGGAGCTAAACTTCTATTTAAATGCGAGACCTGTATTTGCATTACAGGTGCAGACATGTCTCCTGAACTAAACAATAATCCTATTCAGCTTAATAAAAGTATAAAAGTAAATGCGGAAGATGTGTTGTCATTTGGTAAGCTTAGCAAAGGATTTAGATGTTATTTAGCTGTTTTAGGCGGTTTTGAAACTGAAGTAGTAATGGGCAGCAGAAGCATGTATAAAGGTGTAACAGGGCGATTTAATATTTCTAAAAATGATGAATTAGTAATTCCTGTAAACAATTTATTTGCAGATTCTAAAAATGCTTTGGTTAAAGTTAAAAACGAATATTTTTCAGCTAAAAGCATCGATGTTTTTAAAGGTCCTGAGTTTGAATTATTACCGAAGAATCAGCAAGATTTTTTGCTTAAAAATGAATTTACTATTTCAAAAGATAATAACCGCATGGCGTATCAACTTTCAGAACCTTTAGAAAATAATTTAGAACCTATCATCACCTCGGTAGTATTACCAGGAACGGTTCAATTAACCCCGTCTGGCAAACTGATTATTTTAATGCGCGATTGTCAAACTACGGGTGGTTATCCTAGAGTGCTTCAACTTAAAGAATCGGCGATTAGTATATTGGCGCAAAAATTTACAGGCGGTTTAATAAATTTTAAATTGAATTAGGTTTGCACGAATCAATCGTTAATAGTTTGTTTTATGCCAATCGCTCCTTTTTGATTAATATCTAAATATTTTTTATAAGTTTTGGCGTTTTTGTTTTGTAAAGTTCTATTTCCTGAGGTTATATTGGTAGAAGTGCCAATGCAATCGGCTCCAGCTTCTAGGTATTTAATGGCGGTTTCAAAATCTTCAATATCACCATAAGCCACAATTTTAGCGGCATCTCTAATGGTTTTTTTTATGATTTTTATGGCGGTATACGTAGCATCCCTTTTAGAAAAACCCGTGGATGTTTTAATATAATTCGCTTTAGCGTCTAAACAAATTTCGCATGCTTTTATCACTTCGTTTTTGTTTAATTCTGAAATTTCCAATATTACTTTTAAAGGCGTTCTTCCAATGGCAAGTTTTACATCAAGAATATCTTTTAAGACCAAAACATGGTTTTTGCTTTTAAGATACCCTAAATTCATAACCATCTCTATTTCATCTGCACCATCTTCAATAGCTTTTTTTGCTTCAAAAACTTTGGCTGCCGTAGACATGGCGCCTAATGGAAATCCAATAACCGTACATATTTTAACGTCTGTTTTGTCTAACAGTTGTTTTGCTAAAGCCACATAGGCAGTGTTGATGCAAACCGCATAAAAATTACTGTGTAAGGCTTCGTTGCAAAGCTCTATAATTTCGCGTTCTGTCGTAGTCGATTTTAATAGTGTGTAGTCAATATGTTTGGATATATCCATTGCTATAAGTAGGTATTTAGGGTTTAATTCTTATTATAAACAGAATTACTGTTAAGTTTTTGTAATGTTTTGGGGACTTACAATAATGCTAAATTAGGTAATTTCACCGATATTAATTTGCAGTTCATCGATTTTAAAAGATTTATTATTAACTGTCTTGTTAACTTATTTAGAATCAAAATATTATAAAACAATTAAGTTTTGTTTACAAGTGGAGAAAATGAAAAGCAACAATCATCTCCTAAAAGAATCATGTTGCTTTTATTAACCAACCAACTATAAGACTGTTTTAAATTGTTTTGTTACAATAGTTTATCTGTATTTAAATGTTTTCAGTCACCAAATCACTTTGGTTTCTAAATACCAATTTATCATCAAAAGCATCTAAAAGTATGATACTGTCCGTTGTTACTTTACCTGCTAAAATTTCTTTACTAAGTGCATTTAAAACGTCTTTTTGAATCACGCGTTTTACGGGTCGTGCACCGTATTCTGGATTATATCCTTTTTCTGTCAGATATTCAATAGCTTCTTGTGTGGCGTCAAACGTAATGCCTTGTTGCCCAATCATTTTTGTAATACCTTTTAATTGTAGCCTAACTATGGCTGTTATATTGTTTTTTGTTAAAGGTGTAAACATGATGGTGTCGTCAATTCTGTTTAAAAACTCGGGTCGCACACTTTGTTTCAGTAATCCTAGTACTTCAATTTTGGCTGCTTCAATGGCCGAATCAATATCTTTTGTGGCTTCAAAGCGTTCAAGTATAATCTGGCTCCCTATATTGGAGGTCATAATGATAATGGTGTTTTTAAAGTCTGCAACACGTCCTTTGTTATCTGTTAAATGGCCTTCATCCAAAACTTGTAATAAAATATTAAAGGTATCGGGATGTGCTTTTTCAATTTCATCTAGTAATACCACAGAATACGGTTTGCGTCTTACGGCTTCGGTTAATTGTCCGCCTTCATCATAACCAATGTATCCAGGAGGCGCGCCTACCAATCTGCTAATGGCATGACGTTCTTGGTATTCGCTCATATCAATACGGGTCATAGCATTTTCATCATCAAACAGGTATTCTGCTAAAGCTTTGGCTAATTCGGTTTTACCAACACCGGTTGTTCCTAGAAATAAAAACGTTCCAATGGGTTTTTTAGGGTTTTGTAATCCTGCGCGACTTCTACGTACCGCATCGCTAACTGCTTCAATAGCTTCTTCTTGTCCTACCACTCGTTTGTGTAGTTCGTCTTCCAATTTTAATAATTTTTCACGTTCACTTTGAAGCATTTTAGTAACGGGGATTCCAGTCCATTTTGCAACTACTTCAGCAATATCATCATAAGTAACCTCTTCTTTTATTAACGAGTGTTCCGATTGTGCATGTAATTGCTTTTGGAGGGTTTCCAGTTCTGCTTGAGCTTCTTTTATTTTCCCATAACGTAATTCGGCTACTTTACCATAGTCACCATCGCGTTCAGCCTTTTCAGCTTCTAGTTTGAAATTTTCAATAGCTTGTTTGGTGTTTTGGATATTCTCAACCACCTCTTTTTCGCTTTTCCACTTCGCGTTTAGTTCGTTGCGTTGTTCTTTAATATTTGCTAAATCAGAACGAAGTGTTTTTAATTTGCTTTCGTCCTTTTCACGTTTTATGGCTTCAATTTCAATTTCTAATTGCATTATTTTTCTATCTAAAACATCCAATTCTTCGGGTTTGGAATTGATTTCCATACGCAATTTAGAAGCGGACTCATCCATTAGGTCAATAGCTTTATCTGGTAAAAAACGGTTTGTTATGTAGCGTTGTGATAATTCTACTGCGCCAATAATAGCTTCATCTTTAATACGCACCTTATGGTGAGTTTCGTATTTTTCTTTAATACCACGAAGTATCGAAATGGCACTTTCAGTATCGGGTTCATCTACCATTACTTTTTGAAAACGACGTTCCAAAGCCTTGTCCTTCTCAAAATATTTTTGATACTCATCCAAAGTTGTTGCTCCAATAGCGCGCAGTTCGCCTCTCGCTAGAGCTGGTTTTAATATGTTTGCAGCGTCCATGGCACCTTGTCCGCCACCAGCGCCTACAAGTGTGTGTATTTCGTCAATAAACAATACAATATCACCTTCGCTGGTAGTTACCTCCTTAATAACAGCTTTTAAACGCTCTTCAAATTCACCTTTGTATTTGGCACCAGCAATTAGGGCGCCCATATCTAGAGCGAAAATTTGTTTGTCTTTTAAGTTTTCAGGTATGTCGCCATCTATAATTCTGTGTGCCAAACCTTCGGCAATAGCGGTTTTACCAGTACCGGGTTCACCAACTAAAATGGGGTTGTTCTTGGTTCTGCGTGAAAGAATTTGAAGAATTCTTCTAATTTCTTCATCACGACCAATAACGGGGTCTAATTTTCCATCTTTAGCAAGTTGGTTTAAATTTTTTGCATATTTATTAAGTGCGTTGTAGGTTTCTTCCTGACTTTGAGATGTCACGTTTTCGCCCTTGCGTAGTTCATTGATGCTGGCAGTAAGTGTTTTTTCTGTAACACCCTGATCTTTTAGCATCTGTGCTATCTTGCTATTCGATTTAAAAACAGCAATGATTAAATGTTCTACCGAAACATAATCATCCTTCATTTTTTTTGCAATGATAGCAGCTTCGTTAAGTGTTTTTCCGGCTTCGCGAGATAGCATGAGTTCACTACCAGTTACTTTAGAGAAACTTTCTAATTGTTTGTCTAAAGCCTGTTCTAGTATATTGATGTTCACATTCAATTTTTTTAGAATGAATGGTAGTACGTTTTCATCCACTTCAAAAATTCCTTTAAAAAGGTGCTCGTTTTCAATTTGTTGATGTCCAAAACCTTGAGCCAATTGCTGTGCTTGCTGTATGGCTTCTTGCGATTTTATGGTATAATTATTTAAGTTCATATCTATGTTTTTTATGTATTCCAAAGAGGAATCTATTTTTATTATTTTACTTTTACACTCAGTGTAAGTCAATAATCTTACCAGCACGATTTTAGAGACAAAATGTCGGTTGTCTGCTGATTTTTAGTGACTTTTAGTCAGTTTGTAAGATTTAAAAACGATTTCGACTTACTTATCTTAAAATACAAATTATGGGATTATTTAACAAATTATTTAGTGGTTCTACTGAAGAAAAGGAAACCAAAACACTGCCTTGGATTCCGTTAAACGAATTGGAACAATTACAGGATATAGAAACCAAATCCAGTACCAAAACACAGGTTGTTTTTAAACATTCTACCCGTTGTGGTATTAGCCGTATGGTTATAAAACAGTTTGAGTTAGATTACCGTCTTAACGAAAACGATCTCGATTTATATTATTTAGATTTGTTGAATTACCGCGACATTTCAAACAAAATAGCTAGCAATTTTCAGGTAATACACGAATCGCCACAGCTATTGGTTATAAAAAACGGGGAGGTTGAAGCCTATGAAAGCCATGGAGGTATTAATAGTTTAGACTTAGGTAGGTTTCTTTAAACGATTTCACATTAATGGCATCAGAGTATCTATTAGTTTACGGCACACTATTAAAAGATTTTGACAGTTATATGTCTAAGTTTTTAGAGCAAAATTCTGAGTTTGTTGGTTCAGGTTACTTTCAAGGAAACCTCTATGAAATTTCGTGGTATCCAGGTGCTGTTTTAAGCAATCATCCCGATGATAAAGTGTATGGGCACATATTCAAAATTAAAAATCCTAAAAAAACCTTTCAGGTGTTGGACGATTATGAAGGTATTGGAGATGACCTAGAGCATTCTAACGAATACACACGAACACTAATTGATGCTTATTTAAACGAAAGCGAACATATTAAAACCTATGTTTATATTTACAATTTGCCAACAGCACATTTAAAACACATTTCTTCTGGTAAGTATGTCTGATTTTGGTAATTCGTTTTTTCATCCTTTGGAAAATACGTTGGGAATTTGTTCACCCGAAAAATTCACTTTTCCGTTTTATTATGAGCCGCATCCGTTGGCAATTTTTGCAGCAAAGCAACTGCAAATGTATTTGGAAACCCAAACAGATTTTAATCATAATTTCGGATTAAACCCCAATCGAACAGATTTAGTAATAGGGAAAATGTTTGGGGTTATGGTTGTGAAAACCGCAAAAGGTGAATTGGGATATTTAGCAGCGTTCTCAGGTAAACTGGCAGATAGTAATGATGTTAATGGCTTTGTGCCCACCATTTACAACACTTTAAACGAAGCAGGCTTTTATAAAAAAGGCGAGATGCGATTAAATGCTATCAATGAACAGATTGAAATTTTAGAAGAAGCTCCAGAATTTAAAACAGCTCAAAAAAACCTTATAAATAGTAAAATCGCTTTCGCGGAAAAACTAAAAGAGCTTAAAGCCAAAATCAAAGCGGAGAAACAACATAGAGACCAACAACGTGAAGCTGCAAAATTGAGTGTCTCTGCTGAAGCTTATGCGGAATTTATAGAAACTTTAAACCAGCAAAGTATTGGTTTTCAAATACGTTTAAAGCATTTAAAAGTTGATTGGGAACAACGTATTCAAGAACTGGAAGTGAGTTTAAACGCTTTAGTTCAACCCATTCAAGACTTAAAAAACAAACGAGCTACCTTGTCAGCGTCGTTACAAAAACGCATTCATGAGCAGTACCAATTTTTAAATGCTGAAAGAGATACCAAAGATCTACTCGCTATTTTTAAAGACACCAATTCACCCATACCACCTGCGGGTTCCGGGGAATGTGCTGCACCCAAGCTGTTTCAATATGCCTACGAAAACAACTTGAAACCCATTTGTATGGCAGAGTTTTGGTGGGGCGCATCACCAAAATCGGAAGTACGGAAACACCAACAGTTTTATCCATCGTGTCGCAGCAAATGCGAACCCATTTTAGGACACATGATGCAAGGTTTGAATGTGGACGATAACCCTATTGAAACCCAAATTATTTTCAATCAAGAATTGGATATTGTTTATGAGGATGACCATTTACTTTTAATAAACAAACCCCACGAATTTTTATCGGTACCCGGAAAAAACATCTTCGAGTCGGTATTAAGTAGAATGAAAGCATACTTACCCAATGCTACTGGACCGTTATTGCTGCACCGATTAGATATGTCCACTTCGGGTTTGTTGTTGGTGGCCAAAAGCAATCGGGTTTACAAACATTTGCAAAAACAGTTTATTGAGCGTACTATAAAAAAGCGGTATGTTGCCTTATTAGATGGTGTATTACCCAACACCGAGGGCGCTATAAACTTACCATTGCGAGTCGATTTAGATAACCGCCCACAGCAATTGGTATGCGATACCCACGGAAAACCAGCAACCACCAACTACCAAGTTATTGCTATTGAAAACGGAAAAACCCGTGTCTATTTTTACCCCATTACGGGGCGCACCCACCAATTGCGTGTACATGCTGCGCATAGCGAAGGCTTAAAAACGCCTATTGTGGGTGATGATTTATATGGCACGAAAGCCAACCGACTTCATTTACATGCGGAAAGTATTACGTTTACGCATCCTATAACTAAAGAGGAGCTTACGGTTACTTGCGACGTGCCTTTTTAATGACTTAAGCGTCTTCATTTGTAAAGTTTATCTGTAAGTTTTATTTATTTGAATTATAAAATACATTAAATTTGAATAGTTTAAAATTAGAACTTATCTAAAGCCTATGACCGAACAAGAACTTACTAGTCATATTGTTGTTTACTTTGAAACATTCATATTTAAAAATCACATTGAGGCTTCTTTAAAAACACATTCAAAATTAAAATCCTACAATATAAATCCAATTGTAGTTAAATATCTTTCTAAAGTTTTGGATAATAATTACACTCCAGAAGGTGTTGCTAAAGCTTTATTTTATCCAAGAGTTTTGGGTACTTCAATAAATACGTCGTTTGGAACAAGAATACAAAATATGTTTGTTGAATTGGGAATTGCAAATGGCTCTTTAATAAAAGGAATGGATATTGAGTTTATTGATAAAATTGATAATAGAAAGAAATGGTGTCAATTAAAATCGGGACCAAATACTATAAATTCTGAAGATGTAAAGCCTCTAATTAGAAAGTTTACAAATACAATTAATTTGGCTCGAACTAATAAAGCTTTTGAAGGAATTAGTAATACAGACTTTTTAGTTGGTGTGCTTTATGGTGAAGCTGATGAATTAAGTATGCATTATAAAGTTATCGATAAGATACATCCTGTAATAATAGGTACTGAATTTTGGTATAGAGTTACTGGATATCCTAATTTTTATAATGGCTTAGTTAAAAAACTGCACGAAAGTATTGATACAATTGACACGAAAGATTTAATGAATATTGGATGCAATGCTTTAGCAGAAGATATTAGAAATTCGCCACTTTTCGACTTTTAGCTTGAACCAACTGATTCATGAATTTTATTATTGAATAACCAATTTCTTGCCCCAAATTTACAGGAACGGCGTTTCCAATTTGTTTGTATTGTTGTGCTATAGAGCCAGAAAACTCCCAATCATCAGAAAATGTTTGAATTCTTGCATATTCTCTTACCGTAAACGGACGCGTTTCATCTGGGTGGCATCTTTCTGTCTGTTTTTGAGCAGGACTACAAGTAAGTGTTAAACAAGGTTCGTCCCAACCAATTCTACGAGCCATTCCTGTTTTTCCTCCACCTAAATAAAAACTCCCACCCATATATTCTTTTTGAATGTCTAAAGGGAGGTCTCTCCAATAGCCTTTTTGAGGTACTAAATCAAGTATGTCCTTTTTGTATTTAGGGTATTTTGCTCCTTCCGATTTTGGTACATTGCTTTCAAACAAAGAGCCTTTCTTTAAAGCATCTTTTAGGGTGTAAATTTTTGGATGAGCTGTTGGGTATTCGTATTTAATATCAATATCTTTTCTAATGCCTACCAAAATTAGGCGTTCTCTTTTTTGAGGCACTTTGTAATGTATGGCTTTTAAAACTTTTACAGGAACTACATTATATCCAATTTCATCCAAAATCGATATCATACCTTCCAATGTTTTCCCTTTCTCATGGCTCAATAATCCACGAACATTTTCACCTATACAAATTGGAGGGTTTACTTCTTGAACAACTCTTGCAAATTCATAAAACAATGTACCTCGGGCATCATTTAATCCTAATTTTTTTCCTGCATAACTAAATGCCTGACAAGGAAAACCTCCAGTAACAACGTCTATATTATGTCTGTATTCCGAGAAATCAAAATTTTTAATATCACCTTCTAAAACATTCCAATGAGGTCTGTTTTTTCTAAGTGTTTGGCAAGCCCATTTGTCAATCTCATTCAAAGCAGCACATTTTAAACCTGCTTTTTCCATTCCAATTGCTAAACCACCTGCCCCAGCGAATAGCTCTAATACAGAATAGTTTTGTAAAGGTTCTTCAAAATTTGAAGCCATATCTTCAAATTTTTCATCAAAAAGATTTCCTAATAGTGTTTGGACGTCATCTTTTCTATAAACACGATAATTAGAAACGGGTTCTCTAACAGCTTTTAGAATACCTTCGTTATCCCAACGCCTAAGTGTTTCTTTACTTTTTCCAACAATTTCAGCTGCTTCAGCAAGTGATAGATACTCATTCATAACCAAGTTATTAAACCTTACACATTGGTTACAAATATAATTGTTGTTTTGGAACTAAAAAATTTTAAATGTAAAAGAAGTTATAATTATTTTTACTTTGCGACTTTGTCAGGTCGAGCGCAGTCGAGACCTAATAATATGTTAGAAACTCCAAGTTCTCGACTGCGCTCGAACGGACAATAATAATGTTTTAGATATTTCTGTCTATCTCGTCGGGTTATAAGAATTTATAATCTTTTTGAGTTGTAGTTTTAAATCTTCACCGGTGTCGTAAATCATTTGTTCTTCATTAGGGAAGGGCACACGTTGGTTGTTTAAAAAAGGTAGTAATGTAGTTTCTAAAGCACGTCTATCACCACGTGATGTTGCAAAAATATGTTGGAATACAAACTCACTGCTTACAGGAAACGCATCTACCAATTGTTTGTTTTTCAAATCGATATATTCCACATTACCCGCTACTTGTGCCGATTTAAATTGGGTGCTTTCGTAGTATTCACAACGTACGGTTATCATTTTATCAACCTGTATGGTTTTACCAAGACTGTCTTTAACCACATTTCCTTTAGAGTCTAGCAAATTTTGTTTACCATCGGCAACTTGTTTTTCTTTAATAATTTGGCGTTCCTTAATTTGTTCGGGAGAAAGGTTTATTTCCCTTAAATTAACTCGCATATTGTAGTCGTAATTCGTTTTATCTACAGGGTTGTTATGGTAAACGGTCCATAAATTGTTAAGTCCGTAGGTGCTAAAGTTTAATAAATCGTCTTCCAAACGCGTTGGAATGGTTTTTCGGGTATCGTTCACCATATCAACCAATACAAAATCAATGCCTTTGTTGTGGCTTACCTCCAAAAGGTTGCGCACATCTCTGTAATTCGGGTTAATATCTTCAATATCTTGAAACATGGTAAATGCTTGTCGCGCTTCCAATTTGTTATTGGATTTTAGAAGTGCCAAAGCATTATTATAGATTTGTAACGAGGCATCGTTTTTAAACTTAATGATGTCGCTAGAATAATCTGTTAAATTAAACTTAACCGTTTTGCCATTAATAGCAAGTGGCAATAAGGGTTTTATAAGTTCTTGACGCTTGTTTAAACCTACATACATATCGTATATACGCAGGTAATTTTCTGGATTATTATCCTTTTTAAGGAAGTTAATATCGGTTAAATCACGTTCATTAGCTTTATGGTAAGCTTCTTGAAGCATAGCAATAAAATCGGCTTTTCCTTTTTTGTCCTTGTTGGTACGTAATTTACCAATGGCGTTGTAAATGGCTTGGTCGTAGTTACCCGCACTTAACGATTTTTCAATTTGTTTACTGGTGCTGCATGATACGATGCATGCGATTAGTAATGTAGAAAGTAATGTTCTAATCATGGTCTCTATGTTTGGTTTATTTGGGTGGTATTTCAATAAGGGTGCCAAAATACTAAAACAATAGATAAAATGCTAATTAATCCGTTAAAATGATTTGTTTTTACAATTATTATAGGATTAATACTTCAAATTTTACATCATTACGAGGGAGTACTACTTAAATAACCTGTTAGCTACTAGTTGTGTATTAAATTATTGGTTTGATTTAAAAGATAGCTTTGTTCCTCGCAATAAATGAAATCAGTTTATTTACGTTTAAAAACAGGCAATAATTTGGTAGAAACTTCACCAAAACCAATGCGAGTTCCATCTTTTTCGCAGAAACCACGCATAATAACGGTATCGTTATCATTGATAAAAGTACGCTCGCTACCATCTTTCATTTTAATTGGTTTTTCACCTTTCCAAGACAGTTCTAACATCGAACCATATGAATCGGGTGTAGGTCCAGAAATAGTACCACTTCCCATCATATCGCCAGAATTTACAGGACATCCGTTTATAGTATGGTGTGCCAGTTGTTGCGACATATTCCAATACATATGCTTAAAATTAGATTTGCTAACAATCGTTTCTTTAGCTCCGCTTGGGCGTATGGCTACTTCTAAATTAATATCGTAACTTTTTTTGCCTTTATATTGAAGGTATTCCAATTGCGGCTTAAGAGGTTTTGGACTCTCGACACGATACGGTTCTAAGGCATCCAATGTTACAATCCATGGTGAAATGGACGAAGCAAAGTTTTTAGCTAAAAATGGTCCTAGTGGTACATATTCCCATTTTTGAATATCGCGGGCACTCCAATCATTTAATAATACCAAACCAAAAATGTATTCTTCGGCTTCTTCTATAGGGATAGGTTCGCCCAAATCGTTTGCAACAGTAGTAATAAAAGCCATTTCTAACTCAAAATCCACTAATTTACTTGGTCCGAATACAGGTACTTCGGCACCATTTGGCAGCATTTGTCCTTGTGGTCTGTGAACTGGGATTCCAGATGGGATAATAGAAGAGCTTCTACCATGGTACGCTACAGGAATATGCAACCAGTTTGGTAACAACGCATTTTCAGGGTCTCTAAACATAGAACCTACATTGGTTGCGTGCTCAATACTTGAGTAAAAATCGGTATAATCACCAATCTGTACGGGTAATTGCATTTCAATTTCATCTAAACGAAACAATACAATTTCTTTATGCTGTTTGTTTTCTTTTAGTGTTTTATTGTTGCTATCAAAAATTTGAGCAATACGGTTTCTAACAGCACGCCATGTTTTTCTGCCATCGGCAATAAAATCATTCAGGGTGTCTTGAAGAAAAATATCATCGGTTAAAGGAATCCCTTCAAAATACCCTAATTGGTGTAACGCACCCAAATCGATGGCAGTATCGCCAATTCTGGTGCCAATTGTAATGATATCATCACGTGTTAAAAATACCCCGAACGGAATATTCTGTATAGGAAAATCTGAATTTTTATCGACGTGTAACCACGATTTTCTATCTGGATTGTTAGCTGATAATGGCATAACTTTAAAGTTTAATATTTATTGAATTATATTCAAACGTACACATTTTTTTCATTTTAATAGAATAAAATGTATAAAAAATAGGTTTCTCTTAACCGTTAATAAATCCGTTAAAAACTTAGAAGTAAATATATGTTTTTTGATGAATTTAACTAATCTATTTGTTACTTTTGCCGAATATTTAACAAGAAATTAATTTTATGCAACGCGACGAACAAATTTTTGAACTAATTGAAGCTGAAAAAGAACGCCAATTACATGGTATAGAACTTATTGCATCAGAGAATTTTGTAAGCCCACAAGTAATGGAAGCTGCAGGCTCTGTATTAACCAATAAATATGCTGAAGGCTATCCAGGAAAACGCTACTACGGTGGTTGTGAGGTAGTTGATGAAGTGGAACAAATAGCTATTGATAGAGCAAAAGCCTTGTTTGGTGCTGCATACGTTAACGTGCAACCACACTCTGGAAGTCAGGCAAATACAGCGGTTTATCATGCATGCTTAACACCGGGAGATAAAATTTTAGGATTTGATTTATCGCACGGTGGGCATTTAACACATGGTTCTCCAGTAAATTTTTCTGGTAAATTATACAATCCTGTATTTTATGGTGTAGAACAAGAAACAGGCGTTTTAAACTATGATAAAATTCAGGAAATTGCCACTAAAGAACAACCAAAATTAATCATTGCTGGTGCATCTGCATATTCTCGCGATATCGATTTTAAACGTTTTAGAGTGATTGCAGATAGCGTTGGAGCTATTTTAATGGCAGATATTTCGCATCCTGCGGGTTTAATAGCTAAAGGTATTTTAAACGACCCCATGCCACATTGCCACATTGTAACTACTACAACTCACAAAACTTTAAGAGGTCCAAGAGGTGGAATGATTATGATGGGACAAGATTTTGATAACCCATTTGGAATTACCTTAAAAGATGGTAGTTTACGTAAAATGTCTTCTTTATTAGATTCTGCGGTATTCCCAGGAAACCAAGGTGGTCCATTAGAGCATATCATTGCAGCTAAAGCAATTGCGTTTGGTGAAGCGTTAACCGATGATTTTTTACATTACCAATTGCAAGTAAAAGCAAATGCAGCTACTGTAGCAAAAGCGTTGGTTGAAAAGGGGTATAATATTATTTCTGATGGTACCGATAACCACTGTATGCTAATTGATTTACGTAACAAAAACATATCTGGTAAGGATGCCGAAAATGCGTTGGTAAAAGCAGATATTACTGTAAACAAAAACATGGTACCATTTGATACCCGTTCGCCTTTTGTAACGTCTGGTATTCGTGTTGGTACTGCTGCAGTAACAACCAGAGGTTTAAAAGAAGCCGATATGCTTGAAATAGTAGAGTTGATTGATGAAGTAATCAATAACCACGAAAACGAAGCGGTTTTAGAAGCAGTTAAAGAAAAAGTAAACGCAATGATGGCAGGACGTCCATTATTTGTGTAAGAACATAAAAAAAAACAAGACCTCACAGGTTTTTAAAACCTGTGAGGTCTTTCTATAAAATTCAAAATCCTGCAACAAGCGGGATTTTTTTTTTTTGGTGTTACCACAAGGGTCGGACTTTACGTTGCAAGTCCTCGCTCGTACCTCGCTGTGGGCTTTCCACTTCAATCCCTAACGCGCTTACCAGCAAATGTCATTTTATGGGATAAATGAAGTAAAAATCTATTAAGTTTATCAAGATTTTATAGATCAAGACAAGTGCAACAGCGTCCAATAAAATTATTGGTAACAAAAGAAAGGTTTAATTTTTAGATTACTTTATTAGTTTATTCGCATGTTAGCATAAGTCATTTCCGTTTTTGAACCCCAAAAACCCTATATTTTTCACAATCTGCCATTAATTTATAGGATAAATCATAACTGTATTTTCTCATTTGTTCTCTGTCCGATAGGTTGTATTCATTGTTAATTTCTCTACCGTATTTCATAGCGACTTTTATAAATATTGGGTCTACAATTTCATCTGATAATTTTGTTTCTTCCAATTTATTTATTTCCACACAAATTTCATCCGATATTGTTTTAATAATATTTTTAGAGATTGATCTTTGCTGGGAAATTAAATCTGATGTGATTTCTGAATATTTTGGACATTCTTTAACCAGCTTGTTAATTAATACTTTTCTTATGTTATTTTGGGTAGAAGTTATGTCTGAATTTGGATTTTTTTCATTAAATTCTTTCGTGATTTCTTGGACTTCATCTTTATGAATTTTATACCCCTCGTTAACACATTTTTGTATTTCAGATATAAGATTTTCTTGGCTCAATTTTGTTGATATTTTATTTATACATTCACAGGAGTATTCAGATAAGGTTTTCTTGCTTTGAGCATCACAACTTATAAAGCTCAAAAGAATAATTGTCAGATAGAGGTTTCTCATTTTTGTTACTGTTATACTGTAAATATAATTAGTTCTTCTTATATAAAAAGTAAGAAAACATAAAGTTTCATGTAAGCTTTTTCAACTATCTATGATCAATCTTCCACAGGAAAAACAATATGCTGATAAGCCCCTAAATCGGGAGTCGCAGTTCTATTAACATTTAAAATATCGAACGGTACTTGGTTTGCAAACGTAGAAAGCCCTTTGTTTATAGCCGCCGAATCTTCACCAAT
This sequence comes from Mariniflexile soesokkakense, assembly GCF_039650365.1. NCBI lineage: Bacteria > Pseudomonadati > Bacteroidota > Flavobacteriia > Flavobacteriales > Flavobacteriaceae > Mariniflexile > Mariniflexile soesokkakense. The sequence goes on along the minus strand of NZ_JAZHYP010000001.1, from coordinate 206,235 downwards.
AATCAACATGTTCTCGTTAGCATTTTTAAAATTAGGGTCTTTGTTAAAAATGTTGCCTTCGTAGTGGTTGGTATCGTTTAAATCGTAGTTTGGTCCAGTTAAAGTTGTATTTCTATTATCAAAACGAATCAAGCAATTGGTAAACTTAAAGTTGAAAACCACAGCATCATCTTCAATTTCATCTAAAATAATTTCAGGGTTATCGTTTCCGTAAATAATGCAGCTATTAAAATTGGCTTGGGTTAAACTGGTTACAATGGCGTTGTCTTCTTCATCAGTAATAAAATTATTTAATAATACAGAAGGTAATGGTCTGGAACCATTCCAATAATTGGCAATAGTACAGTGTGTGAAATTATATTTTCCACCAAAAGTACCAGCGAAGGATGATTGTCCACTGTTGTTTATCACCACATTTTCGCCTGTAATAGAGGTATTTCTACCTATTAAACCAAAGCTACTGGAATTGTAAATTTGCGAATTGGTGATTTTTAGTTTCTCGGTTGGTACATTGGGGTTACCATCACATAAAATACCTATGGAGGCATTTTTTATGGTGGCGTAATTTATGCTGTTGTTTATACTGCCATCAAACAACCAAATGGTGCCCCATTGCCCTGGAACGTTGGCAAAATCGGGTTCTAATCGGTCGCTTTCAAAAATAACTTCATTTTCTAAAAGTTTTTGATCGCTACTAGCAGTTCCGTTTACTTTTAATGTAGCACCTTCAGAAATTAACAGTCCAGAATTTTCATGAAAATGTACGCGTGCACCAGCATTTATAGTTAAGGTTTCTCCGTTGGGCACAGCAGCAAACCCATAAATAACATAAGGTTTTTCGTTTGTAAAAGTGAGCTCACTTTGTAGTAATTCACGTCCTTGAATATCAGTTTCTACTTTATCGCCATTTATGTCTAAACTAAGGGTTTCAATAACTTTAGTTGTGTTATCTCTATCGGGATAAATAAAAACGGCATCTTGTACTAAGGTAACTAACTCTACTTTTTGAAGGTTAGCCCCAGCATCAAACTCAATTTGGTCTGTGTATAAAAATTTGCCATCAGGATTGGAAAAATTATTTATATCGATGGTAGTTTCAACAAAAATAAACAAGCTGTCTTTTGCTAATATTTGAATGTTTTCAAACGTTTTTCCTGCCATACCGTCTACATTTAAGCGATAGTTTGAGGTGTTCCCTAAAGCGAGTCTTATGGAAGGAATCAAAATATCGTTATTACTTCTATTGTAAACTTTTAAATTGTAAGTACTCGAACCTATATTGGTAAATACGGTATCTAGATATACGGTATCTTTTGAAAATTGTAGGGTTCCCGTATTTGGAGAAAAGTCAAAATCGTTTCTGCAAGAGCTCCAAAGCATTAAAAAAACTATGGTAAAAAGAAAGTAAAAACTGCGTTTCATAAAAAAAATCAATTTGGGTAAAAATATAACTTTTGTTTTGATAGTATAGTATGTCGCTTCCTTATTTAGCTAAATAAATTGATTATTTCGGGCGTAATTCGAGAAGGACGTTTTGTTTTACTACTTATAAGACACCATGTGGTTTCAGATTTTGCCAGTAATTTATCGGCGTCGTTATATATTTCTACAATGCGAGTCGTTGTAACACCTTCAGAATTTATAACATAGGTTTTAAGTTTAATAACATCGTTCAATAAAGCTGAACTTTTGTACTCTATATAATGAGACAGCATTACCCAATGATAGTCTTTTATAATTTTTGAAGACGCATTTTTCAACCAATGGGCTTTGGCAATATCTTGTACCCATTCTACATACCTTATGTTATTAACATGGTTAAGTTCGTCTAAATCGTTTTGGGTAACTACAAGGGTAGTTTCAAAAGTTTGCATGTTATTATAAATTTTCATGATAAAAGAATATGAAAGATAAATATTCATGTTTAATAATTCTGTAAAAATTTGTTTAAAGTTTGAATTATATAACATGTCTTAAAAATGTTATAACTCCTCAAGTTTAATATCATGTATCTTTACAATATTAAATAATCTTAAAATCAGGGTATTATGAAAAAATCATTTATTTTGTTGTTAATGATGCTATCATTAGTAGCATTTCCAAACACTATTATGGCTGCAGAAAAAGCAACAATAAATACAACGGCGCCGGCACCAACAGAAATTCCAGCAGAAGTTAAAGTCATGTTGAATCGTTTGGAAGAAATTAAAGCTATGGACAAATCGACTTTAAGTTCTTCTGAAAGAAAGGAACTGCGTAAAGAAGTACGAAAAATTAAGAAAGATGTTAGAGCCTCAGGAAATGGACTTTATATTTCATCGGGTGCTATTATTATCATCTTACTTTTAATCATTATACTTTAATAAAGTAACCGTTGGGTGTAATTATTCTAAAAACTCAATTTTTTATACTAATTGTCACATTGAGCTTGTCGAAATGTTTTTTTATAAAGTCTTCGACAAGCTCAGACTGACATTTAAATTCTAATTAGCTTATGAGTTTCAAATAAAAACTGATTTTCATTAATTACCCCGAACGGGTTAAAGTAATTATATCAATTTAACATTCCAATTTAGTTGATATGTTTCGTTAGGTTTTAAAATCTGTAAACCCATTTTGTTGTTAAAACTATCAGACACACCAGTGGTTGGTTCTATAGCAATGGTGTTTGCTTTTGGTGGCGTATAAATTTGTAAAAAGTTATCTTTGGAAGAAGCACTTATTAAAAGCTTATAATCTGGCGTGTTAAATTGTGTTTGATTTGTATTTAAAATAAAACAATCATCTAAATTTTTGTCTTTAATCTCAAAATTTGATTCACTTTCAACATCAACAACACCTGTAGTTATACAACGCTCATCAAAAACAAGTTGTTTGTTGCTATCAAAATTTAGGGTGCTGTTATATAAGTCACTACTACTAAAATAAGGGTGCCAACCAAGCGTAAAAGGAAATGCTTTGGAATCGGTATTTTTAACCGATATACTAACATCTAGCGAATCTTTTTTTATGATATATTCAAGTTGAATAGAGTAGGTGTATGGAAAACCTCTCGATTCTTTGTTTTCAACATACTCGAATGTAATAGAAACCGAATCTTCTGTTTCTTTTTGATTAACAATCTGAAATGTTTTATCAAAAACCAAACCATGTAGGGCATTATTATTTCCTGTTTCATTAATATCAAATTGAAATGCTTTACCATTAAAAGTATATTTACCATCTTTTATTCTATTGGCAAACGGAAATAATATAGACGATGCGTAAGTGTTATTGTATGTTAAGGGAGATAAATCTTCTATAATAGTTTTACCATCAAGTTTTAATTCCTGCAAACTTGCACCCAGATTGACACAAATTTTTGCATAACATGATTTATTTGAGTTTTCTATTTCAATATATTCTAACTGGTTTGAATTGTTTAAAGTCCTTTTTATAGTATACAATGTCTTCTTTTTAGTTGATTAGAGTAATGCAAATATACTAAGTGCTTGTTAAATCTATTAATTAAAAGGATATATGTATTGTTGTTTTTTACTGTATTGTTTGAAAAATAAAAATCCGTAAACAGTAATGTTTACGGATTCATATTTTAATTTAGATATAATCTGTTTTCTATTATTTTTTTTGAAATTGTTTACTAAAAACAAGAAACAACACACCGCATAGTAACCAAGTTGGTAAGGTTACAAAGGATAAGAAAATATCAAACTTTAGCGATAAAGAATAAAAGATACCAAAACTAATGGCCCATGCCAGTAGTACCGACTTATTGAACTTTATATTGGCATGTTCTGCATAATTTTTAATAACGCCATATTTTTGAGAAAAGAAATGTTCAAAAACAATAACCGCTCCAACAGGTGCTAATATGAAACCATAAAAAGCCACAAAGTCTAATAATTTCATGGCGAAAGCAGGAAATAAACCCGCTATGGTGGCTATAGTCCCAGCTATAATGGTTACCCAAAACGTAGAAATTTTTGGCATAATAGCTTGAAATGCTAAGCCTGCTCTGTAAATGGTTGGGTTAGCGGTTGTCCAACCTGCTAAAACTACAACCAAAATACCAAAGACGCCAATGGCATTATAGGCCATGGGACCTGGAGCTACCGAAGGCGCCTCTCCATTTGATAAAAAGGTTAATGCTTCAGGTGATTTTAAGTATACGGCATAAAGCAAACAAGCAGCTATCCACGCCATATAGTGACCAACGTACATACCAGCAGCGGTTGTCCATCCTGAGCTTGCTTTTTTAGCAAAACGGAATACTGATAAATCGGACATACCAATATGCATAGCGGCATTGGCAAACCATGACCAAATAACAACATGCCAAAAAGTATATTTTATTTGGCCAGGTAAAGGTTCTGAACCTTCACCCCAAATATTCCAAAAATCTGAAAAGCTAGCAACACCCAATTGATTTAAAGCAACAATACCACAAACTAAAAAGCCAATTACAATAACGGGAGACATCCAGTTCGCTGCTTTAGAAACCGTATCGTATCCACGTGCCGCAATTAAAGATATTACAGCGCCAATGGCAAGTACAATTACAATCCAAGTAATACCATTGGGCATAGTGTCAGTTAGTTTGGGCATGGGCATGTTAAACGGAATTCCCACTGCAGTAGCTGAAACGGTAATCATAGAACCAGCTAAAAAACAGAATAAAATACCATTGGCTAGATTATAGCCAGTAACCAAATTTTTTCCACATATTTTTTCTAGTTGATAATACAGCGTTAATCTGTTTTTAACTGCAATTTCGGCTGTTAAAAAACGCCAACTTAGAACAGCTAATAAATTACCTAAAAGAAGACCTATTATTAAGTCGAAAGCACTAACTCCTGTAGTTAAAAATAGGGGGCCAATAACAAACTCCGTTCCTGCTGCATGCTCTCCGGCATACATACCTAAAAAGCTTTTCCAACTTTTTAATTTTGATTGGGGTACAGGCGTTCTTTCAAACTCGCCTCCTGCAATAATTTCTATTTCTTCGGCTTCTGTGCTAATTTGGCTCATTGGTTTTTGTAGTATTTAGTTAGTATGATATAAAGTAAAATTATTTTATAATAAAAGGCACGTGTTTTTTTAATGAATAGTTCTTTTTAAGGAATTTAGAATTCAATTCTGTATCTGAAATTGAAATGGCAGCTCCCAAGGCAGAGCCCAACGAAGAATCTGTAGTTCTTAATTTCATATTTCTGAAATGATGTGATAGTAACTTTACGAAAAGATCGTTATCGCTAAAACCACCATCTATGTACAGTCTTTTTATAGAGTCGCCACCAATAACTTCTTTTATGCTTTTTATTTGAAGTAACACCAATTCTGTCATTAATTGGTGGTAAGCATCCTCAAACTTGGTATAGGATATTTTAGTTTCCGAAGGCATCTTGCTATCCATTAAACTTTCCCACTTAAACATATGCTTGAAATCTTTCATAATTTCAGAATATGTTTCATAATCAAATTTTACATGGCGGTGGTAATCTTCAGCAACACCAAAATGTTTATCTAATTTTCTAACCTGAATTTTATATTCGTTCCCCAAAAACAAACGGGTTGCTTTTACAGGTTTTCCATTGATTCGCATGTAATTTATAGAATCTTTATCGTGCGTATCTTCAATAATAGGATGGTCTGTAAAAGGATTTAAAGTGATGCTCCAAGTACCCGTAGAAACTAGTACAAATTTTTTCTTTACACTTCTTACATAAGGTAATAATGCAGACGAACTATCGTGAATACCTACACCAATTTTAATGCGTTTTCCATTATAGTTCATGTTAATACTCGTTTCAGTAGAGACAATTTTGGGTAGAATATTATTTAGCTCTTCTTTATAAACCCATTCGTGGTAGTCTTTTTTAGTGTAATCCCAAAGCGCTGTATGGCAACCAATACTGGTATATTCACTTAGCGGGATGCCCGTAAAAACGTAACTGAGATACTGTGGTAAGTGTAAAGAATATTTGATTTTTTTGAAAACTTCTGGTTTGCTGTATTTTAGCCAGTAGAGTTGTAAACCCGAGTTTAATAAACTTAAATCGAAACAGCCGGTTGTTTTTAAGAACTCCTCTTTTGGGCCGTATTTTTCTAAAAATCCATCTATTATATTCTTGTCAATAGGTTTTGTGTAATTGTAAAGCGGCGTAAGTACTTCGCCGTTTTCATCTAAATGCACAAAACTAGCGCCATAGGTTGAAAAGTTTATGGCTTTAACATTATATTCAGATGCTTCAAGAATATTTTCAAATACACTTTTCAACCAAGTTTGAAGGGCTGGTAAGTTTTCGGTAGGAAAACCATCTTCATCTTCAATTTCATCAAAGTGTATGTATTCCTTATAAACTTCCTTATAATTTTTATCAAAAAGAAAGAATTTTTTATTGGTTTTCCCAATATCAAATACAGCTGTTACGTCTATCATGCGAAACTATTATAAACCTGTTGCTACGGTATTTTTCCCTCTTTCTTTAATTAATGAGTTTCTAACGTCTAATGAGCGGTATGCTTGAATTGGACTTAACGCACCGCCTCTTTCTAATCGCGCTTTTGCTAATAGCGGACGCACGTCAGTTCTGTAGGCATCTTGTAAAATTTCTTGGCATTTTACAACGTCATTATCAAGTTGTGCTGCTTTTAATAGATTTTGATCTACTAAAAGTGCTTTAGCATAGGCTTCTTGAATGGCTTCAAGGGATTGTATTAAATCTTCTAACGGATCTTTTACGTTGTGGCTAGCATCAATCATCCACGCTAAATCTGGGTTCTGTGGGTTGTTTTCCATCCCGTAAACCAATTCATTAAAAATTAAGAATAGGGCATAAGGCTTGATGCTTCCAACGGTTAAATCATCATCACCATATTTACTATCATTAAAGTGGAAACCACCTAATTTACCTTTTAATTGTAAAATAGAAACAATTTGTTCTATGTTACTATTTGGAAGGTGGTGACCTAAATCTACCAAGGTATATGCTTTTTTACCACATTCATTTGCAAGCATTAATGAAGCACCCCAATCTTGAATAACCGTACTATAAAAATTTGGCTCGTATGGTTTGTATTCTATTAATAATTTCCAATCATCTGGTACCCCTTTGTAGATGTCTTTTAAACTATCTTGAGTGTTTTGAAAAGCAGTTTGAAAGTTGTTTTGACCAGGAAAACAAGACCCATCTGCCAACCAAACGGTTAATGCTTTTGATCCTAGTTTATTCCCTATATTAATAACATCTAAGTTATGCTGAATGGCTTGTTGCCTTACAGCTTCACTGGTGTTACTTAAAGAACCGTATTTATAGCTTTCATTCGCATTTTTTTGGTCTTGAAAGGTGTTTGAGTTTACGGCATCAAATTTAATATCTAAACCACTTGCTAATTCTTTAATTGCGTTGTAATCTTGAGGAATGTCCCAAGGAATATGTAATGATACCGCACCAGCAGTTTGAGTTAAAGCGTGTAAAACACCAACATCTTCAATTTTTTGCTCTAAACTTGAAGGTTCACCAAAAAACGAAAAGCGTCCAAAACGTGTACCACCTGCACCTAATGCCCAACTTGGAATGGCCACTTGAAAGTCTTGTAATTTTTTTATGATGGCGCTAACATTAGCACCTTTTTTTGTTAAACTATTTGATAAAAAATCAAAATGGTCTTGATGCGATTTTAAATCTTTACTGTTAACGTCTTGTATATGATTTTGTTCTATTTTCATGAGTTGGTAATTTTATTCTTTAAGTGGTAGGCTAATTTTATATAGATATAGTTTGAGTTGTAATAGAAAATAATTTAATTATTCTAAAAAAAAACTCCCATATATATTTTAATATGCTATGGAAGTTTTTTACAAACTAAAACTAACTCAAAATTTCTTATCTAACAAAGGCATTTGCCATACCTCCATCTACATTTATAATGTTCCCTGTAGATTTATCTAGAATTCCCACGAAAGTGAAAACGCCATTTGCAATATCAGCAGGAGTTATAATTTCATTTAATAAATTTCTTTTTGCGTAAAAAGCAGGCAGTTCTGCAACAGTAATATTGTTTGCTTTGGCTCTACCTTCAGCCCAAGCACCTTCCCAAATTTTACTACCTACAATAACACCATCCGGGTTTATGGTGTTTACACGAACCTTATCTTTTGCTAATTCAGCAGCTAATAATCGAACCATGTGTTGTTGCGCTGCTTTTGCAGTTCCATACGCCACATTGTTAGGTCCTGCAACCAAACCGTTTTTACTTGCAATTGAAATATAATCGCCACCTAAACCTTGTTTGCGAGTAATAGCAGAGAATTGTTTTGCTAAGTCAAACTGACCTTTTACTAAAATACTTTGTAAAATATTCCAGTCTTTATCGGTAGTATCTTCTAAAGCTTTAGAAATAGCTAAACCGGCACTGTGCACCACAATATCTACACCACCAAACTCTAAACATGCTTTTTTGTAAGCAGAAGCGATAGATTCGGTATCGGTAACATCACAAATTGCATAAGTAGAAACGTCCCTTTTGTAAGTGCCATTTGCTTCAATTAAACTTTGTTCGTTGATGTCAGTTAACACAACAACAGCGCCTTCTGAAGCTAATTTATCAGCAATTGCTTTACCAATGCCTCCACCAGCACCAGTTACTAAAGCAACTTTGCGAGATAAAGGTTGTTCTTTTGGCATTCTAGAAAGTTTTGCTTCTTCCAGTAACCAGTATTCAATATCAAACGCTTCTTGTCTTGGTAAAGATGTATATTCAGTAATTGCTTCAGCACCACGCATTACGTTAATAGCGTTTATATAAAACTCACTTGCTACACGTGTTGTTTGTTTATCTTTTGAAAAACTGAACATGCCAACACCTGGATAAATAATGATTACAGGGTTTGGGTCGCGCATCGCAGGGCTATTCGACTTTTTACAAGTGTTGTAATAGTCGGCGTATTCTTTTCTATATTGTTCAAAAGCGGGTTCTAATTTTTCAAGAATGGCTTTTGAATCTTCTAAATCTTCATTTTTATCTAGAGTAAGTACTAAAGGTTGAATTTTTGTTCTTAAGAAATGGTCTGGACAAGAAGTTCCTAACGGTGCTAATCTAGCCAAATCATTACTGTTTATAAATTCTAGTACCACATCACTATCAGAAAAATGACCAATCATTCTTTTCTCAGAAGAGCATAGGCCTCTTAATAAAGGCATCAATTGAGCTGCTTTCTCTAAACGTTCTTCTTTTGGTAAGCTTTCTACTTTTTGACCGCCAAAAACAGAACCTTTTTCTTTTATCTTGTTTTCAATATATTCAGAAGCCATTTCTATAACTTCTAAACTATTCATATAACATTCGTAAGATGTATCTCCCCAAGTAAATAAACCATGGCTTCCTAAAACGATGCCGCGAATTCCTGGGTTATCAGCTAGACATTTTTCCAATTGCAAACCTAAATCGAAACCAGGACGTTGCCAAGGCACCCATCCCATAGAATCACCCCAAATTTCTTTAGTCACTTTTTCGCTGTCTTTCGCAGCAGCAACAGCTATTAAAGCATCTGGATGTAAGTGGTCTATATGTGCAAATGGTAATAATCCGTGAAGTGGAGTATCAATAGAAGGTGCTTTGCTATCTAAGTCATAAATACAGTGGTTGAAAAGCCCAACCATGCGGTCTTCATCAGCTAAACCACCATAAACCTTTTTTAAATCGCGTAATCTATCAGTGTACAAACCTGCAATTCCAGAACGTGTTAAAGTACCAATATCGCCACCAGAACCTTTTACCCACATAACCTCAACGTCCGCATTCGTTAAAGGGTCTTTTTCAATAGTTTTACAACTGGTGTTTCCACCTCCGTAATTAGTGATTCTTAAATCGGCTCCTAATATATTAGAGCGGTATAAAAATAAAGCAACTTGGTCATCACCTAAAGCATTTGCTTTATCATCATCCCATAAGTAGTCAACGTAATTAAATTTTTTTGCAAGTGTATTCATGAGTATTATTATAATATTTCTAAGCGAAAATAAATCAAGATAATAATGTTTCTATCCTGTACTGTACTGTAATTTACTAAAAAAAAATAATTAATTTTAGAAAATACATTTCGAAAGGATATTTTTTCACATTAAGAGAGTGTGTAATTGATAGTTTTAGTATTTGGATATTAATTACTTATAATTCTTCAAAGTATTAATAACTACTGTATTTTCATTTGAAATTAAAAATACAGTACAGTACAGGGCAGTATTTGTGGATGAGATGTTTAAATTTGTGATTTGAAGAAAAAAAACATTAAATTGATTATGAGTTTATTTAGTTTAGAAAATAAAGTAGTGCTTGTTACTGGAGGAGGAGGTGTTTTAGGAGGCAGTATGGCAACCTATTTGCTAGAACAAGGCGCCACAGTAATTATTTTACATTATAAGCAAGATACAGTTGATGAAACTGTAAAAAGAATGCAATCGATTAGCAATAAAGTAGATGGATATGTTTGTAATGTGGTTGAAGAAAAAAGTCTTCAAGAAGTTGCCGTTGCAATAATCGCAAAATACGGAAGGATTGATGTACTAATCAATGCTGCTGGAGGTAATATGCCCGGAGCAACTGTAGGACCAGCACAATCGTTTTTTGATATAAATATAGACGACTTTAAAAAAGTAGTCGATTTAAACTTGTTCGGAAGCATTATCCCTTCAATCATTTTTGGTAAAGAAATGGTTAAAAACAAACAAGGTGTTATTATCAATATTTCATCTATGGCTTCAGAAAGAGCTATAACCAGAGTAGCAGGCTATTCAGCATCAAAAGCAGCTATTGACAACTTTACAAAATGGTTATCAGTAGAGTTGGTTTTAAAATATGGCGACGGGTTACGTGTTAATGCCATTGCTCCAGGATTTTTTATAGGAAATCAAAATAGAGCATTATTATTAAATGAAGATGGAAGTTACACCGATAGAGGAAATACCATTATAGCAAATACCCCAATGAGACGTTTTGGTGATGCTGACGAATTACATGGCGCACTTCATTATTTATGCACAGATGCTTCAAAATTTGTAACAGGAATAACAATACCCGTTGATGGAGGATTTAGTGCTTTTAGTGGTGTTTAATTATATATTTAAGTAAAATGCAAGAAACATTTAGATGGTTTGGAGTAAATGACTCTGTAAAGTTATCATACATAAAACAAGCAGGAGCAACAGGTATTGTAACAGCTTTACATCATATTGCAAACGGTGAAATTTGGGAAGTTGATGAGATTTTAAAAGTTAAAAACCTTATTGAAGCTCATGATTTAGAATGGGCATTTATAGAAAGTATTCCAATTCACGAAAACATTAAGCTACGCAAAGGCGATTATTTACAACGCATTGAAAATTACAAACAAAGTTTAAGGAACGTTGCCGCGTGTGGTATTAAAAATGTGTGTTACAATTTTATGCCAGTTTTAGATTGGACACGTACCGAATTATTTTGGAAATTACCAGATGGCAGTACAGCATTACGTTTTGATAAAGTAGATATGGCTGTTTTTGAAAAATTCATCATGAAGCGTGATGGTGTTGAATATTCATATACTCAAGAAATTTTGGAACAAGCTAAAGTGCGTTTTTCAGAAATGACTTCAGAAGAAAAACAGCATTTAGAAGATAATGTGTTGAAAGGCTTACCAGGTACAGTGGACGATTTAACCATTCCTGTTTTTAAAGAGATGATTGCACAATACGATAACTTATCGCATGCCGATTTAAAAGCCAATTTATCCTATTTTTTAAATGAAGTTATTCCTGTTTGTGAAGAACATGGTATTGTAATGGCAATTCATCCAGACGATCCGCCAATGGATATTATGGGATTGCCTAGAATTATAAAATCTGAAAAAGATTTGGAAGATTTGGTTGGTTTTATTGATAGCCCTTCAAACGGAATTACATTTTGTACAGGGTCGTTAGGTGCCAATCCCGATAACGATTTACCTAAAATGATTCGAAAATTTGCAAACCGAATTCATTTTCTTCATTTAAGAAATGTAAAAAGAGAAGCAGATGGAAGTTTTTTTGAGGATAATCATTTAGAAGGTTCTACAGATATGTACGAAGTGGTAAAAGCTGTTTTAGAAATAGAGAAAAAACGAAACACTCAATTACCAATGCGTCCAGACCACGGGCACCAAATGTTACAAGATTTAGAAGATAATCGAGCTTATGCAGGTTATACAGCTATTGGGCGTTTACGAGGTTTAGCAGAATTAAGAGGTTTGGCACTCGGTCTTTCAAGAAGTTAATAAAAGCAAGAAAATGAAGGTAGGTTTATTTATACCCTGTTACATCAATCAATTATATCCACAAGTAGGTATTGCAACCTTAGAGCTCTTGGAAAAATTAGGAGTTGAAGTTGTGTATCCTATGGGGCAAACTTGTTGTGGGCAACCATTGGGTAACTCTGGATATGAAGATGATTCAAAAGGAATTTGTCAATTATTTGTTGAAAATTTTAAAGAGTTCGATTACATCGTCGGACCATCAGGAAGTTGTGTATATCATGTTAAAAAACATTTCGATATTTTAGAACAAACCGATGATGTAAAACGTGTTAGAAAAAACACGTACGAGTTATGTCAGTTTATTTACGAAGTATTGGGTAAAACCGATTTAGGCGCATCGTTTCCACATAAAGTTGGTATACATAAAAGTTGTCACGGACTTCGCGGGTTGCGTTTAGGCTCTTGTTCAGAACGTATGGATGCGCATTATTCCACAGAAGAAAACCTATTAAAAGAAGTTAAAGGTTTGGAATTAAAAACATTGAATAGGGTAGATGAGTGCTGTGGTTTTGGAGGAACGTTTTCAGTATTTGAAGAAGCCATTTCGGTAAAAATGGGAAAAGATAGAATTCAGGATCATTTGGATAGCGATGTAGAAGTAGTTACAGGCGCAGACCACTCGTGTTTAATGCATTTAGAAGGGTTGATAAATAGAAATAAGCAACCTTTAAAGGTGATGCACATAGCAGAAATTTTAAATAGCAGTATCTAAATTATGGCACACGCAGACGAAGCAGCAATATTTAATAAAGACGAAGAAAAAGTAGATTGGCACGACAAAGCCTTATGGTTTGTTAGACAAAAACGTGATAAATCGGCGCATAAAGTAAAGGGTTGGGAAGAACTCCGTAATTATGCCTCTGCCATTAAAGCGAACGTACTATCTAATTTAGATACCTATCTTCTTCAGTTTGAAGAAAATGCTCAAAAAAATGGTGTTACAGTACATTGGGCAGCGAATGCCGAAGAACACAATAAAATTGTACACGGCATCCTTCAAAAGCACAATGCGAAAAAAATAGTAAAAAGTAAGTCGATGCTTACTGAAGAATGCCACTTAAACCCCTATCTAGAGAAACATGATATAGAGGTAATCGATACCGATTTAGGTGAACGCATCGTGCAATTGGCACAAGAACCTCCCAGTCATATTGTACTGCCTGCTATTCATAAAAAGAAAGAAGAAGTTGATGTATTGTTTCAAGAACATTTAGGAACGAAACCATGTGATGGCGACCCTCAATACCTTACAGCTGAAGCTAGAAAGCATCTACGCAGTAAATTTTTAAAAGCCGATGCTGCTATTACTGGCGTTAATTTTGCCGTAGCCGATACAGGAGGCTTTGTTGTTTGTACCAACGAAGGTAATGCCGATATGGGTGCGCATCTTGCAAAAGTACATATAGCTTGTATGGGGATGGAAAAATTGATTCCGCAAGAAAAGCATTTAGGTATCTTTTTGCGCTTGTTGGCTAGAAGCGCCACCGGGCAACCCATTACAACCTATTCGTCGTATTTCAATAAACCAGAACCGGATAAAGAAATGCACATTGTTATTGTTGATAATGGCAGAACCGAACAATTAAGTCGTGAAGACTTTAGAGCGTCGTTACACTGCATTCGCTGTGGTGCTTGTATGAATACGTGCCCTATTTACAGACGTAGTGGCGGTCATAGTTATAAAGCAACTATTCCTGGACCTATTGGTTCTATTTTATCACCAGGAATCGATTTAAAAAAACACAGTTCTTTACCGTTTGCATCTACACTTTGTGGTTCATGTTCAGATGTTTGTCCCGTAAAAATCAACATTCACGAACAGTTGTATAAATGGCGCCAAGTTATTGTGAAAGAGGTGCCGCAACCAATTGTTAAAAAGAACGTTTTAAAAATGGCAGGCAATGTGTTGGCAAATTCCAAAATTTATGGTTTTGTTGGAAAATCATCACGTTTTATGTTGAAACATACCCCACGTTTTATGGTGTATTCTAAACTAAATGCTTGGGGAAAAGCTAGAGATTTACCCGAAGTGAAAGGCGATAATTTTGATGAATGGTACAAAAAAAGAAAGAAAAATGAGTAGAGAATCTATCCTAAACGCAGTTAAAAAGAATAAACCAGATGGGTTGCCTTTACCCGAAATTAATTTAGATTTTTTTGATGAAGACATCAATTTGGTTGAAACTTTTGTTGAAAATCTAAAATTTGTTGGAGGTAGGGCTGTTCAACTAGATAATGAAGCACTATTGGACGAAGAAATAAAAAAGCTTTATCCAAATGCATCTAAAATAGTTTCAACAACAAAACTATCTCAATTGGGAACTATTGCAATTTCCAAAGAAATAGATCCACATACCTTAGAAGATATCAATTTAGCGATTATAAAAGGGGAGTTGGCGGTTGCCGAAAATGGTGCTATTTGGGTTACCGAAAACGATTTTATAGTTCGTGCCTTACCATTTATTACTAACGATTTAATTTTGGTAATATCAAAAAATGATATTTATTTGCATATGCACCAAGTTTTCGAGGCAATTTCTAAACGAGATAGAACCTTTGGGGTTTTTATTTCGGGACCATCAAAAACGGCCGATATTGAACAATGTTTGGTTGTTGGCGCACACGGAGCCATCAGTTTAACCGTTTTTATTGTTTAAATTGCATATATTGGTGTCCAAACACTACAATTATTTATAAAAACTAAAATTATAAAATTATGTCAATCACTTACGAATCGCGTTACGCATCAAGTCCACAAGGAGTAAAAAGTTATGATACAGAGCAATTAAGAAATGAATTTTTAATTGAAAACCTTTTTGAATCAGATAAAGTAAATTTGGTGTATTCACACTACGATCGTTTTATTTCAGGAGGGGTTTTACCAGTAAATAAAGCCATTACTTTAGAAACTATCGACCCACTTAAAGCGCCGTATTTTTTAGAAAGAAGAGAGTTGGGTATTATTAACATAGGTGATACCGGTATGGTAACCGTAGATGGCACTGCTTACGAATTAAACCATAAAGAGGCTTTATACGTTGGTCAAGGCAATAAAGAAGTTCTTTTTTCTAGTAAATCTAGTAGTTACCCAGCTAAATTTTATATCAATTCAACACCAGCTCATAAAGCATATCCAACAAAGAAAATTGGAACTGATGATGTTGAAGTTATCGAGTTAGGCTCACCAGAAACTGCGAATGCTCGTACCTTAAGAAAATATATTGTAAACAGTGTGGTTGATGTTTGCCAGCTACAAATGGGAATGACGTCTATAAAAGTAGGAAGTAGTTGGAACACCATGCCAGCACACGTACATGACCGTAGAATGGAAGTGTATTTCTATTTTGAAATTCCAGAAGGACAATCGGTATGTCATTTTATGGGAGAACCACAAGAAACCAGACATATTTGGATGCAAAATAACCAAGCGGTAATTTCTCCACCATGGTCTATACATTCTGGTTCTGGCACTAGTAATTATTCATTTATTTGGGGAATGGCAGGAGAGAATTTAGATTATGGAGATATGGATGTTTGTAAAATTCCAGAATTGAGATAAAACTAAATTAGCATCAGAACTAAAACACCAAAGCTCTTTAATATTTTATTAGAGGGCTTTTTTTAATGGATTGAGTTTGTTTTTTTTTTTAAGAAGAAGAACTAAATTATTAGAAGCATGCAGTTTGTTTTAAATAATTCATTTTTTACTCATTATATCTATCAATGGTTTTGTACAGTTTTCTTGTTTTATTAGTACAATATTCTTTATGAAAAAAAAATAATTACTTTTAATTTGTGGTAACAACTTTTCTAAAACCAATTTTTATGAGACTAAAAACTTTACTATTAAGGCATGCACCTAAAATTTTTATAACTGCCACAATGGTCTTGACCTATGGGAATTTAATAGCCCAAACATTGGCATTTCCTGAAGCTACAGGTTTTGGCAGATATACCACAGGAGCCAGAGGGCATGCTAACCCTCAAATATATTTAGTAACCAATTTAAACGACAATGGTCCAGGATCGTTTCGAGATGCCGTTAGTCAAGAAGGTCGATTTGTAATTTTTAAAGTTGGTGGTATTATTAATTTACAATCACAAATTGTAGTAGCAAAGAATACAACCATTGCCGGACAAACAGCAACAGGTGAAGGTATTGTATTAGCTGGTCCTCGGGTAACGTTTACAGGAGCAAGTAATACCATAGCTAGATATGTGCGTATTCGTTATGTGGGTGGTGCTAAAAACCAAGATGCTTCGGGGTTATCAAACGGTGCTAATATGATTTTTGACCATATGACATTTACTTGGGGTACTGATGAGGTGTTTTCAATTAATTGGGATAACAAAGGCTCAAGTCCAGATAATATAACAGTTCAAAATTCTATTATCGGTCAAGGTTTACACCGACATAATCACTCAGCAGGAGGATTAATTCAGCCTTCTGATGGAAAAATAAGTTTAATAGGAAATTTATATATAAGTAATAAAACTCGAAATCCTAAAGTAAAAGGAATTAATGAATTTGTAAATAACGTGGTTTACAATTGGGGTAATTATGGCAATACTTATGGGCATTCAGAATCTGGAGATGCCTATATTATGGGAGGAGATTCCGCAGGGGTTTCTGAAGTAAACATTATTAACAACTATTTTATTGGAGGGCCACATACTAGTAATTCAGTATCTACACCTTTTAATAGAGGGAATTCAAATTTCTACTTATATGGTTCGGGAAATTATTTTGATAATAATAAGAATGGTGTATTAGATGGAACTTTAGTGTCAGAAGATTTGACAGGTTACCCTACGGGCGATGTTTCAAGTTTGCAAACAACGCCGTATGATTACCCAGTAAAAAATGCTCCATTAACTGCACAAGAGGCTTTTGATAATATAGTGTTAAAAGTAGGTGCTTCTTACCCAAAAAGAGATCAAGTTGATAGCTTATTAGTAGCTGAATTAATGTCTAAAGGAACTGAAGCATTTTATGTGTACCGTGAGTATGATTTACCATTTATAAACGGTGGTCTTGGTCATGTTTATGGTGCTCCAACACCTTTAGATACTGATAATGATGGTATGCCAGATGCGTGGGAAGACACTAATGGCTTAGATAAAAATAATGCAGCCGATGCTTTAACCGTAAGTACATCAAATGCACCTTATTTAAATATTGAAGTATACATTAATGGGTTGGTAAATACCCCAGCACCAGATTTTATAGTACCACCATCAAATGTTAATTTTACCAATGCCACTTCAGTAGAAGTACCACCAAGCAGTTCATTAACTGTTAATTGGAATGATAACGCAGATAACGAAGATAACAATGTTTTAGAGCGCTCAACAAACGGCACTAGTTTTACAGTAATAGCAACTTTGGGGGCAGATGTAAATAGCTATAATGACACGGGTTTAATCCCTAATACAAAGTATTATTATCGTGTTAAGGCTACAAATGCAACGGAATCATCTGTTTATAGCGCTGTTGCATCACTAACAACACCAGCTATTCCATCAGCACCAACTAAAGCAACAACACCTAAGCCGAATATGGGATTTAATTTCGTAGAATTATCAGGCGGTAATTTAACATTAACTTGGGCAGGAAGTTCAAATACAGAAAACTATGCCGTTTATTTTGGTGAAGAAGCTTCTAATCTTACTAAGTTATCTGATATAGCTTATTCTGCCTCGCCATCTTACCAAGTAATTGGATTAAGTTCTGCAACAAATTACTATTGGAGAATTGATGCTTCAAATAATAAAGGAAGCGCAACAGGCGATGTGTGGACTTTTAGAACCATAGCCGATATTCCTGAAGGGATTGTTGGCTAGTGGCCATTTAATGAAGCGCCTTTTGATGGAGGACAAATTACCGACAATACAAGCTTCATTAATCATGGGGTATTAGACACAAATTATGATAACACAAGTGTTAGGGTAGAAGGAAAAGCAAATAATGCTATAGATTTTTTGACTTCACCAGATGATACGTACATGGTAAATATTCCAAATGAA
The DNA here is from genome assembly GCF_039650365.1 of Mariniflexile soesokkakense. Lineage (NCBI taxonomy): Bacteria > Pseudomonadati > Bacteroidota > Flavobacteriia > Flavobacteriales > Flavobacteriaceae > Mariniflexile > Mariniflexile soesokkakense. The sequence goes on along the minus strand of NZ_JAZHYP010000001.1, from coordinate 187,880 downwards.
GATCAATTATATCTAAATAAAAGTTCTTTTACTATTTCTTTATGGATGAAGGCAGCATCTAATTTATTGCCAACAGGTACAACATCAAGTGCCTATTTGCTGTGTAAAGGCTCTTTCACCAAAAATGTTACAACTGGTGCAACAGGTAAGCGCTTTAATGTGGAATTCAAAAGCAGCGAATTGCGTTTTGCTATTGATGACGACGTTACAAAAAAAGAATTAAAAACAAGCGGAACTCTATTTTTTACTGATAATTGGGAGCATGTAGTTGTAATGCGAGATGTTTTAGCACATAAATTAAGATTATATTTAAATGGTAATTTTGTAACAGACCTTGATGAAACCGGAGTTACGGGAGTTGCAGAAGTTAGTGATTTGATATTAGGTAACATAGGCGAACTCGAGTTGTTGGGAGGCACAGCCCCTTCACCTTATAAAGGGCAATTAGATGAACTTAAAATATTTAATTACGCACTGAATGCCACTGAAGTATTGGACTTATATCAAAATGTATTGTTGAGTAATGAAAAATTCAGTCAAAATAAAAACGAAATTTTTGTTTACCCAAATCCTGTGAGTAACCAAATAAATATTTACATACCTTCAAACAAACAATCTTATTTAACAGCTACTTTAACCGATGTAACAGGAAAAGTAATAATCAAAGACAAGATGGAGTTTCAAGGAAATGGACGCTTTGTTTTGAAAATTGCTAATAAAAAATTATCAGGAATTTACATATTAAATGTTTATGGAGAAAACATAAATAACAATTTTAAAATCGCAGCAAAATAAGCATATAAATCTTGTTGGTTAAATTATTAACCGTTGCATTAATTTGTAACGGTTTTTTATTTAAAATAAGTATTTTAGTGTTTCAAATTGATATAGCATGAGATTTTTATTTTTTACAATTTTTCTATCAGGCTTTTTTTGTCAGTCACAAACCAGTATTCGTTTTAAAAGTGAAGTAAATTTAATAAATCAAAAATATGACAGTATTTGGATTCCTTCACAAGAGACAATAGTTTTTACAGGTAGTTCAAGTGTTAGAATGTGGAAAGATATTCAAAAACTTTTCCCTGAGTATCAAATTATAAATTCAGGGTTTGGTGGGTCCCAAACTATCGATTTATTGAATTATACCGATGATCTTATTTTAAAATATAAGCCAAAAAAAGTTTTTATTTATGAAGGAGATAATGATATTTCAGATAAGAAAAGACGGAAAGAGATATTGAATACATTTTCCGTTATTATTTCAAAAATAAAAGAGCAAAATGCATCAACTCAAATTATATTAATCTCCCCAAAACCAAGTATTGCAAGGTGGCATTTGAAAAGAAAGTATATAAAACTCAATAAGAAATTAAAGAAAATATGTGAGGAAGATGATTCTTTAGAATTTGCAAACGTGTGGGACATTATGCTAGAAAACAGGAAAATAAAGAAAGAACTGTTTATAAAAGACGGGTTGCATATGAATGAAGCGGGCTATAATCTGTGGTATTCTGTAATAAAAAACTATGTATATTGACTTGTTAATTTATATATAGATATGTTTAAATAGATTTACTGTACAAATAATTATATGTTTTAAAAAAATAAAAAAAAACCGTAAAACTTATTTATTAAGTGATTACGGTTTTGTTATGCGGAGAAAAGAGTACGTTAATAGCAATCTGTTAAAATTTGTCCTTATTATTGTACACTTCAAATGTGGACTTGCAACAAAAAGTTGGACAATTAATTGTTGTAAGCCCATATTTTTATTGGCAATGCTTACTTATTTTGTTTTCGATATTCCATTGGTGTAATACCATATTTATTTTTAAAGGATTTACTAAAATATTTCATATCTGAAAACCCTGTCATAAATGCGATTTCCTTTATTAATAATTGGCTACTAGTAATTAATTGTGCAGCTTTCTTTATTCTGATGTCTCTTATGAATTCTACAGGGGTATATCCAGTTAGACTTTTGATTTTATTGCCAAGTGTAGTTCGATTAAGTCCAATATTAGAGCCTAATTCCTCTACTGAAAAATTGTTGTTATCTATGTTTTCTTCTATAACAAGCATAACTTTTTTCATAATTTCTTCATCTTGGTCTGTGATTAAACAAGGCATAGAGTTAAAATCTTTGAACTCGTTTTTATCTAAAACACCAAAAATGTTTTGCAATCGATTCCTTTGATTTAGTAGGTTTTCAATTCGAGCGAGGAAGTAAGAGACACTAAATGGTTTGGTAATATAATCGTCGGCACCATAAGAAAGTCCTTCAAGTTTACTTTCTATATTAGCTTTAGCAGTAAGTAGAATTACTGGAATATGACTGGTTTTTATATTGTTTCTAATCTTTTTCAGCAAATCAACTCCATTTAGTTTTGGCATCATAATATCACTCACAATAAAGTTTGGATTTTCTTTTACCGCCAATTCGTATCCTAATTCACCATTTTCAGCTTCTATAACTTCATATTTGTCTTCAATAATACTTTTAATGAACGAACGCAATTCTGGCTCATCTTCAATAACTAAAACTCTTATTTTTTCAGGATTGTCAGTTGCGACTATTTTTGAAGAAAGGACCAGATTGGTTTCTGATGCTTGATCCTCTTTGGCTTTAATAAAGTCAACTTCTCCTGAGAAATGACCCTTACCTAATATAAAGTATATAGAGAACGAGCTTCCTTGTTCTGGTTCACTTTCAAAATACAATTTAGCATTGTGTTTTTCGGCAAGTTCTTTAACCATAGACAAACCAATTCCAGTACTAGGGTTATTACTTTTATTGCTAAACGAAACGAAACGGGTAAATAACTTACTTTGGTTTTCTTTTGGAATACCAATTCCCTCATCAATAAAATGAATCCCTAATTGTTTTTCGCTTTTTATTATTTGTACAGAAATCGATTTCCCTTTTGGGGTATACTTAAAGGCATTAGATAAAAGATTCATTATGATTTTTTCAAGTGCATTTCTATCTGCCCAAATTTTCACATCCTCTGCATTATTCTGAAAAGTGAAATTAATTTCTTGTTCTTTTGCGACTTCTATAAAATCGTTAAAAATGTTTTTTACAAACTCGACTATATTTATTTCCGAAACTTTAATTCTAGTATCTTGAATTTTACGGAAATCTAAAATTTGATTTACAAGTCTTTGCAGCCTATTCGAACTATGGGCTATATAAGAAAGTTGTTTTTTTATTGTTTCGGGAGTTCTGGTATCATTTATTAAATATTCTATAGGTGAAGAAATCAGGGTTAGAGGTGTGCGCAATTCATGAGAGATGTCTATGAAAAATTTTTGCTTCATGTTAGACATTTCCTTTTCTAGCTTCACTTTGGTCTTTAAACGATAAATTGTAATTAAAGTATAGTTGATAAGTAGAAAGAGGGCGATTAGAAAAACCGTATATATAACATAAGATAAGTTGCTATTCCATATGGAAGGTTTGATGGTTATGGGTAGTTGACGTTCATTATCTGCCCAAATGCCTTGGCTATTAGTTGATTTTACTTTAAAAACATAGTTGCCTTTGGGTACATTAGTATAGGTTGCCGATCCATGTGTCTGGAGGTAATTCCAATTTTTATCAAATCCTTCTAATTTGTATGAATAATTAATATTTGTAGGGTTTTTATAATCTAATGCCGCAAATTCAATGGTAAAGAAATTTTGATTATGCGATAAAACTAATTCGTTACAATTGTCAATGGATAAGCTTAATGGGGTGTATTTATTAATTGAAACTTTTTGGTTAAAAAGTTGAAGATTGGATAATGATAAATAAGGAGAGAAATTATTAGTCTTTATTTGGTCTGCAAAGAAATGCAAAATACCTTCTGAATATCCAAATAGCAATTCGCCAGAATTTAATTGTAATCTTGTAGCCTCAGAAAAGTTATAATTGGATATAACGCTCTTTACCTCATGGAAGATTTCAAAAAATTCTTGATTAGGGTTAAAACGAGATAAGGTGTAATCAGTTACAATCCATATTTTGCTGTCAGAATCTTCCAATAGCGAAAGAATATTCTCTGAAGGCAAACCGTTTTTTTTAGTAAAACTTTTAAACGCTACGGGAAACCCAAAAGAATCTTTTTTAGCTACCTTGTTAATGCCTCCAGAAGTAGTCGCGATAAAAATTTCTTTTTTCTTAGTGATACAAATATCTATGATGTCATTTCCATTTAGCCCAATATGGCTATTATCAAACCCAACTTCATATTTTTTTATTGCAGAAGGCGTATTAAGCACTTTGTTGGGATGAAATACAAGTAACCCTTTGGTTGTCCCAACGCATATAAGTCCTTCATAAGTTTGTTTTATGCAACGTACTTTGTTAAAATTATCAATAGGGTAAGATTTCCATTTATTTTTGTAGTTAATAAAACGTGTCTCTCCATGTTCATTGCTATCTATAAGGTTAACACCACCATCAAAAGTTCCTATCCAAATTCGATTCTCTTTATCTTGATAAACACTATAAATATCGTTACTAGTTAAGCTATAAGGATTTGTTTTATCCGTTTTAAAATTAATGACTTTATAAGTAAACGGAATATCTAGAGGGATTAATTTATAGAGTCCATCTCCACGAGTACCAATCCAAACGTTCGATTGGCTATCTTGCATGATGCTATATGCTGGTTTATTCCATTTGGAATTTTCTTTTAATTGTCCCGAGGAAGAAAGGCTACCAATTTTATTTAAATTTTTGTCTAAAATAATAATTTGGTTTTGTTTGTTACCTACCCAGATATTCCCGGTTTTATCCTGAAAAATAGATCTCACATCTTTCGTAGAAGACTGTATTAGTTTATTGGTTACACTAGATGTTTTGAAATTGTTTTCGCCAAATACAACTTTCACTAAACCAGCTGATTCGGTACTATACCATAAGTTTCCTTGGTTGTCTAAAAAAGCAGAGACGAAATTATTTGTAAAATTCCCCTTGGGAAAATAACCATTATATTTAAATGGAATGAGTTCATGATTGCTTGGATTGAATCTTGAAAACCCACCCCCATAAGGTTGTACCCAAATATCTCCTTTATAATCAGTAATGACATAAGGTCTTGTAGGTCTGACAGGTCTTATTAATCCCTCTGAAATAGATGGGTAATAGTAAGGTTTTTGTTTAGAAAAATCAAAAAGATAGATGCCAGTTTCTTGATTATTTACATACCATAGTTGACTGTTTTGTGTGAGGGCTACAGCAGCCATATTCTTGGTTACAAGACCTGGTTGGGTTTTGGAATTATAAAATTGGATGTTTCCGGTGTAAATATTAATGGTACAAAAACCCTTTTGGTCTGTTATAGCAATAATTGTCTGTTCATTTAGCTTATTCATCCAAGTAATATCAGCATCCAATTCCAATTTTTGTGTTCTAAAAGAGTGACCGTTTTTTGAATACTTAGCTATTATTCCGTTAGATCCTCCAAACCAAATCTCATCATTGAGCTCAACAGCGGTAAAGAAAGAATTAGCTTTTCCTGTTTGATTTGAAAAGTAACTAATAGGTTCACTTAGTTTACCCGATTTAACAAGTGTTAAGCCATTATTCGTTAAAAGCCATGAATTATTCTGCTTATCTTCATAAACAGAATAAACAGCAGATGCATTGAGTGTATTAGCCTTTTTATTATATATTTTGGCTGTAAATAAAGAGTCGGAAACCAAAATACATCCTTCACTTTCGGAAAGTAGCCATACCAATCCAGATTTATTTACTTTTATGTTACTTTGTGTGAATCCTTCTTTTGGCATATTAGGAATTAGCTCAGTACTCCAAAAGGTTTCAGTTTTAGGATTGAAACAGTAGGTAAATGTTTCATATGCGTTAGATTTTATCCAAATACGACCATATCTATCTTCTGTGATTTTATCGATGCGGTTATCCTTCATTAAAACTTTATCTGATGATTGTGTTTTATAGTTTTGAAAAGTATAACCGTCATATTTGCTAAGACCATTAAAAGTAGCCAACCAAATAAATCCTTTCTTATCTTGAATAATTTGGCTTACTATGTTGTGCGGAAGTCCATCTTCAACTAAAAAATGTTCCACTGAAAAATTTTGTTGCCCTAATATATTATTGGGGAGCAAAAAAAACATTAAAATAAATAAATATATTTTTCCAAGTATTTTCATTGAAATTGGTTCTTATTAAGAAGTCCTAACAAAATTAGAATAATTTGTAAAAGAAGCCTAATTACGGATTTGTTCAAATTATATAACAGTTTCAGGATATTGAACGATTAACATTAAAAATAAAATCTCAATATGTAGGTACTTTATTGTTTGAATATGTTAATTCCAAATGGAATTTCAGAATTCTGAGCTATCTCATTTCACCAAAATGCAATATAACTTAAAATAATCATTTGTTATTTGACACCCTAGTTATTGTAATTTGACCATACTATTTATTAAGTAACATCTTATTTTTGTAATCGATTACAATATTGTTTTATCTTAATTAAATAAAATATTCAATTTATTAAGATAGTATATATCGTCATTTAAACTAAACTTTATTAAACAAAACTACCTTTTATTATGAAATTATTAAAAACCCTTGGCCTCTTCTTTGTTGGTCTTTTGTTGTCACATGCAACCTTTGCTCAAAATTTTAGTCCAGACATTGTAGTTGATATTAATGGAACTGGAGACTTCACCTCTTTGCAAGCAGCTTTTGATGCAGCTTCTCCAGGTACACTAGCAACACCAACAATAATTTACGTGAAACGTGGACTTTATGAAGAAAAACTTTTACTTCCTGCCAATAAAATACATATCACTCTTATTGGAGAAAGTAGAGAGGAAACCATTATATCATATGGTATCTATAACTGTTCAACTGGTACTGTGAAAGCTGATTTGTGTCCAGATGCGAAAGTAGCTCCATATGCAGGTAATACTGATTTACTTAGAACAGCGGCAACACTTACTGTTATGGCTAACGATTTTAGAGCAGAAAATATAACCATTCAGAATAACGCTCCAATTCTTGGTCAAGCTCAAGCTATCACCTTGCAAGCTGATCGAAATGTCTTTGTTAATTGTGATATATTGGCATACCAAGACACCATTTATTTTTGGATGGCTGAGACTTCAAGAGCCTATTTTAAAGGTTGCGTAATTGAGGGCAGAACGGATTATATTTATGGTCGCGGCGTTGGGTTTTTTGGCCAGTGCGAAATTAGAAGCTTTGGAGGTGGCTGGATAACAGCTCCTTCTTCAACGATTAATCAAACTTATGGTTTTGTGTTTTACGAGTGTGATTTAACTTACAAAACCCCTAGTCCTAGGGCTGGAGATGACGGTGCTTTAGTAAGATTTGGTCGTCCTTGGCATGAATACCCTAAAGTAGCATGGCTATATTGTACTATGACTGATAAAATCCATCCAGAAGGTTGGGGTGACAAGTGGAATATGACTTATTCCGATACGAGCACAGATCTTCATTTATATGAATGGATGAATACGGGAGCAGGTGCCAATATGAGTGGTAGAGCAAATTGGGCAGGTTTAAGAGCTATGGTAAACCAAGCTGAAGCTGATTTATATGAGCCAGAAATTGTATTAGAAGGTTCAGATAATTGGGATCCTACAGCCATAGCACCAACAGTAACTGTATATAATTGGGACGGTGGTGCCGGAAACAACGGTTGGTTGGAAGCTAATAATTGGAACCCTGATGGTGTGCCAGCAGCTTCTGAAGTTGCAAATGTTGACGGTAGCGTTACCTTAGATGCTAATGGCGGAAGTTTTGTGGCTGATTTAAATTTAGTAAATGGAGCTACCCTTGATGTTTCATCAAATAGCTCAGTAACTTTATTGACGCTTAACCAATCAACACTGTCATCTTCTGCAAACGCATCTTTTTCAGGAACAATTAAAACTAAAGGCGATGTTAGTATAGATGCGTCAAACAACCTAAATATTACAGCAGCTATTATTGGGGTGCACAAAATTACTAAATTAGGTACTGGTATAGCTCAAGTCAACAATGGAAACACTGGTTTTGCCGGAGATATTGTTGTTGAAGCTGGAGATCTGCAAGCTAAAGTTGAAAGCGCATTGGGGAGTTCTGGGAAAATAACGGTAAAAACCAATGGTAAGTTAACCATTGATGTTAGTAATGCTATGGATGTTAATACAGCACTTTATACAGAAGGAACAGCACAATTACAACTTAATCAGGACATAACAATTAGTGAGTGGTATATCGATGGTGTTATACAAAACATTGGTCAATATGATACAAACACAAATTCATCAACTATTAGTGGTTCTGGAAAAATTATTATAGGAAGACCAAGTGAGTTTACATTTCTTGGAGGGAATTGGGATGTTGCTAACAATTATTCACCGGCATTATTGCCCGAAGCAGGAGAAAAGGTCATTGTAGATGGTGTTACTATAGAAGCACAAGGTAATTTGTTTTCTGGGGATATGTATGTGCAAAATGGTGGTAGTATCCGTTTAAGAAATAATACTAGTAATTCAAAATGCTTAGGACCTGTTACCATGTATCAAGGAACTAATATTTCTTATGCAACTAGTGGTACTGGATTTTACTTAGTAGCCGACATTATTTTAGAAGGTGACATTTCTCTCCTTTTGAATAGCTCCAATACTGCTGGTAGCGTTATGGACTTACCTGGAACATTTTCTGGCAATTCTAAAGTAACAGTGCGTAACACAAGAGATGTTACCTATACAGCTACCGCAAAGTTAGGGGGTGATAACATTAATTTTACAGGTACTTGGGATTTAACTGTTGCTGCTGCAAATGCAGGAGGTGCATCAGCAATCAATGGTTTTGTTGAAAATGCTTTTGGAAATGGATTGATTGATTTGGCTGTTAATAATAAAGCTATTTTTAATCATGCAAAATGTGCTGGTGATGTATTGAAAATGAATATAGTTGGTTCTGCTACTGCTGTATTAAACGTTGCAGTTATAGTTAAGGAATTTATTTTGAATGGAACGCCGCTTGGAAACGGTACATACAACGCTTCAACACATTCCGGTTTACTTTCTGGAACAGGTTCTATTACGGTTGATTCCAGTTTAAGTATAGATGATAAAGTTTTTTTAGAATACAATATATTGAGAGTAAAAGGTAATCTTGAAAATCTTGAGATTTATAACATTATGGGGCAAAGTGTGCATCAAACTAATTCTACTCAAGAAATAGATTTAAAATGGTTAAAATCGGGCATCTATATTGTTCGTTTTAAAGTAGATGGCAAACAAGGAGCTGTTAAGTTTTATAAAAATTAAAAACTAAACTTTATATTAAGTGATTTAGAGGTGAAGTATATCTCAGTTTGCTTATAATTCTTTAAACTAAAAAAATGAAATCATTATTTTTTAAATTTTTCGTAGGTATTTTTGCTTTTTGTAGTATAGTCTCTGCAAATGCACAAATTACCCTTCATACCATTGGAGATTCAACAATGTCCGATTATGATGAAAACTCTACAGATAAAAGAGGATGGGGCATGATGTTTCAGCAATTTTTTACTTCCGATGTCGTTGTCAATAACCGTGCAAAAAGTGGGGCAAGCAGCAAAAGTTTTTATTTGGAATCACCTTATTGGACTACAGTAAAACAACAAATACAAACAGGTGATTATGTAATTATTCAATTTGCCCACAATGATGAGAAAAGTAATGGTTTAGATGGAGGTACCGACCCCAATAACCCAATAAATGGGACGGATTATCGTGGTACCACAGCTCAAGGAACCTATAAAGAGTATCTTAGAAAATATATTGATGAAACACGTGCATTAGGTGCTACACCTGTTTTAGCAACTGCCATGTGTAGAAAATACTTTAGTGGTGCTACCATTACTCGAAAGGGACAACATGACTTAGGAGGAGACTATGGTCTTCCAGAGTCAGATAACACCCATGATTACAGCTATGCCATGGGAGAAGTAGCAATTGAAAAAGGAGTGCAACTTATTGATTTAACTGCCTTAACAAAAACGCTTCTAGAATCTTATGGCGATGCAGCTAGTACAGCTCAACTTTTCGTTTCTTCTGATTCTACACATCCCAATGCATTGGGCGCAACATTAGTTGCCAGATTATGTGCTCAAGAAATGACCAATCAAAACATTTTGGCTTCTTATATAAATACGTCAACAGATGTACTGATTAATCCGAGCGAAGTTGATTTTGGAGATGCATTTACCGGACAGACACTTACTAAAGAAGTAACCATTACAGGTTTTGATCTTGATCCGGCCTCAGGAACATTTACCCTTTCTGTAAGTGATGGTTTTTTAATAGCATCCAATAAAACAGATACTTTTACATCTTCTATTACTATGAATTATACAGGTGGTAATCTTGAATTCACAAAATTTTATATTTCAGTATCTCAGTCGGTTGGTGGAACTAAAGAAGGAACACTTACTGCAGCTAACGGAACAATTACCAAAGAAATTCCTTTAACGGCTAATTTTATTGAATTAACAGGTGGAACAGAAGTAAATCTTTTATGGGAATTATCGGCAGATGATAGTTATGTCTTAGAAGGACCAGCTATACCAATGGATGAATCACATACTGGCATGTACGTACAGTCATATAATCAGCCTAATGCCACTACCATATGGCCACCAGAAAGCGGTTATACCACCAGAAAAACCCAAAGAAATTTACTTGATGGGGGTATTTGGCCAGCAGGAGAGATTGATGAAGTATCAACGCGTCATATCCAATTTGGAATTTCTGCAAACGAAGGAACCGAATTAAATATTGATGAAATAAGTTTGTATGTTGGAGGAGCCGGAGGAAGTGGTATGCGTTGCAAAATTTATTATTCTAAAGACGATTTTGTTACCGCACCCCTATTAAAAGAATTTCAGAGTATGACATCAAATACGATGAATTTTGTTTCAGCGATACCTGTTGTTAAACTTACCGCTGGGGAGACTTTAAAATTACGTGTATACCCTTGGTATAATGGAGAAGCCACAGGAAAAACTATTTGTCTTGCCGATGTTAATATACATGGCGTAGCCACTCCTACTCTTTCTTTAGAAAAACCTTTAGAAAATCAAATAAGATGGATAGTTGAGGATGGTTTTATTAAAATAAAAAATGCTCCAGTACACGGTAACCTATCAATATATGACTTAACAGGAAGGTTAATTCATAAATCGTCAAACAGGAATGAGAGCGACTTATATATCATTAAATCGACTTCAACCAAAGGTATTTATATTGGTAAAATTGAATCTCAAGAAGGTATACAAACAACAAAGTTTTTGGTGCCGTAAAACGATTTTTTGTGTTTTCGCTAAAAAAGCGATACAAAATTATTAGACAATAACAACTAAATTAAACATTACTAAACTAAATTATTTACATTATGAAATTAACTTTAAACAAAAAAAAGCATTGGTTATTTTCTGCTTTTTTTATCGTTTTTTGTGCAACAAGTTTACAACTAGTTGCACAAACCACATTAGCGGAATGGACCTTTAATTATGGTCATGATCAAGCAGGAACGGGACCTTACACCTATACCCCGAATGCAACCGCTCGGGCTGCAGCTGATGGCTTAGATATTAGCGTCAATTCAGGGGACGTTTTTTACCCCAATAGCGCAGATGGTACCCTATCAGATTATGAAATGTCAATGGTTCCTAATGTTGCAGGTCAAATTAAAAATGTTTTCCAAGGCACAACAACCTACCATAATTCTGCAAGAATGCAAGGTGTTGTTACGTCTTCCGATTTCACAAACTCTACAAATCACGCTAATTATTTTCAATTTTCGTTCCCAACAACAGGATACAAAGAGATTAAGCTAGATCTTTCTTATACTACTCAAAATGTTGAAACAGACATTCTTGATGTTTACTATTCTGTTGACGGAGGAACCAGTTGGGCATCAGCAGGTCAAGTAAGCGGAAACTGTTGTTGGTGGACACTTAAAACTGCTCAATTGAGTATTGTTGCCAAAAATAAAAGCAATGTTCTGGTAAGATTAATAGGAGTACAAGATGGTGGAACTACAGGTAATTATTTTTATATAGATTCCTTTAAAGTAACAGGTACTTCAACTACATTACCAACAGATACGGCTTCAACAATTAATTGGGTTTTCAATTTGGGCACTGCAGGGCAAACTGCAACCTATACAGAAGCCAGTTACTACAAACCAGATAATGTTACAGCAGGCAGTAACTATTCATATTTTGGAACAAGAACTGGAAGTAATCCTACGGTAACGTATACTTCATTTAAAAATGAAACTGGAGCTACTACTCCTGCAGGAGCAAATATTAATAACTTAATTGGATTTGAATTTACTCCAGTCACAGGGTTAGATTTTGTACCAACAAGCATATCTTTTGACTGTCAAAGGTTTGGAACGGGGTCCGGTCTTATAGATATATATTGGAAGTCTTCCGATGGGACATCTACCCTAATAAAAACTAACGTTAAACCTGCTAGGGACGGAGATGTAACTAGTGAAGCTGCAGACACCAATAAATTCACTATGGATGTTTCAGGATTGGCAATTCCTGCTTTAGGAGGCAAAACCACTTTGGAAATATATATACATGGTCTTGGAGCTGGTAAAGATGTTGGTTTAGCAAATATTTCAATAGCAGGTAAATTAAATGGAACAATTGCAGATGTAGCACAATATACAGTCTCAACTGCTGCATCGCCTACTGCGGGTGGCGCAATAATTTCTGATAATCCTGCAACTGTTGATGATGGTACGGTTGTAAACTTAACAGCCAACGCTAATTTTGGTTATGAATTTGTTGAATGGCAAGACGATCTGGGTGCTACGGTGTCTACGCATAACCCATTCCAAATAACGGTTACAGATAATGTAAGCTATACGGCTATATTCAATCAATTAACTACATATGCCTTAGATGTTGTAGTTGAAGGCGGTGCTAACGATTATATGGTAGCCATTTCTCCGGCAGGAAATATGGTCAACGGATCTAGAATGTATGTTGAAGGAACTAATGTTACTTTAACTGCCAGCGGAAATCCAATTCTTAATTTCTCGAACTGGGGAACAGGAGAAACGAATAATGAACTTATTGTTACACTGGATAGTAACAAATCTGTTACAGCATCTTATAATGCAGCTGAATATGTTGTAGGATGGGATTTTTATGACGATGTTGTTACTGTAGATTTTTCATCAAATGTTGTTAATGATGCAACTAGTTTGGTTCTGCGAGATGCCGCTGGAGCTACTTCAGGGGGACTAAATTTCTCTAAATTATCTGGTAATAGCTGGTATGGCAAACATTGTCGTATTAATTGGAAACAGTTAGCAGATAAATTCTATTATCAAATAAAAATTAATGCTGCGGACTATACTGACATAAGTGTTCAAGCAGCTATGTTAACTAGTTATTCAGGATATGCTACTCAAAAATGTGAGTACTCAATAGACGGTACTAATTTTACTGAAATAGGAACTTATAATACTTCAACAGTAAACACATGGGTTAATGGTTTATTTACCTTACCTACAGATGCTAATAATCAAGCAGAAGTTTACATCAGATGGATTCCAGATTACACATCATCTGTACTAGGAAGTGGTAATGATGGTACGTCTATTTCTGAAATATATGTTTATGGTACAGAAAGTGTATTTAATGATGGTATGGCTCCTGTTCTTACCAGTTCTGTTCCTGCTAACAATGCTACGGGCGCCTCAGCAACAGGAAAAGTAGTGCTTAATTTTGATGAACGTGTTAAAATAGTAGAGAACACTACGGCGACTCTTAATGGTAAGCAGTTAACACCTGTAGTTTTTGGTAAATCAATATCGTTTAATTATTCAGGGTTAGACTATAATACAACTTACTCTTTTGATTTAGCAGGAAACGTGATTTCAGACTTAACAGACAATACTTTAACTGATGTTATTTCAATCTCGTTTACAACACTTGATAAACCAACGGTAACCAAAAGAGCTTATGACTTTATAGTGGGGGTTGATGGTGATTTTGCAGCAGCTTTGGCAGCTGCAGATGCTGCAAAAAATAGTGGCAATAGATTCTATGTTTTCTTCCCTAACGGAGATTATGATTTAGGAACTACCACAGGAGACGCAACTCAACAAACATTTATCAGTTTGCCAAACATTTCGTTTATTGGACAAAGTACTGAAGGTGTATCTCTTTATAATAACCCTACGCAAGCCCAAGAGGGAATAGACAAAACGCCTACTATTAATTTTACAAGTAGCGCTAATAATATTTACATGCAAGATCTTACCTTGCTAAATAAAATGGATTACCGTTTAGGAATACCAGAAAAACGTGCGGTAGCTTTACGTCACCAAGGCGACAAAAATATTTTCAAAAATGTAAGGTTATTAAGTAACCAAGATACTTATTTTACCGGAGCTGGAAGAACGTATTGGGAAAATGGTGAAATACACGGTACTGTAGATTATATATTTGGAGATGGAGATATCTTCTTCAACGACTGTTTGATGTATATGGAAAACAGAGCGTCTGGTGGTGGCGGTATTGTAACTGCGGCAGCTACTAGTTCTAATTGGGGTTATGTATTTAGCAATTGTACAATTGGAGGTGATGCACAACAAAATGGAATTTTTAATTTAGGCAGACCTTGGAACAATGCTCCAAAAGTGGTTTATATCAATACTACTATGAATATTTTGCCGACCTCTGGAGCTTGGGGAGACCCAATGAATGTAGTTCCTTTCAGATTTGCAGAATACAATAGTTTGACTTCCTCTGGTATTGAAGTAGATTTAAGCCAAAGACGTACAGATTATACCAAAGATGCTACATCGGTTACATTAGATCCAACATTAGATGAAAGTGAAGCAGCCCAATACACTATAGAAAATGTATTAGGTGGTGGTGATACTTGGCAACCAACCTTATTTACAGAACAGGCTTCAGGCCCCGTATTGTCAAAATCAGGTTCAAGCCTTAATTGGGATGATAGTAATTATGTATTAGGATGGGCAGTATTTAAGGATGATGTCTTTGTAGATTTTGTAATAACCAATAGTTATGACATTACAGGAAACACGATTGGTGTTTATACAGTAAGAGCAGCTAATGCTATGGGAGGTTTAGGAGCTTCTTCAAATCAAGTAGATATCAGTTTAGGAATTAAAGAAAATAATTTAATAGGCGTTAAGGTTTATCCAAATCCAGTGCTTAATAATGAAGTTTTTGTATCAATCCCAACGGTATCAGTAAATACAACTATGTCACTTTTTGGATTGGATGGAAGACTCATTATGAAAGTAAATATTAAGAGCAATAAAACATTAATTAATATGTCTGGAATCCCTTCTGGAGTTTATTTATTAAAAGTTGACTCAGAAAAAGGTTCTCAAGTATCCAAAATAATTAAAAACTAAACCAAATAATAGCAATTTAAAAGCCAGTTATAAATTTATAACTGGCTTTTTTGTTACAAGTTCCCCAAATATATTTACTATAATTAAACAGTTCGCTTTAGAAAACCTCAATGTAATTGTAAATAAAGTAAGCTTCAATATTAGGAATTTACATCTAATCACAGCTATTGTTTATGAAATTCTCAGCAATCAAATAATATTATTGTAAATTTATAACAGACCTTAAAAAATCCACCTTTATTCTAACTAAATTCATTTAACCAGTTATTGAATTTAGGTTATTATATGGTTATAAATTACCGACTAACCCAAACCTTGCCTCAAACAAATGAATTATTTCAAAATAAAAAAAAATTACCTAATCTTTCTAATTACTATTTCTGTCAATTTTGTTGTAGAAGGACAAGTTTTCGAGCAAGCTAATGCCATTCGGTTTAAGAAATATGATGGTAATAATGGTATTCCTGGTGAAACAATAAAAACGATATATCAAGACCAATCGGAATTAATGTGGCTAGGAGTTGAGTATAAAGGCTTAGTCTCTTTTGATGGTAAAAGTTTCAAACAGTATGAGTTTAATCAGGAAAATGAGAATTCAATTTCTAGTAATATAATTAATAGCATTTGTGAAGATAGAGAGGGAAATCTTTGGATTGGAACAATAGATGGACTTAATAAGAGAAAAAAGACTCTGAATAATCATATACAATCGGATTTCTTACGATTTTATAGTGAAGAGAATCCTACATCGATTCCGAGTAATTACATTTGTCAAATTTTCAAAAATAAAAATGCCGACTTGTTAATTGGTACTGGACAAGGATTATGCCTCCTTGAATCAAATAATCAATTTAAACAAATTTCACTTACTAATTCGAAAGATCCTGCGGTTCGTTGCATTTACCAACTTAAGTCTGGTCAATACTTTATAGGAACTGACAAAGGACTTTTTAAATTAAGCGAAGCATACCAAAAAATAGGTTACTGGGCTGTTGACGATGCTCAGGGAAGGGTTACTTCTATAGATGAAGATGTTGATGGCAATCTATGGATTGGTACACGTTCTGGTTTATTTTTATTTAATAAAGAGCAATTGCATGAAATCAATGAGGTTCTAAATGAAAATTATCATTTTGACGGCATGGGTATTCACAATGTTCTTCGTGACAAGTGGGGGCGCATGTGGGTAGGTTCGTATTCTAGGGGACTTTACATATTCTATAAGAATGGTGAATCTTATGAGTTTATCTCAAATAAAGCACTTTATGAAAATGGGTTTCATGCTTATCAAATAAGAGGCATTTCTCAAGATTCTCAAGGCCTTATATGGGTAGCTACAAAAGATGAAGGGTTTTATATTTACGATCATAGAATGGAAACATTTGGATTACTGAATACAACAAGTAGCCCGCTTAAGCTTAGTAATAGTAGTATCTTGGCTGTTTTTGAAAGTAGTGATAATAATTTATATGTAGGCACCAGACAAGGTGGGATAAATATTGTAGATGCCCAAAGAAAGCACATAGCACATTATACGCACAATCCTGATAGTGTGCATAGCATTGGGGATAATAGAGTTGAAGGCTTTGCCGAACAAAGGTCTGGTGAAATATGGCTGGCCACTGTAAAAGGCTTGAGTAAATTTTCACCAGTATCAAAGGTGTTCAAAAATTATAATTTCAAGCCAACACATTCAATCGTAATAGATAAAAAGAATCAACTATGGTTGGGTACCTCTAAAGGTTTGTTCGTTTTTGATCCCCTCAAGGAGTTTTTTAGCTGTCCATTTATTCATGTACCTGCTTTGGAAGACAATATTAGGAGCTTATTTATTGATAATGACCAGAACCTATGGATAGGGACAAATAATTCTGGGCTTCTCCAATATTCACCAGAAAAAGGAATTCTCAAGCATTATTATGCAGAGCATACAGATGAAAGATACAGGTTGCCTTCAAATGCAATCAGAGCAATTCAACAAGACCATGAAGGAAATATCTGGATAGGGACATTACTAAATGGAATGATAAAATTAGAGAAGGGGTACAATGAACAATCATATTCTTTCTCTGAACACGTATTTGACGGTACAGGCGTTTTTTCCATTATTGAAGGTAAGTCAGGAGTTTTTTGGTTATCTACTAATAAAGGAATTCACGAATTTGATAGTCAATTGGAAACCACCAGAGATTTTGGTACACAGTATGGTTTACAGGGAGAGGTATTCAATAATACAGCTTTTCTTAAATCAAATAATGGCTATATCTATTTTGGAGGAAATAAAGGTTTAAATTTTTTCAAGCCTGAGCGTATTTCCAAAATTTTATTTACCCCAACCACTTCAATCAAGGCAATCACCGTTTCGTCTCCAGGAAAAGATGATTTTTTTCAAGAAAGTCTTGGGGTTTTTCAATTTAAATATGGATCTTATATTTCGTTTGATTTTTTTCTTAATGATTACTCTAACCCACAAAATAATAAATTCAAATATAGATTGGAGGGCATCACAAAGGGGTGGATAGACTTAGTCAATAACAATAATATATCGTTTGCTAGCTTGAAACCAGGAGACTATAAGTTGGATGTTATAGGAGCTAATAGCGATGGGATTTGGTCTAAAAACCAGCAAACAGTCACATTCAAGATTTTAGACCCATGGTGGTTGTCTAAAATAGCCAAAGCTTTATATGTCATTTTTATTGTATTTGCAATTTATCAAATAATTAGGTTTATTGCTTTCCGGGACAGAAAAAAGCATGAACTAGAGATTATAAAACTTGAAAAATCTCAGGCTGAGAAAATCATCGAAGAAAAACTTAGGTTTTTCACCGATATATCTCATGAGCTCAGAACTCCACTAACAATAATACTGCCATCTGCAGAAAAATTAGTAAAAATTAAAAAGGATAATATTGTAGAAGTAAAGAAACACGGAGTATCAATTCTAAGAAATGTTAAGGCTCTAATGGGTCTTGTTGAAGACCTTCTTGAATTTCGTAAGATAGAAAATGGTAGCATCATATTAACTACAAAGCCACTACAAGTAATTGACTTTTGTTACAATACATTTTCTGAATTTTCCTATTTGGCTGAAAGTAAAAAAATTGGTTATCATTTTAATACAAACTTATCGGAGTTTAATGCTATGATTGACCCCAATATTTTAAACAAGGTACTTTCTAACTTATTAAGTAACGCCATCAAATACACCCAAAATCATGGTCATATAGAACTGGTTATTACAGGCACTACGACTATGGATAAATTGTTAATCTTAGTAAAAGACACAGGTGTGGGGGTTTCAACAGAAGATTTGCCAAATATTTTTGACCGGTTTTATCGTGCAAAATCTGAAATAACCTCCAGAGGTACAGGAATTGGGCTAGCACTAACAAAAAGTTTAGTAGAAATCCATGGAGGAATAATTTATGTGCATAGTGAAGAAGGAAAAGGGAGTGTTTTTACAGTTGAAATTCCTTTAGATTATGTTGAAGGGGTACAGGTATTGCCGATATCGAATGTTGATGTTTCAAGTCATGAGGTTGAAGAATCTAAAAAAAATGAAATCAGTCATGAAGAAGAAACTGCTCAAATATTATTTGAACAGTCCGAAGAATCCATATCAATAAAAAATAAGAATAATCAAGAAATTCTTGTTGTAGAGGACGATTTGGAAATACAAAATTTACTTAAAGAACTGTTTTCTGATTATAGGGTAATTGTTGCCAACAATGGTAAAGAGGGTCTGGAATTAGCTAACCAAAAATCACAGCCTTCTCTAATTATCTCTGATGTTATGATGCCTGTAATGGATGGGTTGACTTTTTGTAGAGAAATAAAAGGGAATTTTCAAACAAGTCACATCCCTGTTTTGATGCTTACAGCAAAAACAACCACATCTGATCAAATGAAAGGTATAAATGTTGGAGCAGATGACTATGTACTTAAGCCGTTTTATTCTGATATATTGGTTGCAAAAGTGGAAAATCTCTTAAAGAGACAAATGCGATTAAGAAAATATTTTGAAAAAAGCATTTCAATTCAGCCTTCTGACCCGCCTACATATAATCGAGAAAAAGAGTTACTTATTAAATGTAAAGAAATAATTGAAGTAAATATTTCTAATCAGGAATTTAGTGTAGAGAAGCTTGCAGAAGAACTTGGACTAAGTAGAGTGCATCTATTTCGTAAACTTAAGTACCTTGTTAATCAAAGTCCAAATGAGCTTATGTATTCTATAAGGTTAAAGCGATCTATAGACTTGATTAAAACCAATAATTACACCATTTCAGAAGTGGCATATATGACGGGGTTTTCATCCCCAAGCTCATTTAGTACAACCTTTAAAAAATACTATAAAAAATCACCAAAGGCTTACGTTGATGACTTGGTTAGTGAAACATCTAGTTAGAATAGTACTTATTTATATTAAATTTAATAGGGTTTAAATTATTGATTTATAGAGTTTTAAATTTAGTGTAACATCCATTGAATCATTTGTAACATATCAAAAACATAAGTAAAATAATTTATGGTTTTTTTGTGTAAACAGAATGAAAGAATCCTTTCGTTTTTTAGTGAACGTTCAAGAATCCTAGAAAAGTAACCGCCTAATTGGATTAAATAAATAACAATAAACAGAACGTTTATTTATCTAAAAAATGGATTTCATTCATCAAGACAATAAATTTAAAATAAACTAAACTAAAGATGAAAAATTTACTACTAACTAGTTGCATTATTTTGCTGTCCTTGTTCACCACTTGTGACATGTATGCACAACCCGCAGACACCGACATTATTGTCGCACAGGATGGGTCTGGAGATTACTTGACGATTCAGCAAGCCATTGATGCTGTTCCTAGCAATAGTGCGGAAGAAACAGTAATTTACATTAAGAATGGACTTTATGATGACGAAAAGCTATTCATTCCTGCTGAAAAGAAAAATATTACTTTAATTGGAGAAAGCAGAACAGAAACAATTATAAGTTACCATACTTATAATTGTTCCAATCAAGCGATATGTCCTACAGAGGAATATACAAAATGGTCTGTTGATAATATGCTTACTGCCGCAGCAATGACTATCATCGCGGATGGTTTTCGTGCAGAGAACATAACTGTTCAGAACACCGCAGGACCTGTTGGTCAGGCACAAGCCCTCACCATTCGAGGAGACAAGACCACTTTTATCAATTGCGACATTAAAGCTTATCAAGATACCGTTTGGTTTTGGAATGAAGGCAAACGTGCCTATTTTCAAGGCTGTCTTATTGAGGGACGTACAGACTATATTTATGGTGGCGGAATCGACTTTTTCAATCAATGTGAAATCCGTAGCTTTGGAGGAGGTTGGATTACAGCTCCTTCCACGCCGGGTGATCAAAAGTATGGCTTTGTGTTTTACGACTGTGACCTGACCTATGCATACAATAGCCCAAGATCGGGCGATGATGGTAATTTAGTTAGATTGGGGAGACCATGGCACGAATATCCAAAAGTGACATGGCTTTATTGTGATATGACTGATAAAATCCACCCAGAAGGATGGGGTGATGAGTGGAATATGGAATATTCTGCAACTTCGGATAGTCTTGAACTTTATGAATATCAAAATAGAGGAATAGGTGCTGATATGAGCGGTCGTGCCGATTGGGCAGGAATTAGAGTGCTAATTGATGAAGAAGCGCCATTATATGAAATGGAAGTTGTTCTTGGCGGTTGGAATCCTCTTGAAGGAGAGACTCCCGATACAGAGGCACCATCTACACCAACTAATCTTTTCGCTTCAGGTGTAGCAGCAACCAGTATAGATCTTAGTTGGGCAAATTCAAATGATAATGTTGGGGTAACCGGATATGATGTGTTTTTAGATAATGCATTTTACAGTACCGTAACTGGACTTTCAGCTACAGTATCTGAGCTTGAACCATCGACTTCGTACGATTTCTTTGTAAAAGCAAAAGATGCTGCAGGAAATCTTTCAGAAAGCAGTAACACTCTAACAACTTCGACTATAGCCGAAACAAACCCAGATGTTTTTGCAGACATTATTGTTGCTCAAGATGGTTCTGGAGATTACACTACTATACAACCAGCTATTGATGCAGTACCAAGCAATAGTTCTAGTAGAACGGTGATTTACATTAAAAACGGACTTTACAACACAGAAAAATTAATTGTGCCTGCCGATAAGAAGAATATAACCTTTAGAGGTGAAAGCAGAAAGGAAACCATAATAAGCTACCATACTTATACTTGTGGTCAGCCGATTTGTCCAGCAGAAGAAAATTTAAAATGGTCTGTTGAAAATATGAGAACAGCTGCTGCACTTACCATAATTGCAGATGGTTTTCATGGAGAAAATCTCACTGTTCAAAATACGGCTGGTCCAGTTGGTCAAGCCCAAGCGCTTACCATAAGAGGAGATAAAATTGTATTTATTAATTGTGATCTGTTGGCTTATCAAGACACGATTTGGTTTTGGAATGAGGGAAAGCGTGGCTATTTTGAAGGCTGTTTAATTGGTGGAAGAACTGATTATATATATGGTGGTGGAATCGATTTCTTTTACAGATGCGAAATTAGAAGTTGGGGAGGTGCTTGGATTACAGCTCCTTCAACGCCTGAAAACCAAAAATATGGTTTTGTTTTTTATGAATGTAACCTAACTTATGCGAACAATAGTCCAAGAGCTGGTGATGACGGTAATTTGATTAGATTTGGTCGACCATGGCACGAATATCCCAAAGTGAGTTGGTTATATTGTAATATGACTAATATGATTCATCCAGAAGGATGGGGTGATGAGTGGAATATGACTTATTCTTCTACCTCAGATAAATTAGAGTTATACGAATATCAAAATGTAGGACCAGGCGCCGACATGAGTGGTCGAGCAGATTGGGCAGGTTTACGAGCTATGAATGAAGAGGAAGCTCCTTTTTATGAAAGAGCCATAGTATTAGCAGGCAATGATGGGTGGGACCCTGTGGGCGCAGGCTCTGGTAATGGAGAGATTGCAACACTAAGTAAACATGGTTCGGGTTCTTCGTCACAAACAGTGGACCAAAATTCACCTATTGAAGATTTCTATTATTCATGGAAAAATGCAAGTACAATTAAAGTTACAGGACTTCCTGCTGGAATTGATGTTGTGATAGATAATACAGCCAAAACAGTGTCGTTTAGCGGAACTCCAACTGAAGGAGGCGAATATCCCTATACAATTGAAACTGTTGGTGGCGGAGCTACAGCAACTAAAAATGCAACCTTTACAGTTAATTATACCGAACAAGCGGAGTTAATCAAGCATGGTGCAGGAGGATCGTCTCAAACAACTGTTATAGGGACTCCTATTCAAGATTTTTATTATAGATGGTTAAATGCAGATACGGTAGAGGTTAATGACGTTCCTGAAGGTATAATTGTTGATATTGATAATGACTTAAGACAGGTTAGTTTTAGTGGCTCACCAACAGAAGCTGGAACCTTCAATTATACTATTACAACAGTTGGCGGGCTTAACACGGCTACAAAAAGCGGGACATTTACAGTTCTTGGAGTTAATGAAGCGACAATGACCAAGCACGGTTCTGGCTCATCTAGACAGACTGTAGAATTAAACACTATGATTACCCCCTTTTATTACAAATGGACCAACGCAGTTACTGTAATTGTAGATGGTCTTCCTTCAGGCGTAAGTGCTGATATCGACAATGATGGACAGGAAGTACACATCAGCGGAATGCCCTCAGAAGTAGGCTCATTCGATTATACGATTACTACTGTTGGTGGTATCAACCAAGCGTCTAAGTCTGGAAGAATTACTGTAGAACTCCCTGTTTTTACCTCGGAACCGGCATTTCCGGGAGCAGAAGGTCATGGTCGTTTCACTACCGGTGGTAGAGGTGGTCAAGTAATTTATGTAACCAATCTAAACGACTCAGGAGCTGGAAGTCTTCGGGAAGCTGTAAGTGCTTCTGGTCCTAGAATTGTCATGTTTAAGGTATCTGGAATTATAGAATTGCAATCTACCCTTAATATTAGCAACAACAATATCACTATAGCAGGACAGTCTGCTCCAGGTGATGGAATTGCGATAAAAAACCATGCGGTTTACGTGGGAGCTGATAACGTTATCATCAGATATATGAGATTTAGAATGGGTGATGAAGCTCAGGCTGAAAATGATGCCATTTGGGGAAGAAACAACCAAAACATTATTATTGACCATTGTTCTATGAGTTGGAGCACCGATGAATGCTCATCGTTTTATGATAATACAAACTTTACTATGCAATGGTGTATTTTATCCGAAAGTTTAAGGAATTCTGTTCACGGAAAAGGGCAACATGGTTACGGTGGTATATGGGGAGGTAAAAAAGCCAGTTTTCATCATAATCTTTTGGCTCATCATGACAGTCGTAATGCAAGATTGAATGGAAGTCGATATTCAAATTTACCTGAACTTGAGATTGTGGATTTTAGAAACAATGTAATTTACAATTGGGGTGCCAACAGTGGTTATGCCGGTGAAGGAGGGTCTTATAATTTAGTTAACAACTATTACAAGCCAGGTCCAGCAACAAGTTCAAATACAAGTGAGCGTATATTTTCACCAAATGCAGATGGAGGATCCAACAACCAGCTTCCTGGCGTATGGGGTGTATTTTATGTAGATGGGAATTATATGAATGAAAGCCAGCCTGTTATTAATGATAATTGGATCGGTATACATCCTAACCCTTCTTCAAAAGATAAAGAAGAACTTAAGTCATCTACTGAATTTGATAAAGGACAAATAACGACCCATACAGCTGTGGCGACTTTCAATCAGGTACTTCAATATGCTGGTACAAGCCACAAACGTGACGATGTAGATTTAAGAATAACAGAGGAAACATTGTCGGGTACATATACGTTCGAAGGTTCTAATGGAAGTACTAATGGGCTTATAGATACTCAAAATGATGTTGGAGGATGGCCAACTTATAATTCAGAACCAGCTCCTCAAGACTCTGACAATGATGGTATGCCCGATAGTTGGGAGGACAGCCATGGTTTGGATAGTTCTGACCCTAATGATGGAAATGTTAAAACAATTAGCGGAATATATACAAATGTAGAAGTTTACCTAAATGAATTGGTAGCGCCTATTACAGAAGCTCAAAACGAAAATGGTGAGGCAAACTATACCGAACCAGAGGATAATCTTGATACAGTTACTCCAATAGCACCAGCAAACCTGATGGCTTCAAACATTACGGAAAGCAGCGTAGACCTTAACTGGGATGCTTCTACCGACAATGTTGCAGTAACCGGCTATGATGTTTATGTGGACAGCGCACTTTACACAACAGTGACCGATACTGTTGCGTCAGTTACTGGATTGAATGAGTCAACCGCTTATGAGTTTTATGTTCAGGCAAAAGATGCAGCAGGCAATATATCAGAAAGCAGTAATGTAGTTACCGCTTCAACTATCAGTGGCGCTGATGAAACGGCTCCGTCTGCTCCTGAAAACCTACAAGCTAATAACGTAACTGAAAACAGTATTGATTTGAGTTGGGATGCAGCATCGGATAATGTGGGTGTTACCGGCTACAATTTATATGTAGATGGAGAACTGTATGCAACTATAGCAGAAACGTTCACTTCGGTTACTGAACTATCGGAAGCCACTACCTATTCATTTTACATTAACGCGACTGATGATGCTGGAAATGTGTCTGAAAATAGTGAAACTATTAGTGAAACAACACTCGATAGAACACCTCCTACGGCCCCTGCTAATCTTGCGGCCAATGGAGCGACTAAAAACAGTATAAATCTTAGCTGGGATGCCTCGGCTGACAACGTGGGCGTTACTGGATACGATGTCTATGTTGATGGTAATTTTTATGACACATCATCAAGCACCAATATTTCGGTAACCGGTTTGAGTGAAGCAACTTCATACGAATTTTACGTTACCGCTAAAGACAATGCAGAGAACGTTTCCGATGCAAGTAGCTCAATTACTAAATCAACACTTGACGCAACGGCGCCAACAATTCCACAGAATTTATCAGTGTCAAATATAACTGAGATGAGTGCAGATGTAAATTGGGAGGTTTCTTCTGATAATGTGGGGGTACAAGAATATGAAGTTTTTCTTAACGGAGCGTATCATTCTTCTGTATTTAGTAATGCTACAACATTAAATGGTTTGAGACACAGTACTACCTATAAGGTTGCTGTAGTAGCGAAAGATGCCGCAGGAAACCAGTCAGCATTCAGTGAAACTGTTGCGTTTTCTACAGTAACGCCAGTGAGTTCTAATGTTGGTTTGTCTCAACCAATTTTGGCTTCGACATCAAAAGGAGGTCGTGAAGAAGCATATGCTAATGATGGTATTGGTTCTACATATTGGGAAAGTAAAAATGGAATGCCGCAATGGATTAGGATAGATTTAGGTCAACCAATAAATGTTAGTAATGTAACTATTGATTGGGGACCTTCGTACGGAGTGGCTTACGCCATCGAGTATAGCGATGATGATATAAGCTGGAATACAGATACTTATATCAATAACGGCAACGGTGGTACCGATATCTATAATGTAGATTTCCAAGCAAGGTATGTAAGGGTGTATGTTGCCAACAGTTATTATGGCAAAACCGTTGAAATCTATGAGTTAGGAGTATATAGTTATGATAATACAGGCTCTATTTCAAGAGGTAAATCAAAAGAATCTTCTTTATCAAGCAACAGTGCAGAGGAAGAGCAAACCCTACTAGTTTATCCAAACCCTACATATAATAATTTCCGTGTTAATTTTGGTCAACAGGGTAGAGGCGCTACAGTTTTGTTTTACTCAACTACAGGACAGTTGCTTTTTGCAAAGGAATCGGTGATGGAAAAAGAGCTGTTGATTTCAGTAGATTCTTATAATTCAGGCCTTTATTTTCTTAAGGTAATTGAAAAAGACAAGTCTAGCCTAGTTAAGGTCGTTATTAAATAGGCGTGATTTAAAAAATGTTGGTTTTTTGAGTTCCACCTCTTTGCATTTACATATTGCAAAGAGGTGGGGCTTTTTTATTCTGTGTTTTAACTGGAATAGTATTGGGTTCATTGGATAATTGGATAACTAATAAATTTAGTTAAACTATTTCGTAAGCCTTTGGTGACACTTTTTTAGACAACTAAGTGACACCGAATTTGCCCCTTTTTGATTGTAATTATTTGATATCAAATGAAAACAAATAAAATAAAAAACCCTATAAATCAATTTATTACAGGGTTTTAATTGCTTTTAAAGTTAACTTCCAGTGTTTCCACTTTTTTTATTGTTTCTATTTTCTTCTGGAGCTCTATCTCATTTAGCCAATTACTGTTTTTTTTTGTGTGTATTAGATTTTTAACGACTTTGATAGCTATAAACGGAATAACACTCCCTTTTAAATAGTAATGGTAATTACCATTGATTAGCAGCATCATTGACAAGTGAAAAAGGGTGTTTTTATCATCTTCTGATGGTGTGGTAATTACAAAACAATTTGGGCAGGGATTTGTTAAAGGTTTTCCGCTGTTAAGACCTTTGTTTAAGATGAAAAAATGAGGGTTTGCATAAGTTTTTCCGATTCGGTGGGTTTTGATTTTAAAAGTTGACATAGTTATCCAAAAACCTTGACAGCCTTGTGCGGTGGGCTAAGGAAGCCACTTATATTTGCTTCCTTTTTTTATTTTATTCTTAATGTTTGCTTTTCAATTAAATCTAAAATTGCCTGTTTTTGAAAATAGACACGGTTTCCAATATGAACGCGATTTATAATGCCATATTTAGCCCATTGATCAATTGTTACTAAACTCACTTTTAAATAATCGGCTGTTTCTTGTCTTGTTAATAAGCCTTCATCTTTTGTAGTGCTTAATTGTTTTAAATACCCTTCCATTTTTAAAAGCAGTTTATCAGCTACTTTTTCTGCTAATTCATCAACTGTTACTTCCTGAATTTGAATTGTTTTTGTTATCATTTTATTTTGTATTTCATGCTATCTAAAGATATTCTTTCGCAGGTAATCTAGCCGAGCGAGCCGGCTGCGAGCTGAGCAAGGGTGGTGTGGTAAATAGCCCGTTGCATATTTCTGCAAAAGGGCGTACCACAGCAACGGTTTACCGCAAGGGTGGCGGATTTTTTGATTCTATTATTCTATCAGATGGATTTTTATTGGTAGTACAAAATATAAAAAGCTTAGGCAAGTGCAAGGAATGAAAGAGGTCATGGAAGGATTGGAGATCGTTTATCATTTAAGGTTTGGCGTTATATTAATATGTTTAAGAATTTGAAGGATTTAAGGATGTGCAGGGAAAAACAAATTTTGATTGAATGAAAGCCAAACCGTAATGTAAAAACTATAAAGTATTGGATGTAATTACCGACTGAATGAGTTGCTCTTGTGTACTGCTTGCGAAATAGGATAACCCAACATATTCTAATAAACACAAATTAGGAAGCTGTAGGATAGCATTAATGAGGTCCCCTCATTCGCGAGGACAGGGTTATCTTATTTGCAAACTTGGGAAGTTCAAAAAATGTGACACCCGTGAACCTACATATTTTAATTTACAACATAATAAACATTGCACACGGTTCAATTAAAATGCTAAAGATTTATATAAAACAAAATTTATGTAGGTTTTGCCCGAAGCGACCCGCAGGCTCGCATAGCATTAATTAGCGGTTGTACCCTTTTAAATATTTCGCCTGCTTTTGCAGGCACCATATTAGGTACCTGCTTTTCGCAGGTAAGGGTGCAAAGTAGCTACGGGTGAGGAAGGAGCGAATGTGTGTAATAAAACAAATACATAGTACCAACAAGGACGTGTCGCCGAAGTGGTACTATTTATGGTATATGCAAGCCCTTTGAAGGTGAAATGCTAATTGTTTGTGAGATTGCTTCACTGCGTTCGCAATGACGTTGTAACGACGAAATGGCTTGCAGATATGTTTTATGGAACTAAATGGAACGACTGACGAACACCTTATTACCTGCACTACATATTCAATTAGTTGGGGGTTTAGTAATTTATTTAGGTATGAAGTTTTTATATGAAATCATAAAGCTAAAAGAGAACTAATCATTTTTACTTTCTTCCTTTTTTTGGACTAGCATTTTTTGAGGGGATACGATTGGTAGTATAATGCCTTGCATATTTGTATTTGATATGCGTTCATATATAATGCCTCTTGCCGTAGAAAAGCTTATACCTAAAAGTGTTGCAATAAAAACTCCTAAAAAAATGATTGCATTATCTTCTTTTAATTCATAGTGATTTTTTAAATCTTCAATTTTAAAATGAAAATCTAATACAAAATGTGCACCAGCTTCTGAAGTTACGTCTTCGTGTTCTAAATCGATAAATAATCCGATTTTAACCTTTTCTTCTTGTAAGTTATGCATTGTGGTTTGGGCCACATTAATTTTAAAGTTGTTTTCTCCTTTTTGATGTAAATCTTTAATAGAGCTTTCTACTATATTGATGTGGAACAGGTGTATTTTTTCAGGATTTATTTCAACTTCCTTTTTCATTATACAGCTTCGTTGTACGTTGTTTCTACGTAATCATTAATAGCTTCTGTTAATTTACCCCCTTGAATAGAACCTAAATAGACATATTCTATTTGTTTAATGGTTCAATATTTATGAGGTTTATCCCTAAAGCTTCTTCCATTTTAGTAATGCTTTTTAGGGTCAGGTTATGTAATCCAGACAACCACTTCGTTACTTCGGAAGGGGATTTGCCTAACATGTTGGCGAATTCTGTTTTTTTGATATTTCGTTCTTTTAAAACATTGCAAACCTTTTCTGTTATTGCTAGATTTCTTTCAATAAATCTATCTATTTCAGGGTTTTTGCTAGTTTCTAACCAATTATCTAATATGTTGTTTTTAGGAAATTCCATAACTAAAAGTTAAGTTTTAAATTATTATCACAATCAATCAACGTGTCGTTTTCAATCCAAACAATGTCTTTGTCTTTAAACGCTGTATCAATTGCCTTTGTAAGTTGATTTGCCACTATGAAATGAGATTTTACGTTCATTTAATGGTTAAATGCGGTTTACTTTATTAAAAAAAAAATATTACAATTAAATTTGGTTCGTTTTGAGCCATATTCATTGTAAATATTGAGTTTTAAAGATATAAAAAGTGCTTAAACTAACGCAAAAAAAACTTACAAAATTTTAATAAAAAATGATTCTAAAAAGGAGGTAGGCAGTCGAAACCATCGGACTGTTCTGAACATCTAAATATATCTGTTATTTCGCCTTCTGTAAACTGCACATATACAGCATATTTATGGCCGGATGTATTGCCAGTAAATACAAAAACAGGTTCGCTGCACAAACAACCGGTACAGATATTTGTAGATAGGAGAAGGCGTGTATCACCTTTTTCTTTAAATTCCTTAAAGACTTGTATTTGTTGATGGACGTATGGCGTTTTTTTCATGTTGTCGTAATTGGCTTCATCCTCTAACAACTCGTTTAACCTATGGTAATCCATATTTTGAAAGGCTTCAAGAACTTGAATGAGAAATGATTTTACTGTTTCTTTTGTTGCGAGTTTTTGAATGAGTTCTTGTGCTTGCATGTGGTTAATGATTTTATTAAAAGTAAGGAATAAACTTTAGTATTTACATGTGGTGCTATACATTAAACGCTTTTTGCATCAATTCTATTTCTTTATTAGGAATACCAATTCTAGTTGCCATTTCTCTCCAGGAAGCAACCGCTGTTAAAACCTCTTTTAAAATACGGTTCATTTGGTTTTCATCTAAACGAAAATACATGCCTACGCTTTTTGCTACATCATAATCTAACGCATTGTTATCCATATCTATATTTATTGCTAAACCATCTTTATCTATAGACGGGTTGAGGTCGTAAGCAGGGGAGAGCTCCCAACCGTCTTCATTAATTATAAACCCATGATTGCGTAAATGATCATCGGTATTTGAAATGGCTATATTAAAAACAATACGACGCCAAAGTTGCTCCAGGTTCTTTTCTATATTGCTGCCATGGTTTTGAATGAATTCTGCTAATTCTAAATAACTTGCTTGATGCTCTCTGATGGTATCTTCGTTATTACTGGTCATGGTCATAGCAGATGCAAAATGAATTCTTTCGCCATTTTCTCTATCGAATCGTTTAGTAAAAAACGTATTGTAGTTTCCGGTTACTTTTTGGATTTTACATTCAGACATGTTTATACCTGCTTTTAATGCCAATTGATATGCTAGATATTCCCAAGCAGCTTTATCTGTAGTATCATTTTTTGCTGGAAATTTAGCTATCCATAAATTTTTATCGTTATCTAGAATATTGGCTTTGGGTCTGGCACCACCTAATGAGGATCCTGGTGCCATTAAAATTGCTAACCATTGTCTTGCGTCATCGCTGTCGGTATCATTTTCAAAGTTATGTGCAGCGTCTTGAAGTTCTCGTATTGATGACCAAGGTGGGGTTGGGGTTAGGTTGTTATTATCTAAAAATGGACCATTTAGGTCTGTTTTAAATCTTAGAGCACCCATACGGCTTTCGTCATATACACCCAACAAATAGTCGATTTCATAGAGTGTTTTAGCTTTGTCTCCAGTTGTAGCTGCTTCTTGAAGGGCTCTTCTTTTCATAAGTGTACGTCCCCAAGTATCTGGCATACTGTCTAAAAAGATACCAAAATTTTCTTTGTTATTTGGATATTGCGGACCACCATAAAACTGAATATCTGGATCTAATAGCAGTTGGTTTTTAGATTTGATCCAGTTTTTATCATACTCGAAACTAAAGGCCTTTTTGCCTTTCGCATTTAGAGCTGAAAGGGTGCCTATTAATTGTGGTTCTTGCATTGGTTTCCAATGGGCGAATACGTATATGTCTAGTTTTTTGGACATTTATAGATTACTTTATTTATTAACTTTAAATTATACCTGACTGCCACTGGCAGTCCTCCTTTTAATATCAAATGGTTGGCATATTAGGTTTTTTCGTGAGATTGCTTCGCATTTGCTCGCAATGACGGGTGTTTTTATAATAATTCTAAATCTTGTAATTTTCTTCCAAATTCATCATCGGCTGCTAGTTTTAAGAAATCGTCTTGCAATCCTAATACTCTTAATACATTGAAATAGGCGCCTATTGATACTTTAGAACTGCCTTTTTCTATTTGATATAAGGTTGTTCTGTCTATATCTGCTCTCTCAGAAACTTGAGTTGTTGTTAACTTTCGCCTTTTTCTAGCTAGCTTAATATTTTCTCCCAAACGTTCCATAATTTCCTGATGTTTTGGGAAGATTATGTTTTTCTTTGATTTCATTTTGTTGATTATTTTCTACAAAAATAGCATAATTGTGGATAATATGCAACATTTTGTGTTTTTTAGCTTATTTGTGGCATCCTATTGGTCTTTGGCAATATATTTACCAGTACTTAATGTTGAGGTTTTACCTTGTAATTCAATTTTTGCATAAATAGGGGATTCTCCGTTACTATTTTGCTTGTCTGTTTTAATGTAGAAATAAGTTTTAATCATAGTTTTACTATTTTAATGTTTGACAAAAATCTTAGTAAAACTGAAGTATAGATAGGGATTCCCTAGCATTCCCTAGAATTTAGTTACCCTAATATGTTCGGTTTTTGTAGGGTAACTGTACTTTGATATATAATGTGTATTTTGACTATATACCAAAAAACAAAAAACCCTCTAAACATCATGTTTAAAGGGTTTTGACTTTTAAAGTGTCTTTTGACAGCTTTATTAGCGGAGAAAGAGGAACTATCCGTAAACTTATTTTTACTTATTTTATTGGGTTTATGGGAGGTCATTTTAGGTATATACGCACCGAATTACGCACCTCATATTATTTATTCATCTAATTGTATTCAAAACGAGATAAATTACCCCAAAAATTATAAAGTATTTTTCTCTAAAATAATCTCAATAGTTTACTTTTAATAAAATACATCAACTTTCAGTTTAGCTTTCAGCGTTTTTTTAAACCTCTTTTTGAGAAATATCAATCCTTACTTATGTTAAATTCAATACCCAAATGCCTAAATAATTTCCTTACCTTCATTCTCCAACTTGTCCTAGCCTTAATCCATGATTTTCCACCTTCAGGAATTAGAATATTATCGTTTGAGTGCATGGGCTTAATTTTACTTTGGGATACATTTCCATCAAATTTTAATAATAGATAAGGATCTTGTGTTGGACAACCTTCATCATCCAAATCAAATATGCTTTGATGTTCCTTTTGGTTGTATTTTTCCTTTTTAGCTTTTAATCCTTTAAATAGGTCTGCCAATGAAATATGCTCAGTAATAAAATCTAAATCATAAATATCTTTATTTGCTGCCCTACTTGAACCAGTTATTAATTTAAACAGCCCAATATCTTTTGTAGTAATTAATCTTATTCCATCAATAGTTTCTGGGGCATCCATCATTTTCATATTTTGGATAACCTCAACTTTAATCATAGTGCCACAAGGTTTGGTCACCCAAAACCTTAAAAAGGTAAATTGCTCACTTTCTTTGCCAGCTGGATAGTCAATACTTGATATGTTTTTTTCACCATAAAAATCAACGACTTCTTTTTGTATTTGCTCTAAATGTTTTATCCCAATAATTTCAGGACAAAATAAATCAATGTCTTGAGATTCTCTATGACCAAATCGGATAGCCAAATTTGTACCACCTGCCAATGCAAATTGCGATAATCCAGAAAGTTGCTGTAATTCTTTGATTGTGGTTAGGAGTACTGGAGAAACTGTACTCATTTGCTAAAACTTATAGCGTAAAAAAGTAGGTTTATTATAACGAGCAGCAACCATTCTACATATTTGGTTACTTATACGTTCTTTAGTATTTTTAAGTACTGAATATATTTCATTAGCAGTATATACTTCCTCAACAGAAGCAATATCTTCTTTAAAAGTTTTCTCATTAGTAGCCAATAGCATTCTTGGGATGATAACTTCTTTATCTTTTTTTATAGATAATTTGTTGACATCCATATCCCAAAACACTTTTTTGGAAACTATATTGGCTATGTTTACTTTGGTTTTCAAAACTTCTTTATCTTCTTTTATACTATTAAGTACATTACAAATATATAAAATAGTATTTAATTGGCTATTTGTTAAAACATTACTTTAACTATTAAGAGCAATATCTATACCACTATTTACAATATAATCTCCTTATTTTTTAATTATTCATCTTTCTAAAAAATTAGATAAAGACAAAAAAACATAGAAATTAATTAAATGTTCAAGCTTCTAGTTCTGTTGCAATAACTCATTTAAGTTAAATACAAAAAAATAATCAGAACTTTTAGAATATGACTTTATGTTATATTGGTTAGCGGAAGCATAACAAACTTGAACATTCTCATTTTCTATAGCTAATAAAGCAACCGATAAAGTTGAAATCTTATTATTGAGAGGGGATATTACAATATTGTAATCATTTTGATATTTATTTACTAACTTATCTAATACCTTTTTTGTTTCTAAAACATTTTTACATGAAAACTCGAAATCTTCAATAATTAATGAATGGTATCTTTCATTAATTTCTTCAAACCTTTCACACGAAATTTTATTTAACTTTTTATTGATTGAATTTAATTCAGAAGGTTTTCCCAGCAATAATCTGTTGGGCTCAAAAGAATCTATAATTTCTTTTGTCCTTTCAACTTCAAAACCATTTAAAACAATAAGCATTAACTTTTTTGAAGGCAAGTGCAATCCTGAATATCCAAAAATTGAACGAATATCTCTTACACCCTTAGACAACCATTTAGGATAGTTCTCTGCAGGAGTATAGACTAAATTGATAGAAAAAACATTTCTAAATCTATCTAATGACAATATCTTAACTAAAACTAAAAGTATTTCCCGGGTAAATGTTGTTATATCAATTACCACGTTAAGGTTTTTATTATAATTAATTTGTTTATCAAAAAAATGGTAAAAAATATCAAATGTTTCAATTGCCCTGTGCCTAGGGTAGGTAATTATAGTTATATGAGGTAGGTTTTTATTAATTTCTTCTGAATTTATTTCAGCTTGAACATAATTATCTTTCAGATGAAATAAATAAGCTTTATCTACTTTCGTGTTATCTAAGCTTTTCCCTAAAAAAGTTGACCTTTCCTCAAATCCAGAAGAACATAAGAATAAGTCAATTATTCCAAAATGGTTGATTATCTCTGATGTGTTAATTTTCATTCTATTCTATTTCATCAAATAAATTAGTTTGCTTAACAGTAGCACTTTGATCTTCCTCTTCCACATCAAAATACTTAACGATTTCTTTTATAAATTTATTGGGACTGTACAATGAAATTTTCAAAGTATTACTATTCATAAATTTATAACCTTTGAATCCTGTCGGGTCAAGATTAAAATAAGGCGCAAGAGTTCTACTCAAAATATATAATTTACTTCGTCCAGTACCTTGTTTATTTCCAACTGAACTTTCGTGAATATAACCATAATGAATTGCTAAATCTAATATATCTTTTAATTCTTTATCAGGAAGGTCATTCAATGCAACAGAAAAAACAACTCTTTCAGTTCTATCTGAAACGAACAATTTCCTAAACATTCCTCCCAAACCTGAAATCAAATTAAATAATTTGTCCGCCTTACTAAATCTCTCATTATCTGATAGTGCTCCATGTTCTTCTAAAATTTTTTCAAATTCATCCTTTAAGAACTTTTCAGAAAATTTACGAATCTCATCATTTTGAATACTATGAGGAATATTTTTAATATTGGCTTCATCAGTTTCTTTATTCAAATATTCAGCATACATTTTTGATGCTGGTTCTAAAAAATATCTAATAATCCCAGAAGAAATATTGACTAAATTATCAAATCCAGCATAACTGTATGTTGTAGTTGCTCTCTTCTTGATTAATTCTTTCGCGTATTCTGAGGTAGCATATCTTCTTGCGGCATCTTTACCTGTATATTTTTTATTTGGATCGTGGTGTTCAGATTCAATGCTATTATAAATTTCCTTAATTCTAATTTGTTGGGCTTCATCGTAAGGAAAAAAATCTTGAGGCGTTATTTCCCTTTTAAGATATTTTACAATACGCTTGGTAACAATATTTTCAATTCTCGAATGATAATTATTATTTGCAGATGTATAAATGGTTGCAATATTTATTTGAGAATAATCATGGGGAAAGTCTATAGTTTTGTTTGTAATAGTTTTATACCCTTTATAATCTAACTGTGTTGAAATTTTCAAACTAACTTTAGTAGAATTTCTATAAGACACCCAAGTATTGAGTATTTTAGTTTGTACACCGCTCAAGTAACCTGCATCATCAATTAATAAGAAAATTGGTTTCTCTTGAGGCATAAAGGGAAGTTTCTTGATTTCTAGTAGTATTGGATAAAGAAAGTCTAAATAGTTACATAAAGCTCCTTTGTAATCTTCTGTTGCATTTGGATTTGTTGCAATTCTTGAGCAATATATTTTACAGTGTATTAGCATCTTATTTGTGATGTTGATAATACTCTGAATATATTCTACAGAAGTTTTGTACTTATCCTTGTAGTTTGAGATATCTTGTCCAGAAACTTCAACATGCCATAAAAAATTATTAAAATAGAACTTTTCAATTTCGGCTTTATACTTGTTGATTTCAGAATATTCTAATAAATTTGTAAAGCATTTAACTGTAATAAAGGTTGTAAGTAAATGTTCGCTAATAAACGAAATTGAATTTGTTTGAAGTCTTTCAAATTCAGGATTGTTAGTTCCTGTTAACTTGATGGGTACGTAAAAAGAAAAAAAATCTAATTCATTTAGAGAACATTTCTTATCAAGCATCTGACAATCAGGCATCAAATATCTAAACATCATACTTTTTCCTGAACCTCTCGGACCATTTAAAAACGTATGAAAAACCTCCTTTACCTGTCCAAAATCTGTAAATACATCTACAAATAATTCATAAATTTCTGAGGCATTTATGTCTTCGGGTGTTTTTACATCAAAAGGATTCATAGCTGATTATTTTTATTTTCAATAAGTCTTTTTACAAACTCTCCATTAATATTTTGATTGTTTTCTTTAAGGCTTTTACATCTCTCAAAAATGTCGTTAACTTCCATCATTGGATAACCACTTTCTTTAAGCTCATAACTTATCTTTTTTATTAATTCATTTTCATTGTCAGTTACAATATTTACACTTACTCTTACCGTGCTTATTCTTTTACCTTCTGGAAGAAACCTATTGCAATATAAACTTTCAGTAAAAGTTTTAAAAGTCCTGTCATAAATTTCATCCAATAAATATTTTTCCTCCTTCCCATTTTTAGTTTTCATGGGGTACTTCTTAACTAATCTATAATCAACAGGATAAAGCTCTAATATTATCTCACTTCCATCAATTCTGCATGAATCGATACTTGCAGAATATAAATGATAAATTTCGCTTGTTGGTGCCAAATAAGGGTTTTCTCCTTTTTGGCGTCCTTCATTAAGTTCAATTAAAAAATTAGCTGCTCTTTCACTGTCTTCAGCCAATTCGTCGCCCAAACGAAGAACAGAAGCAAGAAGTTGTGGCCTAATTTTATGATTTGACAAATAACACATATTCTCCAAATCTCCTATAGGATCTTCTTTTCCTCCATGTGCTTTTGCTATATTACCTATATGAACCCTTTCAGATGCGCTTAACACATTAGATTTGTCAAACTTTCTCAAAATCTCCTTTCCCATTTTAGCATGTTCTTGACGAGACGAAATTAAATGACCAGTATCGTGCAATTGGATTGCCATTAATAAAATGAACGTCTCATAAGGAGTAATTAAAGACTCTCCTCCTTCAACAAAAATCAATTCTGATGTTTTTCTAATTACAGTAATAATGTGATTAACACCATGATCATTAAAATATCCTTCATTTTCCAATTCAACTAGTTTACTGTTGATTTCACGGTGAATGTCTTTTTCAAACCTATCTTTAAATTGAATATACGTTGTAACATAATCTTTACTGTTAGGAAACACTGTAAGATTTTTTGAATTTTTTAAAAATTCTTCTTCTATATTGTAAATTTCACTCACTGGTCAAGTACTCTTTTATTTGTTAAATGTATAATTTGTTCGAAGATTGCCTTTGCTAGCAATGGAGGAACAGCATTTCCTATTTGTTGTTGTATATGCATTAAACTTCCTTTAAACTCAAAACTATCTGGAAAACTTTGAAGTCTAGCTGCTTCTCTTACTGATAGTCCTCTATTCTGATAAGGATGTATTAGCATATTTTTTCTGTAGTTTGCGATTACAACAGATGGCTTTTCATCATCTAATCTTTTATATATTCCACTATGACAATTAGATAAGTCAGTATAATTTGTCATCAATTCTTTTGGTATTGCTTTCCAATTTTGTCCTCTTGGGATATGCTTATACCTCTCGATTACATAGTCTTTATTTTTTGAAACATAATTTTGAGTTGCTACTTTACAACCATTTCTCATTTGTTTTGAGTATTCACTGTTTCTGCCTTTTATGTATGGTAATCTATCAAAACTATCTCCATTCTCTAACAATGGCAAGTCACTTATTGCTTCCTTAACAGTTACCTTTTTATCATTTTTATTTGGGAAAACAAAATCTATATCAAGGATGTTTCCAACCATAAAAAAACGATTTCTATTCTGAGGCACACCATAATCTGACGCTGTTAAAACAGAATAAGAAGTATTATATCCTAATTCTTCAAATTCCTTTTTAAGTTCTTTTAAAACCAACCCTCTTTGGAAAGAAACAAATCCCTCAACATTTTCAAAGACAAACCATTTCGGTTTTGCCTCTTTAACAAAACGAACAAACTCTTTAAATAAAGAATTATTATCGTTTTTCAAATTTCTAGTTTTTGTATTGGAGACAGAAAAGCCTTGACAAGGTGGTCCCCCAAATAGTACAAACGGATTTTTTTCATCATCAGAAATTCTTACTTTTCTGATATCTTCGCATAACACTTTAGCATTAGGGTGATTACTCCTAAATGTTTCAGCTGCTTCTTTATTATATTCTACAGCCAATTTAATATTTATACCAGCTAGTTCAGCGCCTGCACTCATCCCTCCAGCTCCACTAAAAACATCAATAGCGTTCATTATAAGTCATTATTTTTGGGATTAAAATTGTCTATCAACATACTATCTATTTCTTGATTTAAGAAAAACTCAGTGATACATTTAATAATAAGGACTGCTTATTCTCTAAGTAATTCAAGCCCTTTGCTAACCTCTTTCAATAATTCTCCTGGATCAACATCAATTGCTAAAGCAATTAAATAAAGTTCATCAGCACGAAGCTTAGTAGATTCATTAGAACTCAGTTGAGAAAGTCTAGCCTGACTTATACCAGTACGCCTCGATACCATTGCTCTATTCACGGACTTTTTAGTAAAATATAACCCTAATGATGTCATAAATATTTCGATTTTTTATAGATAAATATACTTTGAATATAGAAAAATGTAGAATTCCTAAAGTTTAATTTTGAATTTTGATAGATTATGTATAGATTTGTTTAGATAGTCTAAAGGATTATTAAGAAATCTAACATGCAAAAAGCAAAAGATATGGATGATGAAATTCACACTAAACAAGAACAGATTATAGATAAACTAAAATCTCTTTTAGAAATTAAATATGTTTATAAAACAAGAACTGAAAAGGAAGGTTTCTTTAAGCCTTTATTAATTGTGATATTGAAAGGAAACTGTTCTTCCTTAACACATGAGTTGTCGTCAATGGTCGCTAAAATATTTCAGGAAGAAACGGAGTTTCTATACCGAATATTTTCATTAGAATATGCCGAGCAACAGTTAAAAGAAGAAAATCTATTCTTTGTTTATGGATGTACTTGGGATAAACTAATCTATAAAGATGCTGATACAGCATTGGACAGCTTTTATGAATACCATATATCTCTAAAAGAAATAAACAACATTCAAGTATCTTTCGGAAAAGAACGCCTTAAAATGGCCGCATTTTTAGATGGTGCGACCTTTTTTATTAAAAAAAACAATCTTTCTCAAGCGGCTTTTATGCTGCACCAATTTATTGAATTGTGGTACCGTTTTGCTGCACTTTTTAAAATGGGCAAGGAGCGTAAAAGTCATAGTATAAAAGAACTGCAAACCTATATAAAACCATTCGTACCTGTCCTTGGTAATCTTTTCAATACCGAAATAGAGGAGGAGCAAAACCTTTTAAAATTGCTGGATGATGCGTATATATCCACCCGCTATGGGAACAATTATCATATCAATTTAGACCAAATCAATAAAGTAATGGAGAAAGCCAATACAATTGAATCAATAGCAACTTTATTTTTTCAAAATAAAATGGATGCTTGTACAAAACATGAGTCAAATCAAAAAGAAGTTAATGCGCCTAAAAACCAAAGCCTTCAGCCAAATGACACCGAACTATCCAATTTCATTAAATTACTCTCCACAAAAGACTTTTTAACCTTAAAACCCTATCCTTATAAAAAAGGATTGTACTCCATTGGAATTGTAACGGAAGGATATTTGGAGACCTCGTTTATGATTTCAAATTTATTAAAGGTATGCATACTTGCGATGGAATACGAGTATGTACCTACACGTTCCATTCCCGATCCCATGCATAATGTAAAGGAAGTTTTAGGATACGCATTAGATTTGATACCTCATGAAGAAATGGAATTATTAGATGTATTAAGAGATTTAGCATTAAAACCAGAAATAAAGGGCTGATGAAAGAAAAAAAGAAATATAATAAGAAATTAAAAGACATCAAGAAGCACATTGAAAACTTACCTGGGGTAAACACAGAAGCTCATGGGAACAGGACAAGAAAGACCATCGGATTTGAGGTGTTCGATAATGAGGACATCACAAGCAGTATCTCGGCACTTTTGGAAGTTTGCTATTACGCCTTAGATGGCAATGGTACTTTTGTTTATCCCAAGCATAGCAATAAGACACCTGTAAGTAGTGTGACCAAGATCTTAGAAATAGTTATCGACCTCTTGCCACATGACCAGATGTTTTGTTTGGACAAGATTAGTGAGATACTTTCTGAACAAGGACTCAAAAAGAAATAACCTGAAATATCGAATATGAAAACAAACCGGAAAGAACTTGAAAGGTTGGTAAAATCAGCTAGGTACAAATTACATACCTTACAACCATCGGATATTCAAAAGGGCAAATTAAAGCCAAATATTTGCAATTTGAAGGATACTTGGATTTGTTTACTACTATTGAAGCTTTAATGAATGTCAGTATTTTGGTAACACAAGGAGATACTTATTGCCCTCCCCATATAAAGGATCACGGTAAGGATATCCGGAAAACCCTAGAATTAGCCCAAAAACTTTTACCATTTGATGAAGGTGAGTTTTTGGATGATGTAAATTTTATGTTGAAGCAGTTGGAATAAAGAGGAACTATAATGAGTTTATCTTATGTCATAAATTACAGAATATTCCATAGATAAAGAAAATAGATGACACCCAAATAGCTCCATAACTTTTAAATTTTAACATTTTTAATGAAGAGCTTACTTATTTTTAAACTTTTGTTAAACAAATAACGAATTGTTGAAATTTTGTATCTTTGTTTTCAAGATGAAACAAGTATTCCATAAAACAATATCAATTTTAATGGCTTTTGTAGTGTTATTTTCTACAATGTCATTTACTATTGATTTGCACTATTGTGGCGATACTTTAGTGGATACTTCTATTTTTGGTGAAGCTGATTCTTGTGGTATGGATATGCAGAAATCAGACACTTCATCAGAATGTTCTATTGCAAAAAAGAATTGTTGTACCGATGAACAAATTACTGTTTCTGGGCAGGATGAGTTAAAAATATCATTTGATAAATTAACTTTAGATCAACAAGTTTTTGTTGCTTCATTTTTTCACACCTACATCAATCTATTTGAAGGATTAAACGATAATGTTACTTCATATGTAGATTATGTATCACCACTCGTCATAAGGCAACTCTACAAGCTTGACGAATCTTATTTAATTTGATTTAAACAATAAACTGTTTTATTCTAGGGCCTTTGGCTGTTAGGATAATTTGCTGTATTTGGTGTTTTCTTAACACCCTATGTTTAATTGTTTAAATATCAAACAAATGCTAAATAAAAGCATCAAATTTTTAATAGAAAACAAACTTGTAGCTGTTCTACTAATTGTCCTTTTTATAGGTTGGGGAACTGTAAATGCTCCTTTTAATTGGGACACTGGTTTTTTGCCAAGTGATCCTGTGGCAGTAGATGCTATTCCAGATATTGGCGAAAATCAACAAATAGTTTTCACTAAGTGGGATGGTCGCTCTCCACAAGATATCGAAGACCAAATTACCTATCCATTAACTACTTCTTTACTAGGAATTCCAGGTGTAAAAACCATTC
This sequence comes from Mariniflexile soesokkakense, assembly GCF_039650365.1. Classification (NCBI taxonomy): domain Bacteria; kingdom Pseudomonadati; phylum Bacteroidota; class Flavobacteriia; order Flavobacteriales; family Flavobacteriaceae; genus Mariniflexile; species Mariniflexile soesokkakense. The sequence continues at coordinate 145,921 of NZ_JAZHYP010000001.1, read as the reverse complement.
GTAGTTCGTCTATGTTTGGATTTTCAAGCATCTATATCATTTTTGAAGAAGATGTTGAGTTTTATTGGAGTCGCAGTAGAATTTTAGAGAAACTCAATTCACTGCCCAGTGGATTATTGCCAAATGATGTAAACCCCGCTTTAGGTCCTGATGCTACCGGATTAGGACAAATATTTTGGTATACTTTAGAAGGGCGTGATGAAAATGGTAAAGTTACTGGTGGTTGGGATTTACATGAACTACGAAGTGTACAAGATTATTATGTAAAGTATGCCTTATCTTCTGCAAGTGGTGTGTCTGAAGTAGCTTCTATTGGTGGTTATGTCCAGGAATATCAAGTAGATGTTAACCCCGAATTGATGCGCCAGTACAATATAGGCTTAAATCAAGTTGTAAAAGCTGTAAAAAGCAGCAATCAAGACATTGGTGCCCAAACTTTAGAAATTAACCAAGCGGAATATTTAGTACGTGGTTTAGGCTATGTAAAATCTATTGAAGATATTGAAAATGCTGTGGTAACTTCGGAAGATTATACATCCGTTAAAATTAAGGATATAGCCAAAGTATTTTTAGGCCCTGCCACCAGAAGGGGAATGTTGGATAAAGAAGGAGCAGAAGTGGTTGGTGGTGTTGTAGTAGCAAGATATGGCGCCAACCCTATGGAAGTTATTACAAATGTAAAAGAAAAAATAGCTGAACTTAAAGGAGGTTTACCTTCTAAAGTATTAGCAGATGGAAGAATTTCCCAATTAACGGTCGTTCCTTTTTACGATCGTACTGAACTTATTCAAGAAACGCTATACACTCTTAATGAAGCGTTAACCTTAGAAATATTAATTACCATTCTGGTTATTATTGTAATGGTTTTTAATTTAAGAGCTTCTATTTTAATTTCTGGGTTACTACCTGTTGCGGTATTAATGGTTTTTGTAACCATGAAAATGTTTAATGTAGATGCCAACATTGTTGCACTTTCGGGTATAGCCATAGCCATTGGAACGATGGTTGATGTAGGTGTTATACTTGCCGAAAATATGATTAGGCATCTCGACGATGAAAAATTACGACTACGTGAAGATGGAACAGAATTTACCACAAATGAAGTTGTTTATAACGCTACGGCTGAAGTTTCCGGAGCTATATTAACGGCGGTTTTAACAACCATTATAAGTTTTGTGCCAGTTTTCACAATGATTGGTGCCGAAGGAAAATTATTCAGGCCATTAGCTTTCACCAAAACAATGGCCTTATCAGCATCTTTAGTAATAGCTTTGTTTTTAATTCCTCCATTTGCAGCTTATTTGTTTAGAAAATCTACGCTCAAAAAATCATTTAAACAAATCTTAAATAGCACTTTAATAGTCGTTGGACTTGCAATTATAATAAGTGGCTATTGGTTAGGTACTATCCTTATTGCTTTTGGGGTTATAGGTTTATTAGGTATAAAAGGTAAATTAAGCAAGAAAAATGTTAACCTGATCAACATCATTATTTCTTCGGCGGCTATTGTGTTTCTACTTGCCGAATATTGGAGACCATTAGGTTTTGACCGCAGTATCCTTATAAATCTAATTTTTGTTGCAATTATTTGCTTTGGTATTTTAGGGATATTCTCCATCTTCAGAAGATATTATGGTCAGATTTTAAAATGGGCTTTAGCTAACAAATTATTATTTTTAGTTATACCCACTACCGTACTTATTTCTGGAGCGTGGATAATGAACAATACAGGAAAAGAATTTATGCCTTCTTTAAATGAGGGTTCTTTTCTACTCATGCCAACCTCTTTACCACATGCTGGTGTTGAAGAAAATAAGCGTGTCCTTCAACAATTAGATATGGCCGTTGCTACTATTCCTGAAATTGAAACTGTTGTAGGAAAAGCGGGTAGAACGGAATCTGCATTAGATCCAGCACCCTTATCTATGTATGAAAATGTGATTCAGTATAAATCCGAATACATGCGTAATGCAAAAGGAGAAAGACAACGCTATAAAGTAAATGATGCTGGTGCTTTTGAACTGAAAGATGGAGGTTTTATTGAGAATCCTAACAACACAGAAAATGCCACTTTTATTAAAGTAGAACACTTACAATTGATAGAAGATGATGATGGTGAATTTTACCGTAATTGGAGACCAGAAATAAAGAATCCAAACGATATTTGGAGTGAAATTGTAAAGGTTTCCAAATTGCCTGGGGTTACTTCGGCACCTAAATTACAACCTATAGAAACTCGATTGGTAATGCTTCAAACAGGTATGCGCGCTCCTATGGGAATTAAAGTTAAAGGGCAAGATTTAAAGCAAATTGAAGCTTTTGGATTGAAATTGGAAAATCTTTTAAAGCAAGCCGAAGGCGTCAAGATAGAGGCGGTTTTTGCCGATAGAATTGTAGGTAAACCTTATTTGCTTATTGATATTGATAGAGAAAAATTAGCGCGTTATGGTGTTTCAATCGAAGACGTTCAAAGCGTCCTAAAAGTCGCTATAGGTGGCATGGCATTAACGCAAACCGTTGAAGGAAGAGAACGTTACGGTGTTCGGGTTCGTTATCCAAGAGAGCTGCGAGGCAATCCAGAGGATTTAAAAGACATTTATATTCCTGTAGAAAAAGGAAGCCCTGTGCCATTAAGTGAACTGGCAAGTATTCGTTATGAACAAGGGCCACAAGTTATAAAAAGTGAAGACACCTTTTTAGTTGGATATGTTTTGTTTGATAAACTTGATGGTTTTGCCGAAGTAGATGTGGTAGAAAATGCACAAGCTTTATTTCAACAGAAAATAGATTCTGGAGAGTTAACGGTTCCTAAGGGCATTAGCTACAAATTTACAGGAACTTACGAAAATCAGTTGCGGGCAGAAAAAACGCTTTCTGTTGTGGTACCACTTGCATTAGCCATTATTTTCTTAATACTGTATTTTCAGTTCAAATCTGTGAGTACTTCTTTAATGGTGTTTACGGGCATCACGGTTGCTTTCGCAGGTGGTTTTATTATGATTTGGTTATATGGACAAGATTGGTTTTTCAATTTTAGTTTGTTTGGTGAGAATATGCGCGACTTGTTCAATATGAAAACCATTAACTTAAGTGTGGCAGTTTGGGTAGGTTTTATTGCGCTATTTGGTATCGCTACAGATGATGGTGTGGTAATGGCAACCTATCTCACACAAACTTTTGAACGTGAAAAACCCTCCGATAAAAAGAGCATAAGAACTTTTGCATTGGAAGCAGCAGAAAAGCGGATTCGTCCATGTTTAATGACTACCGTAACTACAATTTTGGCTTTGCTGCCAGTATTAACATCTACAGGAAAAGGAAGTGATATTATGCTTCCTATGGCAATTCCCATTTTTGGTGGGATGGTGATTGATATTACCTCTTACTTTATTGTACCTGTATTGTATAGCTGGAGAGAAGAGTTTAAAATGAAGAGATTAGCAAAAAAAGAGAATGGAATATAGATATAAAAACACCATGAAAAATTACAACAAACATAGCGTATATAAAGGAGTTTTACTTCTTGGTTTTTTATTTTTTGTTCTTCATGTTCGGAGCCAAGAATTAGAAACATATATAAATGAAGCCTTAGCCAACAATCCTGAGATTCAAAAATTCCAAACGCAGTTTAACATTGCTTCTGAAAAGTTGAATGAAGTTAATACACTACCAAATACAGAGTTTAGTGCAGGGTATTTTGTTAGCGAACCAGAAACGCGAACAGGTGCTCAACGTTATAAATTATCGGCAAAACAGATGGTGCCTTGGTTTGGTACAATCACTTCCCGTGAAAACTATATGAGTTCTCTGGCTGATGCTAAATATGAAGATATTGTTATTGCCAAGCGAAAACTAATAACCTCAGTATCTCAATCCTATTATAATTTATATGCCAACAAAGCAAAGCAAACCGTATTGATTGAAAATATAAAACTGCTTGAAACATACGAAACTTTGGCTTTAACGTCTGTAGAAGTCGGTAAAGCATCGGCGGTAGATGTATTGCGATTACAAATGAGACAGAATGAAATGGCGCAACTTTTAAATGTTTTAGAGCAACAATTTTTAGCAGAGCAAACTAATTTTAATAAGCTTTTAAATCGTGATAAATCTATAGAGGTTTCGGTAATAGATGAATTGATGATGCCTTCTGAAAATTTTGAGATTAATACAGAAAATCTGGCTTTACATCCAGAGCTGTTAAAATATGATAAGTTATTTGCTTCCGTAGAAAAATCCGAATTATTGAATCAAAAAGAAAGCAGCCCGATGATTGGTTTCGGCTTGGATTATATCAATGTTGAACAACGGCCCAATATGGATTTTAGTGATAATGGAAAAGATATCATTATGCCCATGGTTTCGCTATCAATACCACTATTCAATAAAAAGTATAAATCGCAAACCAAACAAAATAAATTACAACAACAGGAAATAGAATTCCAAAAACAAGAGCGGTTCAATACCTTAGAAACTCTTTTATACAAAGCTATTACGGATAGAATTTCATCAAGAATGAGTTATACCACGCAAGCTAAAAATTTAAAACAGGCTAAGGATGCTGAAGAAATTCTTATTAAAAGCTACGAAACAGGAACCATTAATTTTAATGATGTTTTAGATATTCAGGAGCTCCAATTAAAGTTTCAAATAAATCAAATAGAATCTGTGAAAACCTATTATATGCAATCAACCATTATCAATTATTTAACAGAATAAAACAAGTATAATTTAAAATAAAAAAACAATGAAAAAAGTAAAAGTAACAACAGGAATTTTAGCCATGTCATTCTTAAGCTTAACAGCAATGTCTTGTAAAGATGCAAAAAATGAAAATAATAATGTAGATGGTCAACATACTGAAATGAATGCGAATGAAAACCATTCAGAAATGAATCACAACAATGATGATGGGCATTATAATGTTGAGAAAAAAGAAATGGCAGTGGGCAACAATCAAGATGTAAATGCAGAAGTTGTACTGAAAGATTATTTTAACCTTAAAGATGCTTTGGTGGCAGATAACAATGCAAAAGCAAAAGAATTGGGCGCAGCCCTAGTAAAAAGTTTGAGCACCCTTAATGTTTCAAAATTTACAGATGCACAAAAAGCAGAATTAAAAGATATTATTGAAGATGCCATGGAACATGCTGAGCATATTTCAAAAAGCCCTATAGAACACCAACGCGAACACTTTAAAACTTTAAGCAAAGATATAACCGATATGGTAGCCATTACTGGTACAGCAAATACTTTGTATCAACAGTTCTGTCCAATGTACGATAAAGGTAGTGCTTGGTTAAGCATGAATAAAGAAGTGCTTAACCCATATTACGGAAGTAAAATGTTGAAATGTGGTACCGTTAAGAAAGAGATTAAATAAATGAAAATTATTAAAATCATAATGTTGGTTTTATTGGTAGTGTTTGTAGGCATACAGTTTGTGCCTACAACACGCAACCAAAGTGATACCATTCCTGAAACCGATTTTATGATAGTTAATAAGGTGCCTAATAATATAAAAAGCAAGCTCCAAGCATCTTGTTACGATTGCCATAGTAATAACACACAATATCCTTGGTATAACAAGATTCAACCCATTGCATGGTTTTTAGAAGACCATATTATAAAAGGAAAAGCTGAGCTAAATTTTAATGAATGGGATGCTTTATCTATCCGAAGGAAAGCAAGCATGCTAAGGTCAATTATCAAACAAATTGAAAAAGGTGAAATGCCTTTAGATTCTTATACGTTAATTCATAGGAACGCCAAATTTTCAGAAGAAGATAAAACAACAATCATCCAATGGATGGTACATTTAAAGAACAATCTTTAAAATGAAAGAAACAATCTACATAAAAAACATGGTTTGTAACCGTTGTATAGCTTCAGTTTTAGCCATTTTTAACACTGAAAACTATATAGTAGAATCTGTAGAGTTGGGAAAAGTGGTAGTTGTAAAAGGTATCAATAGTAGTATTGAACATTTATCCAAAGCACTTTTAAAAACTGGTTTTGAAATTATTGAAAATGAAACAGATACCTTGGTTGAGCAAATAAAAGTAAAGCTCATTAATAAAATTGAATTAGGTGAAACAGACGATTTGTTTAAAATTTTAGCTAATGAATTTGGAAAAACAGAAACAGCTATAAGTAAGTTATTTAGTAAACATGAAGGGATTACTTTAGAAAAATACACCATCAATCTAAAAATTGAAAAAGTAAAAGAATTAATACAGGTTGGTCAATTAAATTTTTCAGAAATAGCATATACCTTAAACTATAAATCAAGCAGTCATTTGTCAAGGCAATTTAAAACCATAACAGGAATGTCAATGTCCGATTATAAAAATTTACAAGATTGGGATAGAAAACCTCTAGACCGAATTGTATAAATAAGAGTCAGAATTGTAAAAATGAAATATTCATTAGAGGCTTAATTTTGATGTATAAAATTATATAAAATGAAACATACTTATCACATACACGGTATGACCTGTAACGGTTGTCGTAGTCACGTTGAAGGAACACTATCAAAAGTTGAAGGTGTATCGCAAGCATCAGTTAGTTTAGAAAAAGCTGAAGCAACCATTGAAATGGAATCGCATATTCCATTAGAAAAATTTCAAGAAGCCTTGAAAAATGATGGTGGAAGATATAGTATTCATAAAAACGGAGAACATCATCATAAGCATTCTGAAGAAAAAAAGGAAAAGCAACCTAAAGGAAAAGGTACCGGAACTTTCTATTGTCCTATGCATTGCGAAGGCGATAAAACCTATGATAAACATGATGATTGTCCTGTTTGCGGAATGGATTTGGTTGAAGAACAAAACTTATCTATTTCTTCAATAGAGCAATGGACGTGTCCCATGCACCCTGAAGTTATAAAAGATGAAGCAGGTGCTTGCCCTATTTGCGGAATGGATTTAGTACCCATGCAACCAGACCTTTCGGCAGAAGAGAAAACCTATAAAAAGTTGTCAAAAAAGTTTTGGATCGCCGTTGCCTTTACATTCCCCATTTTCTTAATGGCAATGAGTGAAATGATAAACAATAATCCATTATATAATATTATGGAACAAAAATATTGGAATTGGATTCAGTTTGGGTTGTCCATTCCAGTAGTATTTTATGCCACTTGGATGTTTTTTGAACGTGCTTATAAAAGTATCAAAACCTGGAATCTTAACATGTTTACCCTTATTGGTATAGGTGCAGGTGTAGCTTGGTTGTTTAGTGTTTTTGGGCTGTTTTTTCCAGACTTTTTTCCAAGTCAATTTAAAACCGAGTCTGGTGCAGTTCATGTGTATTTTGAAGCCGCTACGGTGATTTTAACTCTTGTTTTATTAGGGCAGTTATTGGAAGCACGTGCGCATAGCAAAACCAATTCAGCAGTAAAAGAATTATTAAAATTAGCACCAAACAAAGCCGTAAAAATAGTAAATGGGGAAGAAGTTGAGGTAAGTATTGATAAGATTGAATTAAACGATATTCTAAAAGTAAAACCTGGTGATAAAATTCCGGTTGATGGAGCAATAACTGAAGGGGAAACCAGTATTGACGAGTCTATGATTACTGGAGAACCCATTCCTGTAAACAAGCTTGTTGGAGATAAGGTAAGTAGTGGTACCATTAATGGCAACCAATCTTTTTTAATGAAAGCAGAGAAAGTAGGTAGCGACACGCTATTGTCTCAAATTATCCATATGGTTAACGAGGCGAGCCGTAGTCGTGCCCCCATTCAAAATTTAGCCGATAAAGTATCTGGTTATTTTGTGCCTGTTGTGGTTGTAATTTCATTAATAACTTTTACGGTTTGGGCTATTTGGGGACCAGAACCAGCCTATGTTTACGCATTAGTAAATGCCATTGCGGTATTAATAATAGCGTGTCCATGTGCTTTAGGTTTAGCCACACCCATGTCTGTAATGGTTGGTGTTGGAAAAGGTGCTCAAAATGGTGTTTTAATAAAAAATGCAGAAGCATTAGAGAAGATGGATAAAGTAAATACGCTGATTGTTGACAAAACAGGAACGATAACCGAAGGCAAACCAACGGTAGAAACAGTAGGTACTTTTAATGATGATTTTAGCAATAACAGCATTCTACAATATATTGTGTCACTAAATAGCAATAGTGAACATCCGTTAGCAGAAGCAACCGTTAAATATGGAAGGGAGCAGAATATTAAAATATTAAAGTCAAATGGTTTTAGTGCAGTTACAGGTAAAGGAGTTGAAGGACAAGTAAACGGTAAAAAAGTGGCGCTAGGAAACCCAGAAATGATGGTGCACGCTAAAGCTGAAATTACTTCAAAAATGGAGAAAGAAGCTAAAACCTATCAAAAACAGGGGAAAACCGTATCGTTTTTAGCCATAGACCATAATGTTTGTGGATATGTAGTAATAGCAGATAAAATCAAGTCTTCCAGTGCCAAAGCCATCAAAGAACTTCAAGATAAAGGTATTGCGGTAATTATGCTAACAGGCGATAACCATGATACAGCTCAAGCAGTCGCTTCAGAATTGAACCTTGCAGATTTTAAAGCAAGTATGCTTCCCGAAGACAAGCTAAAAGAAGTTGAGAAACTACAAAACGCAGGAAAAGTTGTAGCTATGGCTGGCGATGGTATTAATGATGCACCAGCATTGGCAAAAAGCGATGTAGGTATTGCAATGGGAACAGGAACAGACGTAGCCATTGAAAGTGCCATGATAACCTTGGTAAAAGGTGATTTGCATGGTATTGTAAAAGCACAACATTTGAGTCATGCCGTTATGAAAAATATTAAGCAAAACCTGTTTTTTGCTCTTATTTACAATGTATTAGGCATTCCATTGGCAGCAGGTGTTTTATTTCCGTTTTTCGGGATTTTACTCTCGCCCATGATAGCGGCATTGGCAATGAGTTTTAGCTCTGTTTCGGTTATAGGTAACGCATTACGATTAAGAACAATTAAAATATAGAAAAATGAAGAAATATATAATTTACATCGGCTTGCTTGCTATTGGTCTGCTTTTAGGATGGTTACTTTTTGGTGGCTCATCAAAAGAAGAAACAGAACATAATCATGATACTGTAGCAGAAACCAATCAAATGTGGACATGCTCTATGCACCCACAAATAATGCAACCAGAATCAGGAGATTGCCCTATTTGTGGTATGGATCTAATCCCAGCGGAAACCAGCGCAGATGGTTTAGTAGCAGACCAATTTAAGCTTACAGAAAATGCCATGGCATTGGCAAATATAGAAACCACTGTTGTAGGTAATAGTGTTGCGAATGACAATACGATAAAACTATCAGGTAAAATTGTGGAAAATGAAGAAGCCAACGCAGTTCAAGTTAGTTATTTTTCTGGTAGAATAGAACGGCTGCATGTTAATTTTACAGGTGAAAACGTAAGAAAAGGTCAATTATTGGCTACCATTTATTCACCCGAACTTTATGCAGCACAACAGGAATTAATTACCGCAATTTCTTTAAAAGAATCACAGCCCGCATTGTACAAAGCTGTCCGTAGTAAATTAAAACTATGGAAACTTTCGGAAAATCAAATCAACCAAATAGAAGCATCGGGAAAAGTTCAAGAAAATGTCCCAGTGTATGCCACGGTTTCAGGTACTGTAACTGAAAAATTAGTAGAACAGGGCGATTATATTAAACAAGGGCAACCTTTATTAAAAATAGCCAACCTCAAAACTGTTTGGGCAAATTTTGATGTTTACGAGAACCAAATTAACCTCTTCAAAAAAGGTCAAGAAATTTCTATAACAACAAATGCATATCCTAATAAGGAATTTAAAGCGAAAGTAGATTTTATAGATCCAATTTTAGACACTAAAACAAGAGTTGTAAAACTAAGAGCTGTTATTGGTAATGAAAATGATGTTTTTAAACCTGGTATGTTTGTGGAAGGGAAAATACAAACTACTACATCTACTAGCGAGCAACCTTTAGTAATTCCAACATCTGCTGTATTATGGACAGGTAAGCGCTCTATTGTTTATTCTAAAGTTAAAGGAAGCGAGCCGATTTTTGAAATGAAAGAAATAGAACTTGGGGCTAAAATAGGCGATAATTACCAAGTAACAAATGGTTTAAGAAATGGGGATGAGATAGTAACAAATGGTGCTTTTACAGTTGATGCCGCAGCGCAACTACAAGGCAAAAAATCTATGATGAATCAAAAAGGTGGAAAAACGACTACTGGACACGAAGGGCATCATAGAATGGAAGAAGCAATGCCTACCAAGGAAAGTAATCATGCCAATGTAAATGGAAGGATTAAGGTGCCAAATGGTTTTCAAAATCAATTAAAAGAAGTGTTTATCAGTTATATTGATTTAAAGGATGGTTTGGCAAAGGACAATTCAAAAGAAGTTGTTAAACAATCTAGGATTTTGCTAACTGAATTAGGTAAAATTGATATGAAATTATTGAAGGATAATAATGCACATAGCCATTGGATGTCATTAGAAAAAGAATTGAAATTATCAGCCAATTCAATTATAGCCACTACAGATTTAGAGGAGCAGAGAAGTCATTTTAAACATTTGTCAACACATTTGGGAAGTGTTATCCTGCGCTTTGGAATTAATGAAAAAGTTTATAATCAGTTTTGTCCCATGGCAGATGATAACAAAGGTGCATATTGGTTGAGTAAAGAAGAAAAAGTAATCAATCCCTATTTTGGAGCATCTATGATTAGCTGCGGAGAAGTAAAGCAAGTAATAGAATAGTTGCAATGAGGCTTTTACTATAATTTTTCAACACTTATGAAGGTTGATTTTGTGTGTGATTTATTGCCTTATTAATGTATTATTTCTCAAAAAGGAACTTGGTAATATAGATGTTTGAGTTTCTTAATTTTGGTAATGCCCTTTGCAAACCTATTGCATTAATTTATTTGTATATTTGCTTTTATGAAAGGAGTGTTATCCATAGTGTTTTCTTTTGTTTTTCTTTTTCAGGCTATATTGCCTAATATGGATATTGCTTGTGAACTGATTAAACTCCCTAATCTTTTTGAACATTACAAAGAACATAAATCATATGACAATGATACTTTTTTTCAATTTCTTGTGGAAGACTACATTCATGCTGATAGTACGAACGAACATCATGGAGAGAATGATTCTAGTCATGAAGATTTACCATTTCATAATACTCATTTTTGTAGTCATACCTTCCTGTTTTATGCACCCTCATTTGTTTACCAGTTTGGAACAGTTGAATTTAAAAGTAGAATAAAATATATAGATTTTAATAAGAGTTTTACTTCTGAGTATTTAGATTCTTTGTTACAACCACCTCGAGGTTAATTCAGTTAATATATTAGGACAACTCTGTCTTTATGATACTATTTAATAGGTCATTTTCGATTCGATTAGTCACAAATGCTGTGTCTTTTCTGAAAATTTTTAACGGAATTAATATAATTTAATTATGCTTAATAAAATAATTAAGTATTCCATAACCCATAAATTGGTTATAGGATTACTCACTTTGGCGTTGGTTCTAACAGGGATCTATTCGCTAAAACAACTGCCTATAGATGCAGTTCCAGACATCACAAATAATCAGGTGCAAGTAATAACTTCATCACCTACACTTGCAGCTCAAGAAGTAGAACGTTTAATAACGTTTCCCATTGAAATCACCATGGCAACCATTCCACAAATAGAAGAAATACGTTCTTTTTCTCGTTTTGGTTTATCAGTGGTTACTATTGTTTTTGAAGAAGATGTGGATGTGTATTGGGCACGTGCACAGGTGAATGAACGCCTTGTAGAGGCACAATCTCAAATACCTAACGGTATAGGAAAACCAGGTATTGCGCCTTTAAGTACAGGTCTTGGGGAAATTTATCAATATGTAATAGGAACTAAACCTGGCTATGAAGATAAATACGATGCGGCGGAATTGCGAACCATTCAAGATTGGGTCATTCGTCGTCAATTATTGGGCACACCAGGTGTTGCCGATGTTAGCAGTTTTGGAGGCTACCTTAAACAATACGAAATAGCCATTCGTCCAGAACGATTAAACGCTATGCGGGTTTCAATCTCTGAAATATTTGATGCTTTAGAATCAAACAATCAAAATACAGGTGGTGCATATATTGAAAAAAATGATAAAGCTTTATTTATTAGAAGTGAGGGATTGGTTGGTTCAATTAAAGACATCGAAAATATCCTTGTAAAACAGACAGATGATGGCATTCCCATTCTCATAAGTGATGTGGCTAAAGTAGAAACAGGTACAGCAATCCGCTATGGTGCAACCACTCGAAATGGAGAAGGTGAGGTTGTAAGTGCCATTGTTATGATGCTTAAAGGTGCAAATTCGGCACAAGTTATTGCCGATGTAAAAGATAAAATTGATGCCATTAGTAAAACACTGCCAGAAGGTGTTGTCATTGAACCTTTTTTAGATAGAACCAAATTAGTAAACAATGCTATAGGTACAGTAACAACGAATTTGGTTGAAGGTGCGCTTATTGTTATTTTTATTCTGTTGTTACTTTTGGGCAATTGGCGTGCGGGATTAATTACAGCGTCTGTCATACCATTAGCCTTATTGTTTGCCTTTAGCATGATGCATCTTTTTGGGGTGTCAGCAAACCTTATGAGTCTTGGGGCTATTGATTTTGGGCTGATTGTAGATGGAGCGGTTATTATTGTAGAAGCAACGCTCTTTCATTTGGGAAGTAAAAAATTTCAAAGGAAACTTACTCAAAAAGAGATGGATGAAGAAGTCTTCATATCTTCCAGTAAAATAAGAAATTCAGCAGCCTTTGGAGAAATTATAATTCTAATTGTGTATTTGCCCATATTGGCATTAGTAGGAACGGAAGGGAAAATGTTCGGTCCTATGGCACAAACGGTGAGTTTTGCTATTTTGGGTGCATTTATACTGTCTCTTACTTATATTCCAATGATGTCTGCCCTTGTATTAAGTAAAAAGACAGAACATAAGCGAAATATTTCCGATAAAATCATGGACTTTTTTTATAGCATATATGAGCCTGTTTTAAAGTGGGCAATGTGTACTAGGGGAATAGTTTTGGCTTCTACATTGGTTTTGTTTATCATAGCCTTTTCTGTTTTTAAAAATTTAGGAGGAGAGTTTATCCCAACGTTAGAAGAAGGTGATTTTGCTGTGGAAACACGTGTTATGACTGGGAGCTCGTTGAGTAATACCATTAAAGCGACTACCAAAGCAGAAAAGATTTTATTGGATAATTTTCCCGAAGTGTTACAGGTGGTTTCTAAAATTGGTTCAGGTGAAATTCCAACTGACCCAATGCCTGTAGAGGCAGCAGATTTGATGATTATTCTAAAAGATAAATCAGAATGGGTTTCAGCTTCAAATAGGGAGGAGTTGGCTAACAAAATGGCAGAAGCACTTGAAGAAATACCAGGTGTTACTTTTGGCTTTCAACAACCCATACAAATGCGTTTTAATGAATTGATGACTGGGGTACGACAAGATGTAGCTATAAAAATATATGGTGAAGATTTAGAGCAATTATCAAAATATGCCACACAAATAGGCAAAATTGCTGGTACAGTTGATGGTGCGGTTGATGTGTATGTTGAAGAAGTAACGGGTATTCCACAAATTGTGGTTAATTATAATAGGGCGCAAATAGCGAAATACGGCTTGAATATTAAATCAGTGAACAAAACCATTCAAGCTGCTTTTGCAGGAGCTTCAACAGGGTTGGTTTATGAAGGGGAAAAACAGTTTGATTTGGTCGTTCGTATGGCAGGAGACCACAGGAAAAATCTTTTTGATGTTCAAAATTTATATATAAACGGTAGCAAAGGACAACAAATACCATTGCAGCAAGTTGCCACAGTTTCAATTATTGATGGTCCATACCAAATTCAACGGGATAATACTAGAAGACGAATTATTACGGCTTTCAATGTGCGTAACCGTGATGTTGAAAGTGTTGTTGCCGAAATAAGAGACAAAATTGATAGTCAAGTGAATTTAGCATCTGGTTATAGTGTTACCTATGGTGGTCAGTTTGAAAATTTGGTTGAGGCAAGACAGCGTTTAGGTATTGCAGTACCTATGGCATTGTTGCTCATTTTTATATTATTGTATTTTACGTTTGGTTCTATAAAACAAGGTGTCTTAATCTTTACTGCCATTCCCTTGTCGGCAATTGGTGGTGTTTTTGCACTTTGGCTTAGAGATTTGCCTTTTAGTATTTCGGCAGGAGTAGGGTTTATTGCGCTTTTTGGAGTTGCAGTATTGAATGGGATCGTTTTAATTGCAGAATTTAATCGTCTTAAAAAAGATGGTGTCTCTGATATTTTTGAACGTATCTACAAAGGGACACATACACGTTTACGTCCCGTATTAATGACCGCAGCTGTTGCCTCATTAGGGTTTTTACCTATGGCATTATCGCAAACATCTGGGGCAGAAGTGCAACGCCCTTTGGCAACTGTGGTTATAGGAGGCTTAATTACGGCAACCTTTTTAACTTTAGTGGTATTACCAATTCTATATTATTATTCAGAAAAAAACATAAAAATGAAACCGAGTAAAATCACATTGCTATTGTTTATTGGGTTTATAGGCAGTATACATACTATAAATGCTCAAAATAATACAGAAGTAAAAGTATTCAAAAGCCTTAATGAAGTTCTTGAAGTGGCTTTAAAGAATAATCCGAATATTAAAGCATCTCAGTTTCAAGCAGAACAACAGCGAGCTTTAAAAGGTGCGAGTTGGGACATACCGAAAACAGAGTTTGGTTTAGAATATGGACAAACAAATAGTGTTGTTAACGATGATACACGTTTCAGTATAAACCAAACGTTTGCTTTTCCAACCTTGTATGCTAACCAAAACAAGTTATCTAAAGCGAAAATTGAGGCAAGTGAACGACATCAGGATGTAATTGAAAATGAATTGATTTTCCAAGTAAAATCGGCATACTATGAGTTGTGGTATTTAAAAAGCAAACAAAACGTTTTACAGGAACAAGACAGTATTTATGAACGGTTTCAATATGCAGCCGAATTACGCTTTAAAACAGGTGAAAGTAATGCATTGGAAAAAGCAACAGCAAATGCTGAACTATCTGATATGCAAATTGCGTTGAAAGATAATGCGACAATCATTAAGACCTATCAATTACGATTGCAGAATTTATTGAACTCAGAAAATCTTGTAGATATTAGTGTTGGGAATTTAGAACAAAAACTAATGATGACTTCCCAAGAGGTTGGTGATACTTCTATGACTTCACATAATCCGTTAGTGTCATTTTATGAGTCGAATGTTGAAATATCAGAAAAAGAACGTGCAGTGGCATCATCAAAAATGTTACCAAATATTACATTAGGTTATTTTAATCAATCTTTTATAGGTAGTGGCGAAACTGCCTATGGTTCATCAACGGTGTTTGACGCGGGTAACAGATTTACAGGAGTGCAATTAGGTTTAAGCATTCCTATTTTCTTTAAATCACACACCTCAAAAATTAAGGCGGCAAAGATTCAGAAAATGGAGTATGAATCTAAACTTGAAGCTGTGGTCAATTACACAAAATCACAATTGCAAACAGCACTGGAAACATTAAGAAATGACCAGAATAATTTGGACTTTTACCGTCTTAATGCCTTGCCACAGGCTGAATTACTTTTAAAATACTCACAACGTGGTTTTCAAGAGGGAGAAATTGAGTATTTAGAATATGTTCAAGGTATTAACCGTGCACTAACCATACAAACCAAATATTTGGCATTTGTAAATCAATACAATCAAACACTTATTAAAATTGAGCAATTAACTTCAAATAATTAGAAAATGAAAAACTATATATATAAAATCATTCTATTTACTGCGCTTTCTGTCATGTTGGGATGTAAGGATAAATCTGCGCCATCAAACGAAGATAACCACGATTTGGAAAATGAAAACATTGTTGAGTTAACTGAAGCACAAATAGCACAAACCAGTATTGTTGTTGGAAAAGTGGAAAAGCGACAAATGGGTCATGAAATTACGGTAAATGGTATGATAGATGTGCCACCACAAGGTAATATCTCAGTAACCATCCCTTATGGTGGGTTCTTGAAATACACCGAGATGCTACCAGGTAGTCGCATTAAAAAAGGGCAAGTAGTTGCTACAGTTGAAAACCCTGATTTTATTGAATTTCAGAGAGATTATTTAGAGGTTTTAGCAAACAATGATTATTTAAAGGCAGATTTTGAACGTCAACAAACTTTGAACGATGAGGAAGTGTCCTCTACAAAAGTATTTCAAAAAGCCAAAAGCAGTTACCTAACCAATAAAGCAAACATTCAGGCACTGGAAAGTAAGTTACGTTTGATAGGAATTAATCCATCAACCGTAAAAAATGGAAAAATTTCCTCGGTAGTAAATATTTATTCACCAATCAATGGTGTTGTTAGGGAAGTGTATGTTAATACGGGGAAATATTTTAATCCGCAAGATGTGTTGATGGATATCACTGATGCTTCGGATTTGCATGTAGAATTAAAAGTATATGAAGATGATATACCTTTAATAAAAAACGGACAACGCATTCGTTTTAGATTAGCCAACGCACCCGATAAATGGATGGAAGCTGTTGTGTTTTTGATAGGTAACAATGTGCGCGAAGACAGGTCTGTAACCATTCATGGGTATCTTAAAGAGCATATAGAAGATTTATTACCAGGAATGTTTGTAAACGCAGCTATAGAAGTGGAAGCAGTTGAACACTATGCACTTCCAGAAGAAGCTATTGTGCGTTTTGATGGTAAACATTATATTTTTAAGTCATTGGGTAAACGAAAAGAAGGTGAAGAGACCATGAACGATTTTGAAATGCTTGAAATCATTAAGGGGAATGATGAAGAAGGGTTTGTGTCATTTGATTTTGAAGACAAATCACAAGATATCACTCAAATGGATGTGGTGCTAAAAGATGCTTTCATCCTTTTGGCTAAAGCAAAAAACAGTGAAGAAGAGGGTGGAGGGCATGGACATTAATATGGAGCTATGAATGAAATAGAAAAATTATTTGAATCAAAAAACATACGCATTACAGCAATGCGTATGTTAATTTATAAGTTTCTTGCAGAAAAGCAAATAGCTGTTACATTAAGCGATATAGAAAATGCTTTTGATACGGCTGATAGAACCACACTATATAGAACTATTAAAACTTTCGAAGAAAAATTAATAGTGCATCAAATAGACGATGGTAGGGGTGTAACTAAATATGCATTATGTGAACGCGGATGCAACTGTGAAATTGAAACTGATTTACACTTGCATTTTCACTGCAATAACTGTAATGAAACAGTGTGTTTAACTGATCATAAAATTCCTCAAATAAAAGTGCCTAATGGATTTGTATCTGAAAATGTAAACTTAGTTGTTAAAGGTGTTTGCTATAAATGTAGCGGTCAATAATGCACTTCCATTGCATTGGTATTAATTGCATATTTATACTTTAAAAACATATTTTAATGAAAAAGAAGAAAGTTGATTTAAGAGATTTAAACCCAGATTCGGAAGCTGAACATAGTCACGATGATGATCATAATCACGTTAAAACATCCAATAGTTTTAGGGCTTATATTCCAGCAATTTTGAGTTTTGTAATGCTTATTATAGGAACAACATTAAGTTATTTTGATGTCTCTTTTTTTAAAAATTGGTCGGCAATTTTATGGTATAGTATAGCGTATTTACCTGTTGGACTTCCTGTGGTAAAAGAAGGATGGGAAAGTATTAAAAAAGGCGATGTTTTTACAGAATTCTTTCTAATGGCTGTCGCCACTATTGGTGCATTTGTTATTGGTGAATTCCCCGAAGGCGTTGCAGTAATGTTATTTTATGCAGTAGGCGAATTATTTCAAAATGCAGCAGTTAACCGAGCCAAAAGAAATATTAAAGCATTATTGGATGTTAGACCAAAGGAAGCCAATGTGTTTCGTGATGGTGATTATAAAAGTGTTTCTCCCGAAGATGTAAAGGTTACTGAAAAAATTCAAATTCGAGTTGGTGAAAAAATTCCTTTGGATGGTGTGTTGTTGTCAGAAAAGGCATCATTGAATACCGCAGCTTTAACAGGCGAAAGTAAGCCCAGTTCAGCAAGTAAAAATGATAAAGTTTATGCAGGTAGTATCAATTTAGAAAGTGTGATTGAAGTTGAAGTAACCAATAAATTTGAAGACAGTTCAATTGCCAGAATATTGCATTTAGTTCAAAAAGCCACAGCACGTAAATCAAAAACAGAATTGTTTATCAGGCAGTTTGCACGAATCTATACACCAATTGTGGTGTTTTTAGCAATTGGAGTTACTTTCATCCCTTATTTTTTTGTAGATGATTATATATTAAGAGATTGGTTCTATAGAGCCTTAATTTTCTTGGTAATATCCTGTCCTTGTGCATTAGTTATCTCCATTCCTTTAGGATATTTTGGTGGTTTAGGTGCAGCCTCTAAGAATGGTATTTTGTTTAAAGGAGCTTCATTCATAGATGCAATGACCAAGATAAATACATTGGTAATGGACAAAACAGGAACCGTTACCAAAGGTGTTTTCAAAATCAAAGAAGTAAAAGCAATCGGTTGGAGTGAAACTGAATTTATGCAATACCTAATGGCGATGGAAGAACAATCCACACATCCAATTGCAAAAGCCATTTTAGAGTATAATGCAGAAGGTGAAGATTTTGAAGCTCAAGACGTTTCTGAAATTGCAGGAAAAGGTTTAAGAGGCATTGTAAATGGTAAAACAGTTTTAGTAGGTAATAAAGCCTTAATGGGAACTAATAAAATTGCTATTCCAACTGAAACGGAATCTATTGTAGATTCGATAGTATTAGTTGCAATCGATAATCAATTTGCAGGTTATGTAGTCTTAGCAGATGAATTAAAAGAAGATGCAAAAGAAACTATAACAGCATTACACAATGTAGGTATCAAAAATATTATGATGCTTTCTGGTGACAAAGATTCCATTACTCAACAAGTCGCCAAAGAATTGAATATTGAAAATGCTAAAGGTGGATTATTGCCAGAAGATAAATTAAACGAAGTTGAAATTTTAAAGAAAAATCCTGAAAATAAAATAGCTTTTATTGGTGATGGTATTAATGATGCACCTGTTTTAGCAGCAAGTAACGTTGGAATTGCAATGGGTGGTTTAGGTAGTGATGTCGCAATAGAAACAGCAGATGTTATTATTCAAACTGACCAACCTTTAAAAGTAGTGAGAGCCATTAAAATAAGTCGTTCTACACGAAAAATCGTTTGGCAGAATATCATTTTAGCATTTGGTGTTAAAGTCATTGTATTGATTTTAGGAGCGGGTGGATTAGCAACTATGTGGGAAGCTGTGTTTGCTGATGTAGGGGTTGCTTTATTAGCGATTATGAATGCTATAAGGTTACAGAAAATGAAATGGTCAATTTAGTTTCTTTAGTTTAAATTTTGAATCCAAATACTAATTTTATTAGTTGATTTTAAATGTGTTTCTTTAATTAAAGATAAGAAAATTATAGAATTGTGCTAAGCATGAATGATAGATGTAGATAGATTTCTTTCGAAAATATATTATTTCAGAAACAAATAGGAGGCCAATACGATAATAACTACAATACAAACAATAAAAACCACCACCGCCCAAGTAGGATAAATTTTAGCTTGGTCAATTTTAGCATTAAAACGGCTTTCAAAACTTTCTATCATGTTTTTATGTATCGCCATTTGTTTTTGATGGTCAATGATGAGAGCTTTATATTCGGACACGTCCATCTTAACCTTTAGGTCATTTAATTGCAGGCTAATCGATTCCAATTTTTCAATGTTCTTATTGAACTCATGGAGTTCATTGACCAGTAAAGCTGATAGTTCTTCCAATTTTGTCATGAGTGTTATGTTTAATTTAATATCCTATATCGATTCCTTTATTAATGGCTTTTTTAATAATGAACTTCGTAATTTTCAGAGCTAGGTTAGGTGTCAGGTCAACCACTTTACCAGCCAGTTTGATACTTACATTATTATCTTTTAAAATACTAGCACCTCGAATCCCTGACATCTGCTTGCCTATATTTCCAAGTGACATATTGCGATGAACTTCACTCCCTTTAAGATTATGTCCATCAAACTCAAACCGAAAGCCCTGCAATTTGTTTTGGTTGTTAATGGTCGGGATGACCTTAACACCATTGGTCTGCATCGCCTTGACATAATCATCAAAGGATTTGGGTTGGAACTGTTTCATGGTCAAATCATGCCGGCGCTTGATTTCCGTTCGGATTTCCTTTAGATTGAACTCCTTTTCAAACTGGATCTGTTTTACGGTGGTCAGTCCCATCTGCTCCGCTACCTTTTCAGCAGCCTGTTGACTGCGCTTACCAATAAAACTATCGTTATAGGCAACCCCTCTAAAATCAATACGGTTCACATATAGATGGATGTGCTTATGATCCTTATCCTGATGTACAAAGGCAATCGCTTGCCGTTCACCTAATTTCATTTCGTGTATAAAACCTTTGGTAATGGAATGGAGGTCTTCATTATCCAATCGCTTGCCATCTTCAATGGTGGGACTGATCACAAAGGATAAGGTGTTTTTAGTACAATGGTAATTTTGGTCCTGGAGCATTTTGAACTCTTTGGTGATCTCTTTTGGCGTATCGCCATGCAGAAATTCCTTGAGTACCACTTCAGCATCCTTTTCCTGGTTCCATCCGTAGGACATGGATGCCATGGTATGCGATATGCTTTTGCCCTTTCCTATCATGATTGGAATTTTTTAAGATGTGCCTTGATTTGGTTTGCAAGTTCATAGACTTCTTGGGTCAATTTAGGATTCCGTTTTTTGTACATGTTCCCAATCGACTTAAAATTATTGTGGTATTTGATCAGCATCTTATAAATATTAATATGTTCCTCAGTAAAACGTTCCGTAATTTCCTGTTCAAAAAGACTGCGCCGAATGTATTCGCTCAAGGTCAATCCACTGCGTTTTGACTTAACTTTTAGGAGTTTCTTTTCATAAACGGAGCATCGAAACTTAACGAGGTCACCCTTCCCCTTAAACACTCTTTTTTTTTCTTTGCGACCTTCGGGAGCAAACGAGAATGTGTCCACAGGCACACATCTCGCGTTCCTACCCATAAGCATTTCGTTTTCCGATAGATCCTTTTCCAGATCGAGTTCCAAGCTATCGGATTGACCGAGTACTTCAGTAGGAATCTTTAGTGTCCGCTTCGGTTCATCTTTGAAGTAAAAATAGTTTTCATCTTTCTTTTTCATGGTTTATCAATTCGTTTAAGTCTTTATGGTTTATATAGCAGCTACTTTTATCGATAGTATGTTTGTACCTATCCATTAAATACTTGGTAGCTTTTTGTCCAGCTGCATCCCTATCCAAATAGAGGTGTACAAAATCATAGGTTTCGATTTTTTTTTCAGCTTCATTAATAAAGGCAATGGAATTTAAAACCAGAATGTCAGATGTGTCCAAAAGGTCTTCATCCAACATGGCCAAGGACAACAGATCGAACATGCCTTCCAAAATGATTAATTGTTTATTGTTGTTTTGGATATAGGTAGAGGATTTGGGACTGCTGCTGTTTTTAAACAGCTTGTTCCTTAATTCCCAACCATTTTTATGGTTCCTTAATCCTATAGCAAAAAAGGTTTTGTCTTTATATCTGTACCACACTTCCTTGCAATAGGTATTGGCAACCATTAATGAAATACCTCTGGAATTCAAATATTGAATCAGGGCAGGGTGCATGATGTCTTGGACTTTAATGATTTTAATATTGGTACATGGGATTATGTTAATTGCCGTTGTATCCCACTGATACCGTTGTTCCATTATGTTAATTGGAATGGCATCACTTAAAAACTCCAAAGCTTCTTTTATGGAACATTTTAGAATCCTGCATACCAAATCGATCACATTACCCCCAATGCCCTGGCCGTGGTCGTACCATCTGTTCTTGGTCCTGGAGACTTTCAAAGAGGCTTGGGTTTCTGACCGAAAGGGACTCAGAAACCAAGCTTCTTGTTCCGTAGTCCGTTTGGGAAAGTGCCCTAATTTTTCCAGTGCTTTTTCCACTGAAAAATTACGGGCTGTTTCACAATTTATTTTTTTTCTTTTCATCAGCCAATGTGTTTTAGGGTGTTTTTTTAGTGATTTGATGATTTCAACTGTAAAGCCCTATAAACAGTAGGATTTAAGGGTCATCAAAATGTCATCAAATCATCATTATTGGTTTTTTATGGCATTGTCCTGTCATCATTATTTTTTTTGATGACTAAATGATGATATGATGATGACGGCTTTAGCCCAACAAATACGGCAGGTTTTCTATTCTGTCATCAAATCATCAAAATTTTCCGTTAAAAATGATTTCTCCACGGTAAAATAGCGCCCCTTGGCATCTACCAACGTCATATCTCCGTCCGTCCAAATCACAAATTTTTGATAGCTATTGGAGTTGCCCTTGTTGCTCAATCTCCAATCCTTCTTCAGTAACCTCCGCAGTTGGGTCAGATCCGTTTTTATGCGAGTCCTGTTGAGTGCCAACAGAGCATCCAATGGGCAAAGGTCAACGGATTCCAAATCAAATTTTTCAATCACTCCCATCAGAATACTTGCCAGTTCCTTTTCAACCCGATTGCGATTGTTCTGTACCAACTTTATCAAGGCTTTGGTCTTGATCTGTTGGGCAGTGAACCACATGCGGGTCAAATGCTTTGAATGCAGTTTTCGGTTTGTTAGATAATAAAGGAAGGCTGGGATCTCTTCAATTAATTTTTCCAAATAGTTGGTCTGTTCTGTTTCCAGAACGGGAACTTTGATCACCCAAAAACGGGTTTCATTGGAATCAATCTTAATAAAGCTATCTTCATTGTTACTGCAAAGGATAAACTTGCCAAAAAACTCAACTTCCCGTTTGTCCTTGCCCTTGGCTTCCAATTTATTGATATTGGTGGTGCTTAGGTATTTGATGCGTTCGGTCAGTTCTTCCTTATTGAAAAGGACTTCATCGATACATATCAGGAGCTTGTTTGCCCAATCGGCATTGAACTGGCTGCTGAAACTATCATTGGTCAAGTAAGTCAGGTTGTTCTCAAAGATTTCCTTGAGCCATTTTAAAAAGGTACTTTTCCCTGTGGAGCGTTCCTTGGACACCAGGCATAATATTGGTAATACCTGAATAGGTTTTAGATACAATAGTTGGAGGTAGTCCAAGCCCAATTCATAATGTTTACCAAAAATGTGTTTTATGAATTTTAGGGATAAGGTAACGTCGCCCACTTTGGGCACTTTGCCCAAAGAGGAGTAGATATTGTAAAAACCCAAATATTCCTGTTTAAATGCTATATGGCTTGGAATGCAGGTAAAGCCATCATATTTTGGGATTTTGCTTAAATGGTCCTTGCCATGGTCTTGTTTGATGGTTTCCATGTTCCAGTGTACCAGGATCTCATTAAAGTGACCGGCTATGGTTGGGGCTTTGACGCGTTTATAATAGGACGTGCCCACACGTATATAAGGTGTCTGTTTCATAAGAAGTGTTTTTATGCCATGAGATACCATGGCAAATTGCTAACAGTTTGATTTTGGCTTAAAAAAATGGGGATTCTTATTCGCCAGACTACTTGTTTGGGTGTTGTCCGTTATTTTTTAGTTCGGGTTCTCGCTTATGTTGGAGCAGCCAATCCACAAGTTTCTTTTTATCGAAAAAGACCATTTTTCCGTTGGGTTTGGAGTGGGGAATTTTTCCGGAAGCTGTGAGCTTGTAAAGATAACTTCTGGATATACCCGTGTAATCACTGGCTTCATCAAAGGTCAATACCTCTTTGCTTCCTACAAGTAGTTTTTCTAAACGATCCAATCGTTCCAGTATTAAAATATTGTCCATTTTTATTGTTTTAGGTTAATAAAATGAACAAAAGCGCTTTTGCTTTCCCTTATGGGATTATGGTAATAAAGGTATAAAACGGGGCTGTTGAAAGAAGAAAAAAAAATAATTATTTATTCACAAATAATTGATAAACAACATATTAAATCAAAATAAACTAATCTTTATGACCATAAAACAAAAACATTTTAATTGGTAAAATCTGGCATCATTTAGCATGAAACTAAATGACGGGAAAAACACAGTTTTTAATAAGATTATGGGTTATTAACAATAGAAAACAAAGGTTTTGATAGATTTTGGGATTTAAAGGTGCTGAATTTTATATCGCTGCCATTTTAAAACATTAAATAAACTTATTAATTTATAGATTCTTTTGTGTTGCTTTGTTCAATGGAATCCATTTTCAATCTCAAAGCATTCATATCTTCACTTACTTTTTTATCAATTATTTTAGCATAATGCTGTGTAGTTCTCAAAGATTTATGCCCGAGCATTTTGCTAACTGATTCAATAGGAACACCGTTTGTAAGTGTTACAGTGGTCGCAAAGGTGTGACGTGCTAAATGGAAGGTTAGATTTTTATTTATTTCACATAAATCTGCAATTTCTTTGAGGTAAGCGTTCATTTTTTGGTTGCTTAAAACGGGAAGCAAAAGTTCAGTACCCAAAGATTCCACATGTGTTTTGTATTTATCAATAATTGCCTGTGGGATTGAAAGAATAGGAATATTACTTCTGGTATCTGTTTTTGCTCTTTTGGTTTTAATCCAATTTTGGCCATCAATACCAATAACAATATCATTTTTGGTAAGCTTTTTTACATCAGCATATGCCAATCCAGTAAAGCAACTAAAAATAAAGATGTCTTTAACTTGATTCAATCGGTCAGTTGAAAAATCCTTTTCAACTATCTTTTGAATTTCCTCACTTGTTAGGAATTCCCTGTCCACAATTTTAAGTTTGGCTTTCCAATGGATAAAAGGGTCTTTGTTAATCCAGTCATTGGCATAGGCAATGCGAATGATTTTTTTAAAATTCGTAATGTATTTAATTGCTGAATTATGAGCACAGTTTCTTGTGGTTTTTAGATAATATTCAAATCCAGTAATAAACTTAAGGTCAACTTCTCTAACAGGAATATCTTTAACTTGATACTCTTTTAGGATATAATCAGTAACATGCTTCATTGCCGTTTTATAGCGTTCCGCTGTTCCAGCTGAAAAATCTTTGCCCACTAATTCATTAACTTGATCATTGTGTTCTTGAAAAATCGCCAAAAGCATCTTTTGATTACTATTTTTCCCTAAGTAGACGTTTTTGATTTTTTCAGATGTAATCAAAATGTTATTTTCAGATAGCTGTTCTTGAATTTTATTAATCTTGAGTTCTATAGAGAGAAGATATTTATTCAATTCCCGAACGTCGGGAGTAGTTCCTCTTATTTTACCCGCATCAGAATTCCATCGCGTTAATTGCACTTTACGCCTTATACTAAACTCACTTCGCTTACCATTTACAGTAATACGCGCATATATAGGCGCATAACCGTTTTTGTCAATGTCATTTCCTCGTGGGTAGAATAGGATGGAGAATGTAGTTTGCATCGGTGCGTATTTTTTATCTCCAACAAAATACAAAAAAAATATCAATTATAAAAATTAAGACATGCTTGTAAACTACTGTATTACAGTATTTAATAATCAATTCGGTGCGTAAATTTTGTTTTAAAAAACACGCACCGAATCCCGTACTTTTTATTTGATATTTTTTGGTTTTATTTGATATTGAATAAAATTAAAAACCCTGTAAACATTTAATTTACAGGGTTTTAGTGGAATTCGGTACATTTCCAGCGGAGAAAGAGGGATTCGAACCCCCGGAGGTGTGACCCTCAACAGTTTTCAAGACTGCCGCATTCGACCACTCTGCCATTTCTCCTTAAGTGTCTCATCAGGTATTCCCTGAATGCGGGTGCAAATATAGAACCCTTTTTTAATTCTTTCAAATAAAATACTGTTTTTTTGAAAATAAATTTTCATGCTTTTACTATTAGCTTATTTTTGTAAAAATTAAAATTTTAAAATGAATATTATTAAGCAACTTAAGTGGCGTTATGCTACCAAAAAGTTCGATGCAACCAAAAAGCTATCTTCAGAAAAACTAGATATTTTAAAGCAAGCATTCAATTTAACAGCAACATCATTCGGGTTGCAAACCATTAAATTAGTAATTGTAGAGAAGGAAGCATTAAGACAGCCCTTGGTGGCACATGCATACAACCAAAAACAAGTTTTAGAAGCCTCCCATTTATTGGTTATTTGTATGCAAGAAGACATATTAGATACCGATGTTGTTGCATATTACAACAATATAAAAACCACAAGAAGCACATCCGAAACCATTTTAAAACCTTACAGAGAAGACCTCATTAAAACGATGCAAAATATGTCGGTCCCAGAACGCCTGCAATGGTCAAAAAACCAAGCCTACATAGCGCTAGGTAATTTAATGACCGTTTGCGCTATAGAGGGAATAGATTCCTGCCCCATGGAAGGTTTTTTGCCACAAGCCGTAGATAATGTGTTACAGCTAAACAAAATGGGTTTAAAATCAGTATTATTACTTCCCGTGGGCTACAGAGATGAAACCGATATGTTTGCCAACTTTATTAAAGTAAGAAAATCAATAAACGAAGCAGTAATAGAATTATAATTAACACAAAATATTTTGGCGTTACCACAAGGGTCGGGCTTTCGGCAGTCGCTCTCTGCGAGTAGCTCCAACAATGCCTCAATCCCTAACGCAAACCCATCACTAAAAACATACCACTATGCCAGGATTCGAATTATTTGGAGATTTAGAAAAAAAAGAAGTAAACGATGTATTAGATAATGGCGTACTTATGCGCTATGGTTTCGATGGGATGCGTAATGGCCATTGGAAAGCCAAAGACATGGAAAAAGCATTAGAAATCACCTTTAAAGTAAACCATGCCCAATTAGTATCAAGTGGTACCGCAGCGATATCAGTAGCATTGGCAGCAGCAGGCGTTGGAGCTGGAGATGAGGTTATCTTGCCTACCTTCACCTTTGTAGCCAGTTTTGAGGCTGTTATGATGCTTGGTGCTGTACCCATTTTGGTAGATATAGACGATACCTTAACACTTTGCCCAAAAGCGGTAGTAAATGCCATTACACCAAAAACAAAAGCCGTTATGGTAGTGCATATGTGTGGTAGTATGGGACATTTAGACGCACTTCAAGATATTTGTAGCAAACACAGCCTACTATTAATAGAAGATGCCTGTCAAGCTATTGGTGCCACCTATAAAAGCAAACCACTTGGAAGCATTGGTGATTTAGGTTGCTTTTCATTCGATTTTGTTAAAACCATTACCTGTGGCGAAGGTGGAGCCGTAATAACAAATAATAAGGACTATTATATTAATTCCGACCATTATAGCGACCACGGTCACGATCACATAGGTAATGATAGAGGAGCAGAATCACACCCGTTTTTAGGGTATAACTTCAGGATTTCAGAACTTCATGCAGCGGTAGGTCTAGCACAAATAAAACGCTTGCCAGAAATTTTAAAAATTCAACAAACAAATTATACCATTTTACGAGACGCTTTGTCTCAAATTCCCGAAGTAACCTTTAGAACAGTTCCCGAAGGTGGCGAAGAAAACTATAGCTTTTTAAACTTCTTTTTACCAGATTTAGAAACTTCATTAAAAGTTTCAAATGCATTTAAAACACATGGAGTAGATGCTTGCTTCCAGTATTATAATAACAACTGGCATTACATTCGCAAATGGAACCATTTAAAAGAATTAAAATCATTATTCCCAATTTCATCAGAAGTTAAAACAGGATTGGAATATCTTAAAACCAAACAGTTTCCGCAATCCGACCATTATATTGGTAGAAACATTTCCTGTTTAATAAAATTGTCTTGGTCGGAAGCCGAAGTAAAAGCAAGAGCTTCAAAAATGGTTGAAATTATTAAAGCTTCCTTATAGTTTTAATAATTTACATACTCTACAATTTCTAATCCATATCCAATTAAACCAACACGTTTGGTTTGTTTGGTATTAGAAATTAAGCGTAGTTTATGAATATTTAAATCATGTAATATTTGCGCTCCAATACCAAAATCGCGGGTATCCATATCAATTTTTGGCGCCTTATATATGGTATTAGGTTGTTGGTTTTGTTTTATTACAGACAACCTGTTTAGTATGTTCATGGATTGTGATTCTTGATTGATAAAGATGATAGCTCCTTTACCTTCATTATTAATCACCTGGAACATATTGTCTAATTGGGCATCAACATTATTAGTAAGTGTGCCTAAAATATCATTATTAATTAATGTTGAATTTATTCTTGTAAGCACCTTTTCATTGTCTTTCCAAGTTCCTTTTGTTAAGGCGATATGTATTTGATTGTTAGTGGTTTGTTTGTATGCTCTTAATCTAAATCTTCCAAAGCGTGTCTCGATTTCAAAATCTTCTTTTTTATCAATTAAAGAGTCGTGTTGCATTCTGTAAGCCACTAAATCTTCGATAGAAACAATTTTAAGATTTAATTTTTCAGCTACTTTCATTAATTCAGGTAAACGCGCCATGGTTCCATCTTCATTCATAATCTCAACAATTACTCCAGCAGGTTTTAAACCAGCAAGTCTTGCAAAATCTATAGCAGCTTCAGTGTGCCCTGTACGTCTTAATACACCACCTTCCTTAGCAACTAAAGGGAAAATATGACCAGGTCTAGCTAAATCAAACGGTTTGGTGTTGGGGTCTGTTAATGATTTTACCGTTTTAGCCCTATCACTAGCTGAAATACCTGTAGAAACACCTTGACCTCTTAAATCTACCGAAACCGTAAAGGCTGTTTCCATATGGTCGGTATTATTACGTACCATCATGCCTAATTCTAATTCTTTACAGCGGTTTTCGGTAAGTGGTGTACAAATAAGACCTCTACCTTGGGTCGCCATAAAGTTTATCATTTCAGGTGTTACTTTATCGGCAGCTGCTACAAAGTCTCCTTCATTTTCGCGGTTTTCATCATCAACAACTATAATAACTTCACCATTTCTAATAGCTTCAATGGCATCATGTATGGTGTCAAGTTTAGTCTCTGGAGTTGTGTTTTTTGTCATGGTATCATTAATCATTTTGCAAAGATATTGCTTATTTTAAAGATTCTAAACAATTTTGCTTTAAGTCTTCTTTCATTTTATCGTTTAAAAATAAATATGCAATAAAATATAAAGGGATTCCTATAACTATAAGAATTGGCTTAGGTCTTTTCTCTTTTTTGTTGATGTGGATGTAAAACTTGGAAGTGTTAAATAAAGATTTTATATAGTAAATTAAATATAAAAATAGTGATACGATACTAAGTTGTATAGAGGCAGATGCTAATGATGGCATTTTATTGTTTTTAAAAATAAAATAAAGAATAAGTAAAACAATACCAATACCGTATAGTGTTATAGCAAAATTTGAATGGTCTTTATAATTTTTAGCAATACGTTCAGAATTATCGTAATTAGTATTTATAGCTAAGCCTTCGTCTCGCAATTGTTTTGTTGTTATATCACGCTCATTTAAAACTTTGATAGATTCATAACGGCTATCTTCTAAATGCCCCAATGTTTCGTAGTTATTGATAACATTTATTAACTCGTCATTTTTATAAGAAGAAAGAAATTTATAATCAACACCATCTTTTTCCTTTATATTGAACATTTTTTTAAAGGGGTCAATAAGGCTGTCAAATTCAAACAAGCCTTTATCGGCAGTAGCACGTCGTGTTAAAAAGATACCAAGTGGTAGCATGATAAGCGTTGAAAACCAAGCTGCCAGTATAGGATTAAAACTTCCGTTTTTGGCACTATTTGTAGCGAATATGCCTATAAAATGGTAGGTTAAAAACAGTATTATAGCTATAACCATTGGAAGCCCAATACCACCTTTACGTATTAAAGCTCCAAGTGGCGCACCTACAAAGAATAAAATAATACAGGCAAAACCTAAGGCGAATTTTTCGTGAAATGAAATGATATGTTTATTTAGCCATTCTTTAGAAATTTTTCTAGTAGCTTCATTTGTTGTAATAACTTGTTTGGAACTTGCCGTGGTTTTTAAAGAAACATCAACCAAATCGTACTTTTCTTTAGTACTGAAAATGTCCAAAATAGGACCTAAGTATATGGAATCAGTAGCTTTTTTTTCAACTTTTTTGTTTACTAAAATATTTGAACGTTGAAATAAATTTTTAGATAGTATTTCATGTGATGTTAATTCCTTTTTAGCTAAAGAATCAATAGTTTTATGTAAACCAACCACATCTAGCATGTTGTATTTATCGGTTTGAGACTGTTCATCAAAATCAACATTGTTCATTTGAGACAAATCGATATTTATAATGTACTTTTCAAAGGTGCTTTTAGCAAAAGGTTTTTTGTTCCTGGATTTTATACTATTTGTAGATACATCGCTGTAATAATTTCCGTCTAATAAAATAAGTTTTAATACGTTGGAATCTTCTTCACTGGCAAGCTCTCCACTTTTAGATTTTATGGTTGTAGCATTGGTTCTGCCATCTCTACCTTTAATATGGATGGTAACATTGTCAAGATATTGGTCTCTATCTCCATGTTTATCATCAAATTTAATGTTGTAAGTGCCTACTTCATTAAACTGGCCTTCAGCAAGTAACATAGCGGGTTTTAGTTTTGCAATATTACTTCGTAAGTTGAAAGAATTAAGTTCTGCCCAAGGAATAACATTGTTTGAAAAGAAAAATGTTACAATGCCTAGAATAACAATAAAAATACTAAGACCAGACATGGCGCGTTGCAGCGAAATACCTGTAGATTTCATTGCTGCAAACTCGTAGTTTTCGGCAAAACTACCAAATACCATGATAGATGCTAAAAGGATGGTTAGAGGTAATACTAATGGTATAAGTTTTGGCATGAAATAAAACAAAAACTTAAAGATTACACCAATATCTAAATCTTTACCAGACAGTTCCCTAATGTATAACCAAATGGTTTGTAAAACAAAAATCAGCATGAGAATGATAAACACGCTGAAAAAAGTTTTAAGGTATGTAGTTAGTATGTATCGGTCTAGTATTTTCACCCTTTGAATTTCAATAATCTAATTATCAAATCTGCTTTATTTCTTGCAGATTAATATGTCAAGTAAATACGTAACTTTTTTTAATTAAGCTTATTAATATAATAGCCTTTGTATTTATTGGCATCAAAGGTAAATAAGGTTTTTGATAAAGGCTCGTTTGTTTTAAAAGAATTAACGGTTAATGTGGTTTTTGTACCGTTTTTGCCAATTTGCATTAAATTGTAAATGTGCTTTGTTTGGTTGTCTATACCTAAAAGAATGTATTTTATTTCAGATTTTGAATCAATTGGAGTTAGTTTTACCAATTGAATTTTTCTACCGTTTATGTTTTGCTCTATGTCCATGGCATAGGTATAACCATCTTCGTAAAAAGATAGCATTTTGCTAGGAGTAATAGCGCCTTCTTCGTCGTTTGTTTCAGATGAAATGGTTACTTCTTCATCTTCTGTACTAATACTGTAAAGTTTTTTCCCATCAAAAAGTCGCGTAACACCAAGGATGTTTAGTTTGTACTTATCACCTTGCATAGTGACATCACCTTTGGTTTCTTGTTTTATTTTTTCAACAGTATTTTCTAAAACATACTTAAATTCAATAGAAATATTGTTGTAACTTTTTACTTTTTGAGACACTTGATTTAAAAGTGTTTTGGCTTTGTTTTGAGCAAAACCATTAAGAGATGTTGTTATTATTAATGCTAATATGATATTTTTAATTTTCATAAAATTTGTATTATAAAGTTTCATTTTCTAAATGTCTATCTAAAGCCGTAAGGTCGGTTATTAATACTTGTCTGGCTTTACTGCCTTCAAAAGGACCTACAATACCAGAGGCTTCTAGTTGGTCTATTAATCTACCTGCACGATTGTAGCCTAACTTTAATTTACGCTGTAATAAAGAAGCAGAACCTTGTTGCGCTGTAACAATAACTTCGGCAGCTTCTCTAAATAATTTGTCGCGGTCTGTAATGTCTATATCAAGACTTGTGCCACTATCTTCTCCAACAAACTCAGGAAGTAAATAGGCTTCAGGATATGCTTTTTGCGACCCAATATAATCGGTTATTTTTTCAACTTCAGGTGTATCAACAAAAGCACATTGCACACGAATTAAGTCGTTTCCTTGTGTAAAAAGCATATCACCTCTACCAATAAGTTGGTCGGCTCCAGAGCCATCTAAAATAGTTCTAGAATCTATTTTTGAAGTTACCCTAAACGCAATTCGCGCTGGGAAGTTGGCTTTAATAATTCCTGTAATAACATTTACCGATGGACGTTGTGTAGCAATAATTAAATGAATACCTATGGCACGGGCTAATTGTGCTAAACGTGCAATAGGTGTTTCAACCTCTTTACCAGCGGTCATAATTAAATCGGCAAACTCATCAACCACTAAAACAATGTATGGTAAAAATTGATGTCCGTCGTTAGGGTTTAGTTTTCGAGCCTTGAATTTCACATTGTATTCAGCAATATTTCTACACAAAGCATTTTTCAATAACTCGTAACGGTTATCCATTTCAATACAAAGTGAATTTAATGTATTGATTACCTTGGTGTTATCAGTTATTATGGCATCTTCACTATCGGGTAGTTTTGCCAAATAATGGCGCTCAATTTTATTAAAAAGTGTTAACTCTACCTTTTTAGGATCGACTAAAACAAACTTAACTTCAGCGGGGTGTTTTTTATAAAGTAGAGAAGTTAGCACCGCATTTAACCCAACCGATTTTCCTTGTCCCGTTGCACCTGCCATAAGTAAGTGGGGCATTTTAGCTAAATCGACAACAAAGGTTTCGTTGCTAATGGTTTTGCCTAAAGCAATGGGCAATTGCATATCAGATGTTTGAAACTTTTTAGAAGCAATTACCGAACGCATAGAAACAATGGTCGCATTCTTATTAGGAACCTCTATACCAATAGTTCCTTTTCCTGGAATGGGAGCAATAATACGAATCCCTAATGCAGCGAGTGATAGGGCTATATCGTCTTCTAAGTTTTTAATTTTTGAAATTCGAATACCAGCATCGGGTACAATTTCGTAAAGCGTTACTGTAGGTCCAATGGTCGCTTTAATACTTGCAATACCAATATTGTAGTTTTTTAAGGTTTCTACAATTTTATTTTTATTTTCTTCTAACTCTTCCTGATTGATGGTGATGCCTTCTGAATCATATTTTTTAAGAAGATCTAGCGGTGGGAATTGATATTTTGATAATTCAAGTGTTGGGTCAAATAGCCCAAAATCTTCTACTAATTTATCTGAAAGGTTGTTGGTTTCAGATTGTTCTTCTGCTACTTTTTCAACTTCGATTTCAATATCTAAATTATCGTCTTCAAACTCCTCTTTAATAGGAGTTTTAACTAATAAAGGTGCCGTTTCAACAATAGGTTTTGGTTCGTTTTTTACAACGGGTTCGTTTTTCTCTAAAGGAATTTCGAAAGCCGATTTAATAGCTGCAGCTTCTTCCGACAGGTTATTATCTAAAGCAATAATTGGCTCGTCATCATTTAGATTATTGAAATCATCTTTAATATTGCTTTTAGCCGATTTAAAAATATTTGAAAAACTTTCAAAAGTAACTTTAAACCGAACCGCTAAATAGGTAATTAAACCAAATAACAGTAGGAGTGAAGTACCTATTTTTCCAATATAATCTTGAAGATACGTATTCACTTCAAAACCAATGGTGCCACCAAGTATGCCATTAATGTTTCCAAAAAAACCGAATAAGATGGATAACCAAATAACAATAAGCATCCCCCAAAACCAGTGCGTTCTTAGTTTGGCTTTGCTAAGATTCATTAAAACATAAATACCCGATAAAAAAATAAGCACTGAAATTATGAATGA
Organism: Mariniflexile soesokkakense; assembly: GCF_039650365.1. Classification (NCBI taxonomy): domain Bacteria; kingdom Pseudomonadati; phylum Bacteroidota; class Flavobacteriia; order Flavobacteriales; family Flavobacteriaceae; genus Mariniflexile; species Mariniflexile soesokkakense. The sequence goes on along the minus strand of NZ_JAZHYP010000001.1, from coordinate 111,950 downwards.
CGAGACACCAAACCCGCGTTGAATAAAGAAGTCGCTTAACCAAGCCCCAGATTTGCTCACCCAATTTTCTGTTTTTATATCGCGCGATGCAAAATTAGATAAACTGCTTTGATCTGCTTCTCCTGTAAAAAGAAACGAAAGAAATGCCATGAAAAGTATAAAACCAAATATGACTAAAAAGCTACCAAACACCAGTTTTTGCTGACTTGATAACTTAAAACTTGGCATTTTAAATTGTTTTCTAGGTGGTTTATTGGTGTCGGTTTTTTTCTTCGCCATTAATGCTTTACAGTTTCAAATTGATATCCTGAAATTTAATTGTATCGTTAAAAACGATGCAACAAAAATACAAATTACTAACGTTTAATTTATAAGTTATAGTATTTTAAAAAATGGTTTATGTATAAGCTTAGTTGTGTGTTTACTTGCGATGATTTTCCGAATGAAAATCAGAAGCTAGCAAACGGGCAACTAACTTTGGTTTAGCTAAAACTAGCAATTTTTCATAGGATACTTTGTTGCCAACTGTATTTTATTCATTTTTTTCGATTGAAATTTGTGTTTTATTATAATATAAACAAATATTAAAATATTTAAAAGAGCTATAATATTAAACAAAGTACTGTATTCCCAACTATCTGGTTGATATTCATCAGAAAACTTTATCTCTGTTAGAGATATTAAATAAAATGAAGTCATAACTATTAGATTAACTATATAGAATAATGTATTAGTTTTTTTTAGTTTCCATAGAATAAAAACCTGAGAAAATATAAGAATTCCAAAAGCAATTAAACATATTGTTTTTAAAAGTTCAGAGTCAAAATCACAAAAAACAAACATTAATCCAATAATTAGGATTACCGATAAAATGAGTATAATTCTCATTTGTCTTTTAATTTTCAAAAGAAAAGAAGCTAAACTATAAATCGTCCCTAATAAAGCTACAGAACCTAATGAGATATTAAGGAAATAAGCACCACCAGTTGCCATACCCATTTTATCATCTCTCGCAACAGGTAGACTTACGAATAGATAAAAATAATAAGTAATAAATAAAAGCAACGTAAAAAAAATAATCTTATTCAACTTTTTAATTTCAATGACTTTATCAGTTTTTATTTTCATATAGTTGCTAACTTAGGAATATAAATAATAAGCCCTATAATAATTGCGAAAACTGAAGCAAAAAACACAGCGCCAGCTGCAATATCTTTTATTAACCCAATTTTATTATGATGCTCTGGGTGAATAAAATTAGCTATTTCTTCAACAGCGGTATTAATGCCTTCCATACTCATAACCAAACCTATTGCTAAAAGTTGAATAGCCCATTCAGTTGAAGAAATGTTAAAAAAGAATCCAGCAGCTGTAACTAATAAAGCTATTATAAACTGAACTTTTACACTAGCTTCATTATTTAAAAGAATGATGGCTCCTTTAAAAGCGTAACCAACACTTTTTATTCGTTTAGCTACGAAGGATTCTTTTTTGGTCATTTAATTGTATAAAGCTTCAAGAGCTGCTTTGTAGTTTGGTTCTTTACTTGTTTCTTCAACTTGTTCGGTATATATTATTTTACTATTTTCATCTAAAATGATGATGCAACGAGATAATAAACCTTTAATAACACCGTCTACATAAAGTAAATTGTAATCTTTTCCAAATTGACCATCTACATAATCAGATAGCATTTCAAGGTTTTTAATGCCTTCAGCATCACAAAAGCGCGTCATTGCGAAAGGAAGATCTTTTGAGATGCATAGTATTTTGGTGTTTTCTAACTCACTTGCCTCAATATTAAATTGTCTTGCCGATGCGATACAAGTACTTGTGTCTATACTGTGAAAAATATTCAATATTACTCTGGAACCTTTATAATCTTTTAAGGAAACAGTGGATAAATCTGTTTTTACAAGTTCAAAATCTGGTGCCGTTGTTCCTACTTTAGGTAATTCTCCTATAGTATTTATTTTGTTTCCTTTTAAGGTTAGTGTTGCCATTTTTTATGTTTTAAATTTTTTATAAAAATAGTAATTATAGTGTTAAGCTATAATTGGTTTTATGTTTTTTTTATTTGTTAATATTTTGTTAAAGGGTATGTTTTTGAAAACCGACACTTATTGAGATTCGTTTATAGGGTATAAACAAATAAAAAAATTTTATCATGAAAAAATCAAATTTATTTACCGCTACTGTTTTTGCAATCACACTTATTGTGGGTCAAGGTTTAACTGCCCAAAACAAAATGATGAAAGAAGATACTAAAATGGTTGGAGGTGCAGCTATGTATCCAAGTAAGAATATTGTTGAGAATGCTGTAAACTCTAAAGACCATACTACATTAGTAGCTGCCGTTAAAGAAGCAGGTTTAGTAGATGTTTTAATGAGCGAAGGTCCTTTTACTGTATTTGCACCAACAAATGCTGCCTTTGAAAAATTGCCGAAGGGAACGGTAGATAATTTATTAAAACCAGAAAATAAAAAAACATTACAAAATGTATTAACGTATCATGTTGTTTCTGGAAAATGGAATTCAGAAGATATTCTAAAAATGATAAAAGATGGAAAAGGGAAAACAGAAATTAAAACAGTGAGTGGAGGTTCTATTACAGCTTGGGTAAAAGGTAAAGACGTATATATTACAGACGAAAATGGAAATTCAGCTATGGTTACAATAGCAGATGTAAATCAGTCTAACGGTGTTATACATGTTATTGATACAGTATTGCTACCAAAGTCTTAAAAGATTCATATTATTTAATTGGTTAGGTTAGTTGAAAAGGCTGCTTCATGCATTTGAAGTGGCTTTTTTTATTGGTTTGATTTTTTAGCGAATAAGTTTTATCAATTATCATATAATTTATAAAAATGGGGTTATGCTATTTTTTAATTAGTAATTCTTAACTTTAGGGTATTCAGAAAAACATATTAAAAACTTAAATAATGGAAAATAGTAATCATTCAAGTACATCCGGAGGAAAGTGCCCGTTTTCAGGAGCGGCTCCAAAGCAAGCGGCTGGAGGTGGAACCAGAAATCAAGATTGGTGGCCCAATAGATTAAAGTTAAATATTCTGCGTCAGCACTCATCTTTAACAAACCCAATGGGAGATGATTTTAATTATGCTGATGAGTTTAAAAAACTAGACTTAAATGCTGTAAAAGAAGACTTAACAGATTTAATGACCGATTCTCAAGATTGGTGGCCTGCAGATTTTGGTCACTATGGCGGTTTTTTTATTCGTTTGGCGTGGCATAGTGCAGGAACCTACCGTATTGGAGATGGTAGAGGCGGTGCAGGAGCAGGTCAACAAAGGTTTGCACCACTTAATAGCTGGCCAGACAATGCGAGTCTTGATAAGGCGCGTAGATTGCTTTGGCCTATTAAGCAAAAATATGGAAAGAAAATTTCTTGGGCAGATCTTATGGTATTGTCGGGTAATGTAGCATTGGAATCGATGGGTTTCAAAACGTTTGGTTTTGCCGGCGGTCGTGAGGATGTTTGGGAGCCAGAAGAAGATGTGTATTGGGGTTCTGAAACTGAGTGGAAAGATGATAAACGCTACTCTGGTGAACGCGATTTGGAAGATCCGTTGGCAGCGGTTATCATGGGATTGATTTATGTGAACCCCGAAGGACCAAACGGAAATGGTGATCCAATTTCGGCGGCTGTAGATATTAGGGAAACATTCAAACGTATGGCAATGAATGATGAAGAGACCGTAGCTCTTATTGCCGGTGGCCATACGTTTGGAAAAACACATGGTGCTGCAGACCCTGGGAAGTATGTAGGAGTAGAACCAGAAGCTGCTGCTATTGAAGAGCAAGGTTTTGGTTGGAAAAACACGTATAAATCTGGAAAAGGAGCAGATGCTATTACAGGAGGACCAGAAGTTATCTGGACGCAAACACCAACAAAATGGAGTAACCTTTTCTTTGAAAATTTATTTGGTTACGAATGGGAACAAACTAAAAGTCCTGCCGGCGCCATACAATGGGTTGCAAAAGATGCAGAAGCAACTATTCCAGATGCTTACAATGCTTCGAAAAAACACCTTCCTACTATGTTGACTACCGATTTATCGTTACGTTTTGATCCTGCTTATGAAAAAATATCAAGACGTTTTTATGAAAATCCGAATGAATTTGCAGATGCCTTTGCAAAAGCATGGTACAAATTAACGCATCGTGATATGGGGCCTAAAGAACGTTATCTAGGGCCAGAAGTACCTAAAGAAGAACTTATTTGGCAAGATCCTATTCCAACGGTAAATCATAAATTGGTTGATAAGAGCGATATTTCAACTTTAAAAACTAAAATATTAAATTCAGGTTTATCAGTATCTGAGTTAGTATCTACAGCTTGGGCGTCGGCATCTACGTTTCGTGGTTCTGATAAACGTGGTGGTGCTAATGGTGCGCGTATTCGTCTAGTGCCTCAAAAAGATTGGGAAGTTAATAATCCTTCACAATTAGAAAAGGTTTTAGGCGTGCTTGAAGGCATTCAAAAAGAATTCAACAAAAAGGTTTCTTTAGCAGATTTAATTGTTTTGGCAGGTTGTACGGGTGTTGAAAAAGCTGCAAAAAATGCAGGACACAATATCGAGGTTCCTTTTACACCTGGGCGTATGGATGCATCTCAAGAGCAAACTGAAGTAGATTCATTTAAATATTTAGAACCTTACGCCGATGGTTTTAGAAATTACAGAAAAACAAAGTTTGATGTTTCAACCGAAGCGTTATTGATTGATAAAGCCCAATTGTTAACATTAACAGCACCCGAAATGACGGTTCTTGTTGGTGGTATGCGTGTTTTGGGTACAAACTTCAATCAAGATAAACACGGCGTATTCACGGATAAATCAGAAACACTTACCAATGATTTCTTTGTGAATTTATTAAGTATGGGTACGGAATGGAAAAAAGCTTCAGATTCTGATGAAGTTTTTGAAGGACGCGATAGAAAAACGGGAACGCTTAAATGGACAGGTACGCGTGCCGATTTAATTTTCGGTTCAAATTCTGAGTTACGTGCCATTGCCGAAGTTTATGCCTGTGAAGATTCAAAAGAAAAATTTGTAAACGATTTTGTTGCAGCTTGGAATAAAGTAATGAATTTAGACAGGTTTGATTTGAATTAAAAAAAATGATTGTCAGTTATTATTAATATAATCTGATGTCTCCTCGAGCGTAGTCGAGAGGTTGCAAGATTAATTCAAGTAATAAAGAGGTCTCGACTCTAGTTTACCTTGAGCGAAGTCGAAAGGCTCGACCTGACTTGAAAATTGATTGTTACTAATTATAGACAATCATAAAACTCATTTTTTAAATATAAAAAAGCCACTTTTCAAATTAAGAAAAGTGGCTTTTAAATTTTTATGAAATTTTATTATTTATCAATAGAACCTAAAACCCTACTCATAAAATTATTAAGAGCTTCTTTTTTAGGAGTACCGTCCTTAATCATTTTATTAACTTCAACAGCACCATACATATTGGAAATAAGTTCTCCAATAACATCTAATTCTTCATCTTTTAATGATGTTACTTCAGTTAATGCTTCTAAAGTTTCAATGGTTTCGATAATGAAATCTTCATCATTGTCTTCAATAAACTGTGTTAAATGTTTAATTACTGGTAACTTCATCAACTAATTCTTTTAAAACTTCGAATTTATTTGTTTGAACCTGATTTACGAAAGTTCCGTTTTTAAAAGTTGCAAATGTAGGTAAGTTGTCTACAGTTGCTAATTTTCTAGATTCTGGAAATTTTTCGGCATCGGCCATAACAAACGCAATACTTTCATTTTCTGTCGCTAATTTTTTGAATTTTGGCTTCATAATGCGACAATTGCCACACCAACTAGCAGAATACTGAACGATTACCGTACCGTTACTTGATACTAATTCGGTTAAATTATCTTGTTCTAATTCTTGAACCATAATATATTGTTTAATAATCGTCATTGCGAACAGAGAGAAGCAATCTCATTATTAATAGGCAGATTGCTTCGTTTTACTCGCAATGACGTTGTGTTTTTAGTTTAAGTGTGCTTTAAGATACTCAGCAGTTCCTTTAGCGTTTGCTTGCATGGCTTGTTTTCCTTCTTCCCAGTTTGCTGGACAAACCTCACCTTTTTCTTGTACATGTGTTAAAGCATCAATGATTCGTAAATACTCATTAACATTTCTACCAAGTGGCATGTTATTAATGCTTTCGTGCTGTACCGTACCTTCTTCATCTATAATGTAAGTTGCTCTGTAAGTTACATTGTCACCTTCAACAGTTACCACCCCCGTTTCTTCGTTGTATTGTTCGTTTGTGATATCTAAAATACCTAAAGTAGACGCTAAGTTTCTGTTAGAATCAGCTAATAATGGGTACGTTACACCTTCAATACCTCCATTGTCTTTAGCGGTGCTTAACCATGCGAAGTGTACTTCTGCTGTATCACAAGATGCACCAATAACTAAGGTGTTTCTTTTTTCAAATTCACCTAAAGCTGATTGAAAAGCGTGTAATTCTGTTGGGCAAACAAAAGTGAAATCTTTTGGGTACCAGAATAAAACTACTTTTTTCTTGTTATTAACGGCTTCTTCAAGAACGTTTACTTTAAAAGTATCGCCCATATCGTTCATTGCGTTAACGCTTAAATTCGGGAATTTTTTTCCTACTAATGCCATATTTAAAATTTTATGATTAATAATTTATTTGATGCAAACTTATAACTAGTTATTGCAATTTTAATAGATTATCAATTAGTAAAACCTATGGAGTAATAGCTAATAAAAATGGATTTAAAATTGTAGGGTATTTTTTGTTAATTTAGTAAAAAATATTGTCATAAATTATCAAAATCCCAAAGAATTGGAAAAAAATAAAGCATTTAGCAAGTTGTTTTTTTTGACAGTTCTTTTATTTTTATTTTGAAGGCTGCAAATAGTAGTGTGGTAAAAGGGCTTAACCAGTTAAATATGGCATATCCTGCGTAGTGAAGTGTATCGACTCCTAAAACACCACTTTGGTAAGCGCCACAGGTATTCCATGGGATTAAAACGGAAGTAACGGTACCAGAATCCTCTAGAGTTCTACTTAGGTTTTCTGGAGCAAGTCCTCGGTCTTCATAGGCTTGTTTAAACATTTTGCCTGGAATCACGATAGCTAAATACTGATCTGAAGCAATAGCATTTAAACCTAAACAGCTAATAACCGTGCTTGCAAATAGCCCGAAAATAGTATGAGCAAGTTTTAATAGTTCTTTAGTAACTCGGGCTAAAGCACCAATAGCATCCATAATACCGCCAAAAACCATGGCGCAAGTTATAAGTAAGATAGTCCATATCATGCCTTGCATGCCCCCAGCAGAAAAGAGATCGTTTAATTTTTCGTTTTCAGTAGTAATTTGTGTTTCTGTAAATATAGAACTAGTTATTGCTCCAAATTTAGATTCGGATAAGTTAGTTAAAACTTCGGGTTGAAGAATAAAAGCAAAAACAGCAGCCAATAAAACGCCAGTACTTAAGGCGATTAAAGGTTTTGTTTTTAGAAGAATTAATGCAATGACCACTAAGGGCACTGTAAATAACCAAGGGGTGATGTTAAAAGTGGAGTTAATGGTAGAAAGTAGGTTGCTTAAATCGGTATTTCCAGAGGTTTCAATATTCATACTTATAAAACTAAAAAAAACAAGTGTTACAATTAGCGTAGGAACTGTAGTGTGGGTCATATACCTAATGTGTGTAAATAAATCGGTTCCTGCCATAGCTGGGGCTAGGTTAGTAGTATCACTTAATGGAGACATTTTATCACCAAAATAAGCGCCAGAAATAACTGCGCCTGCAATCATGCCAGTATTTATGCCTAAAGCAGTACCAATACCAATTAAAGCTATACCAACGGTTGCAGAGGTAGTCCAAGAACTTCCTGTAGCAATTGATATAACAGCACAAATAATTACTGAGGCCGGTAAAAATATGGAAGGGCTTAACACTTGTAATCCATAATAAACCATGACGGGGATAACGCCACTTATTAGCCAAGTTCCTGCCAATGCACCTACCAAAAACAAAATCAAAATGGGAATAAAAACACTTTTTAAATTCTCCCATATTTCTTTTAGCATGCGTTCTAAAGTAACCTTGTTAAAAAGTCCAACAGTAGCAGCTACCAACCCGCCAAGTAGAAGTATAATTTGGTTGGTGTATGTGCCAAACCACTCTTGACCTTCTACAAAAAAAATGTTATATGCTAACATGCCCATTAAAATAATAACTGGAATTAAGGCTTCCCAAATATTAAGTTCTTTATTTTCTATGACGTGTTGGTTGTCTATTTTAATTTCAGAAATGTTTTTGTCGTCGTGCATTGTGTAGAATTAGTTCTGTAATGTTACAATTTTAGATGAATGTATGCAAATGGATTTAATGCGTACTTTTGTTTTTCAATTTATTAAAATTAATGGATTCATTAACCCAAATTGTTTTAGGAGCTGCTTGTGGTGAAGCCATTTTAGGGAAGAAAATAGGCAATAAAGCGTTGATGTTTGGTGCTATTGGTGGTACTATACCTGACTTAGATGTTTATTTTGGCAATATAGTTTATAACCATGAAATTGATGCCATGCTTTTTCATAGAGGCTTTATGCATTCTATTTTGTTTTCAGTTTTAGTAGCATTTATTTTAGGTTGGTGCATATTTAGATTATATAATTCTGGAAAGCGTATAGACGCTACCACCTTAAAAGATTGGATATTATTGTTTTTCTGGTCGTTGTTTACACACCCTATTTTGGATTGTTTTACACCTTATGGAACACAGCTTTTTGCGCCATTTAGTAATTACAGGGTAGCATTTAATAATATAGCAGTTGTTGATCCACTTTATACACTTCCGTTTTTAATTTGTATGATTGTTTTAATGTTCCTCAACAGAAAAAATAAAAAAAGACGATTTTGGCTGAAATTGGGTATTGGCATCAGTTCTGTTTATATGATTTTAACCGTTGTAAACAAGTTTTATATTGATACTATTTTTAGAAAATCGATAGCTGAAAGTGATTTAAAGACAACCCGATTTAATACGCAACCATCCATATTTAATAATGTTTTGTGGTACGCAATTGCAGAGTCTGAATCATCTTATTATGTTTCATATTACTCATTATTAGATACTAAAAACCGATTTATAAATTTTGTTGAATTACCAAAACAACGCGATTTAAAACCCGAAGACTTTGATGATGTTAAAAATTTAGCTTGGTTTAGCAGTCAATATTACAGTGTTTATAAAATAGGAGATAACCAATATCAATATAACGATTTGCGGTATCCTTTATTAGATGGGAATAACCCAAATTCTTCAGTTTTCAGTATGGTCCTTTATAAAGAAAACAACAGACTTAATATGAAGCCATTTAAACCAAGGCGGAATAATTTTAATAAAGCCATTTCAAATCTTTGGGTGCGATTAAAAGGGATTTAAATTTATAGAATTCCAAGTTCTTTCATACAAGCATTCATCATTTTATAGGTGCGTTTAATATCATCATCCAATCCAATTGAAAAACGAATTAATCCATCACTTAATCCCATCGCTTTTTGTTCATCTAAAGATATTTCAGATGATGTAGATGTTCCAGGGGCACTAAACAAGGTTTTATAAAACCCTAAGCTAACGGCAAGATACCCTAAGTTACGGTTTTGCATAATCTCCATAAGTTCATTCGCTTTTTCTAAAGTACCAACATTTATGGTTAACATGCCACCAAAACCGTATTGTACATTCATCATGCTTTTAAATAATTCGTGTGATGGATGCGATTTTAACCCTGGATAGACCGTTTTTAAACCATCTGCTTCAAATTTTTCTGCTAAAAACAAACCATTTTTACTGTGTTGTTGCATTCTTATATGTAATGTCCGTAAATTTTTCAAAACAGAAGCGGCTCGTAAGCTATCCATCGTAGAGCCTAGTAACATGGAAGCGCCACTATTTACATTTCGTAAGTCGTTTATTAACTTCTGTGTTCCACATACAACACCACCAACCGTATCGCTAGACCCATTTATAAATTTTGTTAAACTATGAATAACAATATCGGCTCCCAAAATAGCCGGTGAAATCGATAATGGTGAAAACGTGTTATCTACAACCAATTTTAAATTATATTTTTTGGCAATAGCTGCTAGTCCTTTAATATCGGCAACTTCCAAAAGTGGGTTGCTAACAGATTCGCAATATAAAACCTTGGTTTTTTTTGTGATAGCCCCTTCAACACTTTCTAGTTTAGTAATATCTACAAACGCTGTTTCAATTTTAAAACGTGGCAAAAAGTTTTTCATAAACGCATACGTCCCGCCGTAAATCGTCCTACTAGAAACAATATGGTCATCAGCGCCACATAATTGCATTAAAACTGGAGTAATGGCCCCCATTCCTGAAGCAGATACATTAGCGGTTTCGGTGCCTTCCATGGCTGCAAGTGCTTCACCTAAATATAAATTAGAAGGCGAAGAGTGACGCGAATACAAATAACACCCATCAGCATTACCTTCAAAGGTATCGAACATGGTCTTAGCTGAAAGAAAGGTATAAGTAGATGAATCTGAAATGGATGGATTTACCCCGCCAAATTCTCCGAAATATTGTAAATCTTGTATTTTGTTTGCAGGTTGATATGACATGATTTTTTGAATTGGTTCCTATACAAATGTGGATAAAATACGAATAAAAAACAATATATATTAATAATTATAGATAATAAAACTACATTTTATGACTATTATAGAGTTTAAAATTATATTTTTATAGAAAATCACCTTTTCAATGAAAAATTTTCAATTATGATATTTGATGATACTGATAAAAAGTTACTAGGATATTTGCAAAATGATTGTAAACAAACCAATAAAGAACTTTCGAATAAATTAAATCTATCTGTAACAGCGGTTTACGAAAGAATTAAGAAGCTTGAAAAAGATGAATATATTTCAAAATACGTCGCTTTAGTAAACAAAGAGCAAGTAGATAAATCGTTTATTGCCTTTTGTCACATAAAGCTTATACAACATTCACAAGACTATGTGATCAAGTTTGAAAAAGAAGTAGCTAATTTAAGTGAAGTTTTAGAATGCTATCACATTAGTGGTGATTACGATTATTTATTAAAAGTAATGGTAAAAGATATGGTTGCTTTTAGGGAGTTTATGGTAAATAAATTAACTTCCATTAATCATATTGGTAGTACACACAGTATGTTTGTAATTAATGAGGTTAAGCATACCACGGCCATTGGTTTTTAATATGAATTCAAAAACATATAAAAGTATCGAATTGTTTATCATTTTCATACTGTTGCCAGTTAGTTTTGTGTTTTCGTATGCGCTAAGTATAAAACTGTCTCTGGGTTTTATAGGTTTTTTATACGTTATCTATATTTTATTGAAAGTTGAAAACCAAAAATTTAAGATAGCACCAAATTTGAATTGGATACGTTTTTGGAAAAATACGTTAATTAAATTTTCAATAATTGCAATTTTAACAAGTCTTTTTGTTTGGTTTACAAATAAGGAGATGCTGTTTGAAGTGGTAATTAATAAACCTGTGATGTGGATGGCACTCCTGATAGTTTACAGCTTCTTTTCGGTGTACCCTCAAGAATTACTTTATAGAACTTTCTTTTTTAAACGCTATAAACATTTTTTCAAAAGTGAATCGTTATGTTTTTTTGTTAACGCTATATTGTTCTCATTAGCACATCTGTTTTTTAAGAATAGTTTGGTTCTTGTAATAACTTTTTTAGGTGGTTTAATATTCGCTTTCACCTTCAATAAAACTAAATCAACGCTATTAGTTTCAATGGAACATGCTATTTATGGTAGCTGGTTATTTACTGTTGGAATGGGGGCAATGTTGGGCTTTCCAACATAATTGTTCTTATTCCTACAATTGAAACTTTTTCACTATTTTTATGCAGCTTTTATTAATTAACCAAGAGCAATATGAAGAAACTAAGTTACATCATTTTAGGTATTATTATAGGATTTTTAATCGCCTATTTATTTTTTCCAAGACAGTTAGAAGATGAAGAAGTTATTAAAATATTGAAGCCTAAAGGTGTAATTACTGTTGAAAAAGCTAAAGAATTAAATGCCAACTGGACTTTACACAGAAAGGCAGCAGTAGATTCGGCAGCCCAAAAACAAGGAAGAAATCAAGACGACCGCTCTACATATTGGTCATTAAAAGATATTGAAAATTATTTAGACTATGCAAAAAACCAAGCGGATAGTTTAGGCTACCAAATGACTGGAGTTCGTGTGTATTTAGGGGTTTATGGTAAAAATGCAGGACAAACCAAAAAAGATTTAACTACTATGTTCATAGTGCCTACAGGAAAAAAAGCCCTTTCTAAAACAAGTGTTATTAGTTTACCACCTAGCAATAGTGATATACCTGTGCCTCCTTTAAATGATGGAACTGGTGGAGATAATAATTATCCGCAATAATAATTTATGCACGATTTTTTATTACAATACAAAAATACTATTACATTTAGTGTAGAAATTTTAGCAGCTGTTACAGGTTTAATACTTTATAAAAAGTATAAAACCACAGCTGCTAAATATTTTATATGGTTTTTGGTTTACCTAACTGTTTGCGATTTTTTAGGGAGTTATGTAAGATACATTAACAATGGGTTTTTAAGTTTTTTGCAAGGAACTGTATTTACAAGAAATTATTGGTGGTCAACCTTGTTTTGGAAAATAGGTGCTATATTATTTTTCGTCTTTTATTATATTCAGATATTAAAAACAAATTTATTTAGAAAGCTTATTAAATTTTTTGGCTATGCATTTTTTGCATTTTCAATAACTTATATCCTTTTTAATTGGCACGATTTTTTTAATAAATTTTTCCCTGCTATAAGTATATTCGGGGCATTAATAATATTTTTTTGTACTGTATTCTATTTTATTGAAACCTTGCTAAGCGATAAAATACTAACCTTCTATAAGTCATTAAATTTTTACATAAGCACTGCTATATTTGTTTGGTGGCTTATCATAACGCCTTTGGTGTTTTATGATATTTATAATGCACAAATAGATTGGAATTTTATTTTTTTAAAATGGCAAGTTTACTTGTTTGCTAATATACTTATGTATTCAACCTTTACATTTGCTTTAATATGGTGCAAACTGGATGATGAAACCTATAACAATAATTAGTGAAGGAATTTTTAGCTAAAAAATTTAATTTTATAGCCTATGGGTTTAATAATATCAAAACCAGTAAATGATTAATTTTAGTTCTATTTTATTGCTTTTAGAACAGTTACCCGCATCCACATCTGCAGAACGTTATTTGTTAATGTATATGATTGCTGTTCTGCTAATTGTTACCTCGTTGGTTATCATCTTTTTTGTGGTTTTTTTAAAAAGGAAAAATAAATTATTGTTTGATAAAATAAAACAACAACAAGCCTTTGAAGCAGAAATAACACAAGCACAAACCGAAACCCAAGAACAAACCTTGAAGAATATTGGATGGGAATTACACGATAATATTGGTCAGTTACTATCATTTGCAAACATGCAATTAAGTATTTTAAAAATGCAGGTGACAGACGATGTGAAAGAAAAATTTAAAGATACTTCTGATGCTTTAAAAGAAAGTTTAGCTGAAGTGCGAGCGTTATCAAAAACACTTAATAATGAAGTGGTCTTAAACGTAGGTTTTGAAAAAGCGATTATTAACGAATTGAATCGCTTGAAAAAGATGAAATTCAATTCGGCTGAACTTAAGAAAATAGGAGAAAGTATAGAATTTAAAAATAGAAAACATGAAATTATTCTTTTTAGAATTCTTCAAGAGTTTTTATCAAATTCTGTAAAACATTCCGAAGCAAAAAACATCAATATTATTTTAAACTACCAAACTAATAAGTTGGTGATTACAGCAAAAGACGATGGTAAAGGGTTTAATTTAGGAGAAACAGAAAAAGGCTCAGGTTTAATTAATATGAAAAGTAGAGCTGTATTAATAAACGCTAAATTAGAAATGACATCTAAAAAAGATGAAGGCATACAATTAATTTTAAATTATCCAATGGTTTAGTAGCTGATCTACTTAAAAAAGTATTTATTATTGATTTTAGTATTAAAATTATGGGGTGGTGCAAGCATCCCAAATAGGATCGTTTGGTAAAGGTGCAATAATATGTATAGTTTCTAATTTTACAGGATGGATGAAGGTAATATGTCTGGCATGTAAATGGATGCTCGCATCTTTATTACTTCTATCAAAACCGTACTTTAGATCGCCTTTAATGGGGCAGCCAATAGTTGATAATTGAGAGCGTATTTGGTGGTGTCTACCTGTTTCTAAATTAACCTCGAGTAGAAAATAATTATCTAGTTTCTTTAATGTTTTATAATGAAGAACGGCTTTTTTACTGTCTTTTACTTCTTTTGAATAGGCTGTAGATTTGTTGTTTTTTGGGTTTTTTTTCAGCCAATTAACCAATGTGTCTTCGATTTTTGGTGGTTCGTTTTTTACAATCGCCCAATAGGTTTTATCAATATCTTTTGAAACAAACAGGGCATTTAATCTAGGGAGTACTTTACTTGTTTTTGCGAATATTACAAGTCCAGTTGTAGGTCTGTCTAAGCGGTGTACAACGCCTAAATACACGTTATTTGGTTTGTTGTACTTTTCTTTTATATAGGCTTTAACAACATCGCTTAGTGGTTTGTCTCCTGTTTTATCACCTTGTACTATATCGCCAGCACGTTTGTTTACTATAATGATATGGTTGTCCTCAAAAAGGACTTGTAAATTGTTTTTATTTGATATTATTTTTTCTGCCACTAATACACGAATATTTTTGCCTTTTGCCTAACTAGTACTGCTCATTATCATTAGGGAAGTCCACTGCTTTTACATCAACTACATATTGTGAAATAGCATTGGTCATGTCTTCATACAAATTCATATAGCGACGTAAAAAACGAGGATGGAATTCATGTGTCATACCCAGCATATCGTGCAATACTAAAACTTGACCATCTACACCATTACCAGCACCAATACCAATAATGGGGATGCTAACACTTTCGGCAACTTCTTTGGCAAGTTTGGCTGGTATTTTTTCTAGAACAATGGCAAAACAACCAATGCGTTCAAGCATTTTGGCATCTTCTATTAGGCGCAGTGCTTCTTCCTCTTCTTTAGCACGAACGGTGTAAGTTCCAAATTTATAAATAGATTGTGGTGTTAATCCTAAATGCCCCATTACAGGAATACCAGCATTTAAGATACGTTTTATAGATTCTTTAATTTCTTTTCCACCTTCCAGTTTTACAGCATGCCCGCCGCTTTCTTTCATGATTCTAATAGCAGAACGTAAAGCTTCTTTAGGGTCGCTTTGGTAACTACCAAAAGGCAAATCTACCACTACCAAAGCACGATCTATCGCACGAACTACTGAAGACGCATGGTATATCATTTGGTCTAAAGTAATAGGTAGTGTGGTTTCATGGCCTGCCATAACGTTACTTGCAGAATCGCCAACTAAAATAACATCTATACCGGCACCATCTACTATTTTTGCCATAGTATAATCGTAAGCTGTAAGCATGGATATTTTTTCGCCATTGGCTTTCATATCAACCAGTGTTTTTACGGTAATACGCTTATATTCTTTTTTTGCTGTTGACATATTTTTGTTTTTTCTGAAAGTAAGCAAAAGTAGTGAATCAAATTCTTATGATATAAAATGAAATTTACTTATGCTATACATTTTTTAAATTGAAAAGTTTACTTAATTAACTCACCATTTACTTCAACATTATTAAAAGTAACGCCATCAATAATACTCTTGTCAAAAGTTCCATCTTTAGCTTCAATTTTTAAATTTTCGAATGTGAAGTTTGAAAGTTTGTCATATTCTGTAATTTTCATATCATAAAAAATATCGCATTTTAAATCAATATTTTTCATGGTAATATGGTCTGAATATGATAGAGGTACGTCTTTTCTTCCTTTTAGATCGAAAAATTGTGTCCAAGGTTTGATGTAAATAAAACTATGTGCTTCCCCTGTTATGTTTTCAACGGTAATGTATTCGTAATTTTGAGCTGTATCTGGTCGCATTTTAAGCCATAATAAACGTTTCGCTTCTTTTACAACACAATTACGCATCAATATATTTTTGTTGTGTATGGCTTCACTTCCGTTTGTTAGTGCAGCATGACAAAAACCAAATTCACAGTCTTCAATTATAATATTGGTGTTTTCGCCATTACTGGCATCTTTATCTGCCCAGGGTCCTTTACCGCCTTTAAGAGCAATAGCGTCATCGTTTACAGCCATATAACAACCTTTTATCAATACATTGTTACAAACATCAATATCTATAGCATCGGTGCTTGGAGCTTTGACGGGTTGATGGGGAGATGTAATGCGTAAATCTAAAATTTTCACATTATCACATTGGTAATAGTGACTAGACCAAAACCCTGAATTGCGAAGGTGCACATCTTGTAATTGCACATTGTTAGATTTCCAAATAAAGACTAAGCGAGGTCTTGATACTTCTAAATTGGTACACTTTGGGTTTTCTTCGCGTCTTTGCCAAAAAGCTTTCCAAAACTCTAAACCATTACCATCAATAATCCCTTTGCCTGTAATAGTAAATCCATCAACAGCGGTTGCATTTACTAAGGCTGCAAAATACTCAATACTTTGTCCTTCGATTCTAGAAGGTATAAAAGGATAATCATCAATATTATTTGATCCTTTTAAAACGCCACCTTCGGTTACGTGTAAATGGGTATTTGGTTTAAAAAACAGCGCACCACTTAAAAAAGTACCTTTAGGAATTACAATAACACCGCCACCATTTCTGTAAGCTTCGTCTATGGTTTTTTGGATAGCCTCAGTTTGCACTATGGTACTATCGCCCATCACACCATAATCGGTAATGGTATAAAAGGTACCTAAATCGGCAGGGTTTATTTTTGAATAATCTAAAAACCAATCCGGAATTTTAGTTCCGTCAGGAAAAAGATTGGTTTCAACTATTTTAGTTTCTTGATTGCACGATAATAGTAGTGCCGCAATAATTAGTAAATAAATGTTTTTCATTACTTTTTTGTGATTCGTTGGTATTATTAATAAATAGAATGCAAATAAGCATATTCAAGAATGGTAAAAGTAATAAATTACTAATTAGTGTTTGTCTTTTCCTAAGACAGATTATAAATCATTATTAAAACTGACACTGTGTCAGCATTTCTTTATTGGCATAATCCTTGACTTTTACCTATCGAATTTAAAAAGAATATTCAACACAATAAATAAAAATATTATGAGTAAAATTATTGGAATCGATTTAGGAACAACCAACTCTTGCGTTTCTGTTATGGAAGGTAACGAACCAGTTGTGATCCCAAACGCAGAAGGTAAAAGAACAACGCCATCGGTTATTGCTTTTGTTGAAGGCGGCGAAATTAAAGTTGGAGATCCAGCAAAGAGACAAGCAGTAACAAACCCTACAAAAACAGTTTATTCTATTAAACGTTTTATGGGAAATAAATTTTCTGAATCTAGTAAAGAGGCAGACAGAGTACCTTATAAAGTTGTAAAAGGGGATAATGATACACCACGTGTAGATATTGATGGACGTTTATATACACCACAAGAATTATCGGCTATGATTCTTCAAAAAATGAAGAAAACAGCTGAAGATTATTTAGGAACTACTGTTACAGAAGCAGTTATTACGGTACCTGCTTATTTTAATGACAGTCAACGTCAAGCTACTAAAGAAGCGGGTGAGATTGCCGGTTTAAAAGTTCGTAGAATTATAAACGAACCTACTGCTGCTGCATTAGCTTATGGCTTAGATAAAAAAGGAAAAGACCAAAAAATTGTTGTTTTTGACTTTGGTGGAGGAACACATGACGTTTCTATTTTAGAATTAGGAGATGGTGTTTTTGAAGTATTATCAACAGATGGAGATACACATTTAGGTGGTGATGATGTTGATGAAAAAATCATTAATTGGTTAGCTGATGAGTTTAACGCTGAAGAAGGTATGGATTTACGTAAAGACCCTATGTCTTTACAACGTTTAAAAGAAGCTGCTGAAAAAGCTAAGATTGAATTATCTAGTTCTGCACAAACAGAAATCAACTTGCCTTATATTACAGCAACTGCAAGTGGACCAAAACACTTAGTACGTTCATTAACAAAAGCTAAATTCGAGCAATTAATTGACGATTTAGTAAAACGTACTATTGCGCCATGTCAAACAGCATTAAAAGCAGCTGGTTTAACCATCAAAGATATTGATGAAGTTATATTGGTAGGTGGTTCAACACGTATTCCTGCTGTACAAGCTGCCGTTGAGAAATTTTTTGGAAAAGCACCAAGTAAAGGTGTAAATCCAGATGAAGTAGTATCGTTAGGTGCTGGTATTCAAGGTGGAGTTTTATCTGGAGATGTTAAAGATGTATTGTTATTAGACGTTACACCATTATCATTAGGTATTGAAACTATGGGTAATGTAATGACGAAGTTGATTGAAGCCAATACTACGATTCCTACTAAGAAATCGCAAGTATTCTCAACAGCTGCCGATAACCAACCATCTGTAGAAATTCACGTATTACAAGGTGAAAGAGCAATGGCACCTGATAATAAAACAATTGGTCGTTTTCACTTAGATGGTATTCCACCAGCAAGACGAGGAACACCTCAAATTGAAGTAACTTTTGATATTGATGCAAACGGAATTATCCACGTAACTGCAGGTGATAAAGCGACAGGTAAAACACAAGATATTCGTATTGAAGCATCTTCTGGTTTAACTGAAGAAGAAATTAAGAAAATGAGAGCGGATGCAGAAGCAAATGCAGAAGCAGATGCTAAAGCAAAAGAAACTGCTGAAAAATTAAATGCTGCTGATGCGATGATTTTCCAAACAGAAAGTCAACTTGCAGAATTTGGGGATAAATTATCTGATGATAAAAAGAAACCAATTGAAGAAGCACTTGCTGAACTAAAAACAGCTTTTGAAACTAAAGACCTAGCTGTTATTGATCCTGCTCTTGAGAAAATTAATGAAGCTTGGAAAGTAGCTAGTGAAGAAATGTACAAAGCACAAGCTGATGCTCAACAAGGTGGTGCGCAACCAGGACCTGATGCAGCTCAAGGCGGACAATCTGAAACTAGTGATGTTGAAGACGTAGATTTTGAAGAAGTTAAATAAATATTCTTATATATTTGATTATTATAAAAAAGACGCAATCCTAATAGGTTGCGTTTTTTTTATACAATTAAAACTTGTTATGCATGCATAATATTTTTATTATATTTGTCTGAAATACTATAAATGGAAACCAAACTTACTAAATTACTTAAAATAAAGCACCCAATAATACAAGCTCCAATGTTTTTAGTGTCTAATACTGCCATGGTAATAGAAGCTATGAAATCTGGAATAGCAGGTTGTATCCCAGCCTTAAATTATAGAACTTTAGAAGAGTTAAGAGCTGCTATAAAAGAACTAAAAGTTGCAAAAGCAGAAGGTGGTTCTTATGGTTTTAATTTGATTGTTAATAAATCAAATATTAAGTATAAAGGTCAGTTAGAAGTTATTTGTGAGGAAGGTTGCGATTTTATTATAACATCTTTAGGAAGTCCGGAAGAAACAATTAAACAAGCACATCAAGTAGATATTAAAGTATTTTGTGATGTGGTAGATTTAAAATTCGCTCAAAAAGTAGAAGCTTTAGGCGCCGATGCCATTATAGCAGTAAACAATCAGGCAGGAGGGCACAGAGGAAATCTTTCACCTGAAAATCTTATAAAAGTGTTGGTTTCTAATTGTAATATTCCAGTTATTTCAGCTGGCGGTGTGGGATGTAAAACAGATATTGATACGATGTTAAGTTATGGTGCCGATGGTGTGTCGGTTGGTAGTCCGTTTATCGCATCGGTTGAAGCCAATGTAACAGACGAATACAAACAAGCATGTGTAGAATACGGTGCAGATGATATTGTAATGACCGAGCGTATTTCTGGAACTCCATGTACCGTTATTAATACACCGTATGTTCAAAAAACAGGAACTAAGGCTACTTGGATAGAATCCGTTTTAAACAAGAATAAAAAGTTAAAAAAATGGGTAAAGATGATTCGTTTTTCAATAGGAATGAATGCTACCAAAAATGCCGCTACCAAAGTCACTTATAAAACGGTTTGGGTTGCAGGCCCTAGTATTGAACATACACATGAAGTATTGCCAGTAAAAAACATTGTTAAAAATTTAGTAAGCTAAAATAAACTCAATTTACAAGAGCTACATTTTTTTTTATTTTTCTGTTACCAACAAATAAGCTGAGAGTGGTACTAGCCGTTAATCCGCCTAAAGAGGATGCTATTAATTCACCGGTATCCCAGTAATAAAAATAGCCATCTTTACCTTTTCTTAAACTGTCATAGAGTTCTTTGGTAGCTCCAGCAAGCACTGAAGCTCCAAGGCTATACCAAAAAGCCTTTTTCTTATCTTTAGTAGTTGCAAAAACAATGGTATAAGTAGTTGCAGATATTAAAGCGCCAGCACCAAAGTGTAATTTATCGTCAGTTGAAATAAACTGTGCATGGCTAATATGCGAACTTACTAAAAATAAAATCAAAAAAGCTGCACTTGTAATTTTCATTATTCGTATTTTCAAGTTGGTTCATTAAAGTATACATTAAAAAATTAAAATTGTTATATATTCGTTTTTTATAATATTTATACGATTAAGCGAGTCTTTTTAGGATTAGCAAGTGTTATTTATATTTATTTTAGGAATTAATAAGAATACATTCAATGAAAAACAGAAAATTAGGAGTTAAAGGTTTTAATATTAGTGAAGTAGGTTTGGGTTGTTGGCAATTAGGAGCCGATTGGGGTAAAGACATTTCAAAGGAAACTGCTTTTAATATTTTAAGTGAAGCCGTTAACAATGGCATTACTTTTTTTGATACCGCCGATGTATATGGTAATGGTAAAAGCGAATCCCTTATAGGTGAATTTTTAAAAACTTGTGATGTTCCCATACATGTGGCAACAAAATTTGGTAGAGCAGGCGATGCATATCCGGATAAATATTCAAAAGATGTTTTACGAAAATCGGTTGAGGGCTCTTTGCAACGATTGGGAGTAAACGCATTGGATTTGTTACAGCTTCATTGCATTCCAACTCATTATTTAAAAGAAGGCCATGTTTTTGATTGGTTACGTGACTTACAGCAAGAAGGACTCATCAAGCATTTTGGAGCCAGTGTAGAAACGGTTGAAGAAGGTTTAATATGCGTACAACAAGAAAATTTACTATCATTACAAGTCATTTTTAATATTTTCAGACAAAAATTGATAACCGAATTATTTCCGCAAGCGGAAGCAAAAGGCGTTGGTATTATTGTGCGTTTACCATTAGCAAGTGGGTTGCTTTCAGGAAAATTTGATAGTAATACAGCTTTTCCAGAAAACGATCACAGAAATTATAATAGAAACGGGGACGCTTTTAATGTTGGTGAAACTTTTGCAGGTTTACCATTTGAAAAAGGGTTAGAGTTTGTAGACAATATTAAAAATAACATTTTGCCAGATAATTTGACCATGGTACAATTGGCGTTACGTTGGATTTTAGATCAGCAAGCTGTAAGTACTATCATACCTGGTGCAAGTTCTACTAAACAAGTTATTTCTAATGCCGAAGTTTCGAATATTGAAGCCTTATCAAAAGAAACAAATTCGGCTTTAATTAATTTATATAAAGAGTTAATTCATAAAGAAATACGAGGGGGCTATTAATACCTAATGTATTCCTAATCTATTAGAAAGTTATAGATTGGCTTAATACATTTTATTATAAAATAATTTTCATCCAAAATAAAATGAATAAAACAAGGATTATTTTAGTTACGATTAGTGTTTTATTAGTAAATATTAGTTCTACTCAAAATCCTTTTATAACTCATATGTATACTGCGGATCCTTCTGCCAGAGTTTTTAATGACACCCTTTTTGTTTACCCATCTCATGATAAAGACGATGCTGTTAAGTTTACTATGGAAGATTGGCATGTGTTTTCTACTATCGATATGAAAACTTGGACAGATCATGGTGTTGCTTTTTCTTTAAATGATTTAAGTTGGGCAAGCAATCAAGCGTGGGCACCAGATTGTATATTTAGAAACGGAAAATACTATTTTTATTATCCTGTAGAGCATAGCAAAATAGGTGTTGCTGTTGGAGATAAGCCATACGGTCCATTTAAAGATCCACTAAATAAACCACTTATTCATACAAATACCGAAGGTGTTGTTTGTACTCGTGATTTTATTGATCCAGCAGTTTTTATAGATGATGATGGTCAAGCGTATCTGTATATGGGGCAATTAGTAGTTAACGCTATTAAGTTAAATGAAAATATGGTTTCTTATGATGGAACTGTGTATTTACTTGAAGGAACAGACGATTTTTTTGAAGCCGCTTGGATGCACAAGTATAAAGGTAACTACTATTTATCTTATGTAGGTGAAAGTGGTGAAATTAAATATGGCATGAGTAAAAATCCGCTTGGACCATTTGATTACAAAGGTGTTATTTTACCAAAAATGAATAGTGGAACCAATCACCACTCCATTGTTGAATACAAAGGGCAATGGTATATGTTTTATCACAATTCCGATTTATATTATAAAAATAATCCAGATGTAACGCCTAAATTTGGTTGGGGACATAAAGACAGTCCGCATCCATACCGTAGATCCATCTGTTTTGATAAGTTGTATTATAACGAAGATGGTACTATACAAAAAGTTGTTCCAACAAAATAACTAAAGACATTTATGAAGATCAATTCTTTTTTTTTATTATTAATTTTTTGTGCAATTTTAAGTTGCAAAAAGGAAGAAACTTTAATTCATGTAGGGATTTACCGTACGTTCGAACAATCTCTAGAAAATAAAAACACCTATGCTAACAAGTTTAACGACGTTCAGTTAAATACTACTTTTATTTCACCATCAGGAAAAACAACCAATTTTTTTGGATTTTATGATGGTGACGGAAAGGGCGGAGGCGATTTAACAACTGGCACCATCTGGAAAATGCGTTTTATACCAAACGAAATTGGTAAATGGACATATAAATATACTTGGAGTGATAGCTCCAAAGGTGGTGAAGGTACTTTTGAGTGTACCGAAGCGAATGCAGGAAATGGCATCTTGCGAGCCTATAAAGAAAATCCACGTTGGTTTGCATATAACGGCACCCAACCTGTTTGGTTAAAATCGTACTATGAAAGTGGTCATGGCTCTATTGCACAACCTTATGATTGGGTAAAGGATAACGTATATCAACCGATCATAGATCGTGGATACAATCATTTACAGGTTAATTGGTTATTGTCATTGTGCTGTTTTGAACAATATTATCATGATGGTCCAGAACCTACAACGCAAGATTTAACCTTATATACAGAAGGTAAAGCTTCAAGTACCATGCGATTAGATGTATGGCAATTGATGGAAACACATGTAGATTGGCTTAACACTAAAAATATTGGATTGCATATGTTTCTTGGGTTTGATGGCAGCCAAAATGATGGCCCTAAATGGACAAGTTTAAGTGAAACCGAAAAAGATTTTTATGTACGTTATGTGGTTGCACGCTTAGCACCTTATGCAAATATAGCAGGTTGGGGGTTTGTTTGGGAAGTACCGGGAGATAGACAAGATAGTGAACTAGGATGGGCACAATTAGTTAAAAAATACGATGTGTTCAATCATTTAAGAACTTATGAAGATGAATATCCAATTGACAATGAATACCATCGCGAAGCATATAATTTTGCAGCTATAGAAAATCATTATATATTTTCTGAAGAAAGGGATTTAGACAGACCTTATTGGAAGGAAGCTTGGACGCATCATGAGGCTTGTTTGGCTGCTTATGTACCTGGAAAACCGGTATATATGATTGAAGGCAATGCGCTTTGGAGGCGCTTTTGGCAAAAAAGAACCAAAGCAACATTAGATGATTTACGTCAATCGGCCTGGGCATGTGTAACTGCCGGTGCTTCTTTTAATTGGTGCGGACAAGCGGGTGAAGATGAGTTGGTCGCTTTCGGACCAGAAGGTTTACCATTTTTTGAATCAGATAATCCATATTTAGCTTCAACGAAGGAATTAGATATTTTAAGTGATGTTATGACGAAAGAAGTTGTATTTCATAGCATGATTCCAACAGATGATTTACTCTCAAACCACAATAACAAAAAAGTGTGGTGTTTATCTGAAAAAGGGAAGCAATATTTAGTGTTTTCTTCCAACGGAAATACATTTGAATTACAATTAACAGCAGGCAATTACACAAATAATAAATGGCTCAATGCCAAAACAGGCGAGACTCAATTAATATCCAATATAACAGCTCTCGATAATGAAGTAACCAAATTTACACCACCAACAACTGAAACCGATTGGGTTTTGTTAATAATTGACAAGTAATTTAATATCTTGCCTATTGATTTTTTGGTGAGAAAATTCTAACTTCGTTTATCGTATGATATAAAACATTAAAACGATTTCGTATCATATGGTTGTAGGTAATTTAAAAACAGAACTATGAAACAAAATTTATTATTGACATTATTATTGATTTTTACAATTAAATCATTTTCACAAGACTCAAAATTCAGTCTTGAATTAAACTACCCAATCCCGATTGACAAAAATTTCGTTGGCGAAAATTATGACGGAATTATTGATATTGGAGCAAAGTTTAGATTTGTGGATTTAAAATTGGTTAATATTGGAGCCTCTCTAAATGGTGGACTTTTAGTAAATAACACTAATGATAGCAACGGTTCTATAAATGTTAAAGTCAACTCATATTTGGTTCAACCTAGAATTTTTGCTGAATTAGATTCGGAAATAGTAAAAATTCATCCCTTTATCGGACTTGGATATACCTTTATGGTTTTTGATGCATCTGGGACCAATAATGGATTTGATGTTTCTGGAGCAAGTGAAACGCAAAGTGGACTAAATCTAAATTTAGGAATTGCATACGATATAACCAATAGTGTATTTGTTCAAGTTCAGTATGATTATATTAAAATCAAAGTTGACAATGGAGTACCTGACATGAAATATAATACCAATGTAAATATATTGAAAATCGGAATAGGTTACCGATTATAAAAAACCACCTACAACACAGTATATAAAAAATTGCTACTTTTAGCTTAACCAATGTCAGTTGCTCGTTTGCTAGCTTCTGATTTTCCTTCGGAAAATCCTCGCACACAAACACGCAGCTATCCTTACACAAAAACGATAAGTGTACCTCCCCTAAAACCCACTAAATACTTTCTGTTTAATAACATCCCATTCCTCATTCAAAATCCCGTAACAACACGTATTTCGTTTAAAACCATCAATCATTAGCGTATCTTTTCGTAAAATACCTTCAAGTTTTGCACCTAATTTTTCAACAGCTTTTCTTGAGCGCATGTTACGTTCATCAACTCGAAATTCTACTTTATCAAAATTCAACGTTTCAAAAGCATATTGTAGCATTAAAAACTTTATGTTTTTATTAAGTCCGGTACCTTGAAATTGAGTTCCAATCCACGTCCAACCAATATGCAATACTTTATTGTGCCAATTAATCTGTCCAAAACGTGTAGAACCAGCATAGGTATTGGTTTGTTTGTCAAAAACCACAAATGGTATGGCTGTTTTTTTGTAAAAGCAATCCACAGCTTCTTGTACATATTCTTTTAAATTATCGGGAGTATCAATTTTACTAGGTGAAAATTGCACTAAATGGGGTTGCTTAGCAATTTCTATAAGATGCTTGTAGTTGCTCATTCCTAACACAGAAAGCTTTACACGTTCATTTTCTAAAGTTGGTATTTGCATCATTTTGTTTGTTCTGACTAGGCAGAAATCTTTTTAATTGAAAGTGATTTTTAATAGTCTTTCCATACGTATTTTGTACTTTTACCTACGCGATTAAAAATACAATATTTATATGCAATTAACCAAAGAAGTCGTTATAGCTAAAGCGAATGAAGCTTGTAAAAACACGTTAATGGAAACCTTACAGATTGAAGTTATTGACTATGGTGATGATTTTTTAGTAGCCCGTATGCCTGTAAATTCTAGAGTTCACCAGCCCGATGGCGTGTTGCACGGTGGAGCAACTGTTGCATTAGCTGAAAGTGTAGGTAGTTTTGCATCACATATTTTTATAGATACCGAAAAATTTTTTGTACGTGGAATAGAAATTAACGCCAACCATCTAAAAAGTATCAAAGAAGGCTTTGTATATGCGAAGGCAACGTTTATTCATAAAGGCAGAACCACACAATTGCTCGATATAAAAATAACGGACGAAGCTAATAATTTAATATCGGTTTGTAAATTAACTACCATTTCGTTGCCAAAAAGAACTAATTAATGATTTTGGAAGATTTTTTTACCCGTATTGAACAACAATACAACAATAAACAGCCCTTTGTAGTTTATAGAAAACCCAAAAAAACCGAAGTTAAAGGGGTGCTTCAATCTCATGACGGATTAATTTTTACAAAAGATTTTAAAGAAAAAGGCTTTGTGTTTTCTCCTTTTGATGATGCTGAAGAATCGGTTTTAATTCCTTTTGATGTTTCTGAGATTATTTCTTCAAGTTCAAACATATTGCCTATGGAATCTTCTGGACAAGATATTTCCGTTAACGAAGAAGAAAAGCAACAACATATAAGCCTTGTAAATAAAGGTATAGAGGCTATTAAAGAAAATAAATTTGAGAAGGTAGTATTGTCTAGAAAAGAACAAGTTACATTAGAAAAAAACAATCCTGTCAGTATTTTTAAAAAACTTTTAAATACCTATTCTTCATCTTTTATTTATTGTTGGTACCATCCCAAAGTAGGGCTTTGGTTAGGAGCTACCCCCGAAACACTTATAAAAATTGAAGGTAGTCAGTTTTCCATTATGGCGTTGGCAGGTACTCAAAATTACACTGGGAATTTAGATGTAATTTGGCAAGATAAAGAAAAACAAGAACAAAAATTTGTAACTGATTTTATTGTTGATAGTTTACAAACATCTGTTGAAAGCTTAAATATTTCGGAGATTGAAACCGTGAAAGCAGGAAATTTAGTACATTTAAAAACCATGATTTCGGCACGATTAAAACCCGATTCAAAATTAAAAGAAATTATTAGTAAATTACACCCAACACCAGCCGTTTGTGGTGTCCCAAAGGGAGCCTCAAAGCAATTTATATTAAGTAATGAAAATTATAACCGCGAGTTTTACACTGGTTTTTTAGGTGAATTAAATTTTGAAACAACATCAGCACCACGTTCTGGTAAACGAAATATTGAAAATAGGGCATATAGCATCACCAAAAAAAGTACACAATTGTATGTGAATTTAAGGTGTATGCAAATAAAAAATAATACAGCAATTATATATGTTGGTGGTGGTATAACCGCTAACTCAAACCCTGAAAGTGAATGGGGAGAAACTGTATCAAAATCTTTAATTATTAAAAATGTTTTGTAATTAGCTTATATTGAGCCCTATTTATTACTTTTACATATCGATTTAAATTATATGATTTACCCAAAAATACCTCTCGCACAAACAGTTATAGAGCTTTTTAAAGCAAAAGGAATAAAACATATTGTTATTTCCCCGGGCAGTAGAAATGCTCCGTTAACCATTGGTTTTACTAATAACCCGTATTTTACTTGTTACAGTATTGTAGACGAGCGTAGTGCTGCTTTTTTTGCTTTGGGAATTGCGCAACAATTAAAAGTGCCTACCGCAGTGGTTTGTACCTCGGGTAGTGCTTTGGTAAACTATTATCCGGCTGTTACTGAAGCTTATTATAGCGATATTCCGTTGGTAGTGGTTTCAGCAGATCGTCCAAAGCATTTAATTGGTATTGGTGATGGGCAAACTATTAATCAAAAAAATATTTTCGAAAATCATATTTTATATTCTGTTAACTTGAAGCTGGATATTAAAGACGAAAACAACATTCCTGAAAACGAAGAATTACCTATGTTAAAAAACTTAGAAGGTAAGTTAGAACGTTTTTTAGGTTTGCAGAAGGATATTCAAACGCATAACGAAGAAGAAATTAATGAAGCTTTAAATTTTGCACTGCTTAAAAAAGGACCTGTACATATTAATATTCCTTTTGATGAGCCGCTTTATGAAACTGTAGAAAAATTAAGGGTCAATCCAAAGTCAAAAAAACCATCGATAAAAGCAAAAGTTATAGAAGATTATGTGCTTAACGAATGTTTAGAAGATTGGAATTCAGCTTCAAAGAAAATGATACTTGTAGGTGTTAACCAACCCAACATGATTGAACAAAAATGGTTAAATGAATTAGCTGAAGATGATAGTGTGATAGTATTTACAGAAACAACGTCCAACTTATACCATGATAGCTTTTTCCCGTCCATCGATCAAATCATTTCTCCGTTAACCGAAGAAGAAAAAAAGGCGCTTCAACCAGAGATTTTACTAACCTTTGGAGGTTTAATAGTGTCAAAAAAAATAAAGACAGTATTACGAAAATTTCAGCCAAAATACCATTGGCACATTGACGAAAAAATGGCGAATGATACGTTTTTCTGTTTAACTAATCATATTGATGTAACACCTAACCAGTTTTTATCGGCTTTTTTACCAAAAATAACACATTATGTAAAAAGTAATTACCATGCCAATTGGACAGCAGTAAAACAAAACCGTTTAAAAAAACACGACGAGTACTTAAAAACTAGTCCTTTTTCCGATTTAAAGGTGTTTGATATACTATTTAAGAACATACCAAACAACAATATTTTACATATAGGTAATAGTTCGGCTATTCGTTATTCGCAGTTATTTAATATAAACAAAAACAATACGGTTTTTTGTAATAGAGGTACTAGTGGAATAGATGGTAGTACCTCTACCGCCATTGGTTGTGCCGTGGTAAACGATAAACCCACTACTTTAATAACAGGTGATTTAAGTTTTATATACGATAGCAATGGACTTTGGAATAATTACATTCCTAAGAATTTCAGGATAATAGTAATAAACAATCAAGGGGGCGGTATTTTTAGGATTCTTCCTGGGCATAAAAACACAAAGAATTTTGAAACTTTTTTTGAAGCCACTCACAATTTGGACGCAAGACATTTATGTAGAATGTATGGCTTCGCCTATAAAAGTATTTCAAAAGAAAAACCATTGGAATATTATTTAAAAGAATTTTTTGTTGAAGATGAACGTCCTAAATTATTAGAAATATTTACTCCAAAGGATATAAATGATGAAGTTCTTTTAAACTATTTTGAATATTTAAAATAAAACACTTTGTGACGTTCTTTTTTTTTATTGTGTCAAAAAAGGCTATCTTTAAGACAGTTAACAATTTAGGTATTTTATAAACACATTAAAAACAACAAATTTATTATGAGTAAACGAGATGAACTTATTGCAAAGTATGCTGCCGATTTAAAGGAAAAGTGTGGTGTAACAGCAGACATGGATTTATTAACCAAAGTAACAATTGGCTGTGGCCCTTCAATTTACAACGCAGATGCCGCAACGGTTTCTGGGTCTGATGAATCAGAGCTAGCCACTGTTAAAAATAATTTTTTAATAAAAAAGTTGGGATTAAAAGACAGCGCCGATTTAGATAAAGGTATTAGCGCAGTTATCGAGCAATATGGTAAGTCTAACCGTAATAAATACAGAGCGGTTGTTTATTATTTATTAACGAAACATTTTAAAAAAGAATCTGTTTATTAAAAAAATCAGGTTTTATAGATCATAGAGCGTTACAAATTTAAATTGTAGCGCTCTTTTTGTTATTATTTAACCTTCAAATACAGGAACTTAATATCTACAATACAATTTGATAGTAAGTATACCTGCGTTAGGGAGTGCACTGGAAAGCCCACAGCGACCCCGACGCTTAGGGGGCGAGAGGACTTGCAAGGAAACGCCCGACCCTCCCGAAACGTCGGGAGGGTAACGCCCAAATACATTTTTTAAAAAATTAGGATGAATATTGTTACCTTTGCCACATGATAAAAATAGGGCAAGTTAATACATTAGAAATACTACGCGAAACCGATCATGGGGCGTATTTGGTAGATACGGAAGATAATGAAGTTTTATTGCCAAATAGGTATGTGCCAGAGTCGTTTCAAATTTGGGATAAGTTAGACGTTTTTGTGTATTTAGATAATGAAGAACGCCCGGTGGCAACTACCGATATGCCGTATATAAAGGTAGGCGAGTTTGCTTTATTACGTTGTAATGCCGTAACCGAGTATGGTGCGTTTTTAGATTGGGGCTTGGTAAAAGAATTATTTTGCCCGTTTAAAGAACAAGCCTTCAAAATGAAACCAAAAGGCTGGTATTTAGTGTATTGTTATTTAGATGAAAAAACAGGACGATTAGTGGCTTCTAGTAAGACCAATAGTTTTTTAGATAATAAAGTGCTTACTGTTAGCGAGTTTGACGAGGTAGATTTGATAGTATCACATCCATCGGATATTGGTATGAATGTTATAGTAAATAAAATCCACATGGGATTAATTTATAAAGACAGCATTTTTACCGATTTAAGTGTAGGTGATAAATTGAAGGGCATTGTAAAAAAAATTCGCCCAGGGAATAAATTAGATATTGCATTAGGGCAAATAGGTTATAGAAATATCGAACCGAATGCCGAACGTATTATGCACGAACTTCATGATAATAGCGGATATTTAAACCTGACCGATAAATCGGATCCAGAGGTTATAAAGGACGTGCTTCAAATGAGTAAAAAGAACTTTAAGAAAGCTGTGGGTACTTTGTATAAGCAGAAACAAATTGAGATTAAACCAGACGGGATTTACTTAGTTTAAATTATGATTCATCAAGATACCATAGTAGCTTTAGCGACCCCATCTGGTGCGGGAGCTATTGCTGTTATACGCTTGTCTGGAAAGGATGCTATTGTAATAGCTGACACCTGTTTTAAATCGGTGAAAAATCAAAAGAGGCTAAGCCTACAAAAAACACATACCATCCATTTAGGACATATTATTGATGGTAATAAAACGATTGATGAGGTATTGGTGTCTGTTTTTAAAAACCCAAATTCTTATACCGGTGAAGATGTTTTAGAGGTGTCTTGCCATGGCTCAAATTATATCCAACAGGAAATTATACAATTATTTCTTAGGAAAGGTTGCCGTATGGCGACAGCAGGAGAATTCACACTTCGGGCTTTTTTAAATGGAAAATTAGATTTAAGTCAAGCCGAAGCAGTTGCCGATTTAATTTCTTCAGACAATGAAGCATCCCATCAAATAGCAATGCAACAAATGCGTGGCGGTTTTTCATCTGAAATAGCAAAACTTCGTGAAGAACTTTTAAATTTTGCTTCCTTAATTGAATTAGAACTCGATTTTGCAGAAGAAGATGTTGAGTTTGCCGATAGAACTCAGTTTAAAGATTTGGTAGAACGCATCAGTTTTGTTTTAAAACGCTTGATAGATAGTTTTGCCGTTGGTAACGTTATTAAAAACGGTATTCCGGTAGCGATTGTAGGCGAACCTAACGTAGGGAAATCGACGCTTTTAAATGCCCTTTTAAATGAAGAACGTGCTATTGTTTCTGAAATAGCGGGAACAACAAGAGATACTATTGAAGATGAAATTTCCATAGGAGGGATTGGTTTCCGTTTTATTGATACTGCTGGTATACGGGAAACCAAGGATGTTGTGGAGAGTATCGGTATCAAAAAAACTTTTGAAAAAATAGACCAAGCGCAAGTGGTTGTTTTTCTTGCCGATAGTTTAAATTTTAAAGAAGATGTATTTATCAACTCCTTTAAAATTGAAATTGAAAAAATTAAGAATAAATATCCTTTAAAGCCTTTATTGATTGTTGCAAATAAGGTTGATAAATTAGATGATAATCAAATAAAATCCATCAAAAATGAAATTCCACAAATTCATTTTCTGTCTGCCAAAAATAGCATTGGGATTGATGACTTGAAAGATAAACTTTTAAGTTTTGTAAACACAGGGGCCTTAAGAAATAATGATACAATTGTAACTAATTCAAGACATTACGATTCCTTATTAAAAGCCTTGGATGAAATTGAAAAAGTAAAATACGGATTGCAATCTGGCTTGTCTGGCGATTTGTTAGCAATTGATATTCGACAGGCGTTGTACCATTTTGGTGAAATTACAGGCGAAATCACAAATGATGATTTGTTGGGTAATATATTTGCTAATTTCTGTATCGGGAAGTAACCTCTATATTTTTGTACTAAAACCATTTATTCTAATGAATCCTATCATTTAGAACAACTTATTTTTGTCTAAAAACCAGTTATTTATATTAGATAAAATTATAGAATGTAAAAAACACATTAAAAAATTCGACAAAACGCTTGTTTTTAACGATTAATTACATAAATTTGTTTTTTAAATCCCTAAATCGTAGATATGAAAACAAAAATTATTCTATTTAGTGTAGTTTTATTTTTAATGGCAGGTGTTAGCTTTGCCCAAAAAAAGAATGAACCAAAGAGTATTATTAGTGAAAAAGTAGCTATAAAGAAGTATCATAAAAAAGAAGAATTAGAACGTATGCAAAAAGGTGAGTTGTTAACCCTTTATATGGAACGCATTGAAGTTTTAACAAAGACATTACCGTACATTGCCTTTGCTACAAAACCAGGTGTAACTATGAGTACTTTAGGGATTCCTAATGATAATGACAATAGAAAAATATTAGACAATCAGTTTGAATCTACAGACGATTATTTTGAGGCCACCACCGAATTTCACAAAAAAATATTACCGTATTCAGATACAAGCAAGCTAATTTCGGCCATCATATTCTATGAAGAAATTATGAAATCACTGCATGAATATAGTGCGTATAATTAATACGGTTTAATTAAACAATAAATAACTAATATAAAATCAATCTTGAAAATTCAAGATTGATTTTTTTTATTTTTTACGACATGATAATAATTTAAACCGATTTGTTTTCAATATATAAAAGCAACTATTTTGTAAGAAAACTGTTTTTTAATCTATAATATGTGTATTTCATCGATTTAATTCATTGATAACTTCATTTATTTTATGTATTTTAACGAAATAATTGGTATTTCGTGGGATATTTTTATAGATTTGATAATTAATTCGTTGAAAAATCTTATTTAGTTTTTATAATAAAAAATTATAACTATGAAAAACTTTACTCAAATAACAATATTGTTTCTTTTTATTCTTGGTAATGTTTATGCACAACAGGAAAAAGGAATAATAGGATCTAATAACTGGTTGTACAACTGGACTGAGTTTAAGCCAAACCAAAAACAGTATGACGAGCCTACGCAAATATTGGCTGGTAATATAGATAAAGACACAAAACTAGTTAAGAGGGAAACCTACATGTTGCTAGGAAGTGTTTTTGTTACAAATAATGCCATCCTTACTATAGAACCTGGAACTGTTATTATTGGTGATTTTGCTTCAAAAGCATCTTTAACAATTACTAAAGGAGCAAAAATTATTGCAGATGGTTTAGAAACAGACCCTATTATTTTTACTTCTAATAGAGGTATTAAAAGATCTGGAGATTGGGGCGGATTAATTATTTTAGGTGATGCTCCAACAAATAAATTTGGAAATGGTTCGGTTGCCTCTTTTTATGGAGATTTAGCACAATCTGCTTATGGCAATACAAACTATGGTGGCGAAAAAACAGAAAGTAACTCAGGGATTTTAAGGTATGTTAGAATTGAATTTGCAGGGAAAAGAATTAAAAACGATGATTATTATAACGGTTTGTTATTGGCTTGTGTTGGAAGTAAAACCATTTTAGAAAATATTATGGTAAGTTTCTCGGCAGGCAATTCTTTTGAAGTAATAGGAGGTGATGTGAATTTAAAGAAATTAGTGTCGTATAGATCGAACAGTAACGATTTTAAATTTAACTATGGAGCACAATGTGTAATAGATAATTCTTTAGCGATTAGATCTCCTTATGTATCTAGCAGTACCGCTGCTAGATGTTTGCAAATTGCGTCTTATAATAAAAAGGAAGAAGTAGATTTTACAAAAAAAGGAACAAAAGTAAATGCAAATAATTTAACATTTTTAAACGATAGTGAAAGCTTAAAATCTGATATTGAAAAGGGCTTGGTTAAAGAAGCAGTATATGTTGGTCAGAATGCTAAACTAGACATGAATAAAAGTGTTATTTCAGGTTTTAATCCAGCAGTGTTGTTAGAAAACACAATCAATATCAATCAACAAAATTTAGAAAAAATCAAGTTTGCTAACATGTATTTCAATAATTGCAGAGGAAATATTTTTGTTGAAAACGATTCCAATAACGAAGATTTAGAAAATTGGTACGGTAACAGCGCCTTTTTTAATGTATACTCTAAAAGTAATAATGCCGAAACATTTATAGATTTTTCAAATGAAAAAAGACCAGACTTTAGGTTGCGAATTAATAAAATAATAGCATCAAAAGATGCTGTTTATGCCAAAGAAGAATTAGGAATAAATGATTAAGTTAAAAAGTAAATTATAATAATGAAGTTGATAAAACACTAGAGCTATATACTTTCTTGTTACGCTTTGAAGAATTTAAAATAATCTTTTCTAACCAAGGTTTATTAGAACGATAAAAGTTTCTAGAAGTTTTTTTACTAAAGAAAACAATATCGCATGAAGAACTTTACTTTTATTAACATTCTTGTTTTTTTTGTATTCTTTTTAACTGAAACTATTAATGCTCAAATAGTAATTGGTAAACCAAGTTTGGGTTTTAGTCAGGCATGTGCTAGTCCTTCTTTCAACACCTATTATACAACTTTTACCTTTTCGCCCGAAGCTGGATTAACTGGAGCCAATCAATTTATAATAGAGTTATCAGACAATACCGGTAGTTTTACAAATGCTTCCGTTATTTATACATCAGCTCAAGGTGCAGTTACAACTTCACCTGCAACACTAAGCTTTTCTTTGCCAACTACAACTTCAGGAGAAGCACATAAAATTAGAATTAAAAGTACAGCTCCAGCAGCTACCAGTACAGCTTCAAATGCTTTTGCGGCATATTATAAATTGCACGATACGCCATTTTCAATTAATAATTTAATTTCAACAGGTGCTTATTGTGCTGGAGGCAGTTATTTGCTAACTATTGATAATCCTGGAACAGGTGAAAACGATTCACCTTTAAAATATCCGTCATTGACTTTTAATTGGTATAAAGTTAACGAAGCTTCTCCTACAACATCGGTTTTTGTTGTTTCGGGGGAAACTTTATCAGTAAACACTCCGGGAACTTATTTTGCAAGAACAAATTATGGTACTTGTACTTCGGAATCGTATTCAAATCGTGTAACGGTTAGCGAAGCTACAACGGGTGGTACATCATCAATTAGTTCAAGTTTAGGAAACCCTTATTGTTCAAGCGAAGGTGCCACCACATTAAGTGCCATAAACGGAAATAGCTATAAGTGGTTTAAAAATGGTACAGAAATACAAGGCGCTACCAACCAAATGTATGAAACCAATGAAGCTGCAACGTATGCTGTAACAGTTAATTTGGGAAGTTGTACAACAAGTGCCTCAATAAATCTTGAAAACAGCGGATTTACAAGTAGTATTGATGTGCCAGAATTTAATACCATTGAAACAGGTGAAACTTTGGAAGTTACCATAACTACAGATGCTAGCAATCCAACATTTGAATGGTATTTCAACGAAACCATTATATCAAGTGTTACGAGCAATAGTTTTGAGGCTTCGGAAATGGGCAAGTATAAAGTAATCGTTACCGAAACCAACGGGTGCGTCGCTTCAACTGAACATAGTTTTTCAATATCCGAACCCTTTCCTGATGTGGCAAACATACCTAATTTAATAAGCCCGAATAACGATGGTACTAATGATACATGGGTGATTCCACAAGAATATGTAGCTGGCACAAACACACAAGTAATCATATTAAGTTCTCAAGGAAAAGTGGTGCTTCAAACTAATGATTATCAAAATAATTGGCCAGAGAATCAAATTGATTTTAAGGCTATAAATCCTGTTTATTACTATATCATTACAACTTCAAAAAATAAAATAAGAAAAGGCTCCATAACGGTTGTCAAATAACATGGTAAAACGTTTGTTGTATATAGTAATATTTTTCTGTTTTGTACAGATGCTCCATGCTCAACAAGAGGATGGCGTTGTTGCTTTTGCACTACCCGTTAGAAATTCTTTAAAATTCAATAAATATGCAATCAACCCAACATTTAGTTTTGTAAGAGAGCAAAATAAATATTTGAGTTTTACCAATAAACGCGAATGGGTTCAGTTTGAAAATGCACCGCAAACCTATTTATTTAGCTATTCGGGCAGGTTTGCCGAAAACACAGGGGTTGGTATTGGTTTATTTCAACAAAATTATGGGGTGTTAACCACTTTTGGAGGTGTTATAAATTATGCTTATAACGCTGTTTTAGATAGAGATAGTAACCTAACTTTTGGTTTGAACTTAGGTTTTTACAAAAGTGGCATTAACGAAGCTAATGTAATTACAAACTTCTCCGATTCTTCTTTACAAAATATACCTTCAAACATGCTGATTACGGTGAACCCTGGAATAAACTACGGTACTACCTTTTTTGATTTTGGAGTTTCCTTGAATAATGTTGTTGCCTATAATTTAAAAACATCCGAAATCCTTGAAGAAAACCCAGAACAGAGTATTCAAGGTCATGTTATGTACACCGGCTATGTAGATAATCGTGGTTTTTTTGACAACAGTAAGTTCTCGGGTTTAGTACGGTCAGAATTCAAAAGAGATCAAACCGTTCTTTCAGGAATTATGATGTTAACAACATCAAAAGGTATTTGGGGACAAGCAGGCTACAATACTTTATATGGTATGTCGGCGGGAATCGGACTTAATATTACAAGTCAAATTGCTTTGGAATATAATTATGAAAAAGAAGTAGGTGATATGTCAACCTTTGGAAATTCACACGAAATCACTTTGGCATATAGATTCAACAAAAAATACAGATATAATTATGGTGACGAAGACGAAGACG
The DNA here is from genome assembly GCF_039650365.1 of Mariniflexile soesokkakense. NCBI lineage: Bacteria > Pseudomonadati > Bacteroidota > Flavobacteriia > Flavobacteriales > Flavobacteriaceae > Mariniflexile > Mariniflexile soesokkakense. The sequence continues at coordinate 74,703 of NZ_JAZHYP010000001.1, read as the reverse complement.
ATATAGCCTTAATTGCACCAGCAAGAAGATCAAGACATACAGCATCAAAACGAAACACATCTACAGGCGAAAAAGTAGATAGGGAAGCCATTGCCGAAGCCAAAGCACAGGCTAGAGCTGAAGCATTAGCTAAATTGGAAGCAAAAAAAGCAGCCAGACTTCAATCCATTGAAGAAGCTAAGTCTAAACAAACTACAAATACTCAGTCCAAAGCAGAAGAAGCCGCTAAAATTAAGTTAGAACAAGAAACTAAGGCAAAAGCAGAAGAGGAAGCTAGGATTAAATTAGCAGAAGAAACGAAGGCTAAGGCAGAAGCAGCAGCTAGAGTTAAGTTAGCACAGGAAGCTAAGGCTCAAGCCGAAGAGAACACCAGAATTAAACTTGCAGAAGAAACTAAAACTAAGGCAGAAGAGGCGGCCAGAGTTAAGTTAGCAGAAGAAACTAAAGCCAAAGCAGAAGAAGCCGCTAAAATAAAACTAGCACAAGAAGCTAAGGTTAAAGCCGAAGAGGAATCCAGAATTAAATTGGCAGCGGAAGCCAAGGCAAAGGCAGATGAAGAAGCAAGAATAAGAGCAGAGCAAGAAGCAAAAATTAAGCAAGAAGAGTTAGATGCTGCTTTAATCTCTGTGCCAACGGATGCCACTAGTATAGCTATAAGCAGCTTAACAAAATTAGCTACAGATTCTAAGGTGGAACAAGATGAATTATTGATAAAGCTTAATGAAACGGTAGCTAGTAGAGAGAAAGACCTTCAAGACTTAAAGCAAGAAAACGATTTAAGCGAACAAGGTATTTATACAGAGCCTAAACCTTTTAAAAGTGTATCAGCTGAAAATGCTGCCTTAGAATCTTTAAAAGTTCAGATTGATGATGTTATAAAATCCCAAGATATAAAAATCAAAGAATTGGAAAACCTGTATAATGAAAGGCTTAAAAATGTTCCTAATGCACAGGATTCAATAAACATGATTTATTTAAATGAAATTTTAATACTAAAAGAAGCCCAAGTAAAAGCAAAACGTTCAAAAGAAACTTTAGTATCAGAATTGGAAAACATTAAAATAGCGACCGAAATAGAACGTAAACGACGTATAAAACGTGCTGCTTATGATAATGAAGAAGATAGGTATAACAAAGACCGAGCAACATTAAATCAAATAAAACAATTTACAGATGCTAGTACTATACCACTTAAGGAATCAGATTTTGATTTTGGAGAAGAACAAAGTGATAATATTCAAATCGTTAAGGATATTAGAAATGTAGAAAGCGGCTATTATCTTGTAATTGCAGTACATAATGATGTTGCCAAAAGAGATGAATTTTTAACAAAAGCAGTAGCCGCTGGACAGAATAACATTAACTTCTTTTACGATGTAGCTACCAATAAATATTACATTTATTATCAAAAATTCGATGATATTGATGGTGCTAAAAATGCTATGCAGTTAAAAGGAAATACACCTTATAATAGTAAAATGTCTATGGTAAAAATTGAAAATTAACTTTTTTTTGTTTTAAAAGACAATTAACTTTTAAGCGTTTTTATAACCTGTTAGTTTTCAATTATAATATTTCTTCAATAAACTTATATATAAAATCCATAGTACTTTAATTATATTTTTGAATTTAAAAGACTACAAAAAAACTAATTTAATTAGTTTAAAGTATTATTTCATCGATAAAATACTTTATTTGTGGTTATAATATATTATTGTTCCAAAATTATTTACGATATTTATACCGTTTAAAAACAATTATTTAGGACAAAATATTTTTATTGTGAGAATAAGATTGTTCTTGGTAATATTAACCAATGATTAATATTTCTTTTTGCCCCCCGAGAAGAGAAATAATAAAATAATCGACTATGAGAAAAACTACTTATACTAACCTACTTATTCTTTTATTTTCGTTACTATGTTTTAATGGTATGTTGGGGCAAAACCTAGTTCCATTTAGTCCGAGGTACGATGAAGCAATTAAAGGAGATATACTTTTAATTGGAAACAGTAATATGGGCGTTCATAGAACAAATCCTTATTCTGGAACCAATAATAACGAAAGTAGTACCAATAGAGACATTATGGTATATGTTGACATTGATAATGACAACAACACCTTTAATTCTAGTAGTGCTGATTTAGATGTGCCAAACGATGTAAATTGTTATCAAATTGTATATGCCGGTTTGTATTGGAGTTCGGTAGTAAAAGGTGATACGCCAATGGCAAATATTAAATTTCAAACCCCGGAAAGTGGTGGGTATTTAGATATTACCGGAACAGAAATTTATTATCAAAATTCTTCAAACAACAGAAGTTCAAATACGTTTGCCTATTATAGCGATGTAACAAATATATTATCCACCTTAACCAATCCAGAAGGAACTTATACGGTAGCTAATATTTCGTCTATGACATCTGCAATGATGAATAGCGGCGATGGTCGTAATACAGAAGGTTTATCGGCAGGTTGGTCGCTTTTCGTAATTTATGAAGATCCACTTTTACCAAGTAAATACATAACCTCGTTCGATGGGTTTACAAAAATAGATAATCAAGCTCCAAACAATCAGCAAACGTTCCCTATAAGTGGTTTTCAAACCATACCAGTAGGACCAGTACGAGCTAAATATGCTTTTAGTGCTTTAGAAGGCGATAGAGGCTGGACCAACGATTATTTAGAAATTAATGGAACAAGAATTAGTGCCACCAATGCAGGTGGTACAACCATTCGTCCAAACAATAACTTTTTTAATAGTACGGTATCTATTATAGATTTTAATACGAATTCTCCAATGACGTTTACTGACAGAAACCCTGCAAGTTCAAACACTTTGGGTTTTGATGCCGGTATTATAAATATCCCCAATGCAGGAAATAGTTTGATAGCAAATGGAGATACTACGGCAACTATTAGATTAGGCACCAATACAGATATTTACTATTTCTATTTTAGTGCTTTTGCTATTGAAATTATTGCTCCAAATATTGTTTTGACCAAAATTGTTGAAGATGTACTCGGAAATAATATTGGTGGACAAGTAGTAGATCTTGGAGATGAACTCTATTATACTATTGGCTTTCAAAACACAGGAAATGACGATGCTACCGACTTAACTATTAGAGACATTCTTCCAACAAATATTGTATTTAATTATCCAGCAGATATTGGGGTTTTGCCTCCAGGTGTTTCTGTTCAAAGTTATAATCCAGCCACTAGAGAACTCATTTTTAGAGTGGATCCTTCTGTAGTTGAAGAGAACGACCCTGTTTCAGAAATTCGTTTTAAAGTAACAGTGGTTTCAACATGTAGTTTATTAAGTGATGCCTGTTCTAATAATATTGATAATCAGGCATATGCTACTTATAAAGGCACTGTAAATCCAGATTTCACCATTTCAGACGATCCAAGTTTTGCCACTAACACAGGGTGCTTATTAACACCAGGAGCGACTAACTTTTTAGCCGATTTAAACGATTGTACTTTTGAAGAAGATGTAATTCTTTGCGGTGCCAGTACTGTATTGACTGCGGGAAATGGATACGATGCTTATTCTTGGTCTACAAGTCCATCAGGAACTCCGGTAATAGGAAATACACAGTCTATTACCGTTACAACTCCGGGTACTTACTATGTACACAATACAGCGGTTGCGCCTTGTCAGTCTACCGACCAAGTGTTTAATGTGGTTACTTTTGGAGCAGGAGTTACAAATCCTGTGATTCCGTTTGCAGATGAAGTAGTTACGTGTCCTAACGATGGAAAATTATTGCCAAACATATTTTTATGTGGTGCTAATGATTCAAGATATATACAAACCAATATAGTAAATAGCATATCCATGATATGGGAAACATTGGACGTTTCAAGCTGTTCAGCAGTTACAAATGAAGACTGTGCTAACGAAAGCCCTGCTTGTACTTGGAACCAAGTTGGTACAGGTTCTAATTTTAACATTACAAATGCGGGGCAATATAGATTAACGATAAACTATCCTGGTGGATGTTTTAACCAATTTTATTTTAATGTTTATACCAACTTATTAATTCCTAATGTAACATCTAGAGATATTTATTGTAGCACGCCTGGTGAAATTACAGTAGGAGGTGTGCCAAATGGATATGAGTATAGTATTGATGGTACTAACTACCAAACAAGAAATGTATTCTCCATTACAACTCCAAATCTATATTCTGTATATATTAGACAAATAGGGGTAACACCTAATCCTTGTATTTTCACAGTGCCAGATGTTCAAATAAGAGAGCGTAATTTTACCGTTTCAACAGTTATTACCCAACCGTATTGTAATGGTGAAAAAGGCAGTGTAAAATTAGCTGCTAACGATGTACGTCCACAATATTTCTATTCTATTTATCAAGGAGCAACTTTAATTAATAGTGTGGGTCCAGTAATGGAAAGTGATTATACCTTTGCAAACTTAAATCCAGGAACATATACAGCAACGGTATCTACCGAAGATGGTTGTAGCGAAACTGTAGATATTCAAATTATAGATCCACCGTTATTAACAGCTACATCGGCACTTACAAAGCCATTAACATGTACAGATGGCGAAATTACAGTATATCCAGTAGGAGGTACGCCACCTTATTACTATTTTGTAAATAGCACGACAGAGTTTCAAAGTACACCAATAATAACGGTAACAACCGCTGGAGTTTATAATATTACGGTTGTAGATTCTAATAACTGTTCTGCTGAAACTTCATTAACTGTAAACGCAACACCTGCACCCGATTTCAATGTAACAAAAACAGATATTTTATGTGCTGATGCTGGTGATACTGGAAGTATAAATGTTAACGTTACAAATGCCAACGGAAATAGTTTAATGTACAGTATTGATAATGGTGTTACGTTTTTTAATTCACCTGCTTTTACTGGATTAGTAGCTGGAGATTATGAAGTAGTCGTTCAGTATTCCATAGGAACGGATGTGTGTATTTCAACACCGCAAACTATCACAATTACAACGGTAACTGGCATAAGCGGAACAGCAACATTGACAACACCATATACATGTACTACTAATGGTGTTATAACTGTTTCAGGAGTATCTGGTGGAACAGCTCCATATACCTATAGTATAGATGGTGTAAATTATCAATCAGGGCTTATTTTTTCAGGTTTGGTAAATGGAACTTACACGGTAACTATAAAAGATGCTAATGTTTGTGCTTTTACAACAGCACCTGTAACCATAGACCAGCTAAGCCCTCCAACAGATCTAAGTTTTTCTAATACACCTTTAAGTTGTCCGTCAATAACTTCAAATGTAACGCTAACAGCTACAGGTGGTGTTGGAACTTTAGAATATCAAATTATAGCACCTGCAGCATCGGCAACAGCATATCAAACATCAAATGTGTTTAATGGTTTAACACCGAATACTTATACGTTCAGAGTAAGGGATACCAATAATTGTGTGTATACAGAATCTTATACCATAGCACCTTTAGTACCTATAACATTAAATACTGTTTTAACTAAAGATTTAGATTGTACAGCTTCACCAGACGCTACCATAACCGGTACTTTTTCTGGTGGTGTGGCTCCTTTTACCTATGCTGTATCTATAAATGGTGCTGCATATAGTTCTTTAGGAACTACTAGTTCGCCTTTTATTTATTCAACACCAACCAATGGAACCTATCAATTCCAAATAACCGATGCAAATGGGTGTACTGCGGAATCTAGTGTGCAAACGGTTAATGTTATTTCGTTGCCTAATATTCTTTCGGTGGTACAAACCCAACAGATTTTATGTCATGGCGATAATACGGCGGCAATTCAAATAACAATAGACAATACGGTAGGTACACCTCTTTTTGTTATTAATGTGAATAATGATACTACGGGAACTAATTACGGGACACAAACCTCAGGCTTAACTGCGGGTACTTATACCATTACGTTAACCGATTCTAAATCTTGTACCGATGCGGAAACTATTGTAATTGCAGAACCAACATCAATTAATGTAACACATCATGCTGTAGATATTAGTTGCGACCCAATTTTTGGAACTTCAAAAGGTTCGGTTATTATAGATAGTGTTACGGGTGGTACAGCTCCTTACAATTATTTTGTGACAGGAACAAATGGATACTCGGCTACTGAGCTTAATTCATCAGGCACGACCTCTGTAACATTTGATGTGGTAGACTTCGGTTTGTATCAAATAAATGTTGTTGATGCTAATGGCTGTTCCATCTTAATTCAAGATGTTTTAGTGGCATCACCTCCAGATAATTTGGATATTACAATAAACACAACAGCAGACTGTATTACTGGTGGAGAAGCAGTGATAAATGTAGGTACTGCGTTGGCTAGTGCAGGACCTTTCTATTTTAGTATTTATCGCGGATCAACTTCTGTATATCCAAATCCACCAGGAACGTGGTTTCCAGAAGATGCATTGGGTAGTAAAAAAACAACATTTACAGGTTTGGTTCCTGGAGTTACTTATACATTTATTGTTTATGATGATGCTACCAATTGTAGTTATTACCAAACAGCTACCGCACCAATTCCAACAAATTCAACATTAACAGCTACCTCTTTAACATCTAATAACATTACGTGCGTTGGAAGTGCTGATGGAAATATATCATTTACAATTAATAGTGTTTATGGTGTACCTACCAATGTAAATTATGAAATATGGGATTCATTATCAACAACAGCTACAGGAATTAGTGGTACAGGTACCGTGCCCGCAGGTGGATCATTGCCAATAACTAATTTTGGTACGTTACCTTTTGGAACTTATTTTGTTTTAATTACAGAAACCGTAGGGCCTAATGCAGGTTGTAGTGTAGTAACGGTTCCTTTCAATATAACAGAATCAGCTATTGATTTAAGTATTAGTGCTACCGTTGATAAAAACGCTAATTGTAATGTAAATTCCGGAGTTATAAGAGCTGTTGGAAGAGATGGTACAGCACCGTATTTATACCAAATAACTACATCGGCCGCAGCACCAATGGCAACCGATCCGTTATGGGCATCTGCAAATACGTTTAATAGTGATGCTGGTAGTTATTATGTTCATGTAAAAGATTCTTATGGTTGTATAAAATCGACTGCAGTTATTATTTTACCACAAGATCCTTCACCAGTAATTACAGCAACATTAAACAATCAATGTACGGCTATTGAAGGAAATTTCGCTATTGATGTTGCATTATCAACTGCAGGAATAGCTCCTTATGCTTATAGTATAGATGGCGGTGCATTTCAAACAAGAACAGCACCATTTACTATATCTAATTTAGCATCTGGAAACCATACAGTTGAAGTTAGAGATGCTAATGGTTGTGGAAATTTAGTGAGTTTAGACATTGTTGCACCATTAAATTTAACTCCAGCCGTTACAAGCTTACCAACTTGTAATGACGATGATGGTGTGATAACCATGACGGGATTTGGTGGAACAGGTGCATATTCATACAGTATAAGTCCAGTTGTAGGGGTAGTGTCAGGAAATGTAATTTCCGGTTTGCCTTCAGGTACTTATACCGTTACAATAACAGATACTACTACTTTGTGTACAGAAGATGTTGAGGTGTTTTTACCATCAGCACCACTTCCAACAATAACCATTGGATCGCCAACGCAGGTAACTTGTTTTGGAGATTCTAATGGTACTTTTGAAATAAATGTAAATGGCTATTCAGGATCATATACTTTTGAAGTTTTTGATAATTCTGGAACCTCTATTAACGGTGTTGTTTCGGCAGATACGTCAACCAATCCTGTATTGGTAACTGGAATTCCAGCAGGCAATTATACGGTTGTTGTAACAGAAACTGCAAGTCCGTTTTGTTCAGCCACTTCAAATGTTATTACTATTGCATCACCTGTAAATCCATTAGCATTGACAGTTTCAGAAACATCAAACGTTACTTGTGATGATGATAAAGGAACCATTACTGCTGTTGCAACAGGTGGTTATGGTACGTATCGATATGAATTAACGGGTTCTGCTACTGTAGCGTATTCACCTAATGGAACTTTTATAAATTTATCTGCTGGAACTTATACGGTTAACGTAATGGATGCTGTTGGGTGTATCGCTTCAGATGCTGTAACATTAACAATCCCAACACCAATAAATGAAACAGTTACCGCGAACACAACGGTATTATCTTGTTTTGGAGATAAAAATGCGACAATAACAGTTAGCAATGTAATTGGAGGTCAAGGAAGCAACTATACCTATACGCTCCATATGAGCGCTCCAACAATTAATTCATCAGGCCCACAAAGTACACCTGTATTTAGCGGATTAGGAACAGGAACTTACCATGTTGTTGTAACAGATGGGTATAATTGTGAATTTACATCGCCAAATATTGTAATAACTGAGCCAACTCAAATACAAGCTATTTTGGTTAAAGAAACGTCTCAAACCTGTTTAGCCAATTCAACTTTAAGACTTAGCGCTACAGGAGGTACTGGTGTATATGAGTATAGCAATACCTCAAATTTTGCAACAGTTTTAGGAAGCTTTGCGTCGCAATCCACACCAATTTCTGTAGCTCCGGGAACTTACACGTATTATGTTCGTGATGCCAATGGTTGTGTTGCAAATGTATCGAATCAAGTAAAAATTGATCCATTACCGGCATTAGTCGTTAATTTAGATGTCACCAATGCGTCCATCAATTGCGCGGGAGATAGTACAGGGGTTATAGTAGCTAAAGCTCAAGGTGGTTTAGGTAGTTATGTGTATACTTTGCAAGATGGTTCGGGAACCAATATACCTGGAGTCATTCAAAATAGCCCAGGTGTTTTTACAGAACTTCCCATTGGAACGTATCAAGTACGAGTAGATAGTGGTGATTGCTTAACCACAACTGCACAAATTACTATTACACAACCTGCAGCTCCATTAACAGCTAGTTTTGTTGCGACTGATATAACATGCCCTGGCACTAATAATGGACGTTTGGAAATTACGGCTTCTGGTGGAACAGGTACTATAAAATATGCTATTTCACCAAGATTAGATCAATTTTTTGAAACTTCAACGTTTATAAACCTAACACCTGGAAATTATCAAGCTATGGCTCAAGATGAATTAGGTTGTTTTGTTATTTATGATTTTGTTATTAATGAACCGTTACCTGTAATACTTACCATTGTACCCAATTCGATAGTTCCAGAAGATTGTTCTGGTGATATGAATGGTGAGTTTAGTATTGATATTTCTGGAGGAAATATGCCTTACAGTGTGGTTCTAGATGATATAAATGGCACTTACACTACAGGTACTTCAACACAAACGCAATTTGATTTTACAAGTTTAGCCGGAGGCGACCATATAGTTTATGTGCGTGATGCACTTGGTTGTGAAACCGAATGGAATATAACTTTCCCAGAATCTGTAACTATTAATCCTGTATCTGAGGTTGAATTTGGTTGTACCAATAACGTGTCTACTAACTTAGTGACTGTTACTGTAGATGCGAGTAATACAAATCCTGCCGATTTAGATTATTCGTTAAATGGAGGCCCTTATCAAGCTAGTAATGAGTTTGTGAATGTGCCAGCTGGTTTAGGACATTATATAGACGTAAGACATACCAATGGATGTACTCAAAGAACTGCAACGTTTGATGTTGATCAATACGACCCACTAGCGTTAGCCATAGATATGCCTTCAGGAGGAACATTAAACGAGATAGTTGCCATTGCTACCGGAGGTTCTGGCGATTATGAATTTACACTTAATGGCGAATCTAAGGGAAGTACGAATACTTTCTTAATTTATGAATCGGGTACTTATACAGTTACAGTAACCGATAGTTATGGGTGTTTTGCATCTGCCACTAAGTATTTTGAGTTTGTGGATTTATGTATACCTAACTATTTTCAACCAAATAAAAAAGGTTGGAAACCTGGTTGCGCTTCTCAATACAGAAATTTAACAGTCAATATTTTTGATAGATACGGACGAAAAGTGGCTACTTTAGGTGCGGATGATCCATGGGATGGTAAATACAACGGTATTGAACTTCCTACGGGTGATTATTGGTATGTTGTGAAACTAAATGACAAAAAGTATGATCGTGATTTTGTTGGACATTTTACACTTTACAGATAATGAGAAGGTTTAATTACTACAAAAAAAAATATATTAATATGAGTAAGACAATCATATATATTCTTCTTTTCATCATGGCAAACAGCTATGGGCAAGAGTTGAATTTACCTGTTTTTACACAATATTTGGCTGATAATAATTTTGTGGTATCACCAACTTACGCAGGTATTGGTGATAATTTAAAGATTAGAGCGAACGGACTAACACAATGGGTTGGTATTAAAGATGCGCCTGATAACCAATCGGTTTATGCCGATTTTAGGATTGCCAGTCGTACAGGAATAGGAATGTCATTTTATAATGATAAGAACGGAAACACTATTCAAACAGGTGCTAAATTCTCATTCGCGCATCATCTTATTTTAGATTATTATTCTAAGCAGTATTTATCATTCGGGATTTCATATAATATAAATAACTTCAGAATTGACGTTAATAACTTCCAGAACTATAATGAAAATAGTGGCGTGCCAATTCCTTCGGATATAACGGATGATAGGCGTACTACAAACAATAACTTTGATGTAGGTGTTCTGTATAGAAATAAAGGCTTCTTTGCAAGTTTTAACGCAAATAACATCCTTGAAAAGAAAGTTGATGATGATATTAGAGTTTCAGAACCTAACATGCTTTTAAACTATCAAATATATTCTGGTTATACGTTTAGAGGTCCAAAAAAGAGCGGATTGGAATTTGAACCATCCATATATTACCAAATGTTTAGTAGTGACAGGCGTTCTAGTACCGATGTTAATTTTAAGTTCAGAAAGTATAACAGATATGAAGATTATTATTGGGCGGGTATATCGTACCGTTATTTAAATGATCAGTTTTTAAAACCTTTAAACATAGGTCCTATGGCGGGGTTTAAAAAGAATATTTTCTATTTTGGTTACGCCTATCAAATTACTATGAACGAATTATCTGGTTTTAACTCTGGTACACATGTAATTACCATTGGGCTAGAGTTTTTACAGGGCATTAGTAATTGCCCGTGTACCCAAAGTCCTGTGCATGATTAAGTCATTATTATTTATATAAATAAGGTCAAAATAACTTATTTAGTTTACTTTTTTAAAAACCAATATTTAAACAGCAAGCTTTATTACGTGCACCTATATAATATATATATTATATTATAATTCTTGATTATTACCTTCAATTTTACTGGTGAATAAAAAAATTATTTAGAAAGTTCAATACTAAGTTTTGAAAGCATAATTACTTCAGATTTGTTTTGTCCAGAAAAAGCAGAAGTAATTAAAACGGCTGTTTTTAAAATTAAAGTATTCATGTCGCTTGTAAAAAAATATTTATGTTCGTTTTTGTATGCAATGAATTCTTTAAAACAAGTGTTAGCGTTGAGTTTTTTAGAAGCCAACCAATCAAAAACAATTTCCATTTGATATGCTGCATCAGTTTTATACTCATCTTCAGTATCATCTACCGAAAGCCATTCACGACTCACAAATTCTTTAAAAGTATTAAACTCGTTTGGGTGTACAACTTTATCAGCTCCAGCTAAAGCATAGAAAAGTTTACCAATATTTTGGTAGAACTTTAAGTTTAGATTTTTAAACATGGCTATTTAAGTTTTTGATTCTTTTAAATTTATTAAAAACCCAGCATATTAATTATGATTTTTATCAGTATTAATAATTTATTGGTTTAATCAATTCATATAGTTTAGCATATAAGATCATGAATATCAGTTTATAAATACTTACGCATTATAATAATATAGTTTTAAACACTATTTAAGTTATACACTCGTACAACAATGCTGATATATATCATATTTTACTTTGTTAAAATTAACTATATTTAAATAGTTCATTTTAAAGGTAGTAGCCATGAGAAAGATATTAATCCCAACAGATTTTTCAGAAAATGCCACAAATGCATTAGAATATGCTATTGCCCTTTTTAAATATGAAATAAGTGAATTTTTTATCATGCATGCGTACCAAGATGATATTTATGCAGAAGATTTAAAAGTAACCCGAGAAACATTATCTGATGTTACGGAAATGGTTGGTAATAGGTCTAAAATTCGGTTAGAGTCTATAAAACAGCATGCCTATAAAATTTTGCCTAATCCTAGACATACATACCACATTGTATCTTCTAATAATATCTTGGTTGATGAAGCTGATAAAATAGTGGATAAGGAAAATATAGATGTTATTGTAATGGGAACCCGTGGCTACACAAACGATAGTAAAATAACATTTGGAAGCCATACACTACAGGTTTTAAAGTATGTATCATGTCCTGTTTTGGTTATTCCAGAAAAATATAAGTATAAAAAACCATTACATATACTTTTTCCAACTAATTATTTAATTCCATACAAAAGAAGAGAATTAAAGTTATTGTGTGAGATGGTTTGTCCATATAATGCATTAATAGATATATTATATATAACAAGTAGTAGGGGTTTGTCTATGCGCCAACAAGATAACCAAGACTTTATAAAAAATGAATTATGTAAAAATGACCTAAATTTTAAAACAGTAAACAGTAAAAATATTACCAATACTATTAATAGTTATATAAAAGAGAATAGCGTCGACATGTTAGTAATGGTAAATAATAGGCACACATTTTTAGAAGACATTCTTATGCAATCAACCATAGACAAAATGGGTTTGTATATAAATATTCCATTTTGTGTTTTACAAAACATTCATCGAGATATTTAATAAAACAACTTAAAACATTCATATCATGAAAAAAATACTATTACCCACCGATTTTTCAGATAACTCATGGAACGCCATAAAATATGCTTTAAGCTTTTTTAAAGAAAGTGTTTGCCATTTTTATCTTATACATACATACACTCCTGTTGTTTACCAAATAGAGTATATGGAAGTGAGTACAGCCCAGTTCGGGCTTCTTGATGCCATGAAAGAAACTGCAAAAAAAGGATTGGAAAAAGTTCAAATGCAAATTGATGAAGAATTTAAGAACTCAAAGCATAGTTTTACTCAATTGGCATGCTTTAATACGCTCACAGCCGAAATTAGTGAACAAACTAGTAAAAATGATGTAGATTATGTGGTGATGGGCACTAAAGGGGCAACAGGTGCAGTTGGAATACTTTTTGGATCTAATACCATGCATGCTATAAAAAATGCTAAATGCGCTGTATTGGCTGTACCTAGCGACTTTACATTTGAAAAACCTACAGAAGTACTGTTCCCTTCTGATTATCAAGTTGAATTTCAAGAACAGCATGTTAAACCAATTTTAGATGTGGCAACTATGTTTCATTCTAGAGTTAATATCTTAAATGCATCTTTTGGCTACGATTTGTCAGATTATCAAGAAAGCAATAAGAAACTATTGGAAACTTATTTTAATAAAATAACTCATCTTTTCCATAGTATTAGCAACCAAACGGTAGAAGAGGCTATAGCAAAATTTCAACTAAAACACCGAATTAATTTATTGGTAATGATAAACAATAAACATTCGTTTTTTGAAAATTTATTTTTTAGGTCTACTATTAATCATATAGGCTTTCATTTAAACATTCCGTTTTTAGTTATACCATCTAAAATTTTAAAATAATATAAAATGAAAACAAAAGACATCAATATTTTATTACCAACCGATTTCTCGGATAATGCTTGGAATGCGGTTGTTTACGCTCTTAAAATGTATGAAGAACAAAAATGTACATTTCACTTTTTACATTCAACTAAAATAATTGTTTCACAAACTACAGTTCGCTCAGGTAAATTGTCTGAAACAATTAATAAAGCTGCCAACAAAGATCTTTTAGAATTAAAAGAACTTGCCGAAAGCTCAAATGCTAATAAAAACCATAATTTTCAAGTTATTTTAAGTTCAGAAAATTTAAAAGATAGTATTGAAACAGCTATACGAAAATGCAATATAGATTTAGTGGTAATGGGTACTAAAGGAGCTACTGGTGCCAAAGAAATATTTTTTGGAAGCAACACAGTTAGCATTATTAAAAAAATGCGATTATCACCTATTTTAATAGTTCCAGATGAATACGATTTTGTTGTTCCAATGCAAATTGCTTTTGCAACAGATTTTAATAGGGTTTATAATCATATTAAAGTAAGTGCCTTAAAAAATTTAGCGTTTCTACATGATTCTAAAATAAGAATTGTTCATATTGATAAAGAGAAAAAATTAAGTGATTTACAACAAGATAATATGGAAGTTCTTAAAAATTTACTGAAACAGTTTGAGCATAGTTTTCATTGGATGCCAGATTACTCAAATATGGCAACCGAAATCAATGATTTTATTGAAGAATTAAAAATAGATGTGCTGGTAATGGTTAATTACCGACATAGTTTTATAGAAAACCTTATTCATGAACCCGTAATAACAAAAATAGGACATCACCTTAAAATTCCGTTTTTAGTAATTCCAGATTAACACATTTCAAAAAGTAGAGTTCAGTTAAAATTAAAAAGAAAGGCAATGTTAGATAATGCTATTTATATATTAAAATCATCAGGAGAAAAGGTGAAATTTTCATTCGAGAAACTACGCAATTCATTAAAACGAACTGGTGCAGAAAACGAGATTATAGAATATATTCTTCACGCTGTAAAAGATGAATTATATGAAGGTATTTCAACAAAAGAAATATATAACAGAGCTTTTGCTTTACTAAAAAAAAAGAAAAGCTATTTAGCTTCAAAATATAAACTTAAAAAGGCCATTTATGAATTAGGTCCTACGGGTTACCCGTTTGAAAGGTTTGTTGCGGCTATTTTAAAATATTCAGGTTATAAAACTCAAGTAAGTAAAATTTTGCAGGGTAAATGTGTTAAGCATGAAATTGATATTATAGGCCATAAAAACAACGAAACCACGATTATAGAATGTAAATTTCATAGTGAAGAAGGTTCGAATTGCAATGTTAAAATTCCGTTGTATATAAACTCACGTTATCAGGATATAAAAAACCAATGGAGCGCAAACAATAAAGATGATGGAATATTAGCAAAAGGATGGGTCGTAACCAATACAAGGTTCACTGCAGATGCCATACAATATGGTAATTGTTGTGGATTATATTTGTTAAGTTGGGATTACCCTAAAAATGATGGTTTAAAAGATAGGATTGACAGGTTAGGACTATACCCTATAACAGTATCAACATTGTTAACCAATCGAGAAAAACAATTTTTATTAAGTAGGGAAGTCGTGTTATGCAGAGATTTGATTGGAGATGCATTTTATTTAGACCATTTAGGTATTTCTCAAATAAGAATGAAAAAAATATTAGAAGAAATAAAACAGATTTGTAGTTCTTAAAAACATTAAAATGGAAAATTCTGTAATCATAAAATTTTTGGGAGCTTCTGGTACTGTTACCGGATCTAAATTTTTGATAAAAACTTCAGAAAAAAACATATTAATAGATTGCGGGATGTTTCAAGGTTTAAAAGAGTTACGACAATTAAATTGGAAAGACCTTTCGATTAATGTAGAAGAAATTGATATTGTTATACTTACCCATGGACATTTAGATCATGTAGGTTATTTGCCAAGGTTATTAAAACAAGGTTTTGCAGGGAAAATAATTGGAACAGCACCAACTTTGGCCATTACCCAAGTAATACTTATTGATAGTGCTAAAATACATGAAGAAGAAGCCGAAAAAGCCAACAAAGAAAAATTTACAAAACATAATCCGGCATTACCATTTTATACTGTAAAAGATGTCGAAAATACACTTCAGCTTTTTGAAGTAGAAATAGACAATAAATGGATTAAATTATCAGATCATATTTCGTACCGATTTCAGTTTAATGGGCACATTATAGGAGCCACATTTGTAGAAATAGATATTAATGGTAAACGCTTTGTCTTTTCAGGTGATATTGGCAGGAGAGATGATTATTTATTAAGCGATCCTAAAAGACCAGAATGGGCAGATTTTTTATTTATTGAAAGCACCTATGGTAACAAATTACACCCTAAAGAAGATGTCGAAGCCAAATTAACCGAATTGATTATTAATACCATTCATGAAAACGGAAACCTAATAATTCCAAGTTTTGCAGTAGAACGTTTGCAAACGCTTATGTATATCTTATGGAAATTATATAAAACAAACAAAATACCTAATATTCCAGTTTTTATAGACAGTCCTATGGGAAATAATGTTTTAGAAATTTTTAAAAGGTTTCCAAAGTGGCATAAATTATCAGATCAAGATTATAATGCTATGTGCAATCACGTAAACATAATTCAATCTTATAAAGAAACTTGGGAAACAATTGATGATAAAAGATCAAAGATTATTGTTGCTGGTAGTGGTATGGTAACAGGGGGCAGGGTATTAACGTATTTACAACAACTTATAGGCGAACGGTCTACAACAGTATTATTGGTAGGCTTTCAAGCTGAAGGAACCCGAGGGAGACAGTTGATTGATGGTGCTCATGAAATACGTTTTTATGGTAAATATTATCCAGTACATGCCAAAATAAAAAGCATAGAAAGTTTATCGGCTCATGCCGATCAGGAAGATTTAATAAACTGGATGGGGGTCATAAAAAACATTCCTGAAAAAGTATTTCTTGTGCATGGAGAACCCAGTGCGTTAGATGCTTTTAAAGTAAAAATAAACAACACTTACAATTGGAATGTAGGTATTCCTAAACTAAATGACGAAGAAGAATTATTAATATAAAAATAAAATTGCTCTAAGAATAAAATAGGATTGATTATTGTTTAATATAATGAATATCATTATATTAAATATTTCAAAATAATATAGAAATCTAAATTTTTAAATCATGAAAACACCACAAACAGATGTTAAGTATTTAGAAGGGCTAAGTGCCGAAGTTATGCATAACGAGTCGCGAAATTGGTTGTCAGAATTGTTGTTCGCCAAAGACGAACAGTTGTTTTTTGATGATTTGATAAAATCTTATACACTAAAACTTGTAGACTCTAAACATTTTGCTAAAAGTAAAAAAATAGTAGATAAGCTTGTTAATTTACATAAGGAAACAGATAAACTTTATTTGACAATACAAAAACATGAAGCCGACCTTAAAATAATGGTTAACAAAAAACATGAGTTAGAGGAAGAAGAAAATTACAAAAGAGAACACAGCGAACTTATTGTTTTGGTTGCTGATTATTTTGAAAATTATAAATCAGTAAAAAAGCAATTATTCAAGCTAATCAAAGCTGTTATTAGAGAGAATAAACAAAAGTTACTTTTGCACTAGTTTTACAAAAAAACAGGCTGATATATTTTTCGCCGAATCTATTAGCTAAATAGAGAAAGATTATAAAAAACTTTTAATGTGCGTTTTAGACAAACAGCAACTTTTAAACATAAAATCGACTATAAAACCAATAAGATTTAACGATTCATTATATTGTTATATACGAGAATATTGTTAAAATAAAATGGCGCATTACAAGTAAATTATATTAATAATAAGTAAAAAAGATTGTAATTTTGGGCTTTAATAAACAGGATGAAAAGCATCCTACAAAAACCTAAAAGCAATCTTTTTTACAACAAGAATAAATGCATTCATTGTTTACATCCGATTGTTTAAAATTGCAAAATAACCAATGGATTTAAGAAATAAACAACGTATAGCATTAAGTGTCTATTTTTTTTTGTCGGGTATTTGTTTTGCGTCTTGGGCATCACGTATTCCAACCATTAAAGAATTTTTTAATTTAAATGAAGCCGAACTAGGTACCATTCTTTTAGCAATGCCCATAAGTTCTTTGATAGGACTTCCTATTTCTGGTTGGTTGGTATCAAAATTTGATAGTCGCGTACCACTTATAATATCGTTCGTTTTTTTCTCGATAGCCTTAACTTGTATTGGTTTTGCCAATACACCTTTTTTATTGGTATTATCGGTTTGTTTGTTTTCGTTTTCTATGCGAATTTTAAATATTTCAGTAAATACTCAATCAATAACTTTACAAAAGAAGTTTGAAAAACGTGTGGTTGGTGCATTTCATGGGCTGTGGAGTACGGGCGGGTTAATAGGTGTTGCCATTTCTACGCTTATGGTAAAAATGGGTGTATCTATTCAAATTCACCTGTTAAGTGTTTCAATAGCTGGTTTGATAATAGCATTAATAACCTATCAATTTACCGTTAAAGGAGATATATCTACTACTGGCAATAAACTCATAATAGGAAAACCAGACCCCTTTATTTTGTATTTGGGGGTTTTAATATTTTTAGGTGCCATTTGTGAAGGTGGTATGTTCGATTGGAGCGGAGTTTATTTTAAAGATGTAGTAAACGAAGAAGTATTCACCTATGGTTACCTTATGTTTATGACTACCATGGCGCTTTCAAGGTTTTTTTGCGATAGGTTAGTTGGTGCATTTGGTTTGCAAAAAATGTATATTTTAAGTTCGGTATTAATAGCATTAGGCATTGCTATTGCAGTGATATTTCCATTTTTTTGGTCGGCGTTATTAGGCTTCTGTTTTGTAGGTTTTGGTACAGCTGCTATTTTTCCTGTAACCATGTCTTTGGCGGGAACCTCAAAAAAATATTCACCAGGTATGGCAATATCTATAATTACGACTTATGGTATTGTAGGTATGCTTATTGGTCCGCCACTAATAGGTTATTTGGCACAAGCGTTTAACTTGAAAAATGCTTTTATTGTTTTTATAGTCCTAGGGTTGATGTTTATTCCAGTATCCCATTCGTTTTTTAAGTTTCAAGCTAAGAATAATATGTAGTGATTACTTCTCAATAATCTCAACTTCAAATAATTTGTCCCAACGTTTTCCGGTAACAAAAATGCTTTTGGTTTCTGGGTTGTAAGCAATACCGTTTAACACATCTAAACCTTGATGTTGCGTTACTAACTTTTTTAATGGTGAAAAATCAATCACACCAATAACCGCCCCATTTATTGGGTTTATTAAAGCAACACCATCTTTTTGATAGCGATTAGCATAAATAACACCGTTTATCCATTCCATTTCATTAATCTCTACAATTTTACCTTTGTTGGTATATACTTGAATATGGTCTTCTTCAATTAAGGTATCTGGGTTTAAAATCCAGATATTCTCAGTGCCATCGCTTTTATAAAGTTTTTTAGAATTGTTGCAAATACCCCAACCTTCTTTACTGCTTCCGTATTTAAAGCTATTTAGTTTCTCAAATGTATTCACATCGTACACAAAACCAGTACCTGATTGCCAAGTAAGTTGATAAATTTTATCGTTAAGAACAGTGAGTCCTTCTCCAAAATAAGCATCGGCTAAATGGATGTTTTTTATAACTTCACCTGTTTTATAATCTACCTGTCTTAATTTTGATTCTTTAAGTTGTCCTGTGCTTTCATATAAATTACCATTATAAAATTCAAGTCCTTGCGTATACGAAGTAATATCGTGGGGATATTCGTTAATAATTTTATAGGTATAAACTTTAGGGGCTTCACTATTTAAAATAGTAATAGTTGAGGTTGTTATTTGTTTTTCATTATTAAAGTAAACAGTGGCCTCAATGGTGTGTTTTCCTAATTTGAAGGTTTCTAAATGTGATGTATCATTAATCTTTTTACCATTCAAAGTATAGCTTACAGAATCAATAGTATGGCTTTTTTTATTTTCTAAAGAGAGATTTAAGGTTTCATTATTAGAAATATCGCCTTTAACGGCATTGGTTCTTATGCTGAAATCACTTTTATTTTGACCTGTATTAGAACCACAAGAAATAATTAATGAACTTAATGAAATGATTAATAAGTATTTAAATGTATTCATCTGATAAATTAAATTTAAGGCAAGATATTTATTTAAAATCAGTTTAAAAAATCATTGTGAAAATTTTAAAAGGTTGTATCTTTGCATCGGCAAGTCCTACACAACCAGCTCCTGTTGAATCCTCCAGGGCGGGAACGCAGCAAAGGTAAATGGTCGTAGCGGTGTGATGTAGGTAGCTTGCCTTTTTTTATGCGCTATTGTGAAGGCATAAATCTTTTTTTTATTCCATATTTCTTCAAATCTTTTTCAGTTTTATATCCATTTAAAATAATTCATTGTTAATTTTACATTGTTAATTTTTAATCGAATATGTCTAAAGTTGTATTAATTACAGGAGGATCTTCTGGAATAGGAAAATCGGTAGGTGAATATCTAACCGAAAAAGGATTTGTAGTGTACGGGACCAGTAGAAACCCAGAAAATTATAAAGAAGGCAAATTTCCTATTTTAGAGTTAGATGTTAAGAATATTGAAACCATTAAACAAACTGTAAAAACTATTTTAGATAGTGAAGGTAGGTTAGATGTAGTAGTTAACAATGCCGGTGCAGGTATTACAGGTGCTATTGAAGAAATCCCCGAAGCTGAGATTAAAGCCAATTTTGATACTAATTTTTTTGGACCTATTAATGTTATAAAAGCGGTGTTACCACAAATGCGTAAACAACACGGTGGATTGATAATAAATATTACTTCAATTGCAGGATATATGGGTTTGCCATATAGAGGAATTTATAGTGCAAGCAAAGGTGCGTTAGAACTTTTAACCGAGGCGTTTAGAATGGAATTAAAAGACTTTAACATAAAAATGACCAACATAGCCCCAGGTGATTTTGCAACTAATATTGCTGCTGGCAGGTACCATGCACCACTTTTAGATAATTCACCATACAAAAAACCGTACGGAAATACCTTAAACTTAATGAATACGCATGTTGATAATGGTAGCGACCCAAATATGATGGCTCAAGCGGTTTTAAAAGTTATAAACACTAAAAACCCAAAAGGGCATTATAAAGTAGGGGAGTTTATGCAAAAATTCTCTATTGTTTTGAAGCGTATTTTACCAGACAGGGTTTATGAAAAAATACTTATGAAGCATTACAAATTATAAGCTAACTATCTATTAATAGCCCCCAAAAGTTGTTCTTCAAAATTCATTGAAAAAATATTGGTATTGCTATACACTATTTTTTGATGCTTGTCTATGACTATTGTTTTGGTCATGGGTTGAATAGCTAAAGCTTCTATAGATTCTTTTGGGCTTTTAAACTGATATTCATCTTTAAATTTAAACCTATTTTCTTTTAATGAAGTTTTAGGTCTGTCAGACCCGAAATCGTCAATATTAATAACAATAAATCTTACCTCAGGATATTTAACTTTTAGTTCATTAAGTTTATAATGACTTTCTTTAAAATGATTATAGAATGTATTAGACCAAAAACAAATTACTGTAGGTGTATTAATTAATGAGTTAATATTAAACTCAGTATTGTTATAATCAACAATTTTAATATCAGGAAAATGACCTCCATCTTTTAAATTGTATAAAGATGCAGCAAAACGTTTTATTTCGTTTTTTCCTGTTTCGTCACTGCTTTTACTTAAATAAGCACTTAGAAATACATCGTTATTTTCGCTATTGGTGCTTTTTGATAAATAGCTGGCTGTAAAGTAATAAAGAAGTTCGTTCTTAATGTTTTCATTGTTAATTAAACTATCAATAAGTTTGAGCCTGTCCAAGTTATAGCATAGAGAGCTTCTCTTGAATTCTACGTCTGTACTATGACGCAAGTGGTTTTCAAGGGATAAATTATTAATACTGTATCTTAAAAATGAGTTATAATGGTGGTACTCTTTAAAAAAAATGTCATTATAATTAATCGATTTTCTATAATTATAAAAGTCTTTAGGAAGCGATTTTATAATTTCAGTTTTATTGTTGCCATGATGCACAAACGGATACACTTCTTTGCTAGAATAATAGTTGTAATCTATATTGGCTTGTGCTATTTTTTCGAATAGAGCCGATGGTTTGTATTTGGTTTTAAATGTTTTTAATTTTTTTAATTTAAATGCCTTTAAGGAGTCTATTCTGTTTTCGTAAACATTTGGTTTTAATTGGCAGAATTTAAAAATCTTTTTTTCCTGAATTTCATTTTCAAGAAATTCATTAATTAAATAGTTGTTTTTTTTATCTCCTATGCCAGTAAAAACCAACGATTCATCAAACTCAAGCGTGTTTAATCTAAAAAGCAAACTATCTTTAGGTTCTAATAAAACCATTTGTATTTCACCGCCATGGTAAAAAGTATATAAACCTTCTTTCAGGTTATTAACTTTATAAAGAAACCTATTTCTGTTATCTAATTTTATGGTATCTAATACCATATCGGATTTTGATACAACAACAAAATCGCTATTCGGGTTCATAATTTCACCTCCTAAATAAGCATAATTATCTTCCGAATTATTGCCATCGTTTTTGCAACTTAACAGAGTTAAAATAATTAATAAACTTAAAAAGCGTAGTTTCATAATCCCTAATCAAAGTGTTTAATTAAACACAATTATATCTACAAAAATATGCGTTGTATTTATAAACTGCTGTTAATGCGTTGTTAAATGTTGCATTATACCAATTTATTCAAAAAAGCATATTTTTTAATCACCAAGCTTTACTTTTAAAATTAGGTAACTAAGTTTCGGCAAACGGTTTGAATTTTCTACTTTTGCAAAAAAAAAATATTACACATTATGCTATCAGTTTCAAACCTTTCAGTTCAATTTGGCAAACGCATACTTTTTGATGAAGTAAATACAAGCTTTAATACAGGTAATTGCTACGGAATTATTGGTGCAAATGGTGCTGGAAAATCTACTTTTTTAAAGATAATTTCTGGTAAGCAAGACCCAACGTCTGGACATGTACATTTAGAAACGGGTAAGCGCATGTCTGTTTTAGAGCAAGACCATAACTTATATGATAACCATACCGTTTTAGATACTATTTTAATGGGGAATAAGCCATTATATAAAATTAAGTCTGAAATGGATGCGCTTTATGCAGATTATTCAGATGAAAATGCTGATAGAATTGGCGAACTTCAAGTGCTTTTTGAGGAAATGAATGGTTGGAATGCCGATAGTGATGCTGCCGCCATGTTATCCAATTTAGGTATTAAAGAAGAATTTCATTACACATTAATGGGAGATTTGGACGGAAAACAAAAAGTACGGGTGCTTTTAGCACAAACCTTATTTGGAAATCCAGACGTGTTAATTATGGATGAGCCTACTAATGATTTGGATTATGAAACCATCTCATGGCTTGAAAACTTTTTAGCAAATTATGAAAACTGTGTGATTGTGGTATCGCACGACCGTCACTTCTTAGATGCCGTTTGTACACATATTTCAGATATTGACTTCGGAAAAATTAATCATTACTCTGGAAATTACACCTTTTGGTACGAATCGTCTCAATTAGCTGCACGACAACATGCACAGCAAAACAAAAAGGCTGAAGAGAAGAAAAAAGAATTGGAAGAATTCATTCGTCGTTTTTCTGCCAATGTTGCTAAAAGTAAGCAAGCAACAAGTAGAAAAAAAATGATTGAAAAATTGAATATCGCAGATATAAGGCGAACCAGTAGAAGGTATCCAGCTATTATTTTTGAACGTGATAGAGAAGCGGGCGATCAAATTTTAAATATTCAAGGTCTAGCGGCCTCAAGTAGTGAAGATGGAGATGTTCTATTTAGAGATATCGATTTAAACTTAGCAAAAGGTGATAAAGTGGTGGTGTTCTCAAAAGATTCAAGAGCAACTACCGCTTTTTATGAAATATTGAACAACAAAGAAAAAGCAGATGCCGGTAAATTTGATTGGGGTGTAACCACTACACAAGCATACTTACCATTAGACAATAGTGAATTTTTTAATAACGATTTAACTTTGGTTGATTGGTTGCGCCAATGGGCAACTACAGAAGAAGAGCGAGAAGAAGTAAATATCCGTGGGTTTTTAGGGAAAATGATTTTTAGTGGTGAAGAAGCCTTAAAAAAATCGAATGTGCTTTCGGGTGGCGAAAAAGTGCGTTGTATGTTAAGTAGAATGATGATGGTGCGCGCTAATGTTTTGATGCTGGACGAACCAACAAACCATTTAGATTTAGAGAGCATTACTGCATTTAACAATTCGCTTACCAACTTTAAAGGCACCATATTGTTTACAACACACGATCACGAGTTTGCACAAACCGTTGCTAATAGAGTGGTGGAGTTAACGCCTAATGGTGTTATAGATAGATATACCACGTTTGATGAGTATATGCAAGACCCAAAAATAAAAGAATTGCGTAATAAAATGTATTCGGTTACTGTTTAGAAATACATATTATTTTGATATTCACTCACTCCCGATAACCATCGGGAGTTTTTTTATACATTGTTTAGCGTATAATAGATTAGAGTTTATTACTTAATTGATTTATAATAATGATGCACTATCCTTTATAAAAGTATCGATTGACAATTATCTATTTGAATAAGGGAATATAATTTTAATTATCTTATTAAAAATCAGTAAATAATAAGTATTTTAGTATTTGAATTAGTAGGAAAACATTCAATAAAAATAGAATATATATAGTAATTTTTTAATTATAAAATTATAAAAAGGCTGTTACTTTTATAAAAAACATCTATGTAGTATAAATTAAGTTTTATAGATCAATATTTGTTCGTGATTGAAATAAAGAATCTGAATCAAATCTAAATAATTATGAAAATAAGTAAATTGGTATTTTCAATAGGCATCTTCTTTTTTAGTACAATTGCGTTTTCGCAAGCTAACAATGATACTGCTTCTGAAAAAACGAAAGATACTGTAACGGGAAATGAACAAAAAAGGTTAAAGTTTGGATGCGGGTTTGGGTTGAGTTTTGTTGGCGGTACAAATATTAGTTTATCTCCTAATTTAATCTATAAAGTAAGTGATGTAGTGGCTATTGGTGCAGGAGTGCAAGGAAGCTATACGGCAATTAAAGGGCTCCAAAATACAACTACTTATGGAGCAAACCTACTAACTCAATTCAGTCTTAGTAAAAAAATAACAACTTCATTAGAATTTGCTCAATTAAGAGTTTCAACTAAAACAGAGGTAGATAATAGTACAAAAAAATATTGGGATTCTGCTTTATTTGTTGGAGTTGGATACAATATTACATCCAAAATATCCGTAGGCGCCAAATACAATTTGTTATACAAAGATGGGGAAAGTATCTATACGAGTCCCGTAATTCCTTTTGTTAATATCTCGTTTTAGAAATCTATAATAAGTTGACTTAAACATGAAGTTATGAATCCAATAATTAGAAATATTCTAGCAGTTATTGCAGGATGGCTGGGAGGAAGTATTACAAATATGGGATTAGTCCAAATTGGCCATATAGTTTTTCCAATAGAAGGTATTGATATTAATGATATGCAAGTATTAGCCGAAGCCATGGCTAATTATTTTGAAATTTATCATTTTATATTTCCTTTTTTGGCTCATGCATTAGGCACCATGGCTGGAGCTGTTATAGCTGGATTAATAGCTGCAAGTCATAAAATGACATTTTCATTTGTTATTGGTGGGTTGTTTTTATTAGGAGGTATTATGGTTAATTATATGCTAGCAGCACCTATCTGGTTTGCAATATTAGACATATTAGTTGCGTATATGCCCATGGCATGGATAGGATGGGAGATAGCTAATAAAATACAAAAAAGTAGATAGGGCATGTTCTATGTTCTTTACTAGGGTTGTAGTTCATTAGTAATGTTTTCTATAATTGGTAAAGCTTTATCTAATTCATCTTTATGCACAAATACTTCTTGAAAATCGGGAGCTAATGTACCCCCAAAACCACCTAAAATAGCAGATTCAGATTGATCTTTAATAATAGGACTAATATCTAATGCATTCAATTCGATTGTAATGCGGTTCACAACAGCAAAATTTCCCGTGTATATTTTTATAAAATTAGAATCTGTCATAATTTTTTAAATTGTGATTATTATTAAATATACAATATTTTTTGAGTAAAAAAAAGTCGGCAATTGCCGACTTTTAATATTTTACAAAAAACAGATTATCTCAACTCCGCACCCAATTGGTTTTCAAATTGAGTTTGAAGGGTTTTCATTATTTTATCAATCTGCTTATCGGTAAGAGTTTTGTTTTCGTCTTGCAAAGTAAAACTAACGGCATAACTTTTTTTGCCTGCTGGTAAGTTTTTACCTTGGTACACATCAAAAAGGTTCACACTTTTCAATAACTGTTTTTCACTTTGTCTGGCAATTTTGTGGATAGATTCGAATGTAATACTATCATCTAATAGTAAAGCAAAATCACGACGTACTTCAGGATATTTAGGTATTGCCTTAAATGAAATATTATTGCGCTTCACAATATCTAAAATAGTATCCCAATAAAAGTTAGCATATAGCACATCTTGAGAAATATCAAAATGCTTCAAAATTGGTTTTTTAATCAATCCGAAATCAACCAATTTCATTTTGCCTAATCCAAAACTTAAGCCTTCACTAAACAAATCATTTTCAATAGGCGATTCATTAAATCTTGACACCCCCAAACGCTCTAGAATACCAATAATATATCCTTTAAGGAAAAAGAAATCGCTTTTAGAGTTTTGTGCATTCCAATTTTCAATAGTTTGGTTACCAGTTACAAATAGCGATAAATGTTTGAATTCTTCACGTTTATTATTGTAACCATGGTAGGTTTTTCCAAATTCAAAAAGTTTTAAATCGGAGCGTCTTCTGTTAATATTAAACGACACCGCTTCCAGTCCAGAAAACAGCAAAGACTGTCTTAAAACAGATAAATCGCCACTTAAAGGGTTTAGAATACTAATGTTGTGTGCCTCCTTTAACTGCTCGCTTAATACAGTATAATTAGGAGTGGTAAGTGAGTTTGAAAGTATTTCGAAAAAACCTTGAGCCGCTAATTGGTTTCCTACTAAATTTTGAATTTTATAATCTTCAAAACGTGTAGAGTTGGAAATAGATGCATTTAGTTTTTCGGTTGTTTTTATATTATTATAACCATAAACGCGCAGTATTTCTTCAATAATATCGGCTTCACGGGTTACATCGTTTCTGTAAGCAGGCACTGTTAAACCTAATCCGGTTTCGGTAACATTATTTACTTTAATCTCTAACGAGGTTAAAATACGTTTAATAGTTTCCTTCGGAATTTCCTCACCAATTAATTTTTGAGCATTTTCAAAACTTAAACGTACTTGAAAATCTTCAACTTTATTTGGATAAACATCTACAATTTCGCTTGTAATTTCACCGCCAGCAACCTCTTGAATTAATAAAGCAGCACGTTTTAAAGCGTATTCGGTAATGTTTGGGTCAATACCACGTTCAAATCTAAAAGACGCATCGGTATTTAAACCATGACGTTTAGCCGATTTACGAACACTCACCGGATTGAAATAAGCACTCTCTAAGAAAATACTAGTTGTTCCTTCAGAAACACCAGAATGTATTCCACCAAAAACACCCGCAATACACATCGGTTTTTCGGCATCGCAAATCATTAAATCATCTTCGTGTAAGGTACGTTCTATCCCATCTAAGGTTATAAATTTAGTGCCTGCACCTAAGGTTTTAACCTCTACTTTATTGCCAGAAATTTTTGAAGCGTCAAAAGCATGTAGTGGTTGCCCCAAATCGTGAAGCACATAATTGGTAGCATCAACAATATTGTTAACAGGTTTTAAACCAATGGCTTTTAGACGGTGTTGTAACCAAACGGGCGATTCTTTTACCTTAATGCCAGATATGGTAAGCCCACAGTAGCGTGGCGCCAATTCTTTATTTTTAACCTCTACATCGATTCTTAAAGATCGGTTGTCTACATGAAACGCACTTACCGATGGTGTAATAAATTCTAAAGTTATTTCTTTTTGTACCAAACCCGCTTTTAAGTCGCGAGCAGTACCCAAATGGCTCATGGCATCGGCACGGTTTGGTGTTAAACCAATTTCAAAAACATGGTCGTTTTCAATATCAAAAATAGTGGCAGCAGGTGTACCCACTTTTAAATTGGTATCTAAAACCATAATACCATCATGCCCTGTTCCTAAACCAAGTTCGTCTTCGGCACAAATCATACCATGGCTTTCCTCACCGCGAATTTTTCCTTTTTTAATAGTCCAAGCGTCTCCGGTTTCTGTATACAAAGTCGTGCCAATAGTGGCAACAGGTACTTTTTGTCCGGCAGCAACATTAGGAGCACCACACACAATTTGTAGTGGTGTTTCATCACCGATATTAACAGTAGTTATACTTAATTTATCGGCATTTGGGTGCTGTACACAAGTTAAAACCTCACCAACAACAATGCCGTCCAATCCACCTTTAACCGATTGGTAGGCTTCAATACCCTCAACTTCCAACCCTAAATCTGTCAGTAATTCGCCTGCTTGTTCTGGTGTCCAGTCAATCTTAATAAATTGTTTTAACCAGTTGTATGAAATTTTCATCTGTTTATTTTATTGTTTTAGAGGTCAGTTGCAATGCCTTTAATAAATCATTCAATAGGTTCATTTTAATTAATTGGCATGTCATAAATCAATTGCTATTTAAAAGAGTGCAAAACTACATTTTTTTTTTCATTTTTCCTTTCTAAACCGTGATTACAAACACTAATATTTGAACAAAAAACATGGAATAAAGTTTGAAATAAGGATTGTGTTTTGGGCGTTACCTAAAGGTCGGGCTATGCGTTACAATCTTTTTAAACGTCATGACTAGAACGAAGTACAAAGCCATCTACCAATTCTTAGTTCAAAACAAAGTTTAGTTCTTTTGGTTTAAAAAGGATTTTCACTGCTATCCCTAACCCAGCTATCAGCAGTGAATCGTGTTTGTTGTTATGTTTGGGGTTGTTTGGTCCCACTCATTTTGCTATAAGTAAGATGCTTGTGGTAGTGAGAGGCACACTGTTATTTTATTTCATTCCGAATTTCGCCCATAATTTCGGATATTTATTTTTCAAATACTTTTCGTCTTCGTCCCATTCTTCTCCATAAATTTCAAAATTTTCTTGAATTCCTTGAGGCATGTCATTTCCTGTCTTTTTTTCATAAACATTAGTTGGAATATAACTCAATCCCTCCCAATCCCCTCCATTTGTTTCA
Source organism: Mariniflexile soesokkakense (assembly GCF_039650365.1). Lineage (NCBI taxonomy): Bacteria > Pseudomonadati > Bacteroidota > Flavobacteriia > Flavobacteriales > Flavobacteriaceae > Mariniflexile > Mariniflexile soesokkakense. The sequence goes on along the minus strand of NZ_JAZHYP010000001.1, from coordinate 45,551 downwards.
TTAAGTTCAGAAAGTGTTTCAATATCTTGAATGGCTCTTTCAAATATTGATTTTCCTTGCCCAATTAACCAACCTCGAAAATCAGAGAAACAGTCGTCGGAACAACCTCCATTTATAATGTATGCAGCAGCCCAAAAATTCCAATTATAGATTTCACCTTTTAATGCTCTAAATTTATTATCAAATTCCAAAACTTCTTTTACAGTAAGTTTTTGTAATTCTTTTTCAAGTTCAAATTGTTGTTTTTCATAATCTCTTGAACTTTTGGATTTGGTAATCTCAATAATTTTCCAAAATTTTTCAGCCTCCATTAATTGTTTTGAATCTTGATGGGATTCAGTTATTTCAGCATTTTGAAATATAAAAAAATCTTTAAAACTATTTGCAAAACCAAAATGATAAATTGCCATGGAATAGACAAAAACCATAATCAATAAAGGGATTTTATTCATTAAAGGTGAATTTAAAGTTCCTAAACTAACTAATGCTCCTAATAGTGCTAAAGAAAGTAAAATTATCAATACAATTTTCGCCCATTTTTTTCCTTTATAAACCATTATTAAAAGTCCGATAGTCAACGTGAATCTTATTATTTGTTGGATAAGCTTTTTTGACTCAATTTCAGGTTTTACAGAATGATAAAAATATATCGTGTGAATTGAAATTAACAAAATACTTATTGAAATTAGTATTGTTCTTTTTTTTCCAATTTTAGTTAATTCGTTCATTATTCTGTTTAATTGTGGTTAACCTTTAGAATATGAATCCGTTCCAATGATTTATATTCATCAATAAACGAAATTAGTTTTTTTTAACCCAATAATCAATTGCGCAAATAAATATATACAAAAAACGTTTTTAACAACTACAAATTCAGCAAATTACTTCATTGAGTGAATTCCAATCATGTTACCTTCAGTATCTGTTGCTAAAACAATAAAGCCGTATTCGCCAATAGACATTTTAGGTTTAAATACGCTGCCACCAGCAGTTTCTATTCGGGCTTCTTCCAAACTGCAATCTTCGCTCGCGAAATAAACAATGGTACTGTTGGCGCCGGCACTAAAACCCTCCATATGTACTAAAGCGCCTCCAGAACCATACGTATTCATGTTTGAAGGGAATGCATACATTTAGACTAGACTCTTCAGTAGGTGCTAAAAGCACATCTAAAGTGGTTTGTAACATGGTTTCGTAAAATTTTTTGGCTCGTGGCATGTTGTTTACATAAATTTCGAACCAACCAATAGGGTTAGATTGTGTGTTTTCCATGATTTTAGAGTTTATAATTAGTTTTTTTAATCGAATTCAGGAAAATGATTTTGTAAAAGCATTTAGTTCTGTCCTTTAAAATTAAAGTATTTTAATACCCTTTGGCGCATCTATTTGTGATTCTATTTTGCCATTTGCCAGTTTGGTGTGTTTAACCTTAACAACGCCCAAAGGTGTTGGAAAACTGCCTTCAACCCATTTTAGACTTCCAAGATGTGGCTCAATTTTCAAGGTTTTACAACCCGGTTCCATAATTTGTATTCCCAACACATTTTCTGTTAACCAAGCAGTAACTCCCGACGACCAGCCGTGGCATAAACTATGGCGATAACTTGGGTAGCAATAAGCTCCAAAAGAACCATGTATGTCGTTCATGCCCTCGGGTGTAAGTTCATCTAAGCGGGCAGAGTTTTCCATCCAGTCTATATTAAAATCTTCCCAAAATGTGGTGGCTCCCATATCTAGCATGCCACCCCAATAAGCATCTATAATATGTAATGCTTTTTCGTGCATTCCAGCCATTGACAAAGCATCTAACATATACAAACCATAAAACGTAGAAAAACGAGCAGCTCCATCTACGGCAACCACATCGTTACATGCCTTAACAGGGTCTAGAATACCTGCCACAGCCATTAATGCTGCTGCTTGTTTCAGGTTATTGTGGTTCATCACGTTTCTGTTTAATTTTTCAATAGCTGTTAGGCATTTTGTAACGGATTCTTTGTCTTCAAGAATTTCACTTAGTTTTTTTGCGTCTTTTAAAGCCCAAACCAAAAGAGCTCTAAAACCTGCTTCAACACCTTCTTTATTTGGTGTAGATGGCCAATCTAGAAAACGGAATTTACCCATAGTTTCTGTTCCGTCTTCATTAATTTGAGATGAAATCTGGTCGATTAGTCCTAAAATATAGGTTCTGTGTTTTTTGAGAAAAGCGATATCTGCATTTTGCATATACCATTCATATTGAATAATTAAATACCAAAAGGAGTATGAGGTCATACCATTCATCCAATTAGGAAGCGGATATTGCTCGCAGGCTAAATCTAAACTTTTTGGAACAACTTCATTATATCCAAAAACTTTAGTAATAGTGGCAAGCTCTGGATGAAAATCGCCTAACCAAACCAAACGGTCTCGCTTAATGCCATCCCAAAGATATTCCTGCATATTTAAATGGGTAGTATATGCGCCTGTTAACCAAATGGAATCAAGTCTTGAACTGCTACTTTTAAAGGAACCTAAATAGGGGATATCTCGATAACGCAGAACTGCTCGTGCTTCTTTAAGGTTGATTAATGTATTTGCCTGTAGCAAATCAATACGCACAAAGCGAAAGCCTGTATTTCCAATTTCAATAAGTCCAGTTCGTGGAATTTCCATGATGATATCACGTTTGGCATGGTCATCGGTAGAAAAGCCCATTAGCCAATCGGAATTATAGGTTTGGCTATTTGCTTCTCCAACCGATTCGCCAAAACGGATTCGTACTAAAGATGGTTCTCTTCGGGAAGAGCCTCCTAAAACCAATTGAAGTGAACCATGAATTTCTTTACCATAATCGAGTAAAATGGAAGATGTATCAATTTCTGTACTTTTTATGGAACAAAACTGAGTTTGCCTACTCATACTTGATTGGCTGTCACCCATTTTTAAAAGAACATCGGTATTTTTAATTAATTCTCCTGTAGTATCTGAAGTCCACATAACACGAATTGGGGAAATATATGTTCTGGTCATTTCGTCTTTTTGGGTAATGCCATGGTATTCAGACCCAAATACAGGTGGTAATTGTGCAAAACTTGACATCCAAATACCTGTTAAAGCAAATAATGTGGTAAAGAAAATAGTTCTCATAAAGCAGAAATAATATTTTTAACAATTAAAATAGTGGAGCAAAAAACCAATGTAAAATAGTTCTTTGTTTTACTTTTCAATAAAATGCATCTTTATAAAATCGATAAAAATAGCATTGTCTGAAGGAAGCGACCCATGACCTCCTGAATGCATATAATAGCCTAAATCATGTAGAATAGGTGTTTCTGCTGCAGGCCAAACATTAGTTCCTAAACCTTTCTTACCAAGTAATTCATATACAGGTTCTGCAGCTACAGCAGCTACAAATTCACCTTTTGGATCAGACCAAAAATCGGTATCACCAGTTTGAAGCAGTAAAGGGCGTGGTGCCATGAGTGAAACGAGCATATGAGCATCTATTGGGCTGGTGTTTGGATTGTCTCCATATTTTGTTCGATTTCCACTGAATTGGTAGAAATACCGAGTAGAATCAATCATGTGTTTTATGGTTTCACCATATTGGCGCCTGGAAATAGCAGCACCGCCTTCGCCAGAACAACTGGCTATAACCATTCCAAATCTATCATCTCTGGCTCCTGTCCATAAAACTGTTTTTCCTAATCTAGAAATACCGAAAAGAGCAACTTTCTTAGCATCAACTTGTTTATCGGTCTCAAGATAATCCATCACACAACTTAAGCCCCAAGACCATGCTGAAATAGCTCCCCATTCATCAGGTTCTGGATATTCCATACCAGGTTTTAAAAAATGTCCTCTTATGCCGTATTTTATACCTTGCGGAAAATCTGGTTCAATATCACCGTAGTAAATTGTGGCAACTCCAATACCATTCGAAATAAATTTCTCAACATCAAAAGCACCAAACCTTCTGCCTTCAGATGCCGGAATTTGTTTTCCTTCACGATTCCACATCATTCCTTGTTTTATATCCGGATCATCTATAGATAAACAATTTGGAGCAAAACTTATTTTTAAAAGTAATGGAACGGGTTCTTTAATTTTAGTAGGAAGATAAATAACAACATCAGCCTTTAATTTAGAAGTGTCTTTTGTGAAATAAATGGTTAACTGCCTTCTAATAGCTGTCTCGTTAAAAACCAATGTTCCAGATTCAAAAACTTTAAATGAAACATCATTTCTATTAGGAGATTTTCCAAACTGTTCATTTTCAAACAGACGAAGGATTTCAGGTCTTCTTTTAGTATACCAAGTTTCAGGTGTTTCTACTTTTTCACCATTTTCCAATATTAATTGATTCGATAGGGTATAGGTAGGAACTTTTGATTCATCGTAGTTAATAGGAATACCGGCGACTTCAGTTCGAGTATCTTGGCAAATTGCAGGAAGGTAAAATAACATTAAAAGAAAATGGATACAAAATAACTTCAGATGGTTTATGCTCATTTTTATTTTATATTTAATTGTTTAATCAACGCTAATTGTTAGTTATCTAAATTATAAAAAAAAATATAAAGATATTGTACTTCTTACTAAGTTTGATATTTGTCCTTGTTTGGCTTTAATCAGTACGGAATAATGATGCGAACTTTAATAATTTAGACTAAAAGTGTCGTTGTCTAGTATTAAACCTTTTGATTGCTTTTTTTTAAACTTTTATTAAGCAAACCCATAGCAACATATAAAATCGGAGAAATTAACAATTCTTGAATTGAATTAGCAAACAATCTTAAGCTTAATGAAATCTCAGTAATAAACCAATCAAATAATCCTAAAGATGTAATAACAACCAATCCTGATATATGGATGATATGCCAAAGAATGGACATCCATGTATCTGATAATTTCCCAAGATGAAAAGTTCCAATAAAGTAAATGGCTATAGTAGCTAAGAATTTAACGATGTGCCTAATTTTACTTGGCAATATTAAATTACTGTTTTCTAAGAAAAATATATAGAATAAAGAATAAATTATAATTATAAATATAAGTCCAGATACGAAACGTACTTTATCAGACTGGTATAGATTCATTTTTTAAATGTATTTTTCGAGTATAATATATCCAAATTATAAAAGTAGCAGAATAAACTACTAGTTTAAATAAATAATGATGAGCAAATTGAAAATAGGCATGAAAATATTCTCTTAAGTATATTAATCCAACACACCTAAGTATATTAATAAAATCGAGAAGTAGAACACCAATAACAATGTATAATATTTTACGGAGTATTTTTGAGGGCATACAAATAATAAAACCTATATATAGAACAATCAATTCTAAACCATTACAAGCATCAGCTATATATAAAACTCTATAACCATTATGATATATCCCTGAATGTTTAATTTCATTTAATTCACCACCAAAAACTTCTGTACTAATTTCACTTTTTGAAGTAAAACCACTCATAGAAGTAAAATTATTTAGAATAAAAGTAGATGATTCGGCTACGTGTGTTGTTAAAACATTATCTAAGGTATTTGAATTAAAAAAGAAAACCCCGTAGATAATTTTCCAAACTATAAAAAACAACAAGGCTTTTCCTAAAAAAAGCCTTACTGGTAACGGAACTTGATTTTTTAATGAATTAAATTTTGTCATTTATGTTTTCACGTAATTTTTTAACACCAAAAGCTGCAGCTCCAACCAAGAGTACACCAAGACCTCCATCTAACGGAACTGAGTCGGATGAGCCTCCGCCAGAGATTCCACCAAAACCATTGTGCCCACAGCCAAGGGAATGGGTATGAATTATTGAACTAATCCATTTCCAAAAATCTCCACCACCAAACCAATTTGCTTGAGCTGCATGAATATTACTTGAAAATGTTAGGGCAAATATCACTATAAATATTTTAATAAATTTGTAATTGTTTTTTTTCATCTGTAAAATTTTAAGTTAAAGATTAATAGCAAGATAAAAATAACCACAATGTAAAATATATACCACTTTTTTCGACAAGAATGGTGTTTTACTCTATTAAAGGTGATTTGATAAAAACCAGTTTTTTTATAAAAATATTGCTAATAACTTTGAATTAATTAGTAAAAGCACACAAAACATCAATTTAACTGAATGTTAAACAGTTTAACTAGATATTATCAGGATAAATCTCTCAACATCAAATTATAATCGTACTGCAAATCTTCATGAAGCGTTGAAACTATTTTTTTTATTAAAAGAATCTGCCGATTGTACATGTTTTGTAACTGTGTACTGTATTTGATACTGGGTGAAAAGTCTTTTAGTTTTTGGCAGAAATAAAGTAGTAATGTTACTTCTGTTTCTTTATTTTGTGAATACCGAATGTATTTTTTTGTATAGGTTAAAATTTTACGGGCACTTTTACGAATGTAGAAATAGCTAGCTGTGTTTATTAGTTCAAATTGCTCGTCAATATAACCTTTAACCGATTCAATATACCCTTCTTCGTTATGTGATTCGAAGAGTAGATAAGTGAGAAGTTCTTTATTTTCTTTTTTAAATCTGGCAAGGCGCAAACAGAGTTCTGCCACTTCATCATATGATTTATGGTTTAATTCCTTTTTTATTTCAGCAAGTGAAGCACCTTTCAAATTTGATTATTTTTTAAATCCGTCTATCGAATATTTACCAGCACCAGTAAAGAATATTACTAAAAACCCGAATAAAAAAAGTAGTGCTTTTTCTTTAACATTTAAAGGGTCGGTAGCGTGTATAGCAAAAGCAGCCACAAACATGGTTATGATGGTTGGAATGGTTGCTATTTTTGTTTTAAAACCAATTAAAACTAAAATAGGCGCGACCACTTCTCCTATTAAAGCTAAAATTAAAGAGGTGGATTCACCCAGGCCAATAGGATCTGCAAATTTTATAGGGCTTTCAAAAAGTGAATTAATTTTTGGGATGCCGTGAGTTAGCATCATACTTACAAAACCAATTCTTAGAATCAGTAAACCTAAATCGGGGAAATTTTTATTCATTTAATTATTGATAATTTAGTGAAATCTATCTTAATTTAGGAAATTCACTTGGATTCACTTCGTGCATAACGCCGTATACAGCTTCAAAAATATCTTCGGCAGATGGTTTCGAGAAGTAATCGCCATCGTTTCCATAAGCAGGTCTGTGTGCTTTTGCAGTGAGTGTTTTTGGTTGGCTATCTAAATATTGATAGGCATTTTGAACGTTTAAAATTTCATTTAAAATATAGGCTGAAGCACCTCCTGGAACATCCTCATCAATCACCATAACTCGATTTGTTTTTTGAATACTTTTTGCGATGTCATGATTCAAATCAAAAGGTAATAATGACTGTACATCAATCACCTCAGAATCAATACCAACAGCCATTAAATCTTTAGCAACTTGCTCTACAATACGTAAGGTAGAACCGTAAGAAACTAAGGTAATATCTATTCCTTCTTTTACAGTTTCAACAACGCCTATTGGTGTTTGAACAGCGTTTAAATTATTTGGTTTTCTTTCTTTTAGCCGATACCCGTTAAGGCATTCGACCACAATAGCAGGGTCGTCACCTTTTAAAAGCGTGTTGTAAAAACCTGCCGCTTTGGTCATGTTTCTTGGCACTAAAACGTTTACACCTCTAACTAAATGCAATATACCGCCCATTTGAGAACCAGAATGCCAAATACCTTCTAAACGGTGACCACGAGTTCTAATGATAAGTGGTGCCTTTTGTTTTCCTTTGGTTCTATAGTGTGTTGTTGCTAAATCGTCACTTATAATTTGTAGTGCATATAGTATATAATCCAAATACTGAATTTCGGCAATTGGGCGTAACCCGCGTAATGACATTCCAATACCTTGCCCAACAATGGTGGCTTCCCTAATGCCTGCATCGGCAACTCTTAATTCGCCATATTTTTCTTGTAAACCTTCTAAACCTTGATTTACATCACCTATATTTCCTGTGTCTTCACCAAAAACAAGTGCTTCGGGATAGTTGCTGAAAATGCTATCAAAATTATCTCGAAGAATAATGCGTCCATCTACCAAGTCTGCATCTTCATCGTAAGTAGGTTTTACTTCTTTTATAAGGACATTAGACCGATTGGTTTCAGAATACAAATGTGAACTGAAATTAGGTTGAATGTTTTCAAAGGTTTTATTAATCCAATTGCTGAGTTGTTCCTTTTCTAAAAAAGATTCTTTAACTATGTGAACTAAAGTTTTTCTTGCGGCAGATAAAATATCTTTTCGTGTAGGTTCGTCAATAGCCACTAAATTATCCTTTATTTTTTCTATAAAAATACCATTTACACTATTAGTAGCAACTTGTTTTAAAATTGAAACTAATTCACTCTGATCTTTTAATATAGGCTTTAAAAAGGTATTCCAAGCATTTTTTCTAGCTTCTCGTACTTCTCGTTTAATGCCTCTTTCAATTTCTATAAGAATTTCATTGGTGGCAATACCACTTTCTATTATCCATTCACGCATTTTAGTGTTGCAATCATGTTTGGCTTCCCAAGCTAATCGTTCTGCATTTTTATAACGTTCGTGCGAACCAGATGTAGAGTGTCCCTGTGGTTGTGTTAATTCTAAAACATGTATTAAAACAGGTACGTGTTCTTCTCTGGCAATAACAGATGCTTCTTGGTAGGTTTCTACTAAATTGGCATAATCCCAACCCTTAACACGAAGTATTTCAAAGCCTTTTTGGTTGTTATCTCTTTGAAATCCTTTTAAAATCTCTGAAATATTTTCTTTGGTTGTTTGATGTTTTGCATGTACCGAAATGCCATATTCATCGTCCCAAATACTAATAACTAAAGGCACTTGTAAAACACCGGCAGCATTTATGGTTTCAAAAAACAATCCTTCACTAGTACTTGCATTTCCAATAGTCCCCCAAGCTATTTCGTTTCCATTCACTGAGAAGTTGGATGCATTAATACCTTCTACTTGTCTGAATATCTTAGATGCTTGTGCCAATCCTAATAAACGGGGCATTTGCGCAGCAGTAGGAGATATGTCGGCACTAGAATTGTGCTGTTTTGTTAAGTTTTTCCAACTTCCATCATTGTTCAAGCTATGTGTTACAAAGTGTCCACCCATTTGGCGACCAGCAGACATAGGCTCTAATTCTAAATCGGTATTGGCGTATAAACCAGCAAAAAACTGTTCGATAGTTAGAGCTTCAATAGCCATCATAAAGGTTTGGTCTCTGTAATAGCCCGATCTCCAATCTCCTTTTTTAAACGCTTTTGCCAATGCCAATTGAGGTACTTCTTTACCATCTCCAAAAATTCCGAATTTAGCCTTTCCTGTTAATACTTCACGGCGGCCTAACAAACTACATTCACGACTTTTGACAGCGATTTTGTAATCGTTTAAAACTTCTGTTTTAAAATCTTCGAATGATATATTGTTTTTCAAATCTGGAATTGTGTGCATAAGTAAATGCTTTAACTATTGCAAAAGTAGTTAAAGTTTGCGGGTTTTACAATTAAAATATCAAGTTGGTTGAATGTGAAATTATTAAAAAAAGAGAGTATTCTGTATTTGTATTACCAGTTATTTAACAAAAAGTTGAATTAACTAATAATTGTGTAATTATTTTAGTGTTTAATACCAGCGCCGCCTAAATAAACCTAAGAGCGCTTGTGGGTCTACAGTAAACTTAAAACGTATTTTTTGGTCGTAATGTGGTTGTCCTATTTCCCAGCCCAAGTTAGAGTATAGGGGTAGGTAAATTTCAAAATAATCGGTTACTAAATTAATTCTAATACCAGAGTCATAAACAAAACGGACATCATCAAATCTGTTTTTAACCAAACCTACATCACCATACATTAAAACATACTTCCACAAGGTGGTACTTCCGTTTATTGTTGAAATCCATTGGTTGGCAAAAGGAGTATCTAATTTTGATTTGAAACTGCCTTCGGCATCAATATATTGCTGGCTAAAGATACCCGAAGCTTCCGATCTTCCTAAATAGGGGTATTCAAATAAATAATCGGTTGGTCTGTCTAATGCAAAACTAAAATAGTTGGAATTGGGGTCGTTATTGTTTTTTAAAAATGTACCTGCAAAAAAGCGTAAGTTTAATTGTCGGTTGCTTTCAAATAGGCGACGGTATTCATAATTAAATGATAGCTTACTAAAGTTTTTTGCAATTTGCACATCGGCGTACCATTTTCTAAAATTAATTAGATTGTCATCAGAGTCTACATAGCGAGCGTTGAACACCCCGTAGTTGGGCTCGTTAGATGTTAAAACATTATTAACATCTTTATCTCTATGAATGTCTACATACCTTAATGTAAGTGCTTCCTTTTTGTTTGATCGAAAATCGTTTTTTTCTCTAAACGAAAACAGTAAAGAAGGTGAAAGTTGCCTAACGAATAAATTTTCGGCATAAGATACATAACCACCACTCATACCATAACTAATAGCATATAGATTGGTGTTTTCTAAATAGTGCGTCATAGAAACCACTGCCGACCCAGTAAATGTTCTAGATTTTAACGAATATTGCGGTTCAATACGGTAATTGAAGAGCTTTCTTAAAACGGTTTTATTATAAATTCTTAAACCAAGTGTAAATCCGTCGTATATATTATTAAACTCTGCTATAGGCATAAAAAACACTTGGTTGTAGTATGGATCTTCTATGTCTTGGAAAACTCTAAATTGTAGAGGTTTGTTATTAAAAAAGAACCCTTTTAACGATTTCCAATTATCACGTGCATTAATTTCGGGTATTATACTGTTGTAATTTAAAACCAGTTTGTTTGCGCCGTTTCTGGGAATAGTAATTTTTTTGTTTTTAGAAATATTTTCTATCCAAGTTTTAGATATAATGCTATCATTATTTAAAGCATATAGTGAAACAGGCATGCTGTTATCTTGCTTGTTTGTAATAGTTAATGTAATAGAATCTTCTGTTTTGTAAACCTTCTTTATTTTGAAATCTATTTTTTTTCGGGTTTTTAAATAGTCGGTAAAAAACCAATCAATGTCTTTATCGGTTTTAGATTTTATATAAGCTTCAAAATCTTTTGTATTTACAGGTTTTAATTTGTTTTCTATAACGAAAGAAGACAAACTGTTTTCAACTACATCATGGTTTATAAAATCGTCCAAATACTTTAAGCCAATTCCGGCTTTATATTTATTGGCAATGCTATTATTGAACTTTAGTAACGAGTCTTTTGGCATTGTAAGGGGCTGATCTCTATTGGTGCGAGCCATTAACATGTATGCTAAAATATATTTATCATTAAATTTCATGTCGGCAGCATGAAACGATCGAACTCCCCAAAACCCTGCTAGTCCCCCTAAAAATTTCATATTTGGGTAATGTTCATCAACATAATCCATTAAATAATAAATTTGAATACCATCAAGCAGCCACTGGTCTGTTCTTGGATTTATAAGCAGGGTGTTTTCCAAGTAATTACGTAGAACAACTTTTAAAAGTTTTAGTTCGTACTGAAAGTGGTTGGGGTATGGTTTAATAAAGTTTGGTAAAAAATTTAAACCATAAATAGGGTCTTTATTATAGTCAATTTCAGTTAAAAGAAGTTGCTTGTGCGGATAATCTTTAAGTTTTTCTCTAATAAAGGTTGTTACTCTTTCTGTAATTAAAACTTTTTCAATCATTTCTAAACCTTCATCGTTGATATTAGAAATAAGAGAAAAACCATCTTTTTGTACCGTATTGAATGTTGAAATTTTATTTAAGAACAATTTATTATTTAAAACATTTGTCCCATTCAATGTAATTTGTTGTTTGTTAAGTGATTGAGATTGTTTGCTTACATCTAATTCTGAAGTTAATTTATACCCTAAAGGATATTCTATGTCAAGATGCACATCGGCTGGTGGAATGTACAAATCGTCTAAATCTTTATTGCTATAATATTGCCATTGCCCATTGTAAACGGCTGGAGTAATATACCAATATCTTAAGTTTACATCTCCCGTATTAGTAATACCATAAGTTGTAAACTTATCGCTTGGTATTTGCACGATATATTCTAATTGAATGTTGTAAAACGCATTAGGTTTTAATGGTTTTTTTAATTCAACTTTAATGATATCTATTTGATTTTTCAATTGTTGAAATTCTAAATCTTCATTATCCTGTTTAATGGATGTGATGACAGAATAGCCTCTTTCTTCATTTTTAGCTAGATGAAACACGTTTTTGTACTCATCTGCTAATCGAATGGCAAGTGGTGTTTTTTTTGTTGAATAGCTGTTGTTCCAGTCGTTTAAATAAATGGTTTGAAGCTCGTCTTGGGTTGTGTTTTGATATTGAATGGTTTGCGATATTTTTATTTGCTTTTTTTCAATATCAAAAACGGCCTTTAAGTCAATTTTATTTTGACTAAAGCATGTATAACATATTAAAGAACATAGAACACCACTGAAAAGACGTAATTTCAATTTTATTTCAAACATTTTAAGGTTAATAATTTATAAGGCGCTGCAAGATAGTAAAATATACTTGTCAAGAAAGTTTATGGGTTTATATGTTAATTAAAGAATTTAGAAATTAGGACTTAATCCAGATCCATTATAGAATGAATCTAGAATGGTCACTACTTCATCTTCAGTATCAACAAGATGAATTAAATCTAAATCTTTGGCACTTATATTTCCAAAAGATTCTAATAGTATTGTTTTTACCCAATCTAAAAGTCCTTCCCAGAATTTTGTACCCACTAAAATAATTGGAAATTTTTCAATTTTATGTGTTTGAATAAGTGTGATTGCTTCAAATAATTCGTCTAATGTACCAAAGCCACCAGGCATGACTACAAAGCCTTGTGAGTATTTTACAAACATCACTTTACGAACAAAAAAGTAGTCGAAATCTAAACTTTTATCGGAGTCTATATAGGGGTTGTCGTGCTGTTCAAAAGGTAGCTCTATATTCAATCCAACAGAAGTACCACCACCTAAATGAGCGCCTTTGTTGCCTGCTTCCATAATTCCAGGACCACCGCCTGTTATAACACCGTAACCAGACTCAACAATACGTTTTGCTATTTTTTCTGCAAGGAGATAATAGGGGTCTTCCGGTTTTGTTCTAGCGGAACCGAATATGGACACACACGGGCCAATTTTACTGAGTTTTTCATAACCGTTAACAAATTCACCCATGATTTTAAAAATAGCCCATGAATCGTTTGTTTTTATTTCATTCCAAGCTTTACTATGTTTTTCTAATCTCATTTTATGTTTATTTATCAATTGTTAATTGAGCCAGTTCTTTTTTTAGGAATTTAGCCGTATAGCTTTTTTTGTGATTTGCTACTTCTTCGGGAGTTCCTTCAACTATTATTTGTCCGCCACCTCTGCCACCTTCATAACCAATATCAATAATGTGGTCTACTGTTTTAATAACATCTAGATTATGTTCAATAATTAATACCGTATTACCTTTATCTGCCAATTTATTTAGTACAATCATTAGCACTCGAATATCTTCAAAGTGAAGTCCAGTTGTAGGCTCGTCTAATATATAAAAAGTATTTCCTGTATCGCGTTTACTTAATTCTGTTGCCAGCTTTATGCGTTGTGCTTCACCACCAGAAAGTGTTGTGCTTTGTTGCCCTAAAGTTATGTAGCCCAAGCCTACATCTTTAATGGTTTTAAGTTTATTGTGAATTTTAGGAATGTGTTCAAAAAACGAAACCGCTTCGTTAATGGTCATATCTAACACATCACTTATGCTCTTTCCTTTATAGCGAATTTCTAAAGTTTCACGATTAAAACGCTTGCCCTGGCAGGTTTCGCACTCAACATATACATCGGGAAGAAAATTCATTTCAATAACCCTTAAACCACCTCCTTGGCAGGTTTCACAACGACCACCTTTAACATTAAAACTAAAACGACCTGCTTTATAACCACGAATCATAGCTTCGGGTATTTTAGCAAATAAGCTACGGATTTCGTCGAAAGTTTTAGTGTAAGTTACTGGGTTACTTCGTGGTGTTCTTCCAATGGGCGATTGGTTTATATCAATCACTTTGTCAATATGTTCTAAGCCCTTAATGCTTTTATATGGCATCGGTTTTTTTACGCCATTAAAATAATATGCATTAAGAATAGGGTAAAGGGTTTCGTTAATTAGGGTTGATTTACCGCTACCTGAAACACCCGTAACACCAATCATTTTTCCTAAAGGAATTTTAACCGAAACGTTTTTTAGATTGTTACCTGTACACCCCTTAAGTTCAATAAAATTCCCATTGCCTTCTCGATGCATTTTTGGGATTTCAATTTGTTTATTGCCGTTTAAATAATCTGCCGTTAGCGTATTATGTATTAAAAGTTCTTTTGGAGTGCCAATGCTGATTATTTCGCCACCATATTTTCCCGCTTTTGGGCCAATATCAATAACATAATCGGCGCGTTCAATCATGTCTTTATCGTGTTCAACCACAATAACCGAATTCCCAATATCACGAAGTGAAATTAGAGAATTTATTAGTTTTTCATTATCACGTTGATGCAATCCGATGCTTGGTTCGTCTAAAATATATAAAACACCAACCAATTGTGAACCAATTTGAGTTGCTAACCGAATACGTTGAGCCTCACCACCAGATAAGGATTTAGAACTTCTGTTTAGTGATAAATAATCTAATCCAACATCCAATAAGAACTGAAGTCTGGCTTTTATTTCTTTAAGAACCTCTTCAGCAATTTTAAATTGTTTGTCTGATAAGTGATGGTGTAAATCGTTAAACCAAGTCGTTAATTCTACAATATCGGCATTGGCAAGTTCTGCAATATTTTTATTATTTATTTTGAAGTAAAGTGATTCTTTTTTAAGTCGAGATCCTTCACATTCTGGACATGTCACTTTATCCATATAATCTTTTGCCCAACGTTTTAACGATGTAGATTCGGCTGTTTTATATTGGTTTTCAATAAAATTGGCTACACCTTCAAAATCTATCTTATAGTCACGGGTAACCCCCAAGGTTTTACTTTCAACAGAAAATTTTTCATTCCCACCATATAAAATCATTTGTTTTGCATCTTCGGGAATGTCTTTATATGCATCGGTTAATTTAAAGTTGAAACGTTGTGCAATGGTTTCAAACTGTTTAAAAATCCAACTGCTTTTTTCTGGTCCGTGGGGAGCAAGGGCGCCAGCCTTAATAGAAATACTATTGTCTGGAATAATCTTTTTTTCGTTTACTTTGTATAGTGTTCCAATACCGTTACAATTATCACAAGCGCCTTTTGGTGAGTTAAAAGAGAAATTATTGGGTTCAGGATTTGGGTATGAAATGCCCGAAGTTGGGCACATTAAATTTCGGCTAAAATAACGGGTTTCATTGGTGTCTTGGTCTAAAACCATAAGCACATCATCACCATGATGCATAGCGGTATTGATGGTTTCGGTAAGTCGTTTGTCATTATCTACAGAATCGTCAATAACCAACCTATCAATAACTATTTCAATATCGTGGGTTTTGTATCGGTCTAGCATCATGCCTTTGGTAAGGTCTTTTATATCGCCATCGGTTCTAACTTTTACAAAACCTTGCTTCGCAATTTGTTCAAATAACTCACGGTAATGTCCTTTACGTGAGCGTATAATAGGTGCAAGTACATTAATGCGCTTGCCTTTAAAATCGCTAATAATAAGCTCTTTAATTTGTTCGTCGCTATAACTCACCATCTTATCACCAGTGTTATAGCTGTAAGCATCACTGGCACGGGCGTATAATAGACGTAAAAAATCGTAAATTTCTGTAATAGTACCAACCGTAGATCGAGGTGATTTACTAGTCGTTTTTTGTTCGATGGCAATTACAGGACTTAAACCATCAATTTTATCAACATCAGGTCGTTCCAAACCACCTAAAAACTGACGAGCATATGCCGAAAATGTTTCAATATAGCGACGTTGTCCCTCAGCATAAATAGTATCAAAAGCTAAAGATGATTTCCCACTACCAGATAACCCTGTAATAACTACAAGTTTCTCTCTAGGAATAGATACGTCTATATTTTTAAGATTGTGAACTCTAGCTCCTTTAACTTCAATAAAATCGTTGAATTGGCTCATATATTGGCAAAAGCGCAAAGTTACAATTTTAGTTGTTAAATTCGTGTGAAGATTTAAAGCTATTAAGAAATTGGGTTACTCTTCTAAAACCTCGAGATGCACAATTAAATAACCTCTTAGTTTGTATTTAGCAATTTCCATAAAGGCTTTTTTAGATAAGTCTATTTCGCGGTCTTTAACAAATGGACCTCTATCGTTTACAGTTACAATAACCGATTCGTTATTAACTGTATTGGTAACCTTTACTTTAGTGCCAAATTTTAAAGTTTTGTGAGCCGCCGTGTACAAATTGTTGTCAAATTTTTCACCACTAGCTGTTTTTCTACCATTAAATTTATCGGCATAATAAGAAGCATGAACACTTTCCTTATAAGACGTGTAAACTACGAGAGAAGAATCAACTAAAATACTATCAGTTAAAACGGAGTCTTTTTGAATTTGATTGTAATAAGTACTTTGTATGGCTTTTTTATTAGAAGATTTAAAACTGCTTAATATAATAAGCAGTCCTAAAAAACCAATAATTTGAGTAGTTAATTTCATGTACTTATTTTATAAAATTCTTATAAAAACGAAAATGTTTAGTTTTTATTATACGTGTAAAATAGTTTTTTAGATTATAGTATAAAAAAAAAGAAGCTCTGTAGCTTCTTAAGTTGGTTTTCAATAAAAAATTAATGAGTAACCCGTAGTAATTCACCAGAGGCGATTGCTTTGGTGTAATTGGCTTTAACCTGTCTTACAAAACCAAAAAAAATGGTATTGTCTTCGTTTTCTATTAGTACTTTGGTGTTACCACCTTCATGATTAACAATCTCTTTTATTACCACACGTTTTCCGTGTACACTTTTATAATTAGCTACATTTCCTTTTTTAGCTATAATGTTTAGTTGCGGAAATTCAATATGATTATACTTGCTATTTGATGTTGAATTAATAACTAAAACATCGCCAACTTTAGGCTCGTTTTGCTTAGATTGTAGTGGTTTTGTGTTGTTAGCAAATGTAAAAACAGACACAAGTAATAGTAATAAATAAATTTTTTTCATGACTAAATTTTTATAAGATTATTAATGTTTAGCCACGAAAATAGTTATGAGAAAATGATTTTAAAAACCCTTTAGGATTGTTTAACTTTTTAAGAATTTTAAAAATAAAATGCGTTACCCTATTTAAAAATGGGTTAAAAATTTAAAAGATGTTATTAGGCTTATTGGGGTGTTGTTATTTTTATCCTTACATTTAAAATTGTACTATTTTTTTGAATTTTTACCCTAAAAAAGCAAGGGGTAATAATGGTGTGCGATTTATTAGGTATTAACAAAAAATTAACACATTAAAGACTTTAAATCATTGTCAAAATATTTTTAAATCGAAATTAAATTTTAGCAAGTTTTAGTATCATTGTAAAATAGAATTAAAAGCATAAAAAAAATGAAATTATTAGGAATAGGCTCTAGAATTAACCATTCGGAATATGGAAAAGGCGTTGTAACCAATGTAACTTCGCAACATTATTGGGTAACATTTATTGAAAACGGGTTGGAAACTATTAATTTAGATAGTGATTTTGAAGTTATTGAAGCGGCCGATGGTGATGTGGATACCGTTAGCTTTTTTGATATTGAAAGTAGCCTTGTGAATATTTTGAAAAAATGGAGTGATGCAAGCGAAATTGTACCCATAGCAGATAAATACAAAGGAGGTAAGCTTATTTTAGAACCAGGCGATGCGAGTTTAAAACCATATGAATTGCCAATTGACACCTTTTTTCATAAAATAACGATGGTACGCGATCGCTTGCGAGTTATGGAACAACGTATTAATGCTAGCGATTTAGATGAACAAGGTAAAATAGATTTGCAACAATATATTACCAGAATTTATGGAAGTCTAACCAGTTTTAACGTCTTGTTTAAATCTAAAAGTCACAATTTTGTGGGGCAGAAAGGGAGTTAGTAATTAGTTTGCAGTCTTAGTCCCAGTTTTTTGTAAAAAAACTTCGTATTCCCGAGAAACACTGCGACTGCGATTGAAAACTTATTTAGTTCCTTTTATATGAGTAATCTCTAAACCAAACACACCAAATTTATGAAAGTTTGGTAGTTGAGCGCCACTTTCGGTGGTAACCCAATCGTTCCATGTGGCTGTTAAACCACTAATAGGTAAAATATCAACCCACATTTGAAAACTTGTGGGTTTTCCGTTTTTATCTAAATGCCATAAATAGGAGTCTCCAGGTGTGGTGCCACCAGATGTATAGGTTACTAAAAGGGCTTTTTTATTGTTCTCTAAGTTTACCAATCGGCGCTCTGTTCCTTTGTCAAATACTTTATAGGGAGCAACTAACCAAAACGAATCGTTATTAAAGTATCTAGTAGCCTTTTCTATAAGTTCTTTTGATAAATCATCATCCATAACCTTAAAGCTATGTACAAATGCCTGATTTTTAAAGGAGTCGTTTAAGTCTAGATTTACTTTGTATTCTTTCCAATAAACATCACAAGTATTTTTGTTTTTTTTCCATTTATAATAGTGCTTTCGTTTAAAAGTCCACTCTATATAATTTGTATTTTCAAAAGCTTCGTAGTTTAGAGCTTCTAACATTTTATAGGCTAAGGCATCAGCTTCTTTTCCTTGAAAACCCTTTGGCAGGTCTTCATTGTATTTAAAGTATAAAAAACCAAAAAACAGTAAACTTGGCAGTGTTAAAAACACAAGAACACCGGTTGTTATTTTTACTATTTTTTTTGACTTCATCTAAGATTATTTTGGTTAATCCGTGACTAAATTATTAATTGTGAATGTATTAATCAAATAAAACGTTTTAAATCCGACAGCCGTATGGTCTACTCGATAACGTGTCGTGTTTATTACATTTAATCTTGAAAATTAGAGTTCTATCGACCTCATTTTATTTAAAACTTAAGGAAAGCTCTTCAAGTTTTACTTTGGTAAACTGAATAAGTTCCTCGAAGAAAGTAGAAAATTCGGTTTCAAAATCAGAATAAAAAAGTTCTAATTCGTTAACGGCTTCATGCATGCCAGATAGGTTTTTTGTACGCCTGTTCATGCCTTCTAAAACTCTCGAAATACCATCAATAGATGCATAATTTAGCAACCAATTATCGGTCATCATATAAGGCATCATTTTTTGAATTCTTAGGGGGAGTAGTTCGTAGTGCGTTTCTAAAGAATCATAAAATTTTTCAACATAACTAATTAAAGGTTCATCGCAATAGTTACTCCAGTTTTTAGCTAAAAAATGGTCATATAGAATATCAACTATTATACCGGAATAATGTCCGTATTTTTCGTGTAAGCGTTTAGTGCTTTGTCTAACAACTTTGTGTGCATCGGTAAACGTATCTATGTTTCTGTGAAGCAAAATACCTACTTGAATATCTTTGGGGAGTTTTTTGTACGATTTTCCTTTAATTCCATCTGCAATAAAATTCCCTATGGTTACCAAATCGTTATCACCTGACAAATAAATATGCGCTAAATAATTCATTTGTGAAATTTACGAATTCCGAATTTAGAATTACAATTTTGAAATAGTATATTTGTTCATCAATTTGAAAAAAGCAATATGACACTTATAAAATCAATTTCAGGAATTAGAGGAACTATTGGTGGAAACGTTGGCGATAATTTAACACCAATTGATGCTGTAAAATTTGCAGCAGCTTATGGTGTTTGGTTAAAACAACAACGTGATAAAGACAATTACAAAGTGGTTGTTGGTAGAGACGCACGTATTTCGGGGGCCATGATTCAAAATTTAGTAATGAATACCTTAGTTGGTTTAGGTATAGATGTGGTTGATTTAGGTCTGTCTACAACCCCTACAGTTGAAATGGCTGTACCTATGGAACATGCCGATGGGGGCATTATTTTAACAGCTAGTCATAACCCAAAACAATGGAATGCTTTAAAATTGCTAAATGCAAAAGGTGAGTTTCTTGATGATGTTGAAGGTGCAAAAATTTTAGAAATTGCAGAAAGTGATTCCATGAGTTTTGTAGATGTTGATAGTTTGGGCAAAATCACAAAAAATAAAGCATACATAGATTTACATATTATTGAGGTTTTAGATTTGCCTTTGGTAACCGTTCCTGCTATTGAAGAAGCCCGTTTTAAAGTGGTGGTAGATGGCGTAAATTCTACTGGTGGTATTGCAATACCATTACTTTTAGAGCGTTTAGGTGTAGAGGTTGTTAAACTGTATTGTGAACCAAACGGACAATTTCCGCACAATCCAGAACCTTTAAAAGAACATTTGACCGATTTATCTGAGGCCGTTAAAAAACATCATGCCGATTTTGGAATTGTGGTAGATCCAGATGTAGACCGCTTAGCGTTTATGGACGAAAATGGCGAGATGTTTGGTGAAGAATACACTTTAGTTGCTTGTGCCGATTATGTGTTAAGTAAAACACCAGGAAATACGGTAAGTAATATGAGTTCTACTAGAGCATTGCGCGATATTACCGAAAAGCATGGTGGTACTTATGAAGCAAGTGCTGTTGGAGAGGTGAACGTGGTAAAATTAATGAAGAAAAACAAAGTTGTTATTGGAGGAGAAGGTAACGGCGGTATTATTTACCCAGAATCGCATTACGGTCGTGATGCCTTAGTAGGAGTGGCATTATTTTTAAGTTTATTAGCTGAAAAAGACATAAAAGTAAGCGAACTTAGAAAAACCTACCCGAATTACTTTATGAGTAAAAAGAAAATTGAATTAACACCCGGTTTAGATGTTGATGGTATTTTAAAAGCGATGGAAAACCGTTACCAAAACGAACAGTTAATAACTATTGATGGTGTTAAAATAGATTTTTCTGAAAGTTGGGTGCATTTGCGTAAAAGTAATACAGAACCGATAATAAGAGTATATACCGAAGCCAAATCTCAACAAGAAGCAGATAGGTTAGCTGATAAATTTATTGAGGAAATCGGAAGAATAGCAAAAGGTTAATCATAAATATTTGAGCATGAAACATACAAATACATATAGTCTACTCACTTTTATGGTTATTTTGCTATTTAGTTATTCATGTGAAAAAGAAAAGGAAATAAGCTCGGTGCATCCTACAAACTGGAAACACCGAACTGTTAACCATTCTTTAAGTGATAGTTTGGAACGTGGCAAAACCTATTTGTCTGTTTATTCTGAAATTTATAGTGAAACAGAACATAGAGTACATAGTTTAACAGCTACTGTTAGTCTTCGAAATATCAATACAATCGACACGGTTTATATAGATAAAGCGACATACTACAATACCCACGGTGATGCTATTAGAACCTATTTTAATAAAACCATTTTCATTGCACCCATGGAAACGGTAGAAATTGTTATTGATGAGCATGATAAAACTGGTGGTACAGGAGCTAATTTTTTATTCAATTGGAGAATAAAACAGCAAACTAATGCACCTTATTTTGAAAGTGTCATGATTTCCACTTCGGGTCAGCAAGGTATTTCGTTTACAACACAAGGAAAACCCATTGATTAGCATGACTACCGAAATTATAACAAAAATTCTTTTTTTAATTGCTGTAATAGACCCACTTGGTTCTGTTCCTGTTTATTTGGAAGCAACCAAAGATTTCGATTTAAAGCATAAAAGAAAAATAGCAGTAAGAGCTTCTATTGTAGCTTTCTTCATTCTTTTGTTTTTCATTTTGGTTGGTCAGCTTATTTTAGAAGGCATGAACGTTTCATTAGATGCTTTTCAAATATCTGGTGGTGTTATCCTATTTTTATTCGCTTTAACCATGATTTTTGGTGAAGGTAAACCTGAATCTGAAAAGCATTCCATTAAAGATTATAAGCATGTTACTATATTTCCTGTGGCCATTCCATCTATAGCATCTCCTGGTGCTATTATGGCAGTAGTGCTTATGACGGATAATCATTTATACGCTATTAAAGACCAGTTTGTAACCGTTATATTGGTTTTGGTTGTAGTTGCATTAACCATGCTTTTATTGTTAGCTGCAAACGTGGTTCAAAAAAGAGTGGGTGAGTATGGAATTACAGTAATTAGTAAAATAATGGGACTTATACTCGCTTCTTACGCTGTACAAAGTATTTTAAGTGGGTTGCGGGATTTCTTCGTAATCTTAAAATAGTCTTTCTGAAAACAATATTTTATGACACTAAAATCTGAAAAATCGTTGTCATCTGAACAACAAGAAGAACTAATCAATCTTTTAAAATTACGTTTTGAAAAAAATACCAATCGCCATTTAGGTATAGTATGGGCTCATGTAGAACTAAAATTACGCTCCAATACTGAAAAACTGTGGTCATTAAATGAAATGGAGTTGACTGGAGGAGAACCCGATGTGGTTACCTATGACGAAAATACAAACGAATTTATTTTTTATGATTGTTCAGCAGAAAGTCCTAAAGATAGAAGAAGTTTTTGTTACGACCGAGAAGCTTTAGATGCCAGAAAAGAGCACAAACCAAAAAATAACGCTGTTGAAATGGCTGATGTTATGGGAATTGAAATTTTAACAGAGGATGAATATAGAGCATTACAGCAACTTGGTGATTTCGATTTAAAAACATCTAGTTGGCTAAAAACACCCGAAGACATTAGAAAACTTGGTGGTGCAATTTTTGGAGACAAACGCTATAACAACGTTTTTGTTTACCATAACGGTGTACAATCTTATTACGCCGCTAGAGGGTTTCGTGGAATGCTAAAAATTTGAATATTAGAACGTAATTATACAATTTTTCTTTTGTGTTTCCAACGTTTATGTGTCCAGAAATAATATTCTGGCGCATCATAAATTTGTTTTTCAACTTCACGTAAAAACAGATCTGTTAATTCGTAGTCTTTATAATCGTTAGACTTTTCGGCTAAAGTCTTAATTTCAGCTTCATAATACCCGCGTTTTACTTTGTTAACTTTTAAATAGGCAATAGTTAAATCTAGTTTTTTAGCCAATCGTTCAGCACCAGTAAAGCAAGGGGTTTCTATATCCATGAATGTACCCCAATATACATCTTTTGTGAGTCGCGGAGATTGATCACTTAAAAATGCTGTAATACTTTTCTTGCCTTCAGCTTCATTATGGTTAATGATACTAATTGTTTCTTTTGTGCTTATTAATTGTGTGCTAAATTTTGAACGAATATCTCTAACCAATTTGTCAAAATATTTATTGGCTAATTTTTTATATACTCCAAAGCCTTTAAAATTAATATAGTTTTGTAAAACAACAGACCATTCCCAACTGGCATAATGGCCATACATTAATAATACGCTTTTGTTTTGCAACTCTAAACGTTGAAATTCCTCGGGATTTAATAATACAAAACGCTTTTTTAATTCGCTTTCAGAAATTGTCATGGTTTTAGCCATTTCTAAAAACATATCGCATAAATGCTGGTAGAATTTTTTCTGAATTAAGGCTAATTCCTTTTCAGGTTTATCTGGAAAAACAAGCTTTAAATTGCTGTAAACTACCTTTTTACGATAGCCAATAATGTAGTAAAGTAACACGTATACACCATCAGAAACCAAGTAGAGTAGTTTAAAAGGAAGTATGGAAACCAACCACAGAATGGGATAAATAAGAATATATGCTAAAAGTTGCATGAATTAATTTTAGATTTGCAGCAGCAAATATATGCTAATTTTGAACTTAAACCTTTACACTTCATGGGCAATTTAGATTTAGTAACTATCATTATCATAGCAGCAAATGTTATTATATCATATAAAGGCTTTGGGGATTATGCTTTTTTCGATACTTACAAATTTAGTGTTGGTGGTGTGCAAAGAGGTGAAAAAATACGCATGTTCAGTTCAGGTTTTCTGCATGTAGATACACAGCATTTGTTGTTCAACATGTTAACTTTATACTTTTTTGCATCTCCCGTTATTGATTATGTGGCGCCTTTAGGTTTTATTATTATTTATGTGGTTAGTTTACTTACTGGAAGTTTACTGTCGCTATATTTTCATAAAAACGAGTATCATTATAGTGCTGTTGGTGCAAGTGGCGCTGTAACAGGTATTTTGTATGCTGCTATTTTGCTACAGCCAGGTATGAAGCTCATGATATTATTCATACCAATTCCTATTCCTGCCTATTTATTTGGTATTGGTTATTTGCTTTATTCCATTTACGGAATGAAAAATAGAATAGGTAATATTGGTCACGATGCCCATTTTGGTGGCGCCATTGGTGGTTTTGTAGCCACATTAATTTTAGCACCGTATTTATTTCAAACCAATTTACTAATGATTGGATTGTTGGCAATCCCTATTGTGTTGTTACTTGTTTTGAAGAAAGCTGGAAAAATATAGTTTAAATTTTTAAATCGTTTTTAACTTTCAACTTTGAAACTTTTAACTTTAAACTTAGAATTGGCATAGCTATTGAATTTATATAGCAAATGAATATGATGAAATTGTTTTAGTTGACTGATATTCAATATTATATTATTTTTTGTAAATTATTAAAAATTAAGGATTCAATAGTTTTTATGACATATTGACCTAAATACATATATGAAAAAATCTAATTTTATATCTCTAGACAGTTTGTCATTACAGGATTTTGATGAAAATTCAGAATTAATCCCGTTAATGACGCCTGAAGATGAAGAAGAAATAAACAACGAAAAATTACCCGAAACACTACCTATTTTGTCTTTACGCAATACAGTATTGTTTCCCGGGGTGGTTATTCCTATTACTGCGGGTCGCGATAAATCAATCCGTCTAATAAACGATGCCAATAAAGGCAATAAAGTCATTGGTGTCGTAGCTCAAAAAGATGAATCGGTTGAAAATCCTACAGCAAAGGAAATTCATGAAATAGGAACGGTTGCCAAAATTTTACGTGTTTTAAAAATGCCCGATGGTAACATAACGGTTATCATTCAAGGAAAAAAACGATTTAAAGTTGCCGAGGTTCTAACCGAAGAACCTTATATGAACGCAACCGTTAGGGAAATTCCAGAAGCACGACCTGCGCAGAAAAATAAAGAATTTATAGCAATAATTGAATCGATTAAAGACTTAGCTCTTAACATTATTAAGGAAAGCCCGAACATCCCAAGTGAGGCATCTTTCGCTATTAAAAACATAGAAAGCGATTCTTTTTTAATCAATTTTGTGTCGTCAAACATGAATCTTTCTGTAGCGGAAAAACAAGCCCTTTTAGAGATTGACGATCTTAAAAAACGCGCTCTTGCCACACTTAAGTTTATGAATGTCGAGTTTCAGAAACTGGAGCTTAAAAACGATATTCAGTCTAAAGTGCAAATGGACATGAGTCAGCAACAGCGTGAATATTTCTTGCATCAACAAATGAAAACCATTCAGGAAGAATTGGGTGGTGTCAATCATGATGAAGAAATTGAAGAAATGCGTTTACGTGCCGATGAGAAATTATGGGATG
Source organism: Mariniflexile soesokkakense (assembly GCF_039650365.1). Lineage (NCBI taxonomy): Bacteria > Pseudomonadati > Bacteroidota > Flavobacteriia > Flavobacteriales > Flavobacteriaceae > Mariniflexile > Mariniflexile soesokkakense. The sequence continues at coordinate 20,007 of NZ_JAZHYP010000001.1, read as the reverse complement.
AAAAGGTAGAAAAGCATTTTGAAAAAGAACTTGCCAAAATGCAGCGTATGAATCCGCAAGTGGCAGAATATTCCATTCAACGTAATTATTTAGAACTGTTTTTAGATTTGCCTTGGAACGAGTTCAGCAAAGATAAATTCGATTTAAAACGTGCCATGAAAATACTAGACCGCGATCATTTTGGTTTAGAAGATGTAAAACGTCGTATTATTGAATATTTAGCTGTTTTAAAATTGCGTAACGATATGAAGTCGCCTATTTTATGTTTGTACGGACCTCCGGGAGTTGGTAAAACATCTTTAGGAAAATCGATAGCCGAAGCGTTAGGTAGAGAATATGTGCGTATTTCATTAGGTGGTTTGCGTGATGAAGCGGAGATACGTGGGCATAGAAAAACCTATATTGGTGCTATGCCTGGGCGTATCATTCAAAGTTTGAAAAAAGCAGGTACTTCCAACCCGGTGTTTGTTTTAGATGAAATTGATAAATTGTCTAATTCTAATCAAGGAGATCCATCTTCTGCCATGTTGGAAGTTTTGGATCCTGAACAAAACAGCGAGTTTTACGATAACTTTTTGGAAATGGGTTACGACCTTTCTAAAGTGATGTTTATTGCAACTTCAAACAGCTTATCAACCATACAACCTGCTTTGAGAGACCGTATGGAAATCATCAATGTTACTGGTTATACCATTGAAGAAAAGGTTGAAATTGGTAAACGCCATTTACTTCCAAAGCAATTAAAAGAACATGGTTTAACCGATGCCAATCTTAAAATAGGAAAAGCGCAATTAGAGAAAATTGTTGAAGGTTATACACGTGAATCTGGTGTACGTGGATTGGAAAAACAAATCGCAAAAATGGTGCGTTATGCTGCCAAAAACATTGCGATGGAAGAAGATTACAATATTAAAGTCACCAATGAAGATGTAATTGAAGTATTGGGCGGTCCCAAATTAGAACGTGATAAATACGAAAATAATAATGTGGCCGGTGTGGTTACAGGATTAGCATGGACAAGTGTTGGTGGCGATATTTTATTTATTGAATCTATCCTTTCAAAAGGTAAAGGCACATTGAGTATTACAGGTAATTTAGGTACGGTTATGAAAGAATCTGCTACTATTGCCATGGAATACATCAAATCAAATGCTGATGAATTCGGAATTAATTCGGAGGTTTTTGAAAAATATAATGTGCATATTCACGTGCCAGAAGGAGCTACTCCAAAAGACGGACCAAGTGCAGGTGTTACTATGTTAACATCGTTAGTATCGTTATTCACACAGAAAAAAGTGAAGAAAAGTTTAGCCATGACTGGTGAAATTACACTTCGTGGAAAAGTGCTTCCTGTGGGTGGTATTAAAGAAAAAATTCTGGCAGCTAAACGTGCAAGAATTAAAGAAATATTGCTTTGTGAAGAAAACCGACGCGATATTGAAGAAATAAAACAAGATTATTTAAAAGGGTTAACCTTTCATTATGTAACCGATATGAGTGATGTTATTAAGCTAGCTATTACAAATCAAAAGGTTGTAAACGCTAAGAAACTTTAAAAAGTAAAGCAAAAAGGCCTCGATTAATTTCGGGGTTTTTTTATGATTTAAAATAAAAGATACATGCTACCGTTTTAAGATAGATTTACTTACTTTGCGATGTAAATATGCTGAAGAAAATTATCACGCTTTTTTGTTTGCCATTTAGTATCTTAACCTATGCTCAGGTAGGAGGTGAGTCTACCTATCAATTTCTTAATTTAGTTTCGTCGCCACGTCAAGCAGCTTTAGGAGGAAAAGTGCTTACCATTGTAGATTATGATGTAACGCAAGGACTATACAATCCGGCAACTATAAACGTTGATATGGATAACCAACTTGCGTTAAATTACACCAGTTATTTAGGAGGCATTAGTTATGGGACTGCGGCGTATGCTTATACAGTGGATAGGCGCACCCAAACATTCCATGCGGGTATTACTTATGTTAATTATGGTTCGTTTGATGGGTATGATGAAGAAGGAAATTCAACAGGTACGTTTACAGGAAACGAAACAGCCTTGTCTTTTGGTTACGCTACCCAATTAGGGTATTCTAATTTTTATTTTGGTGCTAATTCTAAACTAATTACCTCTAAATTAGAACAATATAATTCACTTGGAGCAGCGGTAGATTTAGGATTATTATACATTGATGAAGATTTAGGTTTTCATGCGGCTTTAGCGGTTCGAAATTTAGGGACGCAAATTACAACTTATGCAGGTCTTAAAGAAAAACTCCCATTTGAAGTCGATTTTGGAATGTCTCAAAACTTAGAGAATGTACCCATTCGTTGGCATATTACATTAGAAAATTTACAAGAATGGCCCATAGCAAGACCAAATCCAGCAAGAACAACGAGTGATTTAAGTGGCAATCAAACTGAAGAGAAAGTAGGTTTTTTAGGTCAGGTGATACGACACAGTATTTTTGGTGCTGAAATTTTTCCTGAAGGTGGATTTAATATTCGAATAGGATATAATTTTCGACGTGCCGAAGAATTACGAATTGTAGACCAACGGAATTTTTCAGGTTTATCAGCCGGTTTTTCAATAAAAATGAATAAAATGCGCTTTAGTTACACACACGCCAAATATACAAGTGCAGCCAATTCAAACTTTTTTGGTTTACAAATTGATTTGCAATAGAAGTTTTAAAGTTTGAAAGTAGAAAGTTTGTAAAGTAAAATTCCATGAAATAACAGTAACTTTTTAACTTTACAACTAATTTAAATTTAATGAAAAGCATCACAATCGCCATAGACGGGTTTTCTTCCACAGGAAAAAGTACAGTCGCCAAACAAATTGCAAAGCATTTGGGCTACGTATATGTCGATTCTGGTGCGATGTACAGAGCCGTTACTTATTATGCTATGCAACATGGTTTTATAGATAACAATCATTTTAATATTGAAGGTTTAGTCGAAAATTTAAAAGCTATCATAATTAGTTTTAAGTTTAATAAGGACGTTGGGTTTGCTGAAGTGTACTTGAATGGAGTTAATATAGAGGACGACATTCGCACATTGGAAGTCTCCAGTTTTGTTAGTAAAGTTGCCGAAATATCTGAAGTACGGCAAAAATTGGTGGAGCAACAGCAGCAATTTGGAAAAGATGGTGGCGTGGTTATGGATGGTCGTGATATAGGAACCGTTGTATTCCCAAATGCTGAACTTAAATTATTCATGACCGCTTCCGCAGAAACCAGAGCCGAAAGGCGTTATTCAGAATTGATTGAACGCGGTAATACTGTTACATATGAAGATGTGCTTCAAAATGTTCAAGAACGAGATTATATCGATTCCAATAGAGAAGATTCGCCTTTAACAAAAGCGAAAGATGCTATTCAAATAGACAATTCGAACATGAGTTTGCAAGAACAGTTTGATAAAATCTTGCAGCTTGCAAAAGCAACTTTGGAAAAAACAGTATAATTTTTAAATTAAACGGCCACTATTACAAGAGCATTTTTCAGGAAAATTATCGATATAAATATTTGTGTAATAGTGGCTGTTAGTGAAATAGTTACTTTATATTCGGTATTACCAACTGTTGTCCAGGTTGGATTAAATCTGGGTTGTTTAAAATATTAGTGTTTGCTCTAAAAATATCATGATATTTAGAAGCGCTTTTATAATAATGTTTTGCGATTCCTCCTAAAGTTTCACCGCTTTTCACCGTATGTCTATGATATATACTTTCATCAGCCACATTAATATTCGCTTTAATATCGTTTGGATTTTCGCCTCCAATTTCTTTAATTTTATCCCAAAGCAGGTTTTTTTCATAAAGTGTATTTGCTGTCCCTTTTACTTTTAAAACGCCATTCTCTTCTGTTACATCACCGTTTTGAATGTTTAGTTTTTTTCCTAAATCTAAAACCGATTGGTATTTTGCTTTTACTGCCATAATTATAAATGTTTTAATATTTTAAATGTCTTTAATATAATGAATTATTCATGTAACTTTTATTAATTTAAAGTTAAGTTTTTAGTTTTTAACAATTTAGGATTGAAATAAATTAAATTTAAATAATTTTAATTATTCATTTTTAGGTAATTAACTTGATAATGTGTATTTTTGCACTCCTTTTAGCGAATTCACGGAAAGATAAGAGGAGTAGAAAACGAAAATTAATAACACTTCTGTGTGTTTGTCGCTTAAAATCTTCCGAAGCATACAGAATACAAAACAAATGTAGTTAGGCGCATAACATAATGATTTCTAACGCATTTCAAATTATTTAAATGGCTGAAAAAGCAAATCAAGCTGAAGTTGAAGCAACTAACGCTCCAACAGTAGAAGCTCCAGTAGTATCTGAAGCTAAAGCAAACCCTGAAAAATTCTTAGCAAACTTTAACTGGCACAATTACCAAGAAGGTATTGATGAAGTTGATGAAAAGCAATTACAAGAATTTGAAAAATTAGTAGCAGAGAATTTCGTTGACACTTTAAACGATGAAGTTGTTGAAGGTACCGTAGTGCACATTTCTGATAGAGATGCGATTATTGATATCAACGCAAAATCTGAAGGTGTTATTTCTTTAAACGAATTCCGTTACAACCCAAACTTAGCAGTTGGTGACAAAGTAGAAGTATTAATTGATGTTCGTGAAGATGCAACTGGTCAATTAGTATTGTCTCACAGAAAAGCTCGTGTAATTAAAGCATGGGACCGCGTTATTAAAGCTAACGAAACTGGTGAAATCGTTAATGGTTTTGTTAAATGTAGAACTAAAGGTGGTATGATTGTGGATGTATTCGGTATCGAAGCATTCTTGCCAGGTTCTCAAATTGATGTGAAACCAATTAGAGATTACGATCAGTACGTAAATAAAACTATGGAATTTAAAGTTGTGAAAATCAACCACGAATTCAAAAACGTAGTAGTATCTCATAAAGCGCTTATTGAAGCCGATATTGAGGTTCAGAAAAAAGAAATTATTGGTCAATTAGAAAAAGGTCAAGTATTAGAAGGTGTTGTTAAAAACATTACTTCTTACGGTGTATTCATCGATCTTGGTGGTGTAGATGGTTTAATCCACATTACTGATTTATCTTGGTCTCGTATCAATCATCCAAACGAGATTGTAGAATTAGATCAAAAACTTAACGTGGTAATCCTTGATTTTGATGAAAACAAATCAAGAATCCAATTAGGTCTTAAACAATTATCTAAACATCCATGGGAAGCATTAGCTGATACTGTGGCTGTAGGTGATAAAGTAAAAGGTAAAGTAGTTGTTATTGCAGATTACGGTGCATTTATTGAAGTTGCTGATGGTGTAGAAGGATTAATCCACGTTTCTGAAATGTCTTGGTCTACACATTTACGTTCAGCTCAAGATTTCGTAAATGTTGGTGATGAAGTTGAAGCAGTTATCTTAACTTTAGACAGAGAAGATCGTAAAATGTCTTTAGGTATCAAACAATTAACGTCTGATCCATGGACAGACATTACTACTAAATACCCATTAGGTTCTAAACACACAGGTATCGTTCGTAACTTTACAAACTTTGGTGTTTTTGTTGAATTAGAAGAAGGTATCGATGGATTAATTTACATCTCAGATTTATCTTGGACTAAGAAAATCAAACACCCATCTGAATTCTGTGCAGCTGGAGATAAATTAGAAGTTATCGTATTAGAGTTAGATGTTGAAGGACGTAAATTATCTTTAGGTCACAAACAAACAACTGTAAATCCTTGGGATGCTTACGAAACTGATTTTGCATTAGAAACTGTTCACACAGGTGAAATTTCTGAAATCGTTGATAAAGGAGCTACTGTAGAATTTAACGAAGATATCGTAGCATTCATTCCAACGCGTCACCTTGAAAAAGAAGACGGAAGTAAACTTAAAAAAGGCGATTCTGCCGAATTCAAGATTATTGAATTCAATAAAGAGTTTAAACGTGTAGTTGCATCTCACACTGCTATTTTTAAAGCAGAAGAAATTGCAAACGTAAAAGCTGCTGCTAAGAAAATAGAAGCACAAGCTGCTGAAGCAAAACCAACTCTAGGTGATGCTAATGAAGCTTTACAAGCTCTTAAAGATAAAATGGACGGAAAAGCTGCAAAAAAAACTAAGAAGTAATTCTTAATTTATTTAAAGTAAAATCCATTTACAAAACAAAAGCCTTCAAGAAATTGAAGGCTTTTTTTATGTTTAATACCAAATAATTTATATGGATAATATTGACAGGTCGTGCGTAGTCGAGACCTAAATAATTACCTATAATTTTAAATGATTGGGCGTGCCCATCCCGAAACGTCGGGAGGTCAGGTTGTGTGTTGAAATTTTTTGCTCGAGCCACACAAAAGGATTTCCACTACCATCCTTCACGCAACTGCCCAAGAACAGTTTTGACCATTATAGGCATTAAACTTTCATAAGTATCGTTTTTTATCATTAAACTTTTAAAATTTTGCATTACATTTGTACTCCAAATACGTTTGGATAGTATATGAGTCAAAAAGTTTTACTTAACGAAAAAGAGGTAAACATCATTCTTCACCGATTGGCTTGTCAACTTATTGAAAAACATAACGACTTCTCAAACACCGTTCTTATTGGTTTACAACCACGTGGCGTGTTTTTAGCCGATAGAATCGCTAAAATATTACGGGAAGATTACAAAGTTAAAAACATTCAATTGGGGCATTTAGACATTACTTTTTTTAGAGATGATTTCAGAAGAGGCGAAAAACCTCTAGAAGCGAATACCACCAAAATTAATTTTTTAGTTGAAGATAAGGATGTTGTTTTTATAGACGATGTATTGTACACAGGTAGAAGCATACGTGCAGCTTTAACCGCTATACAATCGTTTGGGAGGCCTAATGAAATTGAACTTTTAACACTTATAGACAGACGTTTTAGCAGACATTTACCTATACAACCCAATTATAGAGGAAGGCAAGTAGATGTAATAAACAACGAAAAAGTAAAAGTAAACTGGAAGGAACATGACAATGAAGATTCAGTGTACTTAATAGAAAAATGATGTTGAAGACGGAAGATAGAAGATGGATGACGGAAGTTTGTCTGGTCGAGCGCAGTCGAGACCTTGTATATAGAAATTAATAAAATAACCCATAAAAGTAACAGGCTTATTAAGCCTTAAACAACTTTTAAACTTTTAAACTAAAAAAATGAGCGAATTAAGTGTTAATCACTTATTAGGAATCAAATATCTGAACGAACAAGATATTCAACTTATTTTTGAAACTGCCGATCATTTTAAAGAAGTGATTAACCGCCCCATTAAAAAAGTACCTTCGTTAAGAGATATTACCATAGCAAACCTGTTTTTTGAAAATTCTACCAGAACAAAACTGTCTTTTGAATTGGCTGAAAAAAGATTGTCTGCCGATGTGCTTAATTTTTCATCATCACAATCTTCAGTAAAAAAAGGAGAAACCCTAATAGATACGGTTAACAATATTCTATCTATGAAAGTAGATATGGTAGTGATGCGTCACCCCAACCCAGGAGCAGGTGTGTTTTTGTCAAAACACGTTAAAGCAAGTATTATAAATGCAGGCGATGGCGCTCACGAGCATCCAACACAGGCCTTATTAGACTCGTATTCAATACGAGAAAAGCTTGGAGATGTAGCTGGTAAAAAAGTGGTTATTGTTGGGGATATATTACACAGTAGGGTAGCACTTTCAAACATATTCGCATTACAATTGCAAGGTGCAGAAGTAATGGTTTGTGGTCCTAAAACCTTACTGCCAAAGTATATAGATACGCTTGGAGTAAAAGTGGAAACTAACTTGCTTAAAGCCTTAAACTGGTGTGATGTAGCAAATATGTTACGTGTTCAAAACGAACGTATGGATATTAGTTATTTTCCATCAACCAGAGAATATACACAACAATTTGGAGTTAATAAAGAATTACTCGATTCTTTAGATAAAGAAATAACCATCATGCATCCCGGGCCCATTAATAGAGGCGTAGAGATAACAAGTGATGTGGCCGATTCCAAACAATCAATAATTTTAGACCAAGTTCAAAATGGGGTTGCAATTAGAATGGCAGTTATTTATTTATTAGCTTCAAAAATAAAACAGTAAATCATGATTATAGACCAAGACGGAAATATTTCGATAATCACTCAAGAAAAAGCAACTATTATTGAGTTGGTAAAAAAAATACAAGCTTTATATCCTAAATTCAAAAATAATAATATCATTATAGCTTTATCTTATTTGAATAAATTAAGCTTACAAGATATTGTTGAATTTCTAGAACTATCTAATACACATAGAGCTGCAAATCATTCATTTGTAATTGTTTCTGATAAAATAGATTTAGACATAGTTCCAGACGAAATAGTTGTAGTACCTACCATTCAAGAAGCTTACGATATTATAGAAATGGAAGAAATGGAGCGCGATTTAGGGTTCTGAAAAAAGTTTATGAGTTTATTAAAAAGTTTATGAGTTTATATTTTAATTAAATAACCTTTAAACCGATAAACTACTAAACCCATAACCTCATAAACCTCTAAACCAATATTAAATGAAACTTACCATATTAGGTTGTTATAGTGCCACACCAAGAGCTTTAACAAATACTACATCGCAAGTACTGGAAATAAACAATCATATGTTTTTAATAGATTGTGGTGAAGGAACTCAGGTGGAGCTACGCAAGCATAAAATTAAGTTTAATCGCATAAAACACATTTTCATTTCTCATTTACATGGTGACCATTTTTTCGGTTTAGTAGGTTTAATTTCAACATTTAGGCTGCTAACCCGCGAAACCGATTTACATATTTATGGACCAAAAGGCATTAAAGAAGTGGTAACACTTCAAATGAAGTTAGCCGATTCTTGGACTAATTACAAACTTATTTTCCATGAATTGACTTCAGAAAATTCAGAACTTATTTTTGAAGATGAAGAAGTTCAAGTGTTGACCATTCCTTTAAACCACCGGATTTACACCAATGGGTATCTTTTTAAAGAAAAAGAAGGCAACCGTAAATTAGATATAGGTTTGGTTGAAGAAGCCAACATCAATATAGCTTACTACAGAAAATTAGCCCAAGGTTTTGATGTTGTAAATGATGATGGTGTACTTATTAATAATAAGACCGTAACTAAACCTGGTTTAAAACCAAAAAGTTATGCCTTTTGTAGCGACACCATGTATAAAGAAGACATTGTACCAATAATTAAAAATACTGATGTTTTGTACCATGAATCTACTTTTTTAGAAAAACATGCGTATTTAGCACCAAAAACCAAACATTCTACAGCAAAAGAAGCGGCTAGTATAGCTAAACAAGCTAATGTAGGTACATTATTGCTTGGTCATTATTCTACGCGTTATGAAGGTTTAAATGCTTTTAAACAAGAAGCCCAGGAAATTTTTGAAAATGTGGAATTATGTGAAGATGGAAAGACTTTTAATTTCTAATATTTTTAGAATTTAAAACCCAATGAACAGCTTCTTCTATAGATTCACAAAGTTTTACACTGTTCTTTAAAAACATTTTTTCTAAGGTAGCACTCATAAAACCAGCATCAGTATACCAAACTATAGCCGCGGCTTCAATAAAATCGTATTCTTTACTAAAGGTTACCCAAACAAAAGGGTCTATAGAATACGAATTCACTTTATTAGATATAAATCCAATCTTTTTAGCCGTACCATATTGCTCAATAATCATATTAGCAATTTTTTGAATTATCAACCAATCCACATGTATTTCATGGTTTAATTCTGCCACCACAAAATCTTCACAAATAAAAAATTTTCCAAAGGGAAGTTGTATTTTTTTATGGCTAAACTTAGTTATGTTTTTATACTCTTCAAACGTCATCGTGTAGTAATATACAACTTATTTTTTAAACGAATATTTGTTTAAAGTTAAGACGATGTAAAATCAGCGATTTGGTTTGTTACAAACAAACTATACAAGATGTATTTTTTAAAGAAATTATATGAATAACTGAAGTGTATTTATTTTTTTAAGTTTTCTTAAATATAAACCCCATTCAATAGCACATCCACAAAAAGTAAAATATTTTTTATAAAAACCTACAAGTAATATTTAATAGAATTCAATTAATTAAGCTCCTTTAAGCTTAATATCCAAGTAAAGGCATCATCAAGATTATTCGTTATTTTTATATTCTTTTTAGAGAAGCGCTTTTCAATTGTGGCATTCATTAAGTTCATATTTGTGTAACAAACAGAAACACTGGCAACAATAAAATTATATTCATCAAAGAACTTTTTCCAAAGGTCTGGTTCGAAAGAGTACGAGTTTAATCTATTAGAAATATACCCTAGTTTACAATTGGTTTCATAATGTTCAAAAATACTTTCAATAACTATTGCTATTTTCTTCTCATCGAAATGTACTCCATAATTTATTTCAGCAATAACAATTTTATCTAAAAAATAGTAAGTGCCAAAATCGAATGATTTTTTCGAGTACCTATACTTTTTGCTAAATATTGAATCTTCAAATTTCATGGATTAATTACAATGTTAATCAAATATATTCTATTTTAGTTAAATTCTTACTTTAAACATCTAATTTTTACTTCACTTGTAACAAGTTTATAAAACAATAGTTATCACCAGTAAATTAATTTGAAAAACTCGTAAATTGCAAGCATGGAAAAAGATTTAAGCAATTATAGAAAATCTTATGAGAAGAGCGAGCTCAGTTTAAAAGATGTGCCTGAAAACCCTATAGAATTGTTTCAAAAATGGTTTTATGAGGTTGATAAATTTTTTATTGAAGATGAAACCAATGCTATGACAATTTCTACTATTGGTTTAGACGGTTACCCTAAAAATAGGGTAGTACTGTTAAAACGATTTACACATGAGGGTTTTATTTTTTATACCAATTATAATAGTGAAAAAGGAAATGCGATAGCACAAAACCCTAATGTTTCCTTATCTTTTTTTTGGCATGGTGCCGAACGCCAAATAATTATTAAAGGGAAAGCTGAAAAAATTGCTGAGAATTTAAGCGATGGGTATTTTGAAACGAGACCACGAGGAAGCCAATTAGGTGCTTTAGTTTCAAACCAAAGTGAGGTTGTTTCTAGTAGAGATTTTCTAGAACAAAAGCTATCAAATTTAGAAAAAGAGTTTGAAGGGAAAGAAATTCCACGCCCCACATATTGGGGTGGTTATATTGTAAAACCTATTGAAATAGAATTTTGGCAAGGTCGTCCAAATAGATTGCACGACAGAATACGCTACCAGCTACAACCAGATTACAATTGGCTAATTAATCGACTATCTCCATAATATACATGATGAAATACATTAATTTTATTTAAAAAATGCATTTCAACGATTAAATACAATAAAAATCGACGTATGACGTGTTTTTAGTCGATTTTAACATTTTGTTAACATTCACTTCGGTTTAGGAGGTTAATTTTACATAACCAAATAAATTACCTACTTATGAAGTTGATAACGAAACTGCCTTTACTGGCATTGTTTGCTTTTTTGAGCTTTTCCTGTACTACAGATAGTCTTGATGATAAAGCTGATGCGATAGAGTTAAGCCTAACTACTCCAGAAACAAAGACCATTGAAGTAGAAATACTTGAACTTATTAATAACCACAGATTATCGATGGGTTTAACAGCACTTTCTGATATGACTGTGGTTAAATCGGTGGCATTTACCCATACCGATTATATGGTAGATAACAACGAAGTGTCTCATGCTAACTTTTACAAAAGAAGCGATTATTTAAAAGCAAAGGCAGGAGCTATTAGAGTGTCTGAAAATGTGGCTTACGGCTACAGTTCTGCGGAATCGGTTGTAAGAGCTTGGTTAAAGAGCGACGGACACCGAGCAAATATTGAAGGTGATTATACAAACTTTGATTTAGCGGCTGAACAAAATGCCGAAGGAAAATGGTATTACACCAACATTTTTATAAAAAAATAAGAATTGCTTTTTTAAAAGTAATTTAAAACAATAAACAAATTTGATTTTTACTGATTATAGCAAACATTGCATGATATTGGTACTTTTGTGTAATTGAAAACTATTTTTATTTAATTTGTATGCGTTTAATCAATTAAGTGCAATTACTTAACTTTTTATCAATTCAAAGTCTAAAACATCTCTCAATCTATTTAAACTCTCATTTGATAAAAATTTAAATGCCATTCCAATAAAAACATATCTAATCATTAAAGTTTGTCCTATAACAACTAAAATAAAAAAAGGTGAAAATTTTTCTGTTCTCGCTAAGATAGCTATTGTGATTGCTATTATTGGGATGCAAATAATTATAATAGATAAAATTTTAAATGCTTTTTGAATTTCAACTTTTACGTGTCCTCCATTAGAATTAATCTCTCCAGTCATAACACAAAAAGCACCCCTTCCAATTGAAGAAGATATTATTTTAAAATGGTTTCCGTTTATTACTCCACGAAAAGATTTATCTGTATATTAGAAGTCAAATTATTAGATTTTTCTGTTCTTCTTTCCAATCGATTCAGTGTTTCTTTTTGGTCTCCAATTAATTTAAATGCATGTTCTTTTGTTGGAAAAATATTCATTTTTTATAATGCTAATTATGTATAAAACTAATATACATATTATCCTAATAATTATTTAAAAAAACTACATAACAAAAAACCATCAAAAGAAACTTTTTCCTTTGATGGTTTTTATAGTTATTGTACTAAGCTTAATTTATTGCATTCTAATCACAATAAACTGTGTGCGTCTGTTTAATTGGTGCTGTGCTTCTGTACATGGCACTGTCCCATTACATTGGTTTGTTAATCGTTGTTCCCCATAACCTTTGTATTCGGTTATTCTAGCAGGATCTACACCTTTATTTATTAAATACTCATAAGTAGCTTTAGCCCTTTCTTCCGATAGTATATCGTTATAACTAGATGTACCTCTGGAATCGGTGTGCGATTCTATTTTTATAAACATGTTAGGGTAGGTGTTCATCATTAAGTTTACAATTCTGTCTAATTCAATAGTACTATCACGTCTAATATCGTATTTATTAAAATCGAAATAAATAGGTTGAAGCTCTGTAATTGGAGCTACTTTATTTTTATTTGGACTTAACGTTATATTTGCTGTAATATTTGTAACACTTCTGTCGATGCCTTTAGATGTTACCGATATAGTGCTATCTAAATAATCATCATTTTTAACATTTAGGTAGTAATCGGTATCTCTGTCTATATTAATGTCATACTGTCCATTTTCATCAGTTTCTATAGTTACTATTGGTTTACTGTTGCTATCCAATAAAGTAATTGTAGCATTTGCTACCGGACTAACCGTTTCGGCATCGGTTACGGTTCCTTCTATTTTTAACTGTGGAATTCTATCGTAAGCATAAATATCATCACTACCCATACCACCATCTCTATTTGAAGCAAAATAACCGGACAAACCATCTTCATTCATAAAGAAAGAGAAATCATCTTTACTTGAATTTACAGGAACGCCTAAATTGATTACACTAATAATTTTTTTGTTTTCATCTGTAACGGTTCCGAAAATATCGAGCAAGCCTAAACCTGGGTGTCCATCAGAAGCAAAAAACAGATTATTTTCACTATTTATAAAAGGAAAACTTTCATTTTTATTGGTATTAACAGGGCTTCCCAAATTTTGCGGTGTACCATAACCATTACTATTTATATCTACAAAATAAATATCGGTACCACCTAAACCTCCAGGCATATCAGATGCAAAATATAGTTTGGTTTCATCGCTATTTAAAGCTGGGTGAGCAATAGAGTAGTTGTTACTATTAAAAGGAAGTTCTTCAATGTTTGACCATTTACCATCAACTAAAGTTGCTTTGTAAATTTTAAGATTTGTAACTCCTTCATCTGTTTTTCCTAAAACTTGTTTATTGAAATCGTTTCTTGAAAAATACATGGTTTTACCATCTTTAGAGATGGTTAAAGGTCCTTCGTGATATATAGAATTTACAGTTCCTTTTAACTTGAATTTATTATTTACAATACTATCGTTATTAGATTTTACATATATATCTAAAAAAGGTTCTTCATTCCAACCATAAGTATGCTTCGTTAAAACGCCTTCGTCTCTTGAAGATGCAAAATATATGTTTCCATCTTTTTCGTATGCAGCAAAATCGCTGTACTTAGAATTGAAATTAATGTCTTTTAAAAAGTATTGTGGTTTTGCATTAAAAATACTGTTTATAAAATCGCTATCTTTTAAAAATTTGGCTTCTTTAATATCTCCACCCGCATCTTTAAAACGTTTTAACCATATACGAGATTCTTTATAGTCTTTAACACCACGTAATGCTTGTGCATAATTGTAGTAGTATTGATTTGGCACATTTGGTTGCTCCACAGCTTTTTTATAATAAACCGCAGCACTATCTGGGTTTCGCATATAGGCATAGCAATCGGCTAGTTGTCTAATTGCATAATCTGAATTGTAGTTTTTTGAAATAAGTTCTTTATACGTATTGGCAGCATTTACAAACGAAAACTTGTTGAATAGGTTATCAGCTTTTTTTTGTAAACCAGATTGCGCAAAAGCACACGTGCCTAATAGCAAAACAATACTGGTTAATAAGTAGTTTTTTAATCTCATGGGGTCTTTTTTTTAATTAAAAAATCTAATAAAAAGAGTTTTTAGTTTTTGAACACATTTGGTTGTTTAGACTTTTTTATTCCATTTTTACAACTATAAACTGTGTACGTCTATTTAATTGGTGATCTGCTTCTTCACAGTTTTCACCATCTTGACAACCATTGGTTAATCTACGCTCACCATAACCTTTATGCTCTGTAATTCTAGAAGGATCGATACCTTTAGAAATTAAATACTCGTAGGTTGAATTGGCCCTATCTATAGATAATTTATCGTTATATGAAAGGGCGCCTCTAGAATCGGTATGCGACTCAATGCGGATTACCATTTCTGGATAATCGTTTGTCATTAAATTTACAATCTTATCTAATTCTAAAGCTGCATCTTCTCTTATGTTGTGCTTATCATAATCGAAATAAATGGTATTTAATTCAGCAAGTTTTACAACATCAGGCAACGGATTTAATAACAAATTGGCACTAATGGTTATCAGTTCTGTTTGAATATTTTTAGAAGTAAATGTTCTGTAATCATCTATGTATTTTTTCTGACTGGCCACAATTTTATAATCTTTATTTCTATCGATGTTTATTTGATAAAAACCATTTTCATCGGTTTCCATATAGGCTATTTGGTTGTCTTTATCATCAAACAGCGTGATTACAGATTTTGCAACAGGTTTTGTATTGATAGCATCGGTTACAACACCTTCAACTTGTAATGTAGGTACTCTATGAAAGGCGTAAATATCATCACTACCACGACCACCAAGTCTGTTAGATGCAAAATAGCCTGTAATGCCATTGGGATTCATGGTAAACGAAAAATCATCTTTATTTGAATTAACTGGAACTCCTAAATTTATTACATCAACAATCTCATCATTTTCACCTTTAATGGTTCCGAATATATCCAATAGGCCTAAACCTGTGTGGCCATCGGATGAAAAGAATAGCGTACCTTCATTATTAATGAAAGGAAACCCTTCTGAACTTTCAGTATTCACCACTTTTCCTAAATTTTGTAGGTCTCTAAGTGTACCATCCGGGTATATATTTACTACCCAAATATCAGAACCTCCGTAACCTCCTTGTCTGTCTGAGGTAAAGTATAGTTTGGTGTCATCGCTATTTAAAGCCGCATGTTGTGTAGAAAATTCATCACCGTTTATAGATAGATCTTCAATATCTGTCCAGATGCTATCTCTTAAAGTAGCTCTGTAAATTTTCATATTGGTAAGTCCTTTTTTATCCTTTACTTCAACTTGGTCTTTGTAGTTGTTTCTTGAGAAATACATGGTACGACCATCTTTAGTTATAGTAACAGGGCCATCATGGTAAATAGAGTTTACATCACCTTTTATTTTAGCAGAATGATCGACATTTCTACGGGTTTTAGCATCTGTTACATAAACATCTAAAAAGGGTTGTTCATTCCAACCATATAAACGTTTTACGGCAACACCTTCATCTCTAGAAGATGTAAAGTAAACTTTTCCGTCACGTTCAAAAGCGCCAAAATCGCTATATTTAGAATTGAAGTAAACTCGGTCTAAAAAATATTGTTGTTTGGCCCCAAAAACACTAGTTATAAAGTTGATGTCTTTAGAAAAATCGTTAGCATTAACAACACCTCCAGAATCTTTATAGCGTTGTAACCACTCTTGAGATTCGTCATATTTTTTCATACCTCTAAGAGATTGCGCGTATTTATAGTAGTATTCTACGGGTACATTTTCTTGTTTAACAACGTTTTTATAATATCTAGATGCGTTATTTGGGTCTCTTAAAAAGGCATAACAATCGGCAAGTTGCCTGGTAGCATAGTCTTTGTTGTAATTATTGGCAATAAGTTCTCTGTAAACTTCGGCAGCTTTAACAAAAGAAAATTTATTGAATAAGGTGTCTGCTCGTTTTTGCTTTCCTTGTTGTGAAAACATAGAAATACTTAGCGCTAATGAGATACAAACTAATATGTGATTTTTAACTTTCATGAAAAATAGTATTAGAAATATCTTGGTGATTTTAATTTAGAACTTAAGAATTTGAATTCATAAATAAGTAATATTTCGTGAGAACCAGTTGTGTAACGTGCAATTTCAGAAATTGGTTTTTCATAAGCATACCCAACACGTAATTGTCTAGATACTTGAAAATCTGCAATGCCACCAATAGCTGCTGTTTTTTCATTAATTCTATACGAACCACCTAACCAAAATTTTTCGTTGAATAGAAAGTTGGCTGTTAAATCGTAAGAAACAGGAGCTCCGTTAGTCGCTTTCACTAAAAATGCTGGTTTTAACTTGATGCTTTTGCTTAAATCTACAACCACACCACCAGTAAAATAGTAACTTAGTCTATCTAATGCTTCAAATCCGTCATCGGTATTTTTATCTGTATTTAAAACCCTTGGAGTTGATAAACCAAAATACACTCTATTTGTGCTCCAATATACCCCTAAACCAACATTAGGTGTCCAACGGTCTTCTATACCATAAATGGATGGGTCTAAGCTTTCATCTTCACGGAAATCAGGGTCTAAACTATATTGTGTAAATCCACCTTTAATACCAAAAGCAAGTTTCCCTGTTCTACCTGTTGGAATACTATATGAAAAATCGCCATATAGGTATGTGAAATTCTCAGGACCTAAATCATCTTCAATAAATGAAAAGCCTAATCCAACTCTATCGTTTCTTAAAGGTGTGTGTATAGATAGTGTTTGTGTTATTGGACCTCCTTTAAAACCAACCCATTGGCTTCTGTGTAATCCAACAATACTTAAAGCTTCTCTACTACCAGCATACGCTGGGTTTATAGATACTGTATTGTACATATACTGTGTGAATTGCGGTAATTGTTGTGCAACTCCAACCGTACAACTTAACAATGCAATAGCGATTATGTTATGTTTAATAAATTTCATAGGTTAGGTTTTATTTGGTTCCTAAGTAAACAGGTCCTGTAAATGGTGCCAATCCACTATCTTTTAAAGTTACTATATAATAATAAGTTCCGTTTGGTACTTTACTTGCGGCTCCAACCGATTTTCTACTGGCGGTACCGTTCCAATCATTTTGATAATCATTAGACTCGTAAATTAAAGCACCCCATCTGTTAAATATTTTAACATCGTATCTAAATCCACACAATTCTATTCCTGAGATCTCGAAGAATTCATTGTAAGCATCACCATTAGGTGTCACTGCTTTAGATATTTCAACGTCGTTTTCACCACAAGGTAACACCACACAATCGGCATTTATATTCATGGTTAAATCGGTGATGCTTATACAGCCATTATCTGTTGTTGTGTATCTGAATATATAATCCATACCACCATCATCAGGAAGGAAGTCTGCAGCAAGTTCAAGTGTTGTTGGGTTGAATATATTACCTGTTAATGTTGCAACAGGATTCCCTTCAAGCATTTCCCAAGTGCCATTTGTATTAAGCGTACTAGGAATTAGGTCGTTTAAATTCACAATGCCATCATCAAAACATCTGTCTTGTGCAACAATATCAGTAATTATTTCATCAAGAGCTACATTTAGAGTTTGTTTATAAATAGCTTCATTGCTACACTCGTCCCTTACTGTCCAAGTTCTAACAATTTCATAATCGTTATAAACATTATCTGCAAATGTGCTTGTTTCATTGAATACCACTATGATATTTGATGCAGATGAACAATTATCTGTAAATGTTAAAGCAGGCACATCTGGGATATTAGTACAACTTACATTTAATATGTTATCAAATGTTGTTGTTGGTACTGGTGCCTTAGTGTCTTGAACAGTTATAATTTGCGTATGTATAGTTGTTAAACCACACTCATCAGTAGCTGTCCAAGTACGAGCAATAATATAATTATTGGGACAATCACCATTAGTTATAACATCTTTAACGGTTACTGTTGCGGTTCCACAATTATCGGTAGCTGTTATAGTTTGAGCTGTTGGTACAGCATCACATTCAACGGTTATATTACTAGGCAATGCTTCAACAAATTTAGGTGCCTTAGTATCTTTTACAATTATAATCTGTGTATGTTTTGTTGTGTTCCCACACTCATCAGTAGCCGTCCAAGTACGTGTAAGCGTATAGTTATTTGGGCAATTACCGTTTGTTCTTACATCATTAACAGAAACAGTAGCAGAACCACAAATATCGGTAGCTGTTAGCGTTACTGCTGTTGGTACAGCATCACATTCTACAACTAAATTAGTTGGAGGGAGTGTTGTTTCAACAAATGTTGGAGGTGTTGTATCTTGAACTGTTATAGTTTGAATATGTGTTTTTGTAAGTCCACATTCATCAGTCGCAGTCCAAGTGCGTGTGATAATATAATTATTAGCACAATCTCCGTTAGTTCTAACATCGTTAACTGTTACTGTTGCCGTTCCGCAATTATCAGTAGCTGTTAATGTTTCAGCAGCTGGTATTGAACTACATTCTACAGTAATATCTCCCGGAAGTGTATTTTCTACAAACTCTGGTGCTGTAGTATCAGATGTTGAAATTATTTGATCTGCAGTAGAAATATTTCCACAAACATCAGTAGCTGTCCAAGTACGAGTTATTGTATAAGTTCCTGAACAAGCACCACTTGTTATTACATCATTATAAGTCACAACAGGTGAAGGATCACAGTTATCGGTAGCTGTTGCCGTACCAAATGCTATTGGTGATAAATCATCACTACATTCTGCACTTACATTTGCTGGTAATGAAAGTACTGGTGCAGTAGTATCTTGAACAGTAATGATTTGAACGTGTGTTGTTGTATTTTCACTAGTATCAGTAGCAATCCAAGTACGTGTTAATATGTAATTTGAATCACAAGATCCAGCTGTTGTTATTTCTTCAAAATCTACATTAGCAGAATTACAATTATCTGTAGCTGTTAAAATTTCAGCAGTTGGTACTTGGTCACATTCTACAGTTGCGTCAATCGGAAGCAACTCAACAAATACTGGTGGTTGATTATCAGTTATAGTTATTACTTGTGTGCATGGTGTACTTGTATTATTAGCTTCATCGGTAGCTGTCCAAGTAATTGTTGTTACTCCCACAGGATATATATCTGTAAGGGCTAAATTGTCTGAACGAACGCCCACAAAAGTGAATACTGTTGAACAATTATCAGTAGCTGTAGGGTTTATAATGCTTATTGAAGCACCACAAATTCCTGAATCAGCAGTTTGATTGATATCTGTAGGACATGTTATTATAGGTAATTCATTATCAGTAATGGTTACATCAAAACTACACGTCGCCGTATTACCAGAAGCATCCGTTACCACAAAGGTATTGGTAGTGGTTCCAATAGGGAATGTAGCTCCTG